>NZ_JBIWFO010000020.1:33304-147764 GCF_044763125.1 Streptomyces sp. NPDC096310 | reverse complement strand
GGCGGGTCGGCGCCGGTGTGCCCCGCCATTGTGGGGGGCGCCCCGGGGGGGGACGGGCGGCGGCGCGCCCGCGGCCCGGCCCCCCCCCCCACCACCGCCCTGGTGACGGCCGTGACCGGCACGGGGTACGGCTGGCTCGCCACCCTCTCCACCCCCGTGTCACCGGACAACTGGTCCCTCACCAGCGGACTCGGCCGGCTCAGCGGCGTCCTGCTGGACGCGGCGGGCACCGGCCTCGGTGAGCTGGCCGTACCGGTGTGGCGCTGGTGCGGACTGGCGGCCACCGCCGTGGCCGTCGCGCTGCTGTGGCTGCGCCGCGCACGCCTCGGACCGGTGTACGCGCTGGCGCTGAGCCTGCTCGCGGTCTTCGCGCTCGGGCCGGCGTTCCGCCCCTGGTACGCGCTGTGGGCACTGTTCCTGATCGCCGCCGCCGCGCCCGACGGCCGGATCCGCCGCTGGGCCGCGGTCGGCAGCGGCGTCCTGGCCCTGGCCCTGCTGCCCAGCGGCGCCCCGCCGGACGTGATGCGGATGACGCTCGCGGTGGGCGGCGGGGCGCTCGGGGCGCTCGCCCTGTGGTGGATGTTCGAGATGTCGGGCCCGGCGACGCTGCCCTCCCGCGCCCGGACCGCGGCATGAGCGTGAGAGCCCCGCACCGGGCCGTGGCGGCCCCCGCCCGCCGGGTCCTCACCGCCGGCTGCCTGGTCGTGGCCACCGCCGTCTTCCTCGCGACCGTCCCGCTGCACCGGGACTTCTTCGACGTGGCCGTCTACTGGGGCGCGGTCGGCGACTGGGTCCACGGCGGCCGGATCTACGACTACCTCAAACCCGGCACCCACTACGGCTTCACCTACCCGCCCTTCGCGGCGGTCGCGATGGCGCCGATGGCCCTCGTCTCCTGGCCGGTGGCCGTCGCGATCAGCGTCGCGCTGAGCGCCCTGGCCTCGGCGCTGCTGCTGTACTGGCTGGCCGTCCCGGTCGTCCGGTGCGCGCTCGCCGCCCGTACGGACCCCGCGGCCGGGGAGGGCACGCGGGCGGCCGGCCGCGCCTGGTTCGTGCTCACCGTCGCCGGCTGCCTCTTCGCGCTCCTCGAACCCGTCCGTGACACCTTCAGCTTCGGCCAGGTCAACCTCCTGCTCGTGGCGCTCGTCTTCGCCGACGCGCGGCTGCTCGCCACCGGGCGCGGCCGGTACGCGGGCGTCGGCATCGGCCTGGCGACCGCCGTCAAGCTCACCCCCGGACTCTTCATCGGCTACCTGCTGATCACGGGCCGCAGGCGCCAGGCCGCGATCGCCTGCGCCACAGCGGGCGGCGCGACCCTGCTCGCGGCCCTCGTGGACCCGGCCGCGTCCCGGGACTTCTGGACCGGCGCCCTGTGGGACACGGACCGCGTCGGCGCGCTCTCCTATGTCTCCAACCAGTCGCTCCAAGGTGTCCTGGCCCGCCTCCAGCCCGACCACCCGAACCGCGTGCTCTGGGCGGTGTGCGTGCTCGCGGTGCTCGCCGTCTGGGCGTACCGCGCCCGCGCGGCCGTGCGCGCCGGTGACGACCGCGCCGGATTCGCCCTCACCGGCCTCGCCGCCTGCCTGGTCTCCCCGGTGACCTGGGTGCACCATCTCGTCTGGCTGATCCCGGCGCTGATCGTCCTGGCGGATGCGGCGTCGGCAGGGCCGGACAGCGGGCGCCGGGTCCGGCCGGCCCTGTGCGCCGTCCTGTACGTGGTGCTGTGCAGCAGCGTCGTCTGGCTGTGGCGGTGGGACTCGACCGGCCCCGACGCCTTCCTCGGCGCCAACACCTATGTCTGGATCACGCTCGGGCTGCTGTTCGTACCGCCACGTCCCCGGCGGGAAGGGCCGGCCGTCATGTCCGGGGTGGCCGCCACTCGATGAGCAGCAGGGTGGCGTCGTCGCGAAGGTGATTGTTCTGGCGGTCCAGGATCGTGTGGATGATCCGGCGCAGTGCCTCCGGCGCCAGCTCCCCGGCGTCCGCGCCGCGGATGATGGAGTCGGTGAACCGGCCCAGTCCGAACTCGTCGCCGCCCTCGATCCGTGACTCCGTCACCCCGTCCGTGTAGAGCAGGACCCGGTCGCCCGGTTCGAGCACGGTCTCGTACGACGTGCGGGGGGCCGTGGCCAGCTGGGACGGCAGCCCCATCGGCGGTTGGGCGGGCCGCTCCAGCGCTCTGTCCAGGACGCGGCGGCCACGGATCAGCAGAGGCGGGGGATGCCCGCAGTTGCACCAGCGGAAGACGCCCTGAGCCAGATCGAGCTGGGTGACGATACCGGTGCAGTACTGGTCGGGCAGCCACCGCCCGAGCGCCTGGTCGATGGTGTCCACCAGCTCCGTCAGCTCGGCGCCCGCGCGGCGGGCGTTGCGGCAGCCCGCCATCGCCACGGTGGTGGTCAGCCCCGAGGCCAGATTGTGGCCCATGGCGTCGAAGAGCGCGGCCTGCAGGGTGGACGGGGTCAGCGCGTGGTCGAAGGCGTCACCCCCGATGTGGTAAGCGGGTTCCAGCACCGCCGTCGAGACGGCGCGGTCACAGCCGATGGTGCGCGGGGGCAGCAGGCCGCGCAGCATCTCCGCGGGCAGGTCCATGGCCTCGGTCCTGGCGTAGCGCGCGTAGCTGTCGCTGTACGCGCGCTTCGAGGTGATCGCCATGGCGAGTACGGAGGCGAGCATGCGGCAGCGCCGCAGTCGCGCGGTGTCGAGGGCGTCCGTACGGATCCCCAGGATGCCCAGCCGCTCCGCCCCGTCGACCAGTGGCAGCCAGGCGGAGAGCCCGCCCTCCGGGCGCTCCTCGACGCGCAGATCGAGCCAGCGGTAGGCGGAGCCCGCGACGGAGGTGTCGACCGGGATGGCGGGCGGACCGCTGGTCAGCGGTACGAGGTGCCGCTGCTGGATGTCGACGAGATAGACGACGATCCGTTCCAGACCGATCGCGGCCGCGCACCGGTTCACCAGGGCGGGCAGCTCCATGGGGGCGGCGGTTTGGGCCCGCGCGAGGAGGTCTTCGAGCAGCCGCTCGCCGGGGCCCGGCCCGGCGGGGGACACCGGATCGGGCGCCTCCACGGGCCCGGGCGCCTCCACGGGCCCGGACGTCGCCGTGGGGCCGGATGTCTCCGTCGGACCGGATGTCTCCGGGGGACCAGGCGCCCCCGGGGGGCCGGCCGCGGGGGGTTCACCCACCATCAGCGACCACCTCCTCCCTTGAGTCTCACACCCCTGCCGCGGTTGTGCCCGCCCTGACCGGGCACACGTGCGGGCAGGCGCTCCACGGCCTTCGGAGCGGGACCGCGCCGTATTTCCCCGGACTTCCGGGTATATGTGCGATGGGTGCGTTTGTGGCGGGTATACGCATGATGCGAAGGGACAGGTGGAGCACATGTCCGATCACTCCCAGACCTCCGGGGCGACACCCCGGCGGCCCTGGCGCGCGAGCGCGGCACGGGCCGGGAAGAGCCGCGGACGATGGCGCATAGCCGCCGTGGCGGCGAGCGCGACGCTGCTGGCGGTGGCCACCGCGGCCTGCGACAGCGGCGGGGGATCCTCGGGCGGCCCGGCGGCCTCGGCCCCGCCCGCCGCCTCGGCCACCACGCCCACGGGCGGCGGCGGCACGGCGGGGGACGCCACGGAGGGCAGCGGTACGGAGGGGAGCGGTACGGCGGGCGCGCCGAGCACGCCACCCGCGACGCCCGCCCCGTCCGCACCGGCCTCGTCCACGCCACCCGTCTCGGGCCAGGCGCGGGCCACGTCGGCACGGTGTACGGCGGCACGCCTCGGCCTGGGCCTGAGCGCCCCGAACCCCGGCGCCGGCCAGATCTACTACGACCTGCGGCTCATCAACAAGGGGCCGGGCTCCTGCACCCTGCGGGGCTTCCCGGGTGTCTCCCTCCTCGCGGGCGACGGCGCCCCCATCGGCACACCGGCCACCCGTGAGGGCGGGCAGCTCCCCGCCGTGACCCTGGCCCCCGGCGCCGCGGCACACATCACGCTGCACACCCTGAACAAGGGCATCAAGGGCTCGTCCTGCTGGCCCCGGCCCAGCCTGCTCCAGATCTATCCGCCGGGCTCCAAGGACGCGATGACCCTGGCCACCTCCGCCCCTGTGGTCTGCGGCGACACCTTCAGGGTGAGCGCGGTCAGCGCGGACTAACCGTAGGGCGGGGCTCGCGGCGTCTGGTGCACTGCACTCGCTCCGCTCGCTCCGTCTCGGCGCACTGAATTGCCCTCCGGATGCCGAGCGCGATCGCAAGGCGGAGGATCGTCCTCGTACTGGACGTACTTGGACGACTCCGACAACGCGGCGAGTGTGCGTGCCAGGCGTCGCGTGCCAGGCGGGACTTTCGAAACACGCCCTAGCTTAAGCTAGCCGTACCGCTCGGGCCTTTCCCCCGTCTCGGGGCGCTCCCCGGCCGCGGCGTCCGGGCCGAACAGCCGCCGTACGGTGGAGCGGTGGTTGGCCCGGACATGGGCGAGGGCGCTCGCGCGCGCCCGCTCCGGATCCCCCGATGCGATCGCCCCGTACAACTCACGGTGTTCGGCGAGGAGTTCGGGCCACCGGTCGTTCTGGCGGGTGAGCCAGCGCAGCCGGCCGTCGACCGGCCGCATCACCGAGATCAGCAGGCTGTTGCCCGCCATGACCAGGATCCGGTCGTGGAACAGGGTGTTGACGTCGGTGATCCGTTCGGGATCGGTGATCCGGGTGGCGCTCGCCGCGGTGTCGAGCAGTTCCTCCAGCTCGGCGAGCGCGTCGCGGCCCGCGCGCTCGGCGGCGAGGCCGGCGGCGTACACCTCCAGCGCCTCCCGCAGTTCGAACAGCTCCGCCACATCGGTCCGGGTGAGGCGGCGCACCACCGTGCGGCGCGGGGTCTCGAAGAGGACGAAACCCTCGGCGACCAGCGCGCGGATCGCCTCCCGTACCGGGACGCGGGAGACCGCGAAGCGTTCGGCGAGTTCTCGTTCGACGAGCCGGTCCCCGGGGCGCAGCCGCCCCGCGATGATGTCCTGCCGCAGCTCGGCGAGTACGCGCTCGCGGACGGCCCCCAGCGGTTCGGCGGTGGTCATGCCTCCATGATCCCCGATCCCTGAGGTGATTTACCGAGCCGTAACGGCAGGGACATGCCATGCGGTGATCCGGGGCGGAACATAGTCAGGCCGTTTGGTATACCAAACCGTCCCCTGTCCCCGCCGGGAGGCCTCATGTCCCTCGCAGACCGCGCAGAACCCGTCGCGGCCCCCGCGTTCGTCCCCGATCCCCGTCTCACCAACGACGACCTCGCCCCCGCCGCCCACCGCAAGTGGAAGGTCTTCGACCTCTTCGCGCTGTGGATGTCCGACGTCCACAACCTGGGCAACTACACCTTCGCCGCCGGGCTGCTCGTGCTCGGCATGAACGTCTGGCAGATCTTCACCTCCCTGCTCGTCGGCTTCGTCCTGATCTATCTCGGGATGAACATGATGGGCCGCGTCGGCCAGCGCCACGGCGTCCCCTTCCCTGTGGTCGGCCGCATCAGCTTCGGGGTCTGGGGAGCCAACATCCCCGCCCTGATCCGGGCCGTCATCGCCATCATGTGGTACGGGATACAGACCTATCTGGCCTCCGTCGCCGTCAATGTGATGCTGCTCGCGGCGCTGCCGGACCTCGTCTCCTGGACGCGCCACTCCTTCCTCGGGCTCGACGCGCTGGGCTGGACCTCGTTCCTGATCCTGTGGGCCGCCCAAGCGCTGATCATCAACCGCGGCATGGAGTCGGTGCGTAAGTTCCAGGACTTCTGCGGACCGGCGATCTGGCTCGTGATGATCGTGCTCGCCGTGTGGATCCTCGCCAAGGCGGGCTGGACGATCTCGCTCACCTCCACACCGCACCCCGTCTCCACCGGAAAGCAGTTCGCCCAGTGGTTCGGCGCGATCGGCCTGATCCTGTCGATCTACGGCACGCTCATGCTCAACTTCTGCGACTTCTCGCGCTTCGCCCCCGACTACCGCACCGTCAGGCGCGGCAACTTCTGGGGCCTGCCCATCAACTCGACGGCCTTCATCATCGTCTCCGTCATCGTCACGGCCGGCTCCATCGAGGTCTTCGGCGAGGCGATCACCGACCCGGCCCTGCTCGTCGCCAAGGCGGGCAACACCTGGGTCCTGGTGCTCGGGGCGCTGACCTTCGCCGTCGCCACGATGGGCGTCAACATCGTCGCCAACTTCGTCTCACCCGCGTACGACCTGGCCAACCTCTGGCCGCAGCGGATCAGCTTCAAGGCCGGCGGGATGATCAGCACCGTCGCCGCGCTGCTGGTCACGCCCTGGAACCTCTACTCCAACCCCGCGGTCGTCAACTACTTCCTCGGCGGTCTCGGCGCCTTCCTCGGCCCCCTGTTCGGCGTGATCATGGTCGACTACTACTGGGTGAAGCGCGGGCACATCGAGGTGGACCAGCTCTTCGACGCGCGGGAGGGCTCCCGCTACTACTACCGCAAGGGCGTCAACCCCAAGGCGCTCGGGGCGTTCCTGCCGACCGCCGCGGTCGCCGCCGTGTGCGCGCTCGTCCCGTACTTCGCCGACATCGCCCCGTACTCCTGGTTCATCGGAACCGTCACCTCCGGCCTCCTCTACTCGGTGCTCTGCCGCGCGGAACGCGCCGCCGCGCCGCCGCGGGAGGCCGGACCGCGGCCGGTGGAGCTCTGACGGCATGCGGATCCTCGTCACCAACTGCAACACCACCGAGACGATGACCGAGGAGATCGTCCGGGGCGCCCGGGGCGCGGCCGCCCCCGGCACCACCGTCACCGGACTCACCCCCGACTGGGGACCCGAGTCCGCCGAGGGCTGGCTCGACAGCCATCTCTCCGCCGCCGCCGTCCTGGACGCCCTGCGCCGCCACGAGGAGCCGTACGACGCGGTCGTCATGGCCGGATTCGGTGAACACGGCCGCGAGGGCGCCCGGGAACTCCTCGACGTGCCCGTCGTGGACATCACCGAGGCCGCCGCCCATCTCGCCTGCCTGCTGGGACGGCGGTACGGGGTCGTCACCACCCTGGACCGCACCCGGGGCCAGATCGAGGACAGCCTTCACACGGCGGGCGTCGCCGCGCACTGCGCCGCCGTCGTCGGCACCGGACTCGGCGTCCTCGGCCTGGCCGACGAGGAGCGCACCGCCGCGGCGTTCCTGCACGCCGCGGAACGGGCCAGGGACGCGGGCGCCGAGGTGCTGGTCCTCGGCTGCGCGGGCATGACCGGTCTCGACCGTACGGTGGGCGACGTGGCCCGGCGCCTCGGTATGCCCGTCGTGGACGGGGTCGCGGCTGCCGTCCGGCTCGCCGAGTCACTGGTCGCGCTGGGGCTCACCACGAGCCGCGCGGGCGGCTACGCCCGGCCCCTCCCCAAACGCCGCGTCTGGTCCGCGCCGTACGGCTGACCTCCGTACGGCGCGGACCAACGGCCCTGGTGGACGGGGGCTGTCACCGCGCCGGGCCGCTACGCGGACAGGTGCGCGTCGGTCCACTCCGGCGCCAGCCTGACGTACTGGACCGAGCGGCGGTGACGGGTGTACGCGACATGCAGCGTTCCGTCACCGGAGCGGGCGACCGACGGGTAGGACAGCTCCCGGTTGAGCCCGTCCCGGGAGTTGTTGGTCAGGCAGTAGCCGTCCCCGGTCGCCAGATCGTGCCGTACCGGCCAGGTCAGCCCGCCGTCCGACGACACGGAGAGCGTCAGCGGAGCGCGGGGAGCGCCCCAGAAGGCCGCGCCCTCGTCCAGGGCCCCGGCCGGTGGCGCGGCGCCCCCGGCCGGCGTCTCCTCGCTCACGCCGTCGTCGTCGATCTCGTCGTAGAGCGACTCCCGGCGCTCGGTCGCGTCGGCCGCGCTGCTGTGGTTGTGGACCATCGCGAGCCGGCCGCCGGCCAGCGGCACGAACTGGATCGACGAGTTGTTGTTGGGCACGGCCAGCCGCTCGGGCACGCTCCAGCTCTCCCCGTCGTCCCACGACACACAGCGGTGCACGGCGTCCGCCCGGCGGCTGCGGAACAGCGCGACCAGTGAACCGTCGGGCCCCGGCTGGACGTTCATGTGCACCAGCCCGGTGGAGCCGGGCACCGGCCGCTCCGTCCAGCTCTCCCCGGCGTCGTCACTGACCATCACGGAGCTGGTGTCCCGGCCGCCCGACCAGCGCTCGCCCGGCGCGGTCAGGCACCGGAACACCGGCAGCAGCCAGCGCCCCGACGGAAGTACGGTCACCGGCTGGCGTACGAAGACGCCGCCCTCGTCCGTGGCGGGGAACACGACGCGGGACTCGCCCCAGGTGGCCCCGCCGTCCCGGCTGATCCGCCGCCGTACCTCGGCGGTGTCCTGATGACCCGCGCGCTGCGCGGTGTGCAGCAGCCACAGGTCGCCCGAGGGCGCCGGGAAGAGGACCGGGTTCTGCTCGGAGCGGCCGGTGTCGCCGGAGAGCCGCACCGGCGCGGACCACGCCGCGCCGTCCGGGGCGAGCCGGGAGAACCAGACGGAGATGTCGGCGACGCCCTCCTGCGTACCGGCGAACCAGACGCAGCCGAGGTCGCCGCCGGGCAGCACCGTCAGATTCGCGGCGTGGTTCTGCACGGCGGGCGCCGACAGCCGGGCCTCCGCGCGCCCCGGCTCGATGGGGTGCGGGCGCAGCACACCGTCCGCGTCGCCGGACGTCCCGGCCCCGGCGGCCATCAGGCGTTCCCGGACGGGCGGGCGTCGGCGAGATGACGGCCGGCGATCTGCTCCAGATGGGTCAGATCGCTGGAGACGGTCGCGAAGGTGTACCCCTCGGCCAGTCGCCTGGCCGCGCTCGCCCCGTCCGCGTTGTGGATGCCCGCGGCGATCCCGGCCGCCGCCGCGGCCTCCCGCACCGTGACCAGCGCGGCCTCGAACCGGTCGGCCACGGCCGGGTCGGTCGAGGTGGCGCCGCCGATGGCGATCCGCAGGTCGGAGGGGCCGACATAGATGCCGTCGAGTCCTTCGGTGGCGCAGATCTCCTCGACGTTGGCCAGCCCCTCCGCCGTCTCGATCATGGCGAGCACCACGGTCTGCTCATGTGCCTCGGCCGGGTTGGGGCCGATCCGCAGACCCGAGCGCATCGGCCCGTACGAGCGCCGGCCGAGCGGCGGGTAGCGTACGGCGGCCACCGCGTCGGCCGCGTCCCGGGCGTTGTCGATGAGCGGCACGATCACCCCGGCCGCGCCCGCGTCGAGCGCCTTGCCGATCGGCGTCGGGTCGTTGGCGTCGACCCGCACCAGGCCGACGGCGGTGGACCCCTTGGTGTCGATGGCGGTGAGCGACGCGAGCAGACCCGTGTACTCGATCAGGCCGTGCTGCGCGTCCAGCGCCACGTAGTCGTAGCCGAGGCGCGCCACGCGCTCGGTGGAGACCGGGGAGTCGAGGACGGACCAGTAGCCGACGAGCTGCTCGCGGGCGCGCAGCGCGGTGGCGAAGGCGGCGGGCGTACCGGACGTGTCGCGGGTCATGGGAAGGACTCCTTGAGAGCGTAGGGGTGTGCCGTGCGGAGGGCGGGGGCGCGGGGGCCGGTCAGCGGTGGTAGGCGGGCATCGGGCCGCGCAGGACGGCGCCGACCTCGTCGCAGGCCGCGGTCACGTCCGCGTCCAGCGGACCGGCCTGGGCGGCCGCGATGTTGGCCCGCAGATGCTCGGTGCGTGAACCGCCGAGCAGCAGCGCGTCGGTCGACGGCCGGTCCAGCAGCCAGCGCAGCGCCAGTTCGGTGAGCGGGACGCCGGCTTCGGAGGCGATCCCGGTGAGCTGTTCCACGGCGGCGAACAGCCGCTCGTCCCAGTAGCGCTCCCGGTACATCGCGGCCAGCCGGGAGTCCCCGAACCGGCCGGAGTCCGGGGTACGGGAGAAAGTATGACGGCCCGTCAGCAGCCCGCCGCCGAGCGGGTTGTAGACCATGGTGCGCAGGCCCGTGACGGCCGCGTACTTCGCGTACTCGACGTATTCCTCCTCCAGCCGGCGCGCCAGCAGATTGTGGAGCTGCTGGGCGACGACGGGGCGCGGCGATCCCAGGGCGTCGGCGGTGCGGGCGAGTTCGGCGATCTGCCACGCCGAGTGGTTCGAGACGCCGAGGGCGAGGATCTTGCCCTCGGCGGCGAACTCCGCGACGGCGGTGAGGGTTTCGGCGATCGGCGTGGCCCGGTCCGGCTGGTGCAGATAGAACAGATCGACGTGGTCGGTGCCCAGCCGCTGGAGGCTGCCCTCCAGCGCGGCGCGCATCCCGGCGGCGGAGAGCGGGGCGTGCCCGCCCTGGTCGGGGTGGGGGATACCGGCTTTGGTGGCCAGCACGATCCGGTCGCGGCGGCCCGGCAGCAGCTCGGCGAGGATGCGCTCGCTCTCGCCGCCCGCGTAGCCGTTCGCCGTGTCGACGCCGGTGATGCCCGCGTCCAGCGCGGTGTCGAGCATGGCGGCGGCGCCCGCGCGGTCGACGGTGTCGCCGAAGGTCATCGTGCCGAGCACGAGCCTGGACAGGGGGCGGGGGAGCTGCGGCAGGTCGATGCCGGTGGTCACGAGCGGTTGCCTTCCGGTGCGGTGGTGGACGGCGCGGCCGCGGCGGCCGCGGTCGCGCGGGGCTGCTCCGAGCGGAGCGCGGGGTTGAGGACCTGCCGGGGTTTGACGCCCCGGACGGTGGTGGGGTCGAGCGCGGCCCGGCGCAGCGCCCGGGTGTACGGCTCGGCGGGGGAGGCGAGGACGGAGGCGGTCGGACCGCGCTCGACGACGCGGCCGGCGTTCATCACCACGACATCGGTGCTGATCTCCCGGACCACCCCGAGGTGGTGGGCGATGAAGAGATAGGCGATGCCCGTCTCGCTCTGGAGCTCCCGCAGCAGCTCCAGCACCTGGGCCTGGACGGAGACGTCGAGCGCGGAGGTCGCCTCGTCGCACACCAGCAGGTTGGGCCGGGAGGCGAGCGCGCGGGCGATGCCGATGCGCTGGCGCTGCCCGCCGGAGAACTCCGGGGGCCTGCGGTGCAGCGCGGTGGCGGGCAGCCCCACCCGGTCGAGCAGCTCGGCCGCGCGCCGGGCGCGCTCGGCCGGGTCCCGGACGCCGGAGAGGCGCAGCGGCTCCGCCACGATCTGCTCGGCCGTCAGATGCGGGTCGAGCGAGCCGTACGGGTCCTGGAAGACCATCTGCACCCGCCGCCGCAGCGGGCGCAGCCGCCGCTCCGGCAGCGCCGCGATATCCGTACCGTCCAGCACGATCCGGCCCGACGCCGGCTTCAGCAGCCGTACCAGCGCCCGCGCGAGGGTCGACTTGCCGCAGCCCGACTCGCCGACGACGGCCAGCGCGCCGCCGCGCTCCAGGGTGAGGCTCACCCCGTCGACGGCGCGGAACGGTCCCCGCGCGGTCGGGTACTCGACGACCAGGTCCTCGACGCTGAGCAGGGGCGCGGCCGCCGCCGCTGCCGGCGCCGTTCCGGCCGGTGCGGGGGCGCTCATGTCGCCGCCCCCTGCGGCGCGGCGCCGGACAGCGCGTCCTCGTCCCAGGTGCCGAGCCGCGGCACGGCGGCGAGCAGGGCGCGGGTGTACGGCTCGACCGGCTCGTCCACGATGCGCGCGGCGGAACCCGATTCCACGAATCGGCCCTCCTTCATGACATGGATACGGTCGGAGACGACCCGGGCCACCCCCAGATCATGCGTGATCATCAGCATCCCGAGGGACTCCTGTTCCTGTAGCTCCATCAGCAGATCGAGAACGCCCGCCTGCACGGTGGCGTCCAGCGCGGAGGTCGGCTCGTCCGCGATCAGCAGCTCCGGCTCCCCGGCGAGCGCGACCGCGATCAGCATGCGCTGGAGCATCCCGCCGGAGAACTGGTGCGGATACGCCTTCCAGCGGGTCTCCGGATGCGGGATACGGACCTGCGCCAGCAGCTCGGTGCCCCGCTCCCGTACCTCCGCGCGGGAGAGCCCGGGGTGGCGCAGCCGCAGCGCGTCGCCGAGCTGGCGGCCGATCGTGTGGACCGGGCTGAGCGCCGTCATAGGGTCCTGCGGGATCAGCGAGACGGTGCGCCCGCGCACCGCGCGGGCCGCCGCCGGGTCGGCGAGGACATCCCGCCCGCCGATCCGTACGGAGCCGGACAGCACCGCGAGCCCTTCGGGGAGCAGCCGCAGGACGCCCATGGCGGTGGTCGACTTTCCCGAGCCGGACTCACCGATCAGGGTGACGGTCTCACCCCGGCCCACGGTGAAGCTCACCCCGTCGACGGCGCGGATCACTCCGTGCGCGGTGATCAGTTCGACCTGGAGGTTCTCGACGTCCAGCAGCGGGACGTCCGTACCGGACTCCGGCACGGTCCCGGCCGCCGGTCCGGACTTTGGCACGGTCCCGGCCGTCGCCGTGGTCTCTGTCTCCGTCATGGCTCAGGCTCCCTTCTTGGCGCGCGCCAGGCGCGACCCGCGCGGTACGCGCGCTCCACGCGGCGCCTTGACCGCCCGGGTACGGTCGCGCAGACCGTCGCCGATCAGGTTGACGCCGACCACGAGCAGGGCGATGACCAGGCCCGGCAGGGTGACCAGCCACCACGAGGTGGTGATGTAGTCCTGGCCGTCGGAGATGATCCGGCCCCAGGTCGCGAACGGCCGCTGCGGGCCCGCCCCCAGAAAGCTCAGCGCGCTCTCCAGCAGCACCGCCTGGGCGAGCAGCAGCAGGACGACCAGGCTGGCCGGGCGGATCACATTGGGGATCACATGGCGGCCCAGCACCGACCAGCCGCGCAGCCCCAGCACGCGGGCGGCGGCGACATACGGTTTCTCCCGCTCCACGAGGACCAGCGAGCGGGTGAGCCGCGCCACCTCCGGCCACTGGGCGACCGCGATCACACAGGTGATGACGGTGACGGAGGGGCCGAAGAGGGCCACCACGAGCAGCAGCATCATCAGCAGGGGCAGCGCGAGCTGGGCCTCCAGCAGCCGGGAGACGACCGCGTCGACCCAGCCGCCGAAGAACCCGGCCGCCGAGCCCGCCGCGACACCGATCAGCCCGGAGACGAGGACGGCGAGGATGCCGACCGTCAGCGACACCTGGCCGCCGTGCAGGATCCGGGAGAGCAGGTCCCGGCCGAGCTGGTCCGTGCCGAAGAGATGGCCGTCGCTGAGCGGGGGCAGCCGGCGCCGGGACAGGTCCTGCGCGTCCGCGCCGGGCAGGGGCAGCAGCGCCGCCAGCGCGACGGGCAGGACGACGAGCGCGGTGCACACCGTGCCCGCCCACAGCTTGAACCGGGCGCCGCGCCGCTGCCGGGTGGCGGTGGCACGGGCGAGATCGCGGGCGGTGACCGCGCTCGGCCGGGCGCCGGAGGGCGCGGGACCGGCGGGTGCGGGCCCTGAAGAGGCGGCGGTACGCGGGGCGGTGGTCATGTCTCAGGCCGCCTTTCCGAGGCGCACCCGCGGATCGAGCAGCGGGTAGGCGAGGTCGACGAGGAGTTGGACGAGGATCGCGAGGACCGCGGTGACCAGGACGGTGGCCTGGATGAGCGGATAGTCCCGGGTCTCCAGGGCGCGCACCACGAGCGAGCCGACCCCGGGCCAGCCGAAGACCACCTCGACCACGACGACACCGTTGAGCAGCGCGGCGAAGCGGGTGCCGAGCGCGGTGAGCAGCGGCACCCCCGAGTTGGCGAGGGCGTAGCGCCAGGTGAGGGTGGGCTCCGAGAAGCCGCGGGAGCGGGCGACCATGATGTACGGGGAGTTGAGCGCCGTGGTCATCTCGCGCCGTACCAGCCGGGAGATCAGGGCCAGTTGCAGGACGGCGACGGTGACCGTCGGCAGCACCAGACCGCTCCAGGACGTGAATCCGGAGGCGGGCAGCACGGGCAGCAGCACGGCGAAGACGGTCAGCAGCATCACACCGGTCCAGAAGTCCGGCATGGACTGACCGGTGATGGTCAGGACATTGGCGCCCAGCTCGCGCTTGGAGTCGGCGCGCCGCGCCATCCACACCCCGAGCGGCACCGCCACCACGGCGGTCACCGTGATCGCCGAGACGGCGAGGGTGATGGTGTACGGCATCCGCTCCAGGACCACGTCGAGGGCGGGGGCGTGGAAGGAGTAGCTGGTGCCCAGATCGCCGGTGAACAGGTCGCGCAGGAAGATGCCGTACTGCGTGAACAGCGGCTGGTCGAGGCCGAACTGGGCGCGGATCCTGGCGAGGTCGGCGGTGGTCGCGTTGGGACTGGCGTACGCGGCGGCGGGGTCGCCGGGCGCGAGCCGGACCAGCAGGAAGACGGTGGTGAGGGTGAGGAAGACGGTCAGCACGCTCTGGCCGAGCCGTCGGGCGAGATACTTCGGCACGGCTCAGCCCTCCAGCCGTACGGCGGACAGGTCGTAGGAGTTGATCGGCAGCAGCGACAGGTTGCGGACCCGGGTCCTGCGGGCCAGCAGGGTCTTCGGTGCGAAGGCCCAGAGGCTGGGCCATGTCTCCCAGACGGCCTTCTGGACCACGGCGAGCTGCCGGTTCCGCTCGGCGTCGTCCACCTGGGTGGCGGCGGCGGTGAGCTGCCTCTCGACGGAGGGGACGATGTATCCCATGAAGGCGTCGCCGGTGCGGTCCTTTTCGACGGTGCCGCCGTACATGCCCTGGAGCATGGTGAGCGCCTGGCCGGTGGGGCTGCCGTAGCCGTTGCCGATGACGTCCCAGTCGCCGGCCTTGCCCTGGCGCCAGGTCAGGATGTCGCCGCCCGGCTCGAACTGCCGCAGCGAGGCGCGGACGCCGACCGATCCCAGCATGTCCACGACCGCCTCCATGACGGAGGTGTCGGCGGCGAACTCGCCCGACTCCCAGATGATCCGGATCCGCAGGTCGGCCGCGCCCAGCGACCTGAGCAGGGTGCGTGCCCTGCCGGGGTCGTACTCGTAACCGCCGGTGCGCACCGCGCCTTCGAGCGCGAGCGGCACCACACCGCCGGCCTCCTCGGCCGCGCCGTTCAGCACGTCCTCGACCAGGGCTCTGCCGTCGATCGCGTAGCTGAGGGCCTTGCGCACCCGGGGGTCGGCGAGCGGACTCCCCTTCGGCTTGCGGAAGTTGTAGAAGAGCTGGCACATCCGGACGCCGGCGGTCTGCTCGACCCGGACGCCGGGGAGTCCGGTGAGCTGTTCGGCCGAGTCCGGTGTGAGGGTGTCGACGACGTCGAGTTCACCACTGCGCAGCGCGACGACCCGGCTGGACTCCTCGGGGACGAACCTGACCCGTACGGTGTCGATACGCGGGCGCGGTCCCCAGTACTCGGGGTTGCGGCCGAGGGTGTACTCACCGGCGCCCGCGTTCGCCTTGAGAACGCGGTACGGACCGGAGCCGAGGCCGCTCTGCAACTCCTCGGGACGGTTGGCGGCGGCCGGAGTGATGTGGATGTTGGCCATCAGCCGGTCGAGGACCGGTACGGGCTTGCCGGTGTGCAGCAGGAAGGTACGGGTGCCGGTCTTCTCCACGGTGGGGAGTTCGGGGAAGAGGCCGAGCAGGAAGGAGCCGTTGACCTTGCCGTACATCTTCAGGGCGGTGGCGACGTCCTCGACGGTGACGGGGCTGCCGTCCGAGTAGCACACGCCCTCCCGCAGCCGCACCGCCCACGCGGTGGGTTCCGCCATCTCGAAGCGGTCGGCCAGGACGAGCTGCGGCTTCATGCCGGGGCCGATACGGGTCAGCGCCTGCCGTACGGCGCGCTGCACGGTGACCGCGGCGTCGAACTGGTTCAGCTTGTTGTCCAGGCTCACCAGCGAGCGGTTCAGACCGAGGGTGAGGGTGCCGGGGCCGGGGGCGCCGGTGGGCCCCGCGCAGGCGGAGAGCGGGGCGAGGGCGAGGCCGGCGCCGCCGACGGCGCCCCAGCGCAGCAGGGTGCGGCGGTCGACCGCCGCACGCGGTGGAGCGTCGGGGGGAGCGCTCTGAGGAGTAGGGGTCATCGTCGACCTTCTCGGGTTCCGGGGTGCTGGACTCGCTCGTCCAGCGGCTCCTGGGCCCTGTCCCGCGACGGGGCCCAGTCGTCGGTGCCGCTCCGGCCGGCATGGTGTCCGGCCTGTTCCGCACCAACAGGTGTCGCGCCGCACAAGGTGGCACGATTGCGTGTTTCGCGCAAGAGGCCTCGCGCACTTCGCGCAACCTGTGCCATCATCGAGCACCGAGGCAGCCCGCCCCGGGTCGCCCGAGGAGGTATCCGTGATCCCTGAGCAGGCCGGACCCGAGCCGCACGGTGACCCCTGGCCGCGCGGCGGGCCCCGGGCGCGGCGGGTGCTCGCCCTCGCGGACGACCTGTCCGGCGCGGCCGAGACGGCCGCGGCGCTGCGCCGCCCCGCCCGGATCGTCCTGGGCCCCGCGGCCACCGGGCCACCCGCCCCCGGCGAGGCGCTCGTCGTGGACCTCGACACCCGGCAGCTCGACGCCGCCGCGGCCGCCTCCGCCGTACGGGAGGCCGTACGGGGCGCCGGCACCGGCACCGTGCTGATGAAGAAGACGGACTCCCTGCTGCGCGGGAACCTCGCCGCCGAGACCGCCGCCTATGCGGAGGGCGCCACCGCGCTCGTCATCGCCCCCGCGCTGCCGGTGGCCGGCCGCACCGTCCGCGACGGCGTCGTCCACCTGCACGGGACCCCGCTGCACGCCACGGACGCCTGGCGCGCGGAACCGCGGCCGGCCCCGACGTCGGTGGCCGCCGCGCTCGGCGACATGCGGACGGCGCCGGTCCCGCTGGCCGCCGTACGCGGGCCCGGTCCTGAACTGACGGAGCGGCTGCGCGCACTCGCCCTGGCCGGGCGCCGGCCGGTGTGCGACGCGGAGACGGACGCCGATCTCGACGCGATCGCCGCCGCCGCGCTGCGGCTGGGACCGGGCGTACGGCTGATGGGGACGGGCGGGCTCGCCGCCGCCCTCGGCCGGCTCCTCGACACGGGCGAGGAAGGCGACGCCGTCGCCGGAGCCTCCCCTGACGCTCCGGTGTCCGGCGTTCCGCCGACCGGGACCACGCCATTGGACGGGGCGTCACCGGACGGGCCGTCACCGGACGGAGCGACGCCGGACAGGCGGTCAGCGGACGGGCCGTCAGCGGGGCCCGGCCGTACGGTCACCCGCCCGCTGCTCGTGGTCGTCGGCACCGCGGAGCCCGCCGTTGTTGCGCAGATCGCGCAACTCGTCGCCGTCGGGGCCCGCCACACCGCCCTCTCCGCCGATCTGCTCGCGGCGCCCGGCGCGTGCCTCCCGCTCACCGTGGACCCGGGCGCCGTCACGGTCGTCAGCGTGGACCACACCCATGGGGTCAGGACCGGCGCCGCCCGCCGGGTGGTGGCCGGCCTCGCCCGTACCGTCGCCGCGGCGCATGCCGCGGCCGACCTCGTCCTCACCGGGGGCGAGACGGCGCGCCGCGTCCTGGACGCGCTCTCGATCACCCACCTCCGCCCGGTGGGCCAGATCCACCACGGCGCCGTACGCTCCCTCGCCTCCGACGGCCGTACGGTCGTCACCCGCCCAGGGAGTTACGGCGACACCGGCTCCCTGCTGCTCATCGCCCGCGCCCTGCGGCCCGACGATCCCCTCCCGAAGACCGCTCCACCCGTACCGGGCGCCGAGCACCGCGCGTCCGTCCCCCCACCGCCCGTGTCACCCGTACCGCAAGGAGAGTTCCTGTGAACGCAGCCCCGACGACCGCCCCCGTGGAGCCGACCGACCCCGCCGGACGGCCGCTCCCGCTCATCGCGGTCACCATGGGCGACGGCGCGGGCATCGGCCCCGAGGTGATCGTCCCCGCGCTGCTCCACCCGGACACCGTGCGCCGCTGCCGTCCTGTCGTCATCGGCGACGCGACGCGGCTGCGCCAGGCCGCCGGCATCCTCGGTCTCAGCTGCGAGATCGCCACCGTCGAGACCCTGGACCAGGCCGAGTTCACCGAAGGGCGCGTCAACGTCATCGACCTCGGACTGCTCCCCGCCGACCTGCCCTGGGGCCGGCTCTCCGCCGTCGCGGGCGACGCCGCCTACCAGTACGTGCGCGTCGCCGCCGAACTCGCCGTACGCGGCGACGTGCAGGGCATCTGCACCGCGCCGCTCAACAAGGAGGCCCTGCACGCGGGCGGCCATCTCTACCCCGGACACACCGAACTCCTCGCCCATCTCACCGGTGTCGAGGAGGTGTCGATGATGCTCTCCACACCGAAGGTGAAGGTCATTCACGTCACCACGCACATCGGCCTCATCGACGCCGTGCACCGGATCGAACCCGGCCTCGTCGAACGGACGGTGCGCCGCGGCCACGAGGCGATGGTGCGCGCCGGTGTCCCGGAGCCGGTCATCGGGGTGTGCGGCATCAACCCGCACGCAGGGGAGAACGGTCTGTTCGGCTACGGCGAGGAGGAGGAGAAGATCGTCCCCGCGATCGAGGTCCTGCGCGCCGACGGTATCGACGCCGTCGGACCGCTCCCGGCCGACACCGCCTTCTTCCTCGCCTCGCGCGGCGACTACGACCTGATCGTCGCCATGTACCACGACCAGGGCCACGGCCCCGTCAAGGTCATGGGCATCGAAGCGGGCGTCAACCTGACCGTCGGACTGCCCGTCATCCGTACCTCCGTCGACCACGGCACCGCCTTCGACATCGCCGGTACGGGCCGGGCCGAGGCCGGTAGCATGGTCGAGGCGCTGCGCCAGGCCGCCGAGATGGCGACCGCTCCGGCCCGTTGACCCGCAGGCGGCCCCCCGTCGGAGGACACCCGCACCGGAGGACACAGGAGTGATGGCCCCCATCGGATCGAAGGCACGGCGCGACCGCATCGTCCATCTCGCCACGACGACCGGGCTCGCCAGCGTGGAGGAGCTGTCGCGGCTCTTCGGTGTGACGGCGTCCACCATCCGCCGCGACCTCGCGAAGCTCACCGTCGACGGACAGCTCGCCCGTACCTACGGCGGCGCCATGGCGCTGGCCGCCCACCCCGAGGCGTCACTGCGCCAGCGCACGGGCGAGGCGTTCGAGGCCAAGCAGGCCATCGCGCGGTGGGCGGCGGCCGAGGTGTGCCCCGGGGAGTCGCTGCTGCTCGACGCGGGCTCCACGGTCGGGGCCCTCGCGCACGAACTGCGCACCGCGAAGGACGTCACCGTCGCCACCACCGGTCTGACGGCCCTGCAGGAGCTGGCGGATGTCGAGTCGGTCCATGTCGAGTGTCTGGGCGGCACACTGCGACCGCTCAGCCAGGGGTTCGTGGGCCCGCTGACCGAAGCGGCCCTGGAACGCCTCACGTTCGACCGGCTCTTCCTGGGGACGGACGGAGTCTCGCCCGAACACGGCATCTGCGAGGCCGACCTGCGGCAGACCCGGCTCAAGGAGCTGATGGCGCGGCGCGCGGACCGGGTGTACGTCCTGGCGCACGCGGCGAAGCTGGGCCGGCGCCCCTTCCACACCTGGACCCCGCTCAGGGCGGACTGGACCCTCGTGACCGACCAGGCGGCCGACCCCCGCGTCGTCGACGGGCTGCGCTCGCGTGGCGTCACGGTCGTCCTCACCGCGACGGAGCCGGACACTGCGCCGGGCACGGCGCGGGAGCCGGTGGGCTGAAACCGGCCACCCGAGGAGGTCCCGCGGAGCACACGCTCCGCGGGACCTCTCTTTTTGCCCGTGGGACCTCCCTTTTTGTTCGTGTTCGCGGTGGCGGACCGTATTCATGCTCAATAAGCGCCTTCTTTCCGATTGTGGAGTGGATCGGAAGGTGTCCGTACGGAATACCGAACGATGCGGGTGCCGGAGGGTCGACTTTCCGCCGACCAGTTACTAGGATGCCAAACAAGTTCTTGGCGACGGCATTGTGGGAACCCTCCATAATGTGTTGGACATTGTTCATCTCTTGGTAAAGCACAGTTAATGCCTCTCGGCATAGTTGGACGTATCGCTCCGTTGAGCAGCCCACATCGGAAACGTTGGGCTGCTCGGCCAAGCGGATACGGGGGAGTAGGGAATCCGTGCGGTCCGACAGAGGTCTGGACCACAGAAGAAAACGAAGAAATTCGTTCTGTGGATGTCCTGGCGGTGTGAGGTGCCCGTTCTTCGGCACTTTCATGCGTCATGGGCAGGGATGCTGATGCGAGGGGCGGGGGTCGCGTGCGTTTCCAGCTTTTGGGCCCTTTGAGTATTGCCGAGGGTCATGACGTTGTGGTGCTCAAACCGTCCAAACCGTCCAGCCTGCTGGCGGCTCTGCTTCTCCATCCCGGATCCGTCGTCTCCACGGGGTATCTGCTCAGGGCCCTGTGGGACGAGGACCAGCCGGCCACGGCCCGGGCCGCGCTCCAGAGCTGTGTGCTCAGGCTGCGCCGGATCTTCGTCAAGTACGGCGTCTCCGGCGATGTCATCGAGGCGGTGCCCGGCGGCTACCGGATGAACGTGGACGCGGGCACCCTGGACCTGGTGCGGTTCCGGACGCTGGTACGGGCGGCGGACGCCGCCGGGGACGCCGAGGGCGAGCTGTACCGGCTCAAGGAGGCCCTGACCCTGTGGCAGGGGCCCCTGCTCGCCAACGTGCCCTCCCTGATGCTCCACCGCGACGAGGTGCCGGGGCTCACCGAGGAGCGGCTGCGCACCCTCGAACGCGCCTGTGACATCGAGTTGGCGCTGGGCCGCTGCCGTCAGGTCCTGGTCGACCTGTGGGAGGCCGCCCGGCGCCACCCCGGCCGGGAACGCTTCTCCGAACAGCTCATCGAGGCGCTGTACCGCACCGGACGGCAGTCGGAGGCGCTGGCCGAGTACCGCACCGTCAAGGGCCGCCTCAAGGAGGAACTGGGCATCGACCCCGGACCCCCGCTCCAGCGGCTCGAACTGTCCATCCTGCGCGGCGACGACCTCGGTCCGCCCGCCCTCGACCAGGCCGCCGGCCCCCTGGAACTCGCCGCTCCGGCCAGGTCCGCGGACCTGGCCGCCGACGGCCGTACGGAGGGGGAGGAGGTACGGGTGGCGGCGCGGCCCGTACCGCCGGTGCCGGCCTTCACGGGCCGGTCGGCCGAGCGGGCCGACATCACGGCCCGGCTGACGGAGCGTTCGCCGGGGACCACCCTCGTGGTCCTCTCCGGAGCGCCCGGCATCGGAAAGACGGCGCTGGCCCGGCAGTGTGCCCATGACACCCAGGACACCTTCCCCGGCGGTGTGTTCGTCGTCGCCATGACCCACCCGGACGGCACCGCCCTCACCCCCGCCGAGGCGGCGGCCCACCTGCCGCGGCCCGGCACCGGCGACGGCAGGACCCTGCTCGTCCTCGACGACGTCACCACCGCCGACCAGGTGCGCCCCTTGCTCCCCGCGGTGACCGGCGGCGCCGCGATCGTCACCAGCCGGCGCGGACTCGCCGGGCTGGTGGCCAGCCACGGCGGCAGCGTCCACCGGCTCTCCACCCTGGACCCGGCCGAGTCCCGGCAGTTGCTCACCGCCGCGCTGGGCGCCGGACGGGTGGCGGCGGAACCGGACGCCGCCGACGAACTCGCCGACGTCTGCGGCCACTTCCCGCTCAGCCTGCGGATCGCCGCCGCCCGGCTGCTGACCCGCCCCGGGCTGCGTGTCGAGGACTGCGTCCGCTGGCTGGCCGAGGACCTGCCCGCCAGACTCTCCCTCGCCGACGATCCGCGGATGTCCGTACCGCAGGTGCTCGGACGGGCGCTGCACCGGCTGGAGCCGCGCTGGCAGGAAGCCTTCCGCCTCCTCGGCGACCAGGAAGGACTGCTGGTGCCGGTCCACGCCCTCGGCCACTCGCCCGAGGCCGAGGAGGCGCTGGAGCGGCTGGCCGACGCCGGACTGCTCGAAGAAGGGCCGCCCGGCCCCTACCGCATCCATCTTCTGCTGAAAATCTACGCGCGTCGGCAGGCGCGTGACCGGGACGGCGGCGAGGCGGCGACCGTGCCCCACTGAGAGCGCCCCGCTCTCCCGCCGCCTGCCATATCTCCCCTCCTGTCCTGCTCTCCCCGCGCTTTTGAACTCCCGTACGACCAGGCCACCTTGACCACGTATCCAGGGGTGTCATCTCTCATGGGCTCAGCGACCTACGAAGCCGTTGCCTCGACCAGTCCGCGCATCCGCCGCGACGTCCTGTTCACCGAAACACCGGACGGTGTGCTGTTCCACAACGCGGACGGCGGGTTCCAGCTCACCGCCAAGTCCGCCTACCGCTTCGCCACACTGATCGTCCCGCATCTCACCGGCGAGCACTCGGTCTCCGAGATCTGCGAGGGCCTCGGCGACCAGCAGCGCTCCATGGTGGGCGAACTGGTCAACAGCCTCTACGAACGGGACTTCGCCCGCGCCGTCCCGCCCCCGGCGACCCCCGGCGACGCCCCCGGCACCCCGCCCGACGCGGCCCGCCGGTTCGCCCCGCAGATCGCCTACGCCGACCACTACGCCGACGACGCGGAGCGCCGCTTCGAGCGCTTCCGCACCGCCCGGGTGGCCGTGCTCGGTGACGACCTCGTCGCCCGCTGGTGCGTCCTCAGCCTGATCCGCAACGGCTGCGCCACCATCGGCGTACGGCCCGCGCTCGGCGCGGAGAACATCGAGGCGATCGAGGCGGAGGCACGGGAAGCGACGGCCGACGGCTGCCCGGTGGACCTCCCGCGGATCGCCCCCGACACCCCCGACGCCCTGGTGAGCTGGGCGGATCTCGCTTCGTACGACCTCGTCGTGACGACCGGGGGGCCCGCTACGCCCGGCCGGCTCCTCCCGCTGCTGCGGGCCGGCGTACCCGAGGGCCGCACCCTGCTCCCGGCCTGGTCCTACGGCGGGCAGGCCGTCGTGGGACCGCTGATGAGGGCCGGCACCGCCGGCTGCTGGTCCTGCGCCGTCCTGCGCGTCGGCGCACAGGACGCGGCGGCCGCAGCCGACATCTGGCAAGGCCTGGCGCTGCCCGGCGCCGTACCGGCGGGCGAACTGCCCAGCGGGCCGCTGTCGGCGATGATCGGCAATCTGCTGGGGTACGAGATCTTCCGCCTCACCACCGGCGCCCTGCCCGCCGAGACCGCGGGCCAGCTGGTGATCCAGGACATGAAGTCCCTGGACGTCACCACCGAACCGCTGCTGCCGCACCCCCGCTGCCCGCTCTGCGCCGGGGCCGCCACCCGCGCGGCGGCCCGTGACGCGGCGGCCACCGGCGCCGAGCCGTCCGGTGAACTCCCCGTCGACCTGCGGACGGTGGGCCACGGCACACCGCCGATGCCCACGGCGGACACGGCCCGGGAGGCCGACGCGCTGGTGGAGGAGCTGAACCGGCGCTCGACCCTGGTGCGGCCACGGGCGGGCGTCTTCACCCGGTTCGCGGACGAACCGCTCACCCAGATACCGCTGAAGGTCAGCGTCGTCGAGTTCGGCCTCGGACACGGCGTCCGGCGCCGGGTCGCCGCCTTCGACGTGCACCATGTCGCGGGCGCCCGGCTGCGCGCCCTGAACGCGGCGGCCGGTGTGTATGCCGACCATGTCGTCCCCGCCACCGACGTGGTGACGGAGCACCCCTCGGACGCCGCACGGCCGCGACCGCGTGTCGTGGAGCCGGGGGCGCTCGCCGTCGCCCCGGGCGCGGCGGTGTCCGGCGGGCGGGTGCGCGCCTGGGCCCGGGCCACCTCCCTCCTCACCGGGGAACAGGTCCTGGTGCCCGCCGCCGCGGTACGGACCTTCGGGCCGCACAACACCGACCGGCTGGTCGAACCGACCGGCGCCGGGACCGGCGCGGGCGCCTCGACGGCCGAGGCCGCCGCCGGCGGACTGCTCTCCGCCCTCGCCCACGACGCCCTCAGCCGCACCCTGCGCGGAGCCCCGGCCCACCGGGTCGCACCGGCCGCCCTCACCGAGGACGAGGACGCCGAACTCACCTTCCTCGTACGGTCGGCGGACGTCCTCGACCTCTCCCTTGAGGTGTTCGACCTCGGCGAGAGCGAGCGGTCCGGCGTGCATGTGCTGCTCGCCAGGGGAGCGGGGCGCTGGGCCGTCGGCAGTGACACCGTCCGCCGGCACGCCGCAGTCGCCGCGATACGCGACCTGGTCGGCCAGGTGCAGCTCGGCCAGGAGGAGACCGCCGTCCCCTTCGACACCGGCGACCCGCTCCTGCGCGACCTCGACGCGTCGACGATCCGCCACGCCGATCACACCGGCACCGCCCCCTCCGCCGTCGGTGCGCGCACGACCTGGTCCGATGTGCTCGACCGGCTGAAGGCGACGGGCCGCGACGCCCTGATGGTGGAGACCGGCTCGCCCGACCTGGCCGCCGCCGGCATCAGGACCGCTCGCGTCCTGCTCACCACGGAGGAACCCCGTGGCGTCTAGCACCCTCGACGCCCGCCCGGACACACCGGCGCGGTCCCCCCGGCGGCAGGACCCGACAGGGCAGGCACTGCACGGCCCGCTCCGCCGCGCACTCGACGCACTCGGCGGCCCCCGGGCGAGAGTCACCGCACTCGGCGCCCACGACGCGTTCGCGCCCGGCGGCCCGACGCAGGCCCCGCACGCCGCGGAGCCCGGCGTCCAGGACCCCGCCGTCCCGGTCCAGGTGTACGCGGGCCACGCCGTCGTCGGCCCCCTGCCGGCGGCCGGCGGCGCCCCGGGCCCGGCGGGCTGCGCACACTGCCTGGCCCGCCGCTGGCAGGCCGTCCGGTCGGTGGCGCTGCGCGACGCCCTCGAACGCGGCGGGGAGACCCGGGCCGCCGGCCGGTGGCCCTACGCCACGCCCTTCGCGGTGGACGCCCTCGCCGCACTGATCACCGCGCTCGCGGCCGGATCCGCCGCCCCCGAAGGGCCGTTCCCCGAGATCCGCCTCCTCGACCTGCGCACCCTCACCGTCCGGCGCTACCCGCTGGTGCCCGACCCGGAGTGCCCGCGCTGCGCCACCCCCCGCGCCGACAGCGCGGAGGCCGCCCGGATCGTCCTGAGCCCCGCGCCCAAACACCGCCCCGGCGCCTTCCGGCTCCGTCCCGTGGAGTCGTACGCCCTCGACATCGCGGCCTACGCCAACCCGGTGTGCGGATCGCTGGGCCCCTCCGTCGTCCACGACATCTCCTCCACCTCCACCTCCGCCACCATCGGCTGCTTCTCGATGCGCGCCGGTGACTATCTGCGCGAGACGTTCTGGGGCGGCCACGCCGACTCGTACGACCGCAGCAACCGCATCGGTGTCCTGGAGGGGATGGAACGGTACGCGGGGATGCGGGCGCGCTCCCGGGTCACCAGCGTCACCGGAACCCTCGACCGGTTCGGCGCCGACGCGGTGGACCCGAGGGACGTCGGCCTGTACGCCGAGGAGTTCCACCGCGCCAACCCACGGGTCCGCCCCTTCGCACCCGACCGCGAGATCCCCTGGGTATGGGGGTACTCGCTCCGTGACGACCGGCCGCGCCTGGTCCCCGAGATACTGACGTACTACCACGCACCCGGTCTGGAGAATCGTTTCGTCCAGGAGAGTTCCAACGGCTGCGCCTCCGGGGGCTGTCTGGAGGAGGCCGTCTACTTCGGGCTCATGGAGGTCATCGAGCGCGACGCGTTCCTGCTGGCCTGGTACGGACAGCAGCCCCTCCCCGAGATCGACCCGGCCACCAGCGCCCGCCCCGCCACCCGGCACATGGTCGACCGGCTGGCCATGTACGGCTACCGCGCCCGGTTCTTCGACACCCGGATCACCTTCCCCGTCCCGGTCGTCACCGCCGTGGCGGAGCGCTTCGACGGCGGACCCGGCCGGATGTGCTTCGGCGCGGGCGCCGGACTGGACCCGGAGTCGGCGCTGGACTCGGCGCTCTGCGAGATCGCCACCGACGCCGTGAACCTCACCGGCCGCACCGAGCGCGACGCGCCCCGGCTGCGCGCCATGGCCCGGGACTTCGACCGGGTGACCGCGCTCCACGACCACCCGCTCGTCTACGGCGTACCGGAGATGGGCGAGCACGCCGGGTTCCTCCTCGACCCGGGCACCCCGCACCGCCACGGTGTTCCGGCCCCGCCCCCGTGCTCCGTCGGCGAGTTGAGCTGGCCGGACCCCTCCGGAGCCACCGCCTCCCCGGACCTCGGGGAGGACCTGCGGCGCTGTGTCGACGCGGTGGCCTCGGCCGGATTCGATGTGGTCGTCGTCGACCAGACCCTGCCCGAACAGCGCACACTCGGCCTGCACACCGTCAGTGTGCTCGTCCCCGGACTCCTGCCGATCGACTTCGGCTGGTCCCGCCAGCGCGCCCGCACCATGCCCCGGCTGCGCACCGCCCTGCGCAGGGCGGGACTGCGCGCGCACGATCTGCGGCCCGAGGACATCAACCCGGCCCCCCACCCGTTCCCGTGACCCGCTGCCCGGCGCCCGGCGCGCCACCGTCACCCGTACCACCGTCTCCCGCCGTCCAGCCGAGAACCGTCCAGCAGAGAGGAGGGTCCCGTGGGCTACGCCCATGACTACGCGGCCGCGATCATGCAGCGCGGCAGGATCCCTATGGAGCCCGCCGACTTCGTCCCCGACTGGGCGGACCGGCCCAGGAAGGCGAAGTTCTACCCCGGTGTCGAGTCGTTCCCGCTGCCGGACCCGGACATCCCCGCCCAGGCCACCGTGGCGGCGGGCTGTCCAGGCCCCCGCGGCCCTCGCGGCGCCGACGACGCGGGTGAACCCCCGCTGCCCTCCCGGGCGTTCACCCTGGACACGCTCTCCGGGATGCTGCGGGACTCCTACGGGCTGACCGGGCGCCGGCTCGGCGTCCAGACCAACACCGACCTCGCGGCGCTGCCCCACTACACCGAGGCCAACTGGTCGCGCGGCACCGCCTCGGGCGGCGGACTGTACCCGGTCGGTGTGTACTGGGTCTCCGGCCCCAGCGGGCCGCGCGCCCCCGGCATCCACTACTACAACGCACACCACCACGCCATGCAGCGGCTGCTCACCGGTGAGGTGACCGGCGAGGTACGCGCGGCGCTCGGCGACACGGACGGAGCCCACGACCAGTTCCTCGTCCTGGGGATCAAGTACTGGCAGAACGCCTTCAAATACAACAGTTTCTCCTTCCACGCGGTGACCATGGATCTCGGCGCGATCCTCGGGACCTGGCGTCTCTGGGCCCGTGCGCAGGGGCTGAGTGTCGAACCCGCGCTGTGGTTCGACGAGAAGAGGCTGAGCCACTTGCTGGGCGTGAACAACGAGGAGGAAGGCGTCTTCGCCGTCGTCCCGCTGTCCTGGGACGGCGCGGAGTCGCCCCCCGCCGCACCACGACCCGCCGGGCCACGACCTGCCGCACCACCCCCCACCGCGCCGCGCCCCGTCGCTCCACCGCCCGCCGTCGGGGAGGCGCCCGGCGCCGCCCCGGCCGTCCGGCACACCGACAGCGAACGCTCCCGTACGGTCCTCGACTTCGAGACCCTGCGGCGCATCCACACCGCGACGACGGAAGCGGCCACCGACCGGCCCGCGCCCGGCGCGCTGGCCCCGGCGGCCGCCGTACCGCCCAGGGCGACCGGCGCCCCCGTCCCGCTGCCCGCGCCCGAACTGCCGGCGGTCACCGTCCGCGAGGCCCTGCGCGAACGCCGCAGCAGCTTCGGGCGCTTCGACGCCGGCCGCCCCGTCACCCCCGCCCAACTGGGCGCCACCCTCCACGCCTGCTCCGCCGCCTCCCTGGGCAGCGAGGCGGAACGGCCCGCGTCACCGGCCGCCACCGGCACACCGGGCCTCGTCACCCAGTACGCGTTCGTCAACCATGTCGAGGGCGTCGAACCCGGCGCGTACGCCTACGACCCCACCGCCCACGCCCTGCTCCCGGTGGTGTCCGGGCCACCGGGACCCTTCCTCCAGCGCAACTACTTCCTCTCCAACTACAACCTCGAACAGGCCGGTGTGGTGATCGTCCCGACCATCCGCACCGCCGCCGTCCTCGACGCCGTCGGAGACCGCGGCTACCGGCTGGTCAACGGCGTGATCGGAGCCGTCGCCCAGACCTTCTACACCGTGGCCACGGCGCTCGGCCTCGGGGCCGGTGTCGCCCTCGGCTTCGACAACATCTCGTACATCGAGGAGCTGGGCCTCGAACGCACCGGCGAGAAACCACTGCTGATCATGCTGCTCGGCAACGAGCGGCCGCGCCCGGCCGACTTCCGCTACGAGATCGTCTGACCGGGAATGGGGGAATCCGTCATGACACCCGGCACGGACACACGCCCGCCGCCTACCACCACCTGGCAACCCGGACGCCGCTTCATGCTGCGCGTCGCGGGACTGCCGGTCGAATCCGTCCGCGCGCTGCGCTGCGTGGACAGCCGCCGCTGGGCGGACGAGGTCCTGGAGGCCGAGGAGCGGCTGCGAGGCAGGGGCGCCGCGCTCGGCGACCTCCTCCACGCCCTGGTGGGGACCACCGGCACCGACCCGGACGGGGAGGGCGCGGCACACCGCCGGCGCCTGCTCGCACTGCGCCGCCAGATCTTCAACAACCGGCTGCCGGCCGACCCCGAGGCCGCCCTGCGCCTGGTCGGCGCGCTCGACCCGGACGCGGTGGAACCGACCGCGGAATGGCTGCGGGACCGCCGTCTGCTGGAGAAGCTGCGGACCGAGGGCGCGCCGCTGCTCACCGCGGACCTCGCCAGGACGCGCGCCGCGCTGCGCGGGCTGCTCGCCGAGGACCGGCTCCGCCACGGCCTCCAGCTGGCCTCCCCGACCCTGGAAGGGCAGCTCGACGGGTATCTGGCGCAGTCGGGGAGCGGCGCGGTTCCCGACCGGCGGATGCGCAAGATCGAGCGGTCGGTGCTCTCGTACCTCTACCGGACGGCGTGCAAGACCAGCCCCTTCAGCACCTTCACCGCCGTCGCCGCCGGTACGTTCGCCGCCGGTACGTCCGACGGCGCCGACGACGCGGACGACGACGGGGACGAGCCGTCGCACGACCCGGCCGCCGTCCACCTCGGTGAGCGGTGGACGAGCCATGTCCGGCTCAATGTCGTCGTGCTGGCGCGGTTCGCCGAACTCGTCCTCGCCGACCCGCGGCGGCGGGGCGATCTGCCCGTACGGCTGGCCTCGGGCTGGGAACGCGACGGCGACCGGGTCAGGTACGTACGCCAGTGGATCACCACGGGCGACGACTCGGCGGCCGTCACCTTCGACGCGGTGAAGGACCGGCTCTTCTTCCTGCGCCGCAGCGGCACCCTGGACAGGCTGCTCGGCCTCTTCGACGGCGGCGCCGAACCGCGCTACCGCGACCTGGTCGACCGGCTCCGTACCGAGCACGGTGCCGAGCCCGCGCACTGCGAGACCTATGTGGCCGCGCTGCTCCAGCTCGGGATGGTCCGGGTGCCGTGTCTGGACACCGATGTGCACAGCCCCGATCCGCTGCGGTCCTTCCGGAACTCCCTGACCGCCCTCGGACGCCCCTGGGCCGACGGGCTCGCCGCCGCGCTCGAAGGCCCCCTGCGCGCCATCGACCGCTTCCCCGCGGCCGACCGGGCCGGGCGGGGGGAGCTGCTGAGGGAGCTGCGTACCGGACTGCGCGCCGCGCAGCGCGGGCTCAGCGGCGGCGAGGCCGCCACCCTGCCGCAGACCCTGCTGTACGAGGACGTCAGCGCGGGCCGCGACCTCACCTGCGGACTCGACGCCTGGACCGGACCGGGCGGCGGGGCCCTGCGCTCCGTCGAACGGATCCTGCCCGCCTTCGACCTGACGCTCCCGCAGCGCATCACGTTCAAGGGCTTCTTTCTGGCGCGCTACGGCGCCGGCGGCCGGTGCGACGACCTCCTGGGGCTCGTCCACGACTTCCACGAGGACTTCTTCGACCAGTACCTCTCGTTCTCCGCCAGGAGACGTCCGTTCGACGACCGGGGCGCCTATGTCCCGGAGGAGAACTGGCTCGGCCTGTCCGGGATCCGCGCCCTCGACGCGGCCCGGCGGGAGTTCACCGAGCGGATGCGGCAGGCGTGGGACCGGGGCGGTGACACCGCGGAGGAGATCCGGCTCGGGGAGCGGGACCTCGCCCTTGTCGCGGACGAACTCGCGCCGGTCGCGGGCGACTTCGTACCCCAGTGCCACCATCTTCAACTCGCGCGGTCCGAGCGGGACGGCGCGCCGCTGATCGTGCTCAACCGCTCCTACGGCGGGCTCTCCTTTCCCTTCAGCCGGTTCACCCACGTCTACGACACCCCCGACGAGGAAGGGCGGCCGGGCACCTTCTCCGCGGCGCTGCGCGACACCGCCTCCGCCGTCACCCCCGAGGGCGCCGTGCTGGCCGAGATCACCGGGGGAGCGGTCACCAGCAACCTCAATCTGCACAGCCCGCTCACCGGCCACCAGATCGTCTGCCCCGGCGAGTCCAGCTCCGTGCCCGTGGAGCGCCGTATCCACCTCGACGACCTGTACGTCGAGCACGACACCGCCACGGACCGGCTGGTCCTGCGCTCGGCGCGGCTCGGCCGCGAGGTGATCCCGGTGTACCTCGGCTATCTCGTGCCGCTCGCCCTGCCCGAGATACCGCGCACCCTGCTGCTGATGTCGCCGACCTCGATGGCGCCCCTGGACATGTGGGGCGGTGTCCCCGAGGGCGCGGTGCGTGACGGTGTCACCTCGCGTCCCCGGGTGGTGCACGGCGAGGTCGTCCTCAGCCGCCGGAGCTGGACGACCACGGCCGGCGCACTGCCCGTACGCCGTCCCGGCACCGGCTCCGGGGCCGGGGCGGCGGATCAGGACCGGTTCCTGGCCTGGCAGCGCTGGCGGCGCGCCCACGCACTGCCCGACCGGGTCTTCGCGACGGTGTCCGGCGGCCCCCGGGGCGGCGCGGGCGCCAAACCGCAGTACGTGGACTTCGACAGCATCCTCTCGCTCACCGCCTTCGAGGCGCTGCCGGACCACCCGGACGACCGGATCGTCCTGCGCGAGATGCTGCCCTCCGAGGACGGACTGCATGTCCGCTCGGCACGCGGACACCACGTCGCGGAACTGGCCGTCGAAACCTTCACCACGAACACGAACACGACCACGATGACGAGCGCGGCCACGACCGGGATTTCGCACCCGGTCCCGTCTCCGGACCGACCGACCAAGGGCGCACCGACATGCCAGAGCTGACCCCCGTCCTCCCCGGCGCCGGCCCTTCGGGCGACTGGCAGGCCCTCCACATCTTCTACGCGGCCAACCCGCAGCCCCTGCTGGTGAGATGCGTGCAGCCCCTGGTGACGGAGCTGACCGCCGACGGCCTGCTCGCCGGGCACTTCTTCATCAACTACTGGCTGGAGGGCCCGCACGTCAGGCTGCGGCTCAAGCCCGCCGACGCGGCCGCGACCCCCGAGGTCGTCCGCCGGGCCGAGGAGGCCGTCAGCGGCTTCCTGCGCACGCGGCCCGCGCTCTACGAGGTGGACTCCGGCTTCCTCAACGAGTTCTACAACACCCTGTTCGAGATCGAGTTCCCGGAAGGCGACCGCGGCGCGTTCATGGACGCCGACGGCCGCATGAATCTGCGCCCCAACAACTCCTTCTCCCACGAACCGTACGAGCCCGAGTACGGCAAGTACGGCGGCCCCGCCGGGATCGAACTGGCCGAATGGCACTTCGCCCACTCCAGCACCCTGGTCATGGACGCATTTCGCACCATGAACCTGCACTTGCGCACCGTACTGCTCGGCACCGCCGCCCAGTTGATGATGGTCATGGCCGGCGCCTTCCTGCCCGAACGGGACGAACTCGGCGCCTACCTCGACCGCTACTACGAGTTCTGGCACACCGCGTTCCCCGGCACCGGCTTCATCGGCTCGAAGGAGTACGACCGCAACTACGCGGAGCTGGCCCCCGGGCTCGCCCGCCGCTTCACCGGTATCCGGCGGGCCGTGCGGACGGGCGAACTGGAGCGGCTGCCCGTCCTGCTGCGCGGCTGGGCCGCACACTGCCTCGAACTGCGCGGCCGGGCAGAGGAGTTGGCGGTCGGTGGCGAGCTGGTGTTCCGCTCCTGGGACGGCGCACGGGACGAACGGGTGACGGACCCCGCCGTCGCCCTGCCGCTGCTGCTCTCCCCGTACATGCACATGACCAACAACCGGCTCCATGTCACCATCCGCGACGAGGCGTATCTGTCGCACGTCCTCGGCCGGGTCCTGCGCGAGGAGGCGGCCCCCGGCGCCGCTCCCGGCGCCGGCCACCGGGCGGCGGCCCGATGAGCACGCCCCCGGGAGAACTCCTCTCGCACCGGCCGGCGTTGAGACCGGACATCCTCCTCAGCCCCGCGCTGCTGCACGGCGCCGCCACCGTGCACCTCATCAAGGAACCGGCGGCGGGCGCGTCGTTCGAGGTCGGGGAGAAGGAGTACTTCCTGATCTCCCGGCTCGACGGGGTGCGCAGCCTCGCGGAGATCGGCGAGGAGTACGCCCGGACGTACGGCAGACGGCTGGCCGCACCGCACTGGCAGCGCCTCCTCCACCTGCTCGGCGTCCGGGGCCTGCTGGCCGGAGGGCCGCCCCGGCCGACGCCGGAACCCCCCGCCCGGGGGCCCTTCGAGGGGACCCTGCTGCGCGGCACCCTGCGGCTGGTCGCCGACGCCCACGCCACCACCACCCGGCTGCACCGGCTGCTGCGCCCCGCGCTGCGCACCCCCGTCCTGCTCCCGCTCGCCGCCCTGACGGTGGCGATGGAGGTCCTGCTCGCCGCCCATCTGCCCGAACTCGCCCGGGACACCTGGTGGCTGGTCAGGCAGCCCGTCGCGCTGGTGGCCGTCCTCACCCTGCTCTGGCTCTCCACCGCGGCCCACGAACTGGCCCACGGGGTCGCCGCCCGCCACCACGGCGGGACCGTCGGTGAGATCGGGGTACGCTGGCGGCTGCCGATGGCCGTCATGTACTGCACCGTCGACAACTACCGCTATCTGCGCCGCCGTCGGCACCAGCTCGCCGTCGCGGGCGCCGGCGCCTTCGCCAATCTCCTGTTCCTGCTGCCGTTCCTCGCCTGGTGGACGGCGCTGGAGCCGGGAGACGCGACCCGTCGCGTCCTGTCGGGGCTGCTGCTGCTCGGCAGCGTCCAGGCACTCGTCAACTTCCTCCCACTGCCTCCGCTCGACGGCTACACGATGCTCGGCCACGCGCTGCGCGTCTCGTCACTCGCCCCGGAGAGCGGACGCTATCTGCGGCTGCGTCTGCGGGGCGGACCGGACGCCGCCGCGTATCCGCGCCGGGCCAGGACCCTCTACCTCGGCTATGCCGTGGGATCGGTCCTGCTCGTCGCTCTCGTCCTGGCGGCCCTGACAACAGGGCTCGTCCTCCTTCCAGTTCACTGATCCACAACCCCAGAGGGGCGCAGAACCACATGAGCGAGGCCAGGACCATGGCGTCCGTGCCGCACGAGTCAGCCGCCGATCCGGCGATCGTCGTCGAGGAGATACGCAAACGATACGGCGGCCACCAGGCCGTGGACGGGGTCTCCCTGGAGGTCGGACGCGGGGAGTTCTTCGGGCTCCTCGGCCCCAACGGCGCGGGGAAGACCACCCTGGTCGAGATCATGGAGGGCCTGCGCCGTCCGGACTCGGGCACCGTCTCGGTGCTCGGCCGGGCTCCCTGGCCCCGGGACGTCACCCTGCTGCCCCGGCTGGGGGTGCAGACCCAGTCGTCGGCCTTCTTCGTACGGCAGACCGCCCGCGAACACCTCCGTACCGTCGCCGCCCTGTACGGCGCCGGACGGGAGGACGCCGACCGCACCCTGGAGACGGTCGGGCTGACCGACCGGCGCGACGTACGCGTCGAGGACCTGTCCGGCGGGCAGCGCCAGCGCCTCGCCATCGCGTCCGCCCTGGTCCACGGACCCGAGGTGATCTTCCTGGACGAACCCACCGCCGCGCTGGACCCGCAGGCCCGCCGCGACCTGTGGGAGGTACTGCGCGGACTCAAGAGCGAGGGCCGCACCATCGTCTACACCACTCACCACCTGGACGAGGCCGAGGCGCTCTGCGACCGTGTGGCGATCCTCGTCGGCGGCTCCGTCGTCGCCCTGGACTCCCCGCACCACCTGGTCACCGCCACCGCGGCGCCGACACGCCTGATGATCCCCGTCGAGCGGATGACCCCGGACGACGCGGCGGGCATCCCGGGGGTCGACCGGGTCACCGTGCAGGGAGGCTCCCTGGTCCTGGAGACGGCGTCGTCGGGCAAGGTCCTCCAGGCCGTCGACGCGCGCATCGGCCTGGACGGCGTCCAGACCCGCACCGCGACGCTGGAGGACGTCTACCTCCGGCTCACCGGCACCCCGCACACCGGCGCCGCGAACACCTCCACCGACACCGCACACACCGACACGACGGAGCAGCAGGGATGAGCGCGTACGCAAGCCTGACGGGGGCCGGCTACCGGGCACAGATCCGGGACAAGGCCACCCTCTTCTTCACCTTCGCCTTCCCGCTGCTCTTCCTGGTCGTCTTCGGGCTGATCTTCCGGGGCCAGGAGGTCGAGGAGACCGGACGCCCGTACATCTCCTACATCGCTCCGGGCGTGATGTCCTGGGGCGTGGCCAACGCCGCCGTCTTCGGTGTCGCCTTCACCCTCATGCAGTGGCGCCGTGACGATCTGCTCCGGCTGATCCGGATGACCCCGACCCCGCTCACCTCGGTCCTGGCCTCCCGCTATGTCCTCGCCCTCGGGGTGGGCGTCGTACAGGCGGCGGTGTTCGTCGTGGTGGCCATGGCGCCGCTCTTCGGTCTGGAACTGGACGCCCGGTGGCCACTGGCGCTGCCCGTACTGGTGCTCGGCATCACCGCGTTCCTCACCATCGGCGTGGTCATCGGCTCGTACGCCCGTACCCCCGAGGCGGTCGCGGCCATCGCCAACTGCCTCATGGTGCCGATGGCCTTCGTCTCCGGCTCGTTCCTGCCGCTCGACATGATGCCGTCCTGGCTCCAGGCATTCTCGCGGGTGCTGCCGCTGCGCTATCTCAACGACGCGGCGTCCGCGGCCCTCACCGGCCGGGGCGGCCTCGGCGACATCGCGCTGGGCTGCGGCGGACTGGCCGTGTTCACCGTGGTCTTCGGGGCGATCGCGCTGAAGACGTTCCGCTGGAGCAACGCGGCATGACGGCCGGGACCGCGGAGACGGCGGACACCTCGACCGGCCCCGCGCGGCCGTCCCCGGACGACCGTGCCCCCCTGACGGCGGCGTGCCGCCGGCTCCGGCGGGCGCTCGCCGCGCGCCACCCACAGGCCGCCGGACCGGCCGCGGCGCCCACCGTGGTGCCGCTGGGCGCCGCCGATGTCCTCGGCCACCGCGGCGGCGACCCCTTCGCCGCGGTCCGCCCCGCCGCCACCGTCCATCTCACCTCACGCGACGTGCTGGTGGGCCCCTGGGGCGGCGACGGCACCGCGCCCGCCTGCGGCCAGTGCCTGGCCATGCGCTGGCAGCGGCTGCGCACCCGTACCGAACGCGACGCGCTGGAGACCGGCTCCGGCACCCGCGCGGCCGGGCCCTGGCCGGATCTCACCCCGTACGTGCTCGACGCGGTCGACGCGCTCCACCGCGCCGTGATCCGCACGGGCCGGGTGGATCCGCCGGGGCCCGGCGCCGCCGACCGGTCCCTGCCCCAGGTGTCGCGGCTGGATCTGGCCACGCTGGAGATACGGACGTACCCCCTGCTCGCCGATCCGCTCTGCCCGCACTGCGGTCCCGGCGCCGCCGGAAGGGACGCGGACGCCGACGGCGCGCCGCTCACCCTGGTGAGCCGGCCCAAACCCGACCCCGGCGTCTACCGGCTGCGCCCGGCCTCCGCCTACCCGATGCCGGTGGCCGCGCTCGCCAACCCCGTCTCCGGGGTGCTCGGCGCGGGCACCTGGATGAATGTCACCTCGCCCACCACCGCACCGGTCGCGGGCAGTGTGTTCATGCGCGGCTACGCGGGACTCACCGACGTCACCTGGAGCGGCCAGGCCAACGGCTTCGACGCCAGCCGCGACCTCGCCTTCCTGGAGGGGCTGGAACGGTACGCGGGCACCCACCGGCGCACCGGAGGCGCCCCCGTCGTCGCGGCCTACCGCGACCTCGGCGACACCGCGCTCTCGCCCGCCGACTGCGGCTTCTACCCGCCCGAGACCTACCGCGACGACCCGATGGTCAGCCCCTTCGACCCGGACAGGCCCATCCCCTGGGTCCGGGGCCACTCGCTGCGCGACGACCGCCCGATCCTCGTCCCGGCCCGACTCGTCCACTACAGCGCGGGCCTCGCCTCCGACAACTTCGTCTTCGAGTGCTCCAACGGCTGCGCCATCGGCGGCAGTCCGGAGGAGGCGATCCTCGGCGGTCTCCTCGAACTCGTCGAACGGGACGCCTTCCTGCTCGCCTGGTACGGCGCCACCCCGCTCACCGAGATCGACCTCGGCTCGGTACGGGACCGTACGGTACGCACCATGATCGACCGGGCCGCCGCGCAGGGCTACGACGTCCACGCCTTCGACAACCGGATCGATCTCGCCGTACCCGTCGTCACCGGTCTCGCGGTACGGCGCGACGGCGGCCCCGGCACCTTCTCCTTCGGCGCCGGCGCCGGCCTGGACCCGACGGCCGCCCTGGTGGGCGCCCTCTCCGAAGTGCTCACCTACATCCCGCACCTGCCCCGCCAGGTGGCCGAGCGCCGCGCCGAACTGGAGGCCATGGCCGACGACTTCGGGAAGGTCCTGCATCTGAAGGACCACGCCCAGCTCTACGGGCTGCCCCGGATGGCCGAGCACGTCCGCGGCTATCTGGAACCGCCCGCCGTCCGGCCGGCGGACGAGATCTACCGGAGCTGGGAGGAAGGGCCGCGTCCGCGCACCGGCGACCTGCTCGACGACGTGACACACTGCCGCGACGAACTCGTCCGCGCGGGCCACGACGTGATCGTCGTCGACCAGACCACCCCGGAACAGCGCCGGATGGGGCTGTGCACCGTGGCCACCGTCGTCCCCGGGCTGCTGCCGATCGACTTCGGCTGGTCGCGCCAACGGGCCCCGGGCATGCCGAGACTGCGCACCGCCGCCCACCGGGCGGGACTGCGCACCCGGGAGCTGACCGAGCCGGAGATCCGTCTCGTACCGCACCCCTTCCCCTGAGCCCGCACCGCGGGCGCGTACACACACGGACGGGCGGCACCCGCGCGGAAGGTCGCGGGTGCCGCCCGTCCGGTCACGGAGCGGCCTGGATCAGGCGCTGCAGGACGTGGTGCTCGTGGTGGAGGAGCACGTCGACGTCGAGCTGCAGCTCGTGGAGCCCGCGAGGACGACCTCGCTGGCGTCCGAGTAGTCCGAGATCTCGAAGGTCTCCGACTCCAGCTCCATGATCTCGTCGGCGAGCGAGGCGAGGGCGTTCTTGTCGGCCATGGTGACTCCTTGGTGTCCGCGCCAGGCCCCCGAGGGGTTCCCCGGTGGTCCTGTGCCGTGCTGCTCCGCGGCGGCGCCGTGGTGCCCTCGTATTCCAGCCGAACCCACTGCCACCTCGGCCGGTCTTCCACTGACCGGTCGTGTCAGCGCTCTGCACGCGGTACGCGGCCGGCGTGGCGCACGATGGGCCGGATGAGCCCCGTCGCGTACCCCGGAGAGAACACCCCCGTCCTGGACGGAGTGCGCGAAGTCCTGCGCCCGGCCGTCGCGTTCTGCCTCGATCTGCACCAGCACCCCGAACTCTCCGGCGAGGAACGCCGTACGGCGGCCAGGCTGGGCGAGTGGCTGCGCCGGGCGGGATACGCGGTGACGGGCGGCATCGGCGGGCACGGCGTCGTGGGGGTGCTGCGCAACGGCGACGGCCCCCGCGTCATGATCCGTACGGAGCTGGACGCGCTGCCCGTCACCGAACGGACCGGCCTGCCGTACACGAGCAGCGGCCCCGTCGCGCACGCCTGCGGCCACGATCTGCACATGGCGGCCGTCGCGGGCGCCGCGTCCCTGCTGGCCCGGGGCCGGGAGAGCTGGCGCGGCACCGTCGTGGTCGTCGGCCAGCCCGCCGAGGAGACCCTGGCCGGGGCGCGGGCCCTGCTGACGGACGGGCTGTACGAGCGGTTCGGGCGGCCCGACACCGTACTGGCCCAGCACACCGCACTGTTGCCCGCGGGCATGGTCGCCCACGGCTACGGGCCGATGCTGGCGGGGAGCGCCGGTGTCGAGGCCGTCGTCCACGGCCGGGGCGGCCACGCGGGCACCCCGCACCTCGCGGTGGATCCGCTGGTCACCGCCGCCGCGGCGGTGCTGCGGCTCCAGGGGGTGGTCTCCCGCGAGTGCGCCCCGACCGAACCGGCCCTGCTGAACGTCGGCTCCCTGCACTCCGGGACGGCCGGCAACCTCGTCCCCGACCGGGCGACGCTCGGCATCACCGTCCGCGCCCTGTCCGAGCGCACACTCGACCGGATGACGGCCTCGGTGGAGCGGATCGTACGGGCCGAGTGCGCCGCCTCCGGCTGCCCCAGGGACCCGGAGATCCGCACCGTCTCCCGCTCCCCGGTCACCCATCCCGACCCGGCCGCCACCGACGCCGTACGCCGGGCCCATGTGGGCCTCTACGGCCCCGAGCGTGTGGCGTCCTGGCCGCCGTCCATGGCGACCGAGGACTTCTCCCTGTACGGGGACGCGGGCCTCTCCGCGCACGGAGAGGAGGGGATCGCCCTGGCGTACTGGATGTTCGGGGTGGTCGGGCCGACGGTGTGGGCACGGACGCCGGGCACGGCCGAGGAGAAGCTCGCCGCCCTCCCGCCCCACCACTCCCCGGAGTTCGCCCCGGACATCCGTACCGCGCTGCCCACCGGCATCACGGCGATGACCGCCGCCGCGCTGTCGCGACTGCGGACCGAGGGTTTCTGACGCGCCGTCGAGCGGGGTGCGCACCCCGGGCCGTACCACCGGAGCGCGGGACAAGTGCGGACATCGGTCGATGTACCGGCTCCTGCGCTCGGTAGGCCGGACACCTTTATCAACAAGTGATCGGAGAGATGTTTTTCGCCACCTCTTATGGCCCTAGTGTCGCCATGAGCACACACTATCTGCACATATATCTCACGGGGGGAAGGACGCATCGCGTATGCGGGGCACCGTTGATGGGTTCACCTACGGCGCCGTCACACCGGTGGCGGCCTATCTCATGGCAGTTCTCGGCGGGGCCCTGGGGCTCCGCTGCACCACCAGGTCGCTGCGGACCGAGCAGTCCTGGAAGCCCGGCTGGCTGGCGCTCGGCGCGACCTCCATCGGTTCGGGCATCTGGACCATGCACTTCATCGCCATGATCGGCTTCCAGGTCAAGGAGGCGCCGGTCAGTTACGACGTGCCGACGACCGTCCTCAGCCTGGTCGTGGCGATCGTCATGGTCGGGGTGGGGATCTTCATCGTCGGCTACCGCGGGGCGACCCGCGCCACGCTGACCACCGCCGGGACGATCACCGGCCTCGGTGTCGCGGCGATGCACTACATCGGCATGGCCGGAATGCGACTGCACGGACGGTTCGACTACGAGGCGACGACCGTCGTGCTCTCGGTCGTCATCGCCGTCGTCGCCGCGACCGCCGCGCTCTGGGCAGCGGTGTCGATCCACGGCTTTCTGCCCAGCCTCGGCGCCGGCCTCGTGATGGGCGTCGCCGTGACCGGGATGCACTACACGGGCATGGCGGCGATCGGTGTGCATCTGCAGGGCGCCACCGGTGGATCGGCGGGCGGCGGTTCACCGGCCTCGATCATGTTCCCGATGCTGCTCGGCCCGGTCGTCTTCCTGGTGCTGGCGGGCGTCGTGGTGATGTTCGACCCCCTCCTCGTCCTCGGCGAGGGCGAATGGGACCAGCCGACGGGCAGGAAGCCCGTACGGAACGACACCACGTCCCGGCCCGTCTGGCCGCCCGTGTACGACGAGGCGCCCGGCGCCAGGGCCCCGGAGCCCACCCCGCCCCCCGCCCCGGCGCGGGGCCCGCACCGGGGCAACGGTCCCCGGGACCCGTACGACTGGTGATCGTCACCCGGTGACCGCGCCGCCGTGACCGGGTGCGGCCGAGCGCCGCCCCGCCTGCCACGGGGCGGCGCCTCAGAGGCTGTCGGGTGATCTTCGACCGGCTCTCATACGTTCGGCGCCGCCGTGCCGTCCGCCGGGCCGATGGACTCCCGCAGCCGGGCGCTGGCCATCCGCATGTGCTCGGCCATCGCCTCGTTGGCCGCGTCCGGATCATGGGCCCGGATCGCCGCCAGCACGGCGTCATGCTCGCACAGGGTGCCGCTCACGGTCCCCTCCAGATCGCTGACCCGCTCCATCCACACCTGGAGCAGCGCGCGGATGGAGTGCAGGATGTCGCTCAGCACCGAGTTCCTGGCGATGCTCGCCGTCTCCAGGTGGAAGGCGATGTCCGCGTCGATGAACGCCGCGACGTCCGTGCCGGCGTCCCGCATCCGCCGCAGATGGTCCTCCAGCCGCGCCACGTCCTCCTCGGTGGCGCGCTCCGCCGCCAGACGCGCCGACACGCCCTCCATGTGCGTACGGACCTCCACCAGGTCCTGGGTGCGCCGCTGTCCCAGCATCAGCCCCCAGTTGATGGCGCGCGGCAGGAACTCCGAGGTCCCCTCGCGCACGTACGAGCCGGAGCCGGGGCGGATCTCGATGATCCCGAGCACGTCGAGGGCCGAGAGCGCGCCCCGCACGCTGGACCGCGCGACGCCCAGGGCCTCGGCGAGCTGACGCTCGGCGGGCAGCCGGGTGCCGGGCTTGATGTCGCCCGCGGAGAGATGGTCGAGAAGCCGCTTGGCGACCTCGCTCACCGACGACTCGCGCACGACAGGACGCAGAAGCCGGGCGAGATCCGGCGAGGCAGACGATTGCTGATCAGGCTGACTGGTCACGGTCACCAGTACACCAGATGGGTGTTCCCGCTGTTCAAAGGTGTCCGGAACCCGCCTGTAGCCGAGTCGCCCCACCCCTTGTCAAGAGTGGCATGCGTCACTTTAAGAGTGACGCTCGCCACATTGGTCAATTGGTGACCAATTTTCTTCTGGGGGTTACGTTGAAGACACATCAGCCGGTGGAGCGGGTGCTGCGCTCTGTTTCAGCCATGATCCCCGCCGACTGTGACCCGAGTCCGGACAGAGCTGTCCGGCGCTGCCGAGGGAGTCACCATGGGTGCCACCGCGTTGCCGTCCGCGCCATCCGCCGTCGAGCGATCAGCGATCAAGAAGGTCTCGATCCGGCTCGTCCCGTTCGTGGCGTTGATGTTTTTTGTGAATTACCTCGACCGGACGGCGGTCTCCTTCGCGGAGCCGAACGGTATGGGGCAGGACCTGGCGCTCACCGCGGCGCAGTTCGGATTCGCCTCCGGGGTCTTCTTCATCGGGTACATCATCCTGGAAGTCCCCAGCAACATGGCGCTGCACCGCTTCGGTGCCCGCCGCTGGCTCGCCAGGATCATGGTCACCTGGGGCATCGTCTCCCTGCTCTTCACCTGGGTGCAGAGCAGTGAGCAGCTCTACACGCTGCGCTTCCTGCTCGGCGTCGCCGAGGCGGGCTTCTTCCCCGGGGCGATCCTCTTCCTGAGCCAGTGGGTGCCCAGCCGGCACCGTACGAAGGTGCTCGCGCTCTTCTACCTGGCCCAGCCGCTCACCACCGTCTTCGGCGCCCCGCTCGCGGGCTGGCTCATCGGCCACCACGGGCTGTTCGGCCTTGAGGGCTGGCGCGTGATGTTCCTCTTCGTGTCGATCCCCGCGATCCTCCTCGGCGTCATCGCCTGGTTCTACCTGATCGACCGGCCCGCCGACGCCAAGTGGCTCACCCCCGCGGAGAAGGAGTGGCTGACCGCCGAGCTGGCCACGGAGAACGCCGCCAAGACGGGCGCCGACGAGAGCCACGGCCGCGCAGCCCTGAAGGAGGCGTTCCGCAGCAGCCGCGTCTGGACCCTCGCGATGGTCTACTTCGGCTTCATCTACGGCCTCTACGCGCTCGCCTTCTTCCTGCCCACGATCATCGAGGGCTTCCAGGAGAGCTTCGGCACTTCCTTCAGCGTGATGGACAAGGCGCTGATCACCGCCATCCCCTACCTGCCGGCCGCCGTCGTCCTCTTCTTCTGGTCCCGGCACGCCACCCGGCACGGCACCAGGACCTGGCACGTCGCGGGGCCGGCCGTCGTCGGCGGTGTCTCCATCCCGATCGCCCTCTACATGGACTCCCCGGCCGCGACCATCGCCGTGATCACCGTGACGGCGTGCGCGATCTTCGCCGCGCTGCCCGTCTTCTGGTCGATCCCCTCCCGCTTCCTGACCGGCGCCGCCGCCGCGGCGGGCATCGCCCTCATCAACACCGCGGGCAACATCGGCGGCTTCGCGGCCGGCTACGTCACGGGCTGGCTCAAGGACTTCAGTGGCTCGTACACCCTCTCCATGTTCGTGGTCGGCGGCTTCATGCTCCTGTCGGCCGTCCTGATGGTCGTACTCGCCAGGCGCCGGCCCGCCCACCCCTCCGACCCCGCGGACCAGCCGCTTCTTGAGGTGCACTGACATGACCCGCCTGTTCAACGCTCCCGAAGCCTTCGCCGACGAGGCGCTCGAAGGATTCGTGGCGGCCCACCGCCGCTGGGTGCGCGCCGTCCCCGGGGGTGTCGTACGCTCCGCGCCGACCGCGCCCGGCCAGGTCGCCGTCGTCATCGGCGGTGGCTCGGGCCACTACCCGGCCTTCTCGGGGCTGGTGGGTCCGGGGCTCGCCCACGGAGCGGCGGTCGGCAACGTCTTCGCCTCGCCGTCGGCCCGGCAGGTCCGCACCGTCGCGCGGAGCGTCCACGCCGGCGGCGGCGTGGTCCTCATGTACGGCAACTACGCGGGCGACGTGCTGCACTTCGGACAGGCGGCCCAGCAGCTCACCGCCGAGGGCGTCGAGACCCGTACGGTCGCCGTCACCGACGACATCTCCAGCGCGAGCGCCGAGGAGCGCGACAAGCGCCGCGGGATAGCCGGTGACCTGCCGGTCTTCAAGGCCGCGGCCGCGGCGGCCGAACAGGGCCGCACCCTGGACGAGGTCGTCGCCGCGGCCCGGCACGCGAACGCGCGCACCCGCTCCTTCGGCATCGCCTTCGGCGGCTGCACGCTCCCCGGCGCCGAGGGCCCGCTGTTCACCGTCGCCGAGGGCCGGATGGCCGTCGGCCTGGGCATCCACGGCGAGCCAGGCATCGGCGAACAGGACGTACCGACGGCCGACGAGGCCGCCGAACTGCTGGTCTCCACCCTCCTGTCCGAACTCCCCGAGGGCGTCGAGCGGCCGCGCGGCGAACGCGCCGCCGTCATCCTCAACGGCCTCGGCACCGTCAAGTACGAGGAACTGTTCGTCGTCTACCGGCGGGTCGCCCAGCTTCTCGCCGAGGCCGGGGTCGAGGCCGTCGAGCCCGAGGCCGGCGAGCTGGTGACCAGCTTCGACATGGCGGGCATCTCGCTCACCCTCTGCTGGCTGGACGAGGACCTCGAAGCCCTGTGGACCGCCGGGGCCGACACCCCCGCCTACCGCAAGGGCGCGCCCGCCGCGCAGGCCGCCCCCGCCGCCGAGGCCGTCTCGGCTTCGGCCGGCGATGCACCGGCCGAAGCGATCCCCGCCGCCACCGAGGAGTCCCGCGCCACCGCGGCCACCGCGGTCGCCGCGCTCACCGCCGTCAGCGAGATCGTGGACGCCCACGCCGACGAACTCGGCCGGATCGACGCCGTCGCCGGCGACGGCGACCACGGCATCGGCATGCGCCGCGGCTCCGAGGCGGCCCGGCTCGCCGCCGTCGCCGCCGCGGACGCGGGCGCCGGCGCCCGTACGACGGTCAACGCCGCCGCCGATGCCTGGTCCGACCGGGCCGGCGGCACCTCGGGCGCCCTGTGGGGCGTCCTGCTGCACGCCGTCGGCACCGCCCTCGGCGACACCGAGAAGCCCACCGCGCGGACCGTGGCACACGGCGTCGCGGAAGCCTCCGCCGCCGTGCGGCGCCTGGGCGGGGCCGAGGTCGGCGACAAGACGATGGTCGACGTCCTCGTCCCGTTCGCGCGCACCCTCACCGACGCCACCGCCGAGGGCGCCGCGCTCGCCGACGCCTGGGACCGCGCCGCCACCGCCGCCGAACAGGCCGCGAAGGCCACCGCCGACCTCGTCCCCCGCATCGGCCGGGCCCGCCCGCACGTGGAGCGGTCCCTCGGCACCCCCGACGCCGGAGCCCACTCCCTCGCCCTGATCGTCCGCGCCGTCCACGGCGTCCTCAGGGCGTGTTCCGCGTTCTCCCGCGGCGTCGCGGCGCCTGGCACCAGCGTCTCCGGCGTTGTCGTCAGTCCACGACGCTCCGCGTCGCCTCCTTCCTCCGCCTTGGATCCACAGGCACCAAGCACCGCTCCTTCCTCCACGGGAGAACGCGGAACACGCCCTGACCACCGCTGAACACCCACGAGGAGCACCCCCCCATGAGCGACAAGCTGCGGATCGTCGTCGGCTCGGACGACGCCGGCTTCGACTACAAGGAAATACTGAAGAAGGACCTCCAGAACAGCGAGCTGGTCGCCGGGGTCACCGACGTCGGTGTCGACGCCGACGGCCACACCGCCTACCCGACCATCGCCATCGCCGCCGCCGAGATGGTCGCGCGCGGCGAGGCCGACCGCGCCCTGCTCGTCTGCGGCACCGGACTCGGCGTGGCGATCGCCGCCAACAAGGTCAAGGGGATCCGGGCCGTCACCGCCCACGACTCCTTCTCCGTCGAGCGCGCCGTCCTCTCCAACAACGCGCAGGTCCTCACCTTCGGCCAGCGCGTCGTCGGTGTCGAACTCGCCCGCCGGCTGGCCGCCGAGTGGCTGACCTACCGCTTCGACGAGTCGTCCGCCTCCGCCGCCAAGGTCCAGCTCATGAACGACTACGAGACCGACGAGGAAGCCGCAGCCTGATGTCCGCCCCCACCCTGCTCGGGGTGAGCCTCAAGATGTACTTCGGGCATCACGAGACCCTCAACTGGGCCCGCCGCATCGGAGACATCGCCTCCCGGCACCCGGCCGTCACCGGTGGCCTCACCGAGGTGTTCGTGCTGCCCGCCTTCCCCGCGATCGTCCCGCTCGGCACCGTCCTGGACGGCACCGGCGTCGCCGTCGGCGCCCAGGACCTCGCCACCGACGACCGGGGGCCGTTCACCGGCGAGGTCTCGGGCCCGTACCTCAAGGAGATCGGCTGCTCCTACGCCGAGGTCGGCCACGCGGAGCGCCGCCGCCTCTTCGGCGAGGGCGACACCGTCGTCGCCGCGAAGACCGCCGCCGCCCTGCGCAACGGCCTCACCCCCGTGCTCTGCGTCGGTGAACTCGACCGCGCGGAACCCGCCGAGGCCGCGGAGCGCACCGTCGCCGAACTGGCGCGCATCCTCGACACCGCCGCGCACGAGGGCGGGGAACACGGCCCGGTCGTCGTGGCGTACGAACCGCAGTGGGCGATCGGCGCACCCCGCCCCGCCTCGCCGGACCACATCACCCGCGTCTGCGCCGCCCTGACCGCCTGGCTCGGGGAGCGCCCCGCGTACGCCGGAAGCCGGGTCATCTACGGCGGCAGCGCGGGCCCCGGGCTCCTCGGCACCCTCGGCGAGGGCGTCGACGGCCTCTTCCTCGGGCGTTTCGCCCACGACCCGCGGGCCGTCGAACAGATCCTCGACGAGCTGAGCGACCGGACCGTGAAGGCGGACGCGTAATGGCCTACGGACTGAGCACCTACGCCTACTTCTGGCGGATCTCCTCCCGCGCCCCGGTCCCCCTGACCGTCGAGGAGATGCTCCACGACACCCGGAACCTGGGCGGCGACGTCTTCCAGATCTGCGACTACCCGCTGATCGAGACCTTCGACGACGCCCGCCTCGCCGACCTGCGCGCCACCGCCGAGGACCTGGACATCACCCTGGAACTCGGCACCCGCGGCATCGGCCGGGACCACCTCGCCCGCTATCTCGACCTGGCGGGCCGGCTCGGCGTCACCCTTGTCCGCTCCATGATGAACACGGCCGACCACCGCCCCGGCACCGCCGAGGCCACGGAGCTGCTGCGGGACGCCGTCCCCGCGTACGCGGAGCGGGGCGTCACCCTCGGCCTGGAGACCTACGAACAGGTCTCCACCGACGACCTCCTCACCGTCGTCCGCGCCGTCGACGACCCCCACCTGGGCGTCGTGCTCGATCCGGGCAACTGCGTCGCCCGTCTGGAGCGCCCCCGGGATGTCGTCGAGGCCACGGCCCCGTACGTCGTCAACATTCATGTCAAGGACTTCGCCTTCAGCCGCCGGGACGGCTGGGTCGGCTTCACCTACGCCGGCGCACCGCTGGGCGAGGGCCTGCTCGACCACGCCCACCTCGTCGAGACCGTACGGCCGCACGAGCGGTCCATCAACCAGATCGTGGAGCACTGGCTCCCGTGGCAGGACGACGGGTTCGAGACCACGGCCCGGATCGAGGACCAGTGGACCCGGCACTGCATCACCACCCTTCAGAGGAGTAAGTAATGGCCACCGAGAACAAGACCGTCGCCGTCATCGGCGCCGCTGGCAAGATGGGCCAGCGCGTCTCCAACAACCTCGTCAAGAGCGGCTTCCGGACGCTGTTCTCCGAGAACTCGCCGCAGGGCCAGGAGCTGATCCGCGGACTCGGACGCGAGCTGACCGACTCCGACGAGGCCGCCAAGCAGGCCGACGTGCTCATCCTCGCCGTGCCGGACGTCGTCCTCGGCGTCGTCTCCGAGCAGCTCGTCCCGCTGATGAAGCCGGGCGCCGTCCTGCTCACCCTCGACCCGGCGGCGGCCTACGCGGGCCTGCTGACCCGCCGCGACGACGTGCACAACGCCGTCGCCCACCCCTGCCACCCGTCCGTCTTCCTGGAGCGCACCACCAAGGAGGAGTACGCGGACACCTTCGGCGGCATCGCCGCCCCGCAGGAGGTCGTCGCCTCCTTCGAGGGCCCCGACCCGGCCGTACGGGAACTGGCCGAGGCCGTGATCCGTACGATGTACGCGCCCGTCGTGGACGTGCACTGGGTGACGGTCAAGCAGCTCGCCGTGCTGGAGCCGACCCTGGTCGAGACCATCGCCTGCATGGTCGGCGCGCTGCTCACCGAGGCCCTGCACGAGACGGTCCACACCGTCGGCGTGCCGGAGCCCGCCGCCCGCGCGATGCTGCTGGGCCACACGCAGGTCGCGCTCGCCAACACCCTCAAGGGCGACAACCCGTTCTCCGACGCCTGTCTGATCGCCATGGACTACGGCCGTGAGTCGATCGTCAAGGACGACTGGAAGAAGGTCTTCGAGGACGACGAGCTGGACAAGGTCATCACCCGCATGCTCCGCATCAAGGAGATCAAGCGCTGACCTCCGCCGCCACGCGGACCGACGACGGTGACCGGCCTCCTGACAGGGAGGCCGGTCACCGTCGTTGTCCAGGGCCCTACGCTTCCTCGACCGCCCAGTCGACGGTGAAGACCGTCGGGGCGGCGAACAGCCGGTACTCGGGCAGCACACCGGGACCGCACGAGGCGCTGCCGATGCCCTGCCGCGCCGCGTCCAGCGTGAGGTGGACGAGATCGCCCCGTACCAGCTCCGTCGGGTGGGCCGCGGCGTCGAGCTCCTCGCTCGTCCAGGGGCGGGCGGCGAAGGAGAACGGCGCGGGACCGCTCAGCCGCAGCCCCGTCCCGCCACCGGCCGGCGCGAGCCGCACCCAGCGGACATCGGTACGGCTGCCGTTCTCCTGCGGGAAGAGGTACGGCGTCTGGAGGCCGTCCACATCCGAGGCGAACCGTCCGACGCGGGCGGCGGCCCGGGTGTCCGGGTACGCCTCGTGCGGCCCCGCGCCGAACCAGCTCACCGCCGACAGCGCGGCCGGTACGGCGGCGCGCAGCCCCAGACGCGGCAGCGTCACGTCCCAGCCACCGACCGGCCGGACCTCCAGCGTCAGCCGCAGCGACCCCGCGCCGCCGGCCCCGCCGGACGGCGCGGCGCTCCAGCGGTAGACGGCCGACAGCGCGGCGTCGCCGCCCGCCGCGGCCACCCGGGTCGTCACGGTCAGCGTGGTCTCCCCGGGCTCGACGGACAGCACCTTGTGCTCCATCCGGTCGAGCCCCGCCGCGCGCCACCTCTCGGCGTCGGAGCCGCGCCAGCCACGCAGGTCGTTGTCGGTGGGCGCGCGCCACACATCGAGCCGCGGCCCCTCCACCGGGAGCGCGCCGAGCCGCACCAGACGTCCGGTGCGCGCGTCGAAGACACCGTCCCCGAGCGTGATCCGCGCACCGTCCACCCGGGGCGCCACCGCGTCCGCCGCGGACCGCACCGCCGCGGGCGCCGCCGGCCCGGCCGCCAACGCCGCCTGCGTCCAGGCCACTTCGTGCCCGGCCGGGGCCCACGGCTCGTCCTTGGCCAGCCGCGCGCTGATGGTGAGCCACCGCTCGCCGCCCGTCGCCCCGGCGTCCGCGGCCTCGCCCAGCTCGCGCGGCCAGCCCACCACCGTGGATTCGCCCGCCGCGACGGCCGGCACGGTCAGTTCACCCTGCCCGGCCGGGACACCCTCGTCCTCCACCCGCCAGTGGAAACGCAGATGCCCGGTGTCGGCGAAGTCCAGTCCGCTGCGCACCGACACCGTGCGCGCGGCGGTGTCCACCCGGATCGTGACCGGCTCGGCGACCTTCTTGTACTCGATCAGCCCGGGGGAGGGGGCGCGGTCCGGGAAGACCAGCCCGTCGGCCACGAAGTTGCCGTCGTGGACGACCTCGCCGAAGTCCCCGCCGTACGCGAAGAACTCCTCGCCCTCCGGGGTACGGCGGCGGACGCCGTGGTCGATCCACTCCCAGATGAAGCCGCCCTGGAGCCGGGGATGCTGTTCGAACAGGCGCTGGTACTCGCTCAGCCCGCCCGGGCCGTTGCCCATCGCGTGACCGTACTCGCAGAGGATGAAGGGGAGCGAGCGGCGGTGCTCGTCCAGCTCCGGGTCGGTCGTCGGGTCCTCCGTACCGCGCCCTATCCGGTCGGTCTCGGCGTGGTCCGCGTACATCCGGCTGTAGACGTCGACATAGCCGCTGTCCCAGTCGCCCTCGTAGTGCACCGGACGGCCCGGGTCGCGCTCGTGCGACCAGTCGGCCATGGCCCGCAGATTGTCCCCGGTGCCCGACTCGTTGCCCAGCGACCACATGATGACGCTGGCGTGGTTCTTGTCGCGCTCGACCATGCGCCGCATCCGGTCGAGGAGCGCCTCGCGCCAGGCCGGGTCGGCGCTCGGGTTGCCGCGCCAGTCGTTGAGGTGGAAGCCGTGGGTCTCCAGGTCGCACTCGTCGACGACCCAGAGCCCCAGCTCGTCGCAGAGGTCGAGGAAGCGGCCGTCCGGCGGGTAGTGGCTGGTGCGCACCGCGTTGATGTTGTGACGCTTCATCAGCTCGATGTCCTGGCGCATCGTCTCGACGGTCAGGGTGCGGCCGGTGTCCGGGTCCCACTCGTGGCGGTTGACCCCGCGCAGCAGGAGCGGGGTGCCGTTGACCCGCAGCAGGCCCCCGGAGACCGTCACCGTACGGAAACCGATCCGCAGCCGGACCCGTTCGCCCGCCGTGGTCAGCTCCGCGTCGTACAGCCGGGGCGTCTCCGCCGTCCACGGCTCGACCGGCGCCGTGGCCCGCTCGCCGACCGCGAGGTCGAGTCCCAGCTCGGGCACGGTGATCCGGCCGGTGGCTCCGGCCTCCACCCGCAGGGTGCCCTCGCCGGTGAGACGGTCGTAGTCGGCGTGGACGAAGAGGTCCCCCACACCGTCCTGCGGCCGGTGCAGCAGCGCCACCGAGCGGAAGATCCCGGACAGCCACCACATGTCCTGGTCCTCCAGATAGCTGCCGGCGGACCACTGGTGGACGCGTACGGCGAGTACGTTGCGCCCGGGGCGCAGCGCCTCGGTCGCGTCGAACTCCGTGGGCAGCCGGCTGCCCTTGCCGTCGCCTAGCCGGACGCCGTTCAGGAACACCGCGAAGGCCGAGTCGACCCCCTCGAAGCGCAGCACACCGCGCCCGGTGCCCGGCCACTCCGGCGGCAGTGTGAACTCCCGCCGGTACTCACCGGTGGGGTTGGCGTCGGGCACCCGCGGCGGGTCGACGGGGAACGGGTAGACGATGTTCGTGTAGGCGGGGGTGCCGTAGCGAGGTGCCTCGGCGACGTCCCGCATCTGCCAGCTCGACGGGACGGGGAGGCTCTCCCAGCCGGTGTCGTCGTGGTCCGGGGCTTCGAAGTCCGGCGTCAGGTCGTGCAGGGAGTCCGCGAGCCGGAAGCGCCATGCGCCGTCCAGGTCCAGGGCCATGGCATCCGACCGGTACCGGGCCCGGGGGGCGAGTCGCCCCTGACCCGGATCGCGGCTTTCGACATAGTCAAGACAGGCGTGGTCGAGGCGGTCGCTGGGCACGGAGAGTTGTCCCTTCGAGGGCGGGTGCGGAGGTCCGGTAGAAGGCGTTTTCTGTGCAGCGTAAGTGACTGATCCCCACCTCGTCGCCCCCTTTGGACAGGGAAAATCAAGTCAGGAGGAAGGAGTCGCCCGGTCCGGCTCATTGACCGGGGTAGCAACCGTTTTCTACATTGAGGAACCCGCCGCCGCCCGATCAGTGTCGGGGGCCGCCCGGCTCCCGCGCAAGCACGGCCCGCTCCCCGAGACCTGTCGCGGCGGTGCGGCGGCGCGTGTCCGCGCGGCGGTACGGGCGTCGGCGGGGCGCCCGGCGCGAGCGGCCCCCGCCCGGCACACGGACCGTCCCGAAGCCGCCCCAAGGCGTGAAAGGCAGGACCCGTATGACCGCGGACCACCTCCACAACCCCGTACTCCCCGGCTGCCATCCGGACCCCACCGTGGTGCGCGTGGGGCAGGAGTACTACCTCGCCACCTCGACCTTCGAGTGGTTCCCCGCCGTCCCCGTGCACCGCTCCACCGACCTCGTCCACTGGGAACCCGCCGGACATCTCCTGAACAGCCGTGACACCGCCGACCTGCGCGGCGTCGCGGACTCCGCCGGCGTCTGGGCGCCCTCGCTCTCCCACCACGGCGGCCGGTTCTGGCTGGTCTACTCCCTGGTGCGGACCGTCGGCTCCCCGTACAAGGACGTCGACAACTACCTGATCACCGCCGACTCGATCGAGGGCCCCTGGTCGGAGCCGGTCTTCCTCAACTCCTCCGGCTTCGACCCCTCGCTCTTCCACGACGAGGACGGCCGCCACTGGCTGGTCAACCTCCGGTGGGACCACCGCCCGGGCCGCCCCTCCTTCGCGGGCATCGTGCTCCAGGAGTACGACCCCGGGGCGCGGGCGCTCGCCGGGGAGCCGGTCCTTCTCCTGCGCCACGACGAGCTGATCGAGGGCCCCAACCTCTACCGCCGCGACGGCTGGTACTACCTGATGCTCGCCGAGGGCGGTACGGGATGGAACCACGGCATCCTGATGGCCCGCTCCCGCGCCCTGACCGGACCGTACGAACTCGACCCCGCCGGATCGCTGCTGACCACCCGGGACGACCCCGGCGCGCCGCTGCTCAAGGCCGGCCACGGAGAGCTGGTCAGCACGCCCGACGGCGAGTGGTACCTCGCCCATCTCGCGTCCCGGCCCGTCGCCACGCCCGAGGGGCCGCGCTGTGTGCTGGGCCGGGAGACCTGTATCCAGCGGGTGCAGTGGACCGGCGACGGCTGGCTGCGCCTCGCGCACGGCGACAACCGGCCCCGGCTGTCGGTCCCCGCGCCGCGCGCGGCCCGTACCGGCGCGGGATCCGGCGCCTCCCCGTCCGCGTCCGCCTCCGGCGGGGGCCGGGACGGCGGGCGCGACCACTGCGACGACTTCGACGCGCCCGTCCTCGGCCCGCGCTGGAGTTCGCTGCGGGTGCCCGCCGACCCCTCCTGGCTCAGTCTGACCGAACGCCCCGGCTGGCTGCGGCTGCGCGGACGGCAGAGCCCGCACTCGCTTTTCGACCAGAGCCTGGTCGCCCAGCGGCTCACCTCGGTCCACTGCCGGGCCACCACCGTCCTGGACTTCCGGCCCACCCGCTTCGACCAGCAGGCCGGACTGATCTGCTGGTACGACACCACCACCCACTACTACCTGCGGGTCACCCACTGCGAGGAGCGCGGGCGGGTGCTCGGCCTGGCCGTGTCCGACGACGGCGCGTACGCCGAGCCCGCCGACTGCGAACTCCCCGTCGAGGACTGGCCGCTGCTCCACCTCCGGGCCGACTTCGACGGCGCCGCACTGCGCCTGAGCGCCTCGCCCGACGGTACGGAGTGGACCCGGGTGGGCCCGGTCCTCGACGCGAGCAAGCTCTCCGACGACTACGGCGACCGGCTCCGTTTCACGGGCGCCTTCGTCGGTGTCTGCGCCCAGGACCTGGGCGGAACGCGGCGGGCCGCGGACTTCGACCGGTTCACGCTCACCCCTCTCTGAGCCGTACGACAGCGCGATCCGGCCGATCATTCGGGAAACCGGTCTCTACGCGAAGGACACCCGACGCGTCTCGTAACGACGCTCAATCCCCTCCTCAGACGCTGTTTCTGTCGTGACGCACCATTGACCCTCTCGGGAGTGCGTGCTTAGCGTAGAGATCGGTTGCTATACGGAAGCCACAGACCCGAGCCGGAGGCCACTTCCCTTGCCCGAGCGTCCCCTGGCGTTGTTCGCCATGAGTGCAGAGAACCTGCCGAAGCTCTTCCCGCCCGACGCCCTGGCCAGGCTCCGTGCCTCGGTGGACATCGACCCCACCCTGGTGGCGGAGGACTTCCATGACCCGCGGGTGGCCCGCGCCCTCGCCGGGGCCGAAGTCCTCATCACCGGGTGGGGGAGCCCCGCCATCGACACCCGCGTACTGGAGGCGGCCCCCGGTCTGCGGGCCGTGCTGCACTCCGCGGGCTCGGTCAAGAGCCTGATCACCCCCGGCTGCTGGGAGCGCGGACTCGTCGTCTCCTCGGCCGCCGACGCCAACGCCCTGCCCGTCGCCGAGTACACCCTCGGCATGATCATGCTCGTCGGCAAGGGTCTCCTCGCCGCCCGCGAGCGCTACCGCGCCGAGCGCACCTTCACCATCGCCGAGGTCATCCCCGGCATCGGGAACTACGGCCGCCGTATCGGCGTCGTGGGAGCGTCCCGGATCGGCCGCCGCGTCATCGAACTGCTGCGCCCCTTCGACTTCCGGGTCGCCCTCGCCGACCCGTACGTCGACGCCGCCGAGGCGGCGCGGCTCGGCGTCACCCTGCTGGGCCTGGACGACCTGCTGCGGACCAGCGACATCGTCACCGTCCACGCGCCCGCGACCGCCGAGACCCGGCATCTCATCGGCCGCCGAGAGCTGGCCCTGATGGGGTCGGGCACGGCCCTCATCAACACCGCGCGCGGCAGCCTCGTCGACACCCCGGCGCTCGTGGAAGAGCTGCGCGGCGGCAGGATCAGCGCCGTACTCGATGTCACGGACCCCGAGCCCCTGCCACCGGACTCCCCGCTCCTCGACCTGCCCAACGCCTTCGTCACCCCCCACATCGCCGGCTCGCAGGGCAACGAACTGCACCGGCTCGGCCGCTGCGTCATCGACGAACTGGAGCGCCTGCTGCGCGGCGTGCCGCTCTCCCACCAGGTCGACCGTGCCGAACTGGAGAGAGCGGCATGACCCCCAGGACCGACATCACCTGGGGCACCGACGCCCTGACCCTGCGCCTGACGGCCGACGCCGGACACCCACCGCGGCTCGCCCTGGGCGGCGCCGCCCCCGGCCGCGCCGCCCTGCCCCTGGTCGAGATCGAACTGGCCGGACACGGCCGCACCGGCACCTCGGGCAAGCGCCATGTGGACGGCTCCGTCTCCCGGCGGCTGCGGTACGCCGGCCACACCACCGAGGACGGGCGGCTCACCGTACGGACCCACGACCCCGTCACGGATCTGCGGGCCGAGACCCACTACCGGCTCGACGACGGCGCTCCCGTACTGCACACCTGGACCGAGGTGAGCGCCGGGAAAAGCACGTTGGACGTGGAGAGCGTGTCGTCCTTCGCGCTGGCCGGAGTGGCGGAACTGCTCGGGGCCCCCGGCCAGTGGGAACACGAGGTGAGCATCTGGACGGCGGCCAATCCGTGGAGCGGCGAGTACCGCTGGAGCGGCACGCCGCTCGGGGAGGCGGGACTGGTCGACACCGGCATGACCCGCTTCGGCCAGACCGGCTCCAAGAACCGGATCACCCGCACCAGCACCGGATCCTGGCCCTCCTCGGAACACCTCCCCATGGGCTGGCTGGCGGGCCCCTCCGGTGTTCTCGCCTGGCAGATCGAACACAACGGCTCCTGGCACGCCGAGGTCACCGACCGGTTCGACGAGATCTGTCTGCTGCTGTCGGGGCCCACCCGGCGCGAACACACCTGGTCGCTGCGGCTCGCGCCCGGCGAGAGCTTCACCACCGTGCCCGTCACCGTGGCGCTCGCACCCGACCGGGACACGGCGCTCGCCCACCTCACCGGTCACCGCCGCGCCACCCGCCGCCCGCACCCGGACACCACCACACTCCCCGTGGTGTTCAACGACTTCATGAACTGCCTGATGGGCGACCCCACGACGGAGAAACTGCTGCCCCTGATCCGGGCCGCCGCCGTGACCGGCTGCGAGTACTTCTGTGTCGACGCGGGCTGGTACGACGACGAACGGGCCGGCGAGGGACCCGGGGGAGTGCCGGGCTGGTGGGACGCCGTCGGCACCTGGGAGCCCTCGCCCTCCCGCTTCCCCGGCGGACTCGCCGAGGTCACCGACGCCATCCGGGCCGCCGGCATGATCCCCGGCCTCTGGCTGGAGCCCGAAGTCGTCGGCGTACGCAGCCCGTTGGCGTCGGCCCTGCCCGACGAGGCGTTCTTCCGGCGCGACGGCGTACGGCTCACGGAGTGGGGCCGCCACCAGCTCGACCTGACCCACCCCGCGGCGCGCGCCCATCTCGACACCACCGTGGACCGGCTGGTCACCGAGTTCGGTCTCGGCTATCTCAAGCTCGACTACAACATCGACATCGGCGCCGGCACGGACAGCGGCCCGGGCGCCCCCGGCCACGGGCTGCTGGCCCACAACCGCGCCTACCTCCGCTGGCTCGACGGCGTCCACGACCGCCACCCCGGCCTCGTCCTGGAGGGCTGCGCGGCCGGAGGCATGCGCATCGACCACGCCACCCTCGCGCACGTCCCCGTACAGTCCCTGACCGATCAGCAGGACGCCCTGCTCATCGCCGCCGTGGCCGCCGCCGCGCCCGTCGCCGTACCGCCGGAACAGGGCGCGGTCTGGGCGTATCCGCAGCCGGGGCAGAGCGAGGAGGAGACCGTCTTCACCCTGGTGTCCGCGCTCCTCGGCCGGGTCCACCTCAGCGGCCGGATCGACCTGCTCCCACCGGAACGGCTCGCCCTGGTCACCGAGGCGCTCGACAGCTACCGCGGCTACCGCCGCACCCTGGCGCGCGCCGTACCGTCCTGGCCGCTCGGGCTGCCCGGCTGGCGCGACGACTGGCTCGCGCTCGCCCTCGACACCGGTACGGAGACACTGCTGGCGATCTGGCGCAGAGGCGGCCCCGAGGAGGTGTGCGAGCTGCCCGTCCCCGCGGGAACCCACACCGTCGTCCCCGTCTACCCACGGGTGGCGCCCGGCGGCGCGGTGCTCGACGCGGAGAACGGACGGCTGCGGGTCGATCTGCCGCGCGCGCCGTCGGCCCGTCTGCTGCGGCTCTCCCGTGCCGCGGCTCCACTATCGTGAGCGCAACGCAGGCGGCAGGCCGAGGGGACACACACGTGGACATGAACGCGACGGGTTCGACCGGTAAGGAAGCGTCGACGGTCAGGGACGTCGCCAAACGCGCCGGGGTGTCCGCCTCGACGGTCTCGCGGGTGCTCGGTGGTACCTATCCGGTGGCCGCGGCCACCCGTACCCGGGTGCTGCGCGCCATGCGTGAGCTGGACTACGTCGTCAACGCGCACGCGCGGGCGCTCGGCGGATCCACCAACAAGACGGTGGCGTTCGTCGTCGACGACGTCACCGGCCCCTTCTACGCCCATGTCGCCCGTGGTGTCGAGGAACAGGCCGCCGCCGAGGGGCGGTTGTGCATGCTGTGCACGACCCACGGCGACCCGCAGCGGGTGCTGGCCGTTGTGGAGATGATGCGTGAGCAGCGCGCCGACGCCGTCATCGTCGTCGGTGGTGCCTGGGACGACAGGGAGTACCAGGAGCGCATGACACACTTCGCGCACGCCCTGGACCGGGCCGGCTCGCGGCTGGTGCTGGTGGGGCGGCCCCCGCTCGGCGAGGGGGTGCCCGCCACCGTGGTCGAGTACGACAACGAGAACGGCGCCTTCGCCATGACGACCCACCTGCTGAGCCTGGGACACCACAGGATCGCCTTCCTCGGGCGGGTCCCCGGCCTGTCCACCAGCGGCCAGCGTGTCGAGGGGTTCCTGCGCGCCCATGAGGCCCTGGGCCGTCAGGCCGATCCCGCGCTGATCGTCGACGGTGAGTTCACCCGCTCGTTCGGATACCGCGCCGCGACCGAACTCCGCGCGTCCGGAGCCGTGTTCGACGCCGTGTTCGCCGCCACCGACATGGTGGCGGCCGGGGTGCTCCAGGCGCTGCGCGAGGGCGGTGTGCGGGTCCCCGAGGACGTGTCCGTGGTGGGGTACGACGACATCCCGGTCGCCATCGATCTGCACCCGGCCCTCACCACCGTCAGCATCCCGCACGAGGAGCTGGGACGCACCGCCGTACGGCTCGCCCTGCACCGGCGTGAACTCCCGGACGCGCAGCACCAGATGCTGGGCACGCACATCGTCGTACGCGGCTCGACGGTGCGTCCCCGCCGCTGAGTCCCACCCTCGTCATCCACGGCATACCGCCCACGGTTAGAAACCGATCTCTAACCGTGGGCGGAGCCATGTCCGGACGCGTGTGACGCGCCACCGCTGTCTACTCCCCACGCTGAGCCGCCTGTACAGGGCAAGGATGGGTGGTGGCGAAATATTTTCGTGCCCGACACCTTGCCCAACGAGTGCGCTGCGCTTAGCTTCCGTAGAGACCGATTTCTATGACGCTGTGCCGCAATCAGGAAGTCGGCTTCCTCTTCCGTGCCCGAACCTCCCGAGGAGGGGTGTCATGCCTCGCACGCACTTCAGAGTGACCGCCGCGACCACCGTGGTGCTGTCCGTCGTCCTGGCCGGCTGCGGAGGCGGGGGCAGTGGGGACGACACCGCCTCGAAGGGGCCCGTCACCGTGGAGTTCTGGTCCTGGGACGAGACGAAGGTGGTCCAGCCCGTCGCCGACGCGTTCAACGCGGCGCACGACACCATCAGGATCAAGGTCGTCAAACAGGCCGACAACCCGGGTACCGCCGCCAACCTGCGCAACGTGGTGGCCTCGGGCAAGGGCGTGCCCTGTCTGGTGAAGAACTTCGGCGAGATCCCCGGGCTGGTCGGCGAGGGGCTGCTGGACGATGTCACCGACTTCGTCCAGCCGTACGTCGACAGGGGCGTGTACAACGCGCCCTCGCTGCCGTCCGCGCAGGCCGGCGGCCGCTACTACAGCGTACCGATCGGCTACCAGCCGTCCTTCATGGTGATCAACCGCAAGGTCTACGACCGGTACGGTGTCGCCGTACCCACCACCTGGGACGAACTGATCGCCGCGGGCCAGAAACTGAAGAAACACGGCGTCCATGTGATGAACCTGGCCGGCGAGGACCCGTCCACCCTCGTCAACCTGGTCCAGCAGGCCGGCGGAAGCTGGTACAAGGCCGAAGGCGACACCTGGAAGGTCGACTTCCTCTCGCCGGAGTCCCTCAAGGCGGGCGACATCGTCCAGCGGCTGGTCGACAACGACCTGGTCGCCAACCAGACCTATATGGACCGTCCCGCACTGATCAACTACTTCGACTCCGGGAAGATGGTCTCCCTGCCCACCCAGGCGTGGCAGCTCCCCGCCTACGAGCTGAACTACAAGAAGTCCATGGGGGACTGGCAGCCCGTCGACCTCCCGCAGTTCACGGACGCGCCACAGTTCACCGCGCCCGCCCACGGCACCGCGCTGCTCGTCCCGAAGGGCTGCGCGCACCCGAAGGAGGCCGTGGAGGCGGGTGTGTGGATGAACACCACCAAGGCGGGCATCGACGCCAGCTACCAGAAGGACACCAAGCAGTACAGCTGGCCCGGCGCCGTCAAGGACCCCTCGCCCTGGGTCGACTCGGTCGTCCCCGACAAGCTCTTCGGCCCGCGCAAGAGCGAGGCCAGGCCGGTCATCCTCAAGGCCGTGAAGGGGGCCAGGGACACCTGGGTCGTCGGACCCAACTACACCGGAGTCTTCACCGAACTCCAGGACCAGTGGGCGAAGATCGTGACCAAGAAGATCACGGTCCGCCAGGCCCTCGACCACCTGCAGAAGTTCACGGTCGACGATCTGAAGTCGAAGAACATCAACGTCGAGGGCTGAACCGTGGCCGTGGAAACACCAGCCCCGGCCCGTGCCACGCCCCTCACATGGCGGCGGGTCATGGCCTTCAAGGGCGCCTCCTTCACCTTCCCCTTCTTCCTCGGATTCCTGCTCTTCACCGTGGTTCCCATGGTGATCGCCCTCAAGGAGAGCCTCTACACGGAGAAGGGATCGGGGCTCGGATTCGGCGCCAAGACCGTCGAGTTCTCCGGGTTCGACAACTTCCTGCGCGGCCTGGAGGACGCCAGGTTCTGGGGCTCCCTGGGCCGGGTGGCCCTCTTCGCCGCCGTCAGCATCCCGCTGATCCAGCTCGCCAGCCTCGGACTCGCCCTGCTGCTCGACTCGGTGAGGGCGCGGATCGCCGGCCGCTTCAGGATCCTGCTCCTCGTGCCGTACATGATCCCCGGTATCGTCGCCACCCTGATCTGGGTCTACATCTACAGCCCGGTCGTCGGGCCGCTCACCCCCTTCTTCGCGCTCCTGGGCATCGACGCGGACTTCTACAGCGGCTCGATGATCTGGGTGTCCATCGGCAATCTGACGGCCTGGAGCGCGATCGGCTTCAACATGCTCATCCTGTACGCCTCGCTCCAGTCCGTGCCGCGCGAACTCTTCGACAGCGCCCGGGTCGACGGCGCCTCCGCCTGGCGCACGGCCTGGTCGATCAAGGTCCCGCTGGTCCGCCGCTCCCTGGTGCTCACCACCGTACTGAGCATCATCGGCACCCTGCAGATCTTCAGCGACCCGATGCTCTTCCGGTCGATGACACCGGAGACCGTGACCCGGGACTTCACCCCGATCATGGCCATCTACGACTGGGCCTTCGCACAGGGCGACTTCAACTACGCGGCCGCGCTCTCGATCATCCTCGCGCTGGTCGTCGGTGTCGCCTCCGCCGTCTTCTACCGGCTCACGAACAAGGCGCCCACCTCATGACCACGACGACACGGCGGCCCCCCGCGCCCGCGGCGGCCCAGGACACCCCCGACGCGGCCCCCTCGGCACGCCCCCGTACGACGGGCGGTGTCGTCCGGCACACCACCCGCACCAAGGCGCTCGTCCTCACCGGGCTCGCGCTCTTCACCCTCTACTCCCTCGCCCCGGTGTGGTGGCTGCTCGTCGCCGCGACCAAAGGCCAGCGCGACCTCTACACCACCAACGGACTGTGGTTCTCGGAGTTCCATCTCTGGGAGAACGTACGGGCCCTCTTCACCTATCAGGACGGCATCTTCCTGAAGTGGATGGGCAACACCCTCTTCTACGGCTTCGCGAGCACCATCGGGATGACCGTGATCTGCGTCGCCTGCGGCTACGGCCTCGCGCTCTACGAGTTCCGGGGGCGAGGCGTCCTGATGGGCTGCGTCATCGGCTCCTTCCTGATCCCCGGCGCCCTGCTGACCATCCCGTCCTTCCTGCTCTACACGGACCTGCGGATGATCGACACACCGTGGGCCATCATCGTGCCCGGCTTCTTCAACGCCTTCTCCGTCTATCTCGCCAAGGTGTACGCCGAGGGGGCCATCCCGCCCGAACTCCTGGAGGCGGCCCGTCTCGACGGCGCGGGCGAATACCGGATCTTCTTCCGGATCGGCGCCCGGCTGATGTCGACCGGGGCCGCCACGATCTTCCTCCTGGGATTCGTGGGCGCCTGGAACAACTTCTTCGGTCCCCTCGTCTTCCTGCGCAGCAGCGAGAAGTGGACCGTCATGCTCGGCCTCTACTCCTGGCTGAAGGTGAAGGTCGACAGCTCCGTGGACCTGACCGGTCTCGTGGTGGTCGGCTCCATCGTCTCCCTCGTCCCCATGGTGATCCTGATGATCTCGATGCAGCGCTACTGGCGCTCCGGGGTCACCCTCGGCAGCCTCAAGTAACCCGGCCCGTACAGCAGTCACCCCCCACCTCTCCGTTGCTCCCACCGTCCGCCGAGAGGACCACTGACATGGCAAGCGAGTTCACCCGGAGGAATGTGCTCCGTACGGCCGCCGCCTCCACCGGTACGGCCGTGGTGAGCGGCAGGCTGTGGGGCGGCGGCCCGGCCGTCGCCGCCACTCACGCCGCCGGCCGCCCGGATCCGGGCGGGGACGCCGCCGGTCCACTGGACAGACTCGACTTCGGCGCCCCGGACTCCGAGGCCGCGCACGGGCTGCGCACCGGCCCATCGGAGATCACCGACGGTCAGGCCGGGGACAGGGCACGGGTGGCGAAGCCGCTCGAACCGCCCACTCTGAAGGGCGGCGACCTCACCTTCACCCTGGCGGTCGACCCGGTCCACCAGAACTATCTGACGGTCAAGTTCTGGGGCGGGGACTCCTCCGGGTACAAGACCATCGCGTACATCAACGGCGAACAGATCGGCTACCGCCGCTCGGGCGACTACGAAGCCCTCAACCCCGGCACCGTGAAGCCGCTGCCCGGCCGCTTCCACTACGCCACCGTGATGCTGCCACTGGAGTCCACCCGCGGCCAGGAGCGCGCGGAGATCACCCTGCGCACCTACGACGCCGCGTTCAGCGCCCCGGTGACCGCCGCCTCCCGCGGCTACCACGCCGCCTACACCCACACCGCCGCGTATCTCGATGTGAGCGCGGAGCCGCTCGGCGACTTCCGCCCCACCACCGACACCGTCCCCGACCTCGACGAGGCCGGGAAGCGGAGACTGATCGACGGATTCACCGCCGCGCAGGTCACGCTCTTCGACGACTGCTCGGCCAAGGTCGACGCGAGCGCGAACGGCCGGCTCTCCCTCGTGCGCTACGAGGACGAACTGCGGTTCTACAGCTCCGCGCTGGCCATGGCCGGCTGGTGCCCGGCGCGGTCCACAGCCGAGCGGAAGGCCGCCCTCGCCCGGGTGTTCAAGGTGGTGGACAACCACACCAGGGACTACTACGCCAACACCATGCTGCTGGCGCGCGGCGGCCATCAAGGCGACTGGGGCGGCTTCTACGGGGCGTTGGGGGAGGCTCTGTACATCGTCGAGAATGTCATCGCCGACCCCGGGATCCTCGGTCGCGCCGCCTTCGAGGCCTTCCTGGACGAGGAGTTCACCACGGGCACCAGCGACGGCGAGACCTCGCTGGAGGGCGTGGGCCTGGACGGCGGCCCGCTCACCCGGCGCGGCGCCTGGGAACGGGTACTCAAGGCCAACTTCGACTACGCGCGCTCCCGGCTCTCGTACATCTTCAACCAGGTCATGTACACCTACGAAGGCGCATGGGAGGCGCACGAGGGGCTGCGCGTGATCGGCTCACCGTTCTACGAGGGCCGGGCGCGCAGCCACCGCATCGCGGGGGAGGCGCTGGGCTGGGAGCCGTTCCTCGGCGAGGAGGTGCTGGTCGGCCCCGACGGGCAGGACCTGGACCTCTTCCACTCGCTCTTCCAGCACGACACCACCGCCCGCTGGACCGAGGACTACCGCCGCTACGTGGTCAAGGGCCTGGCCAGGAGCAAGCTCGACCAGGACGGCAACATCGTGCGCAGAGTGCCGCTGGGCCGGCACTACACCACCGTCACCGAGGCCGGTCACACCCGGGAGAACGGTTACGTCGCCAACTACGGCGAGTCCACCAACTACCTGCCCGAGTGGTTCCACCGCACACTCGGCCACCGGGGCGACGAGGCGCTCAACGACAACATCCTCAAGATCGCCCTGCGCAATCTGCACGCCCGCGGCTACGCCCGCCACACCAGCCTCGACGACAACGGCAAACGTGTCATGCGCATGGAAATGGTGGTGGACGAGCGCAACACCAGCTACCCGGGCTTCCCCGGCTACGCCCTGCGCCAGTCCGAGTGCGGCCGCTTCCTCGGCTATGTCTCGCTCGCCCGGCACATGAGGGAGAACCCCGGCCGGTACAGCGGCGAGGAGTGGCGGGAGACCTGGGAGCACGCGCGCGCCGCCGTCGGCTTCTTCCAGCAACAGCTCGCCGACCACCAGTACTTCAACGTCTTCCCCGCGGTCATGAGCAAGATCAAGTATGATCTCGCACTCGGTGACACCTACGCGTATCTCGTCCGGCAGCCGCCCGCCGGGGTGGTTCACCCCCAGACGGACTTCGCCTGCTACACCCCCGCCGAGATCGCCGCGCTCGGGGTGCGACCGGCCGACTACGAGCGGTTCGCGTGGGTCGACGTGGACTGCGTGTTCGTCTCGATGCGCGACGGCGACCTGCGGCTCTTCGGCCAGCTCAACGAACGCCAGCGCGGCTTCGCCCGCAACGGCCGTCTGCATGTCCTGCACCGCACCCACGACCATGTCGTCCAGATCCGGACCAACGGGCGGTTCCCGTACGAGGACTACTACGCCCGGATGGACAACATCGACGTCGACTTCATGGAGGATCAGCAGACGGGCGACTCCACCGCCCCGCAGGCGCTGGCGGGCGAGATCGCCCCCATCACGTATCAGCCGGGCGTGGGCACGGTACGCCGGGAGAACTTCGAGGCGGACCACGCCTACTCCGGCTACCCGGACCTGCTGACGGCCCGCTACGGCCGGTATCTGTTCGCGTTCAACACCACGCGCGCGGTGTACGGCAACGAACGGACCTTCACGGTGGAGCTGCCGGCCGGGCACCGCGGCACGACCGTGCTCGACCTGGTCTCCGGCAGACACCTCCCGGTCCGCGCGGGCGCCGTCGAGATCGGCCCGAAGAGCGGCCTGGTGCTGCGGCTGTCCACCGACCTGGAGCGCGAACTCCCCCCGGCCCACGTCGACTTCGTCGCCGTCCTGCCCGGCGACGAAGCCCTCGCAGTCACCTGGCAGACCACGGCGGGAGCCACCCACTACGAGATCCGCAGAGCCACCAGGAGGACCGGCCCCTTCACCCTCCTCGCGGGCCGGGCGACGGGCCGCCACTACCTCGACCGCACGGCGCGCACCGGCGCCACGTACTACTACACCGTGACCGCCGTGAACCGGTACGGGACGGGCTGGACCTCCCACGCCGTCCGCGCCGAGCTGCCCTCCTCGGCCTCCCCGGGGACGGCGCGTTCCGGCTGGCGCGACGACGCGCTCGGCGCCGCGCGCCGGGGATCGACCGCCGTACGGGGCGCCACCGTCCGGATCCTGGGCGCCAAGGGCGCGGGGCTCGGCGAGGGCGACGACTACCGGCTCGCCGCGCGGGAGATCGAGGACGCCCTGCACTATGTCAGCCGCCCGGGCGCGGGCAGCTTCGCGCTCACCGCGCGCCTCGACACCCACCGCGGTGCGCTGACCGGGCTGATGCTCAGGGACCGGCTCGCCGCCAACACCCGCTATGTGTACTTCGGCGCCGGCCGGGACGGCGGGCTCGTCCTGGAGAACCGCACCCGTGACAGCCGCCACGACTGGCAGGACGACCGGCGCAGTCCGTTCGCCGTGGACCTGACGGGACACACCGCGGCGGCCACCCCGTACCTGCGGCTCGTACGCGACTTCTCCACCCACCGGGTCCAGGCGCTCGTCTCCGCCGACGGAGCGTTGTGGACCTCGGTCGGCTCGCTGTTCACGCCCTTCCCGTACACCGTGCACGCCGGGCTCGGGGTGACGGGGGACGCGGTGTTCTCCCGGGTCGCCCTGGCGTCCGTGGACCTCACCGCCGTCCTCGCCTTCGTGGAGCGGAAGGCGGACGAGACCGTCGTCCGCTGGAACAAGCCGGAGGACGCGCTCACCTTCACCCTGCACCGCACGACGGACCCGCGTACGGCTCTTACCGATCCCGCGACCCACCCGGGCGGCTGGCAGACCCTGGTCTCCGGCACCCGCGACCTCGCCTTCACCGACGGGTCGCTGCGGCACGGCACCCGCTACTACAAGGTGGTGGCGACGACGACGGGCGGCGGCACACGGGTCACCGCGCAGCCCGCCGAGGCCAGGGCGGAGAGCCTGGCGGCGGTGCTGGCGCGCGCGGACGCGGTCGCCGCCGACACGTGGACGAGGCGGAGCTTCGCCGCGTTCACCGCGGAGCTGGCCCGGATCCGTACGGCGGCCGGCCGGCCCGGCGCCGGTGAGGACGCGCTGATCGACGCGGTGTACGCGGCGAACGACCTGCTGGTCCCGGTCGACACCCTGCTGCGGACGTTCCCGGTGACACCGTCGATGGTGGAGGCGTCGACGGTCCAGTGGCCGGGCACCGGCACCAGGGCGTCGAACGGCTGGCGGGCCTTCGACGGTGACGACGCGACGTACACCGACACCCTGGCGGCGGAGAGCTGGATCGACGTCGACGCCGGGGACGCGGGCCCCGTCGTGATCGACATGATCCGGCTGCTGCCGCGCGCGGACCGGCTCGCCCGCGCCGACGGCACTGTCGTCAAGGGCTCCGACGACGGGGTGGCCTGGCACGATCTGTACACCGTCAGCGGCGTCGACACCGCGCGCTGGTACGAGGTGAGGCTGGAGCGGCGGGCGTCGTACCGGCGGATCCGGATCTATGACAACCACGACGGGCGGTGCAATCTGAGCGGGATCGAGTTCGCCCACCACCTGCCCGACGAGGAGTGAGGGAAGGTGGAGGACCGCCCGCTTTCCCGGCGTGGTACCTGTTAGGTACCGTAGGGGTATGCCGTCACTCAACATCAGCTTCACCGAAGACGAACTCGAAGCCGTCCGCGCCGCGGCCGCCGCCGAGGGCAAGTCGCTCAAGCAGTACGTTCACGACCTGCCTCTGCGCGAGCAGCAGCGGCTGCAGTTCGTCCGTTACGCCGTCGCCTGGGGCGAGCAGCACCGAGGCGAGTTCGACGAGGCGTTCGCGGGCGAGGTGCCACCGGCTCCGGGCGCCAGGCAGCAGGTGGAAGCCGCCTGATGCCCGTCCTGTACATCGACGTGGCCTGGCTCCTGGACGTACAGGAGCAGGCCGTCCCGGAGGACGTGTCCGTGGCCGACTACTCCGCGCTCGTCGCGGCGGTCGCCCGGCACAAGACGCGTATCCCGCGCCCGGCCACGAGCGAACCCGACGTGTCCTGGCGCGCCGCGGCCCTCATCCACACCCTCGTACGGCTGGAGCCGCTGCCGTACCGCAACAGCCTGTACGCCTGCCAGGTGGCCGCCGCGTACATGCACGCCTCGGGCGAGGGCATAGACCCGCCGTACGGGGCGCTCGTCGACCTGGTGCGCGCCATCCAGTCGGGCAAGGCCAACGTCTATCAGGCCGCGGACCGGATACGGGGCTGGCGCATCTGAATCCGCGCGGCGGGCGGACCCGGTCCGGGCCGCCCTGCCGCGCACACCGGCGAGAGCCCGGCCGCCCCGTCCCCCGTGCGGGGCGGCCGGAAGCGCTGCCGGGGACGAGTACACCGCGATCACCCACCTGTGCGAAAGCGAGTTTCGGTGGTCACGGCGCCCAAATCCGCGGCCGGAGTGCGCACGGTGCACAGCCGGGCGCTCCGTTCGCGGCCCGTCCTGGTCACGGAGAGTCGTCCGGCCCGTCGGACGCCCGGCCCCCCGTCGTGAGCCCCGGGCTCAGCCCCGAGAAGTGGAAGGCGTACACGAGTTCGTGGACACCCGAGCCGGTGGACAGCAGATCACGCTCCAGCAGCCGCTCCGCGGTGCGCAGCCGGGCCGCGACCGTGGTACGGCTGCTGCCGAGGCGCAGGGCGGTCCGCCGCGCGTCGGCGTTCGACTCGATCCAGGCACGGAGCGTGTCGAGGACGGAACCGTGGCGGACGCCGTGCAGCGGAGCGAGGAATTCCGCCGCCCACGCGGCGGCCGTCCCGTCGCCGGACGGCGGCTCCGTACCGGACCAGGGCGCCGGCGCGCCGGCGGCTTCGCCGTCCTGGTGCAGTGTGGTGACGGCCAGGGCCAGGGTGAGCGCGGCCCGCGCGCGGACGTCCCGGAGATCGAGGCCGAGCGCGGCCTCGGAGCGTGCGAGATGCGCGGTGACGGTGTTACGGCTGATGCCCAGCAGGGCGGCCACCCCTGACCGGGGGAAGAACAGGGCGAGCCGGGTGGTCTCGGCGGTCAGCTCCGGCAGGGACCGCAGCGGGCGCAGCAGGGCGCGCGCCCAGGCGAGTGCTTCCTCGCGCGGCAGCAGCCGCTCCAGCGGCTCCCGGCTCTGGTAGCGGGCCACCCTGCCCGCGGTGTTCCCGGCCACCGCCAGCGCGTGCCGGGCCTCTTCGTACGCCTCGGCCGTCGCGCGCAGCGGGTGCGGGGTGCTGATGCCCAGGGCGTACTCCTCGCGGTCGGCGACCAGTTCGCGCAGCACGCCGGCCAGCTCCGGCGGATCGATCCCGTCCTCGTTCTCGTCCTCGTTCTTGTTCTCGTTCTTGTTCTCGGCGACGAGGCAGATCAGATGCTCGTCGTAGACCGGGCAGCGCACCATCATGGCCCGGCCGTGGTAGCCGGACGGGTCCTGGTGGGCCTGGGCGATCCGGTCGCGCTCGGCGGGCGCGCAGCGCAGCAGATGGACGCGGATCCGGTCGGCGCCCAGCAGTTCGGGAACGGCCCCGGTGGTCATCCGCCGGGCCAGGACGGTGTCGCCCGCCATGAGCGCCATGAAGAGGGCCACACGCATCTGGTGCGCCTTCTCCTGGTAGTCGCGCAGAGCCGTGTCGGCCGCCCGGGCCCGGTGCAGCAGGGCGATGATGTGGCCGGTGTGCGAGGCCGCGGCCGCCTCCGTGCCGGTCAGCCGGTCCGCCCCGGCCAGGACGAGCACCCGGCGCGGGTCATCGGTGCCGACCCCTTCCAGCCGTACGCGTACCGCCCCGACCTCGGTGGCGGCGGCGGCCATCCGGCCGGTGGCCAGCCGGGTGAGCACCGGTTCGAGCGCGGGCAGGATCTCCCGGGGGAAACCGGGGGTCGAGAGCTCCACCGTGTGCGCGCGGCCGACGAGGGCGACCTCCGTGCCGAGTTGCCGGTGGAGCCAGTCGACGACTCCCTGGACCCCCACGTCCGGCCGCCATGCCTGCCGGCCGACCAGATAGAGCAGTTCGTCGAGCCTGTCGGGGGGACCTGGATGTGCGGACGCGTCCGCCACATCGGGCCGGCCATGCATGTGCTCTCCTACCACAACCCCCGACGGCCCCCACGAGGGCGACAGTCTACGGCGTGGTCACCCGGCCTTCTTCACGAACTCCGTCGTGTACGTCTTCTCCAGGTCGACCTTGGCGTTCTTCAGGTTGGGGTTGAACGCCTTCAGGACCCGCTCGACGGTCTCGGGGCCGTCGGCGGGCATCACACCGTCCGTCGTGAACATCGGCAGCGTGCTCCTGATCGACTGGGCGTACAGCTCCTTGCCGCCCTGCGCGTAGTCCGCGGGCATCTTCGCCGCGATCTCCTCGGGGGAGTGCGAGGCCATCCAGCGGAGCGTCTTCACCATGGCGTTGGCCAGTTTCTGCACGGTCTCCCGGTGCCCGTTCACCCAGTCGGTGTTCATGTAGAGACTGGAGGAGGGGTACGGTCCGCCGAGCGCCTGCTTCGAACCCTCGGGCGTCCGCATGTCGATCAGGACCTTGCCGAGCTTCTTGTCCAGGATCTGCGCGACCGTCGGGTCGGTCGTCATACCGCCCTCGATGGAGCCCTGCTGGAGCGCGGAGATGAAGGTCTGCCCCGCTCCGACCGCCACGGTCGAGAACTCGTCCGTCGACACCCCGTCGTTGACCGCGAGGTACTTCGTGAGGAAGTCGGTGGACGAGCCGAGACCGGTGACCCCGAGCTTCTTCCCCTTGAAGTCCTTGGGGGAGGTCAGCCCGGCCGCCGCCTTCTCGGAGACGACCTCGACCTCACCGGGGGCGTGCGAGAGCTGCACCACCGACTCGACCTGCTTGCCCTTGACCTGGAGATCGAGCGTGTGGTCGTAGAAACCCACCACACCCTGGACGTCGCCGGAGACGAGCGATGTGGTGGCCTGCACCCCCGCCGGTTCGGTGAGGAGTTGTACGTCGACACCCTCCTCGGCGAAGTAGCCCAGTTTCTGGGTGAGCATCGCGGGCAGATAGATGACCTTGTCCAGGCCGCCCACCATGATCTTCACCGTCCCGCCGGAGCCCTCGGCGGAGGAGTCGCCGCCACAGGCGGTCAGGGTGGACAGGGCGAGCAGCGCGGAGGCCGCGGCCGCCGACATTCTGAGGTGCGTACGCATGGTCACGTCCTTGTGAGGAGAAGCGGGAAGAAGCACGGTGGAACAGCTCTGGGCGGGGAGCGGGCGGGGCGGCGGGACGGGTGTCAGCGCTCGGCGCCGGACTCGACGGGCTTCCAGCGGAAGAGGCGTTTCTCCAGGAAGGTCAGCAGCGCCTCGGCGAGCAGCGCGACGACCGCGAGGATCACCATCGCCGCGTACACCCCGGCGGCGTTGAAGGTGCCCTGCGAGGCGGATACCAGCAGCCCGATGCCCTTCGTCGCCCCGATGTACTCGCCGACGATCGCGCCGATCAGCGCGAAGCCGAAGCTGACATGCAGGCTGGTGAAGATCCACGAGGTGGCGGAGGGGATCACGACCTGAAGGGTGACCTGACGGTTGCTCGCGCCGAGGATCCGCGCGTTGGCCACCAGATCGCGGCTCACCTCCCGCGCCCCCTGGAACGCGTTGAAGAAGACGGGGAAGAAGACCAGCACGACCGCGGAGGCGACCTTCGAGGCCGGACCGAGCCCGAACCAGATGAGGAAGATCGGCGCGAGCACGATCCGCGGCAGCGCGTTGAGCACCTTGATGTACGGGCCGAGCACATCGGCGAGGAAGCGGACCCGGCCGAGCGCGATCCCCAGCACCACACCGCCGGTCACCCCGATGACCCAGCCGAGCAGCGCCTCGTACAGCGTGTACCAGACCTGCTCCCACAGCGGGCCCTGGGGTGTGCCGTGCACGGCCCACTGCGTGATCTGGTCCCAGATCTTCGACGGCATCGAGAAGTTGAAGGGGTCGATGACGGCCGCCCTCGCCAGCCACTCCCACATCCCGATCAGGGCGATGAGCAGCAGGACCCGGGCCCCGTACACCAGGACCCGGCGGTTGCGCGCGGCACGCGCCCGGGCCCGGGTACGGTCGCCGCCCCCGCCCTGGTCCGTACCGGTGGCGGGCTTCGCGGGGACCGCGGCGGCGGTCACGGTCTCAGGCGGCATCGGCCGCACCCCTCTCGCGGGTGATCCGGACCTCTTCGCCGAGCGACGACCAGATCTCCCGGTAGATCTCGACGAACCGGGGTTCGAGCCGTACGGACTCCACCTTGCGGGGCCGCGGCAGGTCGATCGTGAAGACCTCCTTGACGGTCGCGGGACCGGCCGTCATCACCACGACCTTGTCGGCGAGGGCGATGGACTCCTCCAGGTCGTGCGTGACGAAGACGACGGAGGCGCCCGTCCCGGCCCACAGCTCCAGCAGCTCGTCGGACATCAGCGCGCGGGTCTGCACGTCGAGCGCCGAGAACGGCTCGTCCATGAGGAGGAGTTCGGGGTCGTTGACGAAGGTCGCCGCGAGGGCCACGCGCTTGCGCTGGCCGCCGGAGAGCTGGTGGGGGTAGCGGTCCTCGAAGGACGAGAGCCCGACCCGGGCGAGCCAGGCACGGGCCCGCTCCCTGGCCTCCGCCTTGGGCGCGCCCCGGAAGCGCGGGCCCGCCATCACATTGGACAGCACGGTGCGCCAGGGGAACACCGCGTCCTGCTGGAAGACGAATCCGATCTTGTCACCGATGCCGTCGACCGGCTCCCCGGCCACCAGCACCTCGCCCTCGGTGGGCTCCTCCAGTCCGCTGACCAGGGTCAGCGTGGTCGACTTCCCGCATCCGGTGGGGCCGACCACGGCGACGAACTCGCCGCGGCCGACCGTCAGATCCAGATCCCTGACGGCGGTGTGAAGCGCTCCCGACGGGGTCCGGAACGCTTTGCTCGCTCCCCGCAGCTCGATGGCTGGGCTCGTGTGACTGCTCATGGCCCGGGAGGCTAGGAGCGACCCGGACCACAGCGGCAGTCTTGTGGGCGCAACCCGTCGTTGTGCGCGCAAACGGCGTTCTGCTCGTTCTGCTCACTCCATGACGACAAAAAGAGGCGCACAGGGCTGGGCAGCGGCTTCCCGGCGGCTTACGTTGCGTTCACCACGGTGTTGCGCGGAGATGTCGGTCGCCGTGGCGGAACGGACCGGCGGGCGGACGGACGGACCGCCGGGCGGGTCCGCGGACAGGGAAGCGGCCGGCGGGCCCGACACGGAGGAGGACATATGCGTGTGCGCTGGCCCCGCCGTGTCTTCGCCCAGGTGCTGGCGGCGCAACTGGCCCTCACCACCGGGGTGATGACTCTCGCCACCTGCCTCTTCCTGGCCCCTCTCGGCTCCGAGCTGGACGACGAGGCGATGCACCGCGCCCTCGCCATCGCACAGACCACCGCCGCCGATCCCGACATCGCCAGGGAGGTGCTCACCACCGCGCCGACCGCCCGGGGCCCGGTGCAGACCGAGGCGGAGCAGATCCGGCGGGCCACGGACGCGCTCTACGTCGTGGTGATGGACACGCGCGGTGTGCGCTGGTCCCACACCAACACCGCCGAGATCGGCCGCCATGTCTCCACCGACCCCAGTGTCGCGCTCTCCGGCCACGAGATCCGGCAGATCGACGCCGGCACCCTGGGCCGCTCCGCCCGCGCCAAGGTGCCGCTCCTCGGCCCCGGAGGAAGGATCGTCGGCGCCGTCTCGGTCGGCATCGCGTACGCCAGTGTGCGGGAGCGGCTGCTCGACGCCGTACCGGCCCTGCTGCTCTGCGCGGGTGCGGCGCTCGCCGTCGGGGCGCTGGCCGCGTACGGGGTCTCCCGCCGGCTGCGCCGCCGTACCCACGGGGTCGCCTTCGCCGACATCTCCGCCCTCCTCGACGAGCGCGAGGCGATGCTGCACGGCGTACGGGAGGGGGTCGTCGCCTGTGACCGGCACGGCCGGATCCGGCTGGCCAACGACGAGGCGGGCCGGCTGCTGGGGCTCGGCGCGGACGCCACCGGGCGCGCCCTGGACGAGGTCCTGCCGCCCGGCCGCACCACGGACGTCCTCGCGGGACGTGTGACGGGCACCGATCTGCTGACGGTCAGCGGCAGCCGGGTCCTGGTCGCCAACCGGATGCCGACCCGGGACGGCGGCGCCGTCGTCACCCTGCGGGACCGCACCGAGCTGGAACAGCTCGGACGTGAACTCGACAGCACCCAGGGGCTGTTGGACGCACTGCGGGCGCAGGACCACGAACACGCCAACCGGCTGCACACGGTGCTCGGACTTCTCGAACTCGGCCGGCACGAGAAGGCCGCCGCCTTCGTCGCCGAGATCGCCGACACCCACCGCTCCTCCTCGGAACAGATCGCGGAACGTGTGCACGACCCCCTGCTGTCCGCGCTGCTCGTCGGCAAGGCGGCCGTCGCCGCCGAGCGCGGTGTGTCCCTGCGGGTCTCCGCCGCCACCCTGCTGCACGACCGGGTGGTCGACCCACGCGATCTGGTGACCGTGCTGGGCAATCTCATCGACAACGCGCTCGACGCGGTCGCCGGGCAGCGCGACGGCGTACCATCCGGCGACGGCGACGGGCGCGGGGAGGAGCCCGGTGGCACAGGGCGCGCCGGAAACCGCGCCGAACCCTTCGTGGAGGTCGAGCTGTGGGCCGAACACACCACCGCCGTCCTCCGCGTCTCCGACACCGGCCCCGGCGTACCGCCCGCGCTGCGCGACCGGATCTTCGCCGAGGGCTGGTCCACCAAGCACCCGGCCCGCGCGCCGTTCACGGCCGGTGCGGACCACCCGTCGCCGGGGGAGACGGGCCCGTTCGCCTTCCACCGGGGCAGAGGGCTCGGTCTGGCCCTGGTGCGCCGGCTCGCGGAGCGGTACGGCGGGATGGCCCGGGTCACCGCGCGGGCGGGCGGGGGAGCGGTCTTCACCGTCGTCCTGCCGGAGGCGCTCGCCCCGGCCGCCGCGGCGGGGGACGGCACAGCGGAGGACGACACCGCCGGGGACCAGCTCCCCGAGCGTCAGCTCATGGCCGCAGGGGAGCCCCAATGATCGATGTCCTCGTCGTGGACGACGACTTCCACGTCGCCGAGATCAATGCCGCGTACGTGGCCCAGGTGCCCGGATTCCGGGTCCGGGCCCGCGCCCACACCGCCGCCCAGGCGCTGGCCACCCTGGAACGCGACCATGTCGACCTCGTGCTGCTCGACCACTATCTGCCGGACGAGACGGGCCTGGCACTGGTGCGCCGGATGCGGCAGCTCGGCCACCACGCCGATGTGATCATGGTGACGGCGGCCCGCGACGTGGCCACGGTGCGGGCCGCGATGCGCTACGGCGCGCTCCAGTACGTCGTCAAGCCGTTCAGCTTCGCCGGGCTCAGCGCCAAGCTCGACGGGTACGCCGCCCTGCGCCGCACCCTCGACGGCGTCGGCGGCCGGGGCGAGGCGGGCCAGGAGCAGGTGGACCGTATCTTCGGCGCCTTCACGACCGCGGACGCCCCGCGCTCCGCACTGCCCAAGGGGCACTCCGCGGCGACCGTCGGCCTCATCCGGCGGGCGCTGGACGGAGCGGGCCGGCCGCTCTCCGCCCATGAGGTGGCCGAACGCACCGGGGTCAGCCGCTCCACGGCCCAGCGCTATCTGAAGTACCTGGAGAGCACCGGACACATCGGTCTCACCCTCAAGTACGGCGACACCGGCCGCCCGGAACACCGGTATGCCTGGGCGCCGGCGCCCTGACGGCAGCCCCCGGCGCCCCGACGGGCGGTCTCCCGGCGGCCCGCGTCCGTCCCCCGGCCCTGGGCGGCCGGAGGGCGAACGGGGCCCGCGCCGGGCTCAGTTGACGTACACGCTCGGGCTGCCGGACTGACTGGTGTCCTTGACCGGGCCGTACTTGGCGGAGAAGTAGCTGGTGGCCGGGCAGGTGATGGGCCCGGACGACCGGCTGAACAACTGGTTCGCGAACGTGATGGAGTTGTCGGTGTTGGACGTCGTGCCGTTCAGCCCCGCCGAGGTGTAGACGCAGGTCGTCGTGCCGAGGATGGTGCTGAGCTTGACGGTCGTCTGCACCACACCCGCGCTCCCGGCGACCACCGTGAGCGCCCCGCCGGAGGCGACGGAGGTGGTGAACGGCAGATGCTCGACCGTGATGCTCTGCACCCCGGTCGTGCCGAGGATGTTGCTGGTGCACCCGCCGAAGGTGTGTGCGGTGAGCGATTCCGTGGCAGTGCCGGGGGCGGCCGGATTCCCGGTGACCGCCACGGTGAACTGCGAGCTGGTGCAGGTGATCCCGGTGGTGCCGCCGGAGGTGGTACGGATCGCCACGGTCGTCCCGGAGCTGAGCGAGGACGTGAGCACATCGCCGACGGCGACGGCGGAACCGGCCGCGCTGCCGTAGGTGAGTACATTGCCCGCCTCGGCGGTGGTCCCGGCGGCGGAGGCCGGACCCATGGCGAGGAGTGCGGCCACGGTGGAGAGGCCGGCGACGGAGAGAAGAGTGCGTCGTGCGCGCATGCGAAGTCCCTTTCGCGAGTGGCGAGTTGAGAAGAGTGACGCAAAGACGTGCCCGGGTGGGTGCGGGGCGCGGCCTGCCGTACGCCCGTTGCCGCGGCTCGGCCATGGGGCGCACACACGGGACGGATCCGGCCGTGCGGGGCCGGGTGCGCGCCGCGCGGCGAGGACGGAACGGAGTGGAGGATGCCCCGGGACGGAGAGGGGTGGAGCCAGGAGGGTGGAACGGGTCCAGCGCCATGGACCCGTTCCCGTGCCGGGGACGAGCGCGGCACGGAAGGAAACCCAAGAGCGTTGTAGACCTCCGCGGTGGATCGAGTCAAGGCCCCGAGAGGGAAGTCGCCGAGTAAAGTTACCCACGGTACTCAGACGTCAGGGCTGTTTTCGGCTGCGCCGGCCGACGCCCCGCCGGACACCCTGCGAGGGTGCGCGAGCGCACCGCGCCCGCCTGCACACACGAACAACACCCAATTTTCACAAGGCTGTTGACCCCGACGATACCTGGGAGTAACTTCACCTCGACTCCCATGGCCGCGCCGTCGCCACCCCGGGAAGCCCTGTCGGCGCCGGGAGCCGTCCGCGCCAGGACCCGCCGCGCAAGCTCGTTCCGGTCACCACACCTCCAGGAGCAGCTCATGGCCACGTCCGAAGTCACCGGCGGTGAAACGCCCGAGAGAGCCGAACGGCGGGGAAGGGTACGGCTGCGCCGGGCCGCCGTCATGGGTGTGCCGGCGTTCGCGGTGGCCGCCGCCCTCGTCGTCCTCACCGCCCAGGGAGCCATCGCCGCGCAGTTCGCCATCTCCGGCATGCCCTTCGTGGTCACCGCCGACCGTCTGGACGCCCAGGGCTTCGAGCAGTTCGGCGCCCTGGACAGCATGGCGGAGGGCAGCCCGAACGCCGGCGACACCGGCGGCCAGGTGCTGGTGGTGGTCTCCGCCATCAAGAAGGCCAAGCTCACCAAGTTGTGCCAGAGCGTCGAACTCGGCGGTACGTACCTGCACATCACCGCGGGCGACAAGGGCACCCCGGTCTCGGCAACCGATCTGACCACCGACTCCACCGAACTCAACGGCAAAAAGGCCGACTTCGACAACATCGAGATCGGCGGGGACGCCAGCACCTTCACCAAGGCCGGCGTCAAGGGGCCGCTCGGCGTCTTCGGCCAGCAGGCCGACCATGTCGTCATCACCAACCTGCGGCAGACCAACTACGCGACCACGGCGGCCCGGTTCACCCTGCCCAACCTGCATCTCAACTTCAGCTCGAAGGGCTGCTGAGCGTGGTTCCGCCCGAAGCGGGCCCCCCGGCCGGGACCACCGTCCCGGCCGGGGGGCACCGTCGTCGGCGCTCCTTCGCCACCTGGCGCGGACGCCGCCCGTTCTGGGGCGGATTCCTGCTGCTGCTCGGCGGGGGCGAGATCCTGCTGACGGAACAGGCGTCCATCTCCGTCGTCCTCCAGGCGGGCGCGGGTGGCGTCGCCGCGTACGTCCTCCCGCTGATCATGGCGGTGTGCGGGCTGCTGCTGATCCTCAACCCCGCCCAGCGGCTCTTCTACTCCGTCATCGGGGTGCTGACCTCCCTCGGCTCCTGGGTCACCTCGAACCTCGGCGGATTCTTCGTCGGTCTGCTCCTCGGCGTCATCGGCAGCTCCATGGCCTTCGGCTGGCTCCCCGACCAGGAGCCGCGCCGCCCGCGCCGCTTCCGCCGGCGCCCGGCAGCCCCCGCCCCTGCCCCTGCCACCGCACCCGCACCCGCTTCCGCTCCCGTGACGGACCAGCCCACGTCCTGACCGGCGGGCGGGGCGTCGTACGCGCCGAGAAGCCCCCGAACGGAACATCCCCCAACGCCCTGTCATCACCCGTGCGCACGTGGCCCCGAGCGGGCCCGGCCCCCTCCGGCCGGGCCCGCTCTTCCGTGCGCGACGGCCCAGGGCCGGCCGCGGGAGGAGCGTCGTTCATCGTGCGGAGGTACAGTCCGTCGAAGCGCTTCGATCGGCCTATGGACAGTTCATGGGCCTGCCACTTACTCTCGAAGGCGGTGTTGTCGAAGCGCTTCACCCCCACGCCGGCCCGCCTTGGAGAGCTGAATGGTCACCCTCGCCGATGTAGCTCAGCATGCCGGAGTCTCCGCCAGCACGGTGAGCTACGTCCTCAGCGGCAAGCGGTCCATATCCGCCACCACGCGGGAGCGTGTCGAGCGCAGCATCGAACAGCTCGGCTACCACCCCAACGCGGGGGCCCGCGCCCTGGCGAGCAGCCGGTCCAACATCATCGCCCTGATGATGCCGTTGCGCACCGACATGTATGTGCCGGTGATGATGGAGATCGCCCTCGCCGTCGCCACCACGGCCCGCACGTTCGGGTACGACGTGCTCCTGCTCACCGGCGAGGAGGGACCGACCGCGGTACGCCGTATCGAGGGCAGCGCCCTCGCCGACGCGATGATCCTCATGGACGTGGAGCTGCACGACGACCGGCTGCCGCCGCTGCGCGAGGCGCACCGCCCCGCCGTGCTGATCGGACTGCCCGCCGACACCGCGGGGCTGAGCTGCGTCGACCTGGACTTCGCCGCCGCCGGGGCCCTCTGCGCGGAGCATCTCGCCGGACTCGGGCACCGGGAGATAGCGGTCATCGGCGAGGCGCCGGGCTTCTACGAACGGCTCACGGGCTTCGCCGAACGCACCCTGAGCGGACTGCGGGAGCGCAGCCGGGAGCTGGGCCTGCGGGTGCTGCACCGCCCCTGCGAGGGCAGTTACGCGGCGGTCTCCGCCACCGTCGGCCGGATCTTCGACGAACGGCCCGGCACCACCGCCTTCATCGTCCAGAACGAGGCCGCCACCGATCCGCTGCTCGCCCTGCTGCGCCAGCAGCGCCGCGCGGTTCCCGAGGACGTCTCGGTGGTCGCCATCTGCCCGGACCAGGTGGCCGTCCACGCCTCCGTCCCGCTGACCTCCGTCGCCGTCCCGGCACAGGAGATGGGGCGGCACGCGGTCGAGCAGGTCGTCGCGAAGCTCGCCGGGCGCTCCACGGACGAGGTGGTGCTGATCAAGCCGGAGCTGACCGTACGGGAGAGCGCGGGTCCCCGGGCGGCGCCCGGGAACCCGCTCTGAAAGGTGACGCGTCGTCAGCTCCCGCTGACCGAGAAGCTGTTCGTGGTGAAGTCCAGGCCGCCGGAGGACGAGGTGATCTCGTACCCGAACTGGACGTCACCGACGGTCACATTGCCCCACCACCCCTTGGTGTCCTTGATCCACTTGAGGATCGGCAGGACGTCGACCGTTCCCGAGGTGGAGTTCGAGGTGCGCAGGAAGGAGAACACCTCGTTGGAGCCGTTGGACCCCTTGTAGACGGTCCAGGAGTGGCCACCGAGGGTGAGCGAGCCCTGCGAGGTGCCGAGCGGGCCCACCGCGCCGCGGTAGTTCATCCAGAGCATGATCTCGTACTTGTAGCTGCTGTCCCAGATGTCGTACGAGGTGTTGTAGGCACCCGACGACGGCACGGTGACGTTGTAACTGCTGCGCAGCGAGGAGAGCGAGTTCAGCGGCTTCCCGATCACCTTCTTGGCGTTGGGGTACGACTTGATGCCGCCGGTGTTGGGGTGGTTGGCCCACACACCCCAGTTGGACGAGGAGTTGGCCCAGATGGTCTGGGGGCCCGTGCCCGAACCCCAGATGTTGTTGTAGAGCGTGTAGCCGTCGGACGTCGTGTAGTTGCCCCACTGGTCCGACGAGGACCAGATCGCCGCCTGTGCGGGTGCGGCGGCGAAGCCGACCAGCGCGGCGAACGCGACCACCGGGGCGAGCAGCAGTCGTTTCCAGATACGCGGTGCCATGGTGTCCCTTCCATGGGTGGGGGAGATACCGCGGCGCCGGGGCGGAGCCGCGGCCTCGCCGACCGGTCAAGTCCCGTGGAGCACGGAGGACCGTGGGGGTGCCGGCGGAGGTCTGGGGCGGTGCGGTGTGTGTCCGTGGTGCGTTCTCGGTGCGGTACGGAGTGGTGCGGTACGGAGCCGTCCTACGCCGGGAGCGGGCGCGGGCGCAGGACGGCGACGCCGAAGCGGTCCAGCTCGACAACCCCGTCCACGGGCCGGTCGCCGAGCACCTCGTGATGGTGGCCGTCGACCGGGACCGTGACACTCTTCGGGCCGTGGTTGAGCAGGAAGAGCAGATCGCCGCGGCGCACCGCCTCCACGCCCTCGGGCAGCCCCTCCAGCGTGGGGGAGACCCCGGCGCCCTCGGCCACCCGCGCCAGCAGCGCGCGCAGGGCCGCCGGTTCGGGGAGCGTCGAGAGGTACCAGGCCCTGCCCCGGCGGACGACGGCCGGCAGCCCGGCCAGCTCACCGGCGCGGTACGACGCGACGGCCTCGCCCGTGGACAGTTCCAGCTCCTCCGACCAGAGGCTCGCGCGGAACCCGTCGCACTCCACGCTCTCGTCCGCGTCGAGCGGCCACCACTCGTGGAGCGTGCGGATGCCGAACAGCGCCCGCAGCCGCTCGTCCATGCCGCCGGCCCGCACGCGGTCGTCCTCGTCGGCGACCCCGGTGAGGAAGCCGCACACCAGGGTGCCGCCGCCCGCGACATAGCCGGTCAGGTTCTCGATCGCGGTGTCGTCGAGCAGATAGAGATGCGGGACGACGACCAGCCGGTACGCGCTCAGGTCGTGGTCGGGGCGGGCGAAGTCGGTCGGCACGTTCGACTCCCACAGGGCGTGGTGCCAGGCCCGTACGATCCGGGAGTGGTCGAGGTGGCTGGAGAGCCGCCCCTCCTGCTGGTCCGCCCACCAGGAGTCCCAGTCGTGCAGGACGGCCGTCTCCGCCGTCACCCGGGCGCCCGACACCCGCGGTCCCAGCAGCGCGAGATCCGCGCCGATCCGCTTGATCTCGCGGAAGGTGCGGCCCCTCTCGCCCGCGTGGCTGAGCATGCCCGAGTGGAACTTCTCGGCGCCCTGCCGTGACTGGCGCCACTGGAAGTAGAGAATCGCGTCGGCCCCGCGGGCCAGGGACTGGAGCGACCAGAGCCGGTTCAGCCCGTACGGTTTGGGATGGTTGACGCCCCGCCAGTTGACCGGGCCCGCCGCCTGCTCCATCAGCGCCCAGGGGCCCCTCGCCTGGGAGCGCGTCATGTCACCGATCATCGCGCCCAGTTGACCGCCGCCGGGGTCCTTCGGGTCCGGATAGATGTCGACCGAGACGATGTCCTCGTGCTCCGCCCACTTCCAGGCGTCCTGACCGATCCAGAACGGCATGAAGTTGGTGGTGACCGGGACGGCCGGGGTATGGCGCCGGACGATGTCCCGCTCGGCGACGTAGCACTCCAGCAGCGCGTCGGAGGTGAAGCGCCGGAAGTCCAGGGCCTGCCCGGGATTCTTCATGTACTGGGCGCGCCGGGGCGGGATGATCTCCTCCCAGGAGTCGTACCCCTGGCTCCAGAAGGCCGTTCCCCAGGCTTCGTTGAGCGTGTCGAGCCCGCCGTACCTGGCCCGCAGCCAGGACCGGAAGTGCCGGGCCGTACCGTCGCACCAGCAGTGCGTGCAGTACTCGTTGTTGATGTGCCACATGCGCAGCGCCGGATGGCCGCCGTACCGCTCCGCCAGATCCTCGGTGAGCGCGGCGGCGTACTCGCGGTAGACGGCGGAGCTGGCGCAGAACTGCTGGCGCGAGCCCCACCACACGGTTCTGCCGTCCTCGTCGCGCGGCAGGGTCTCCGGGTGGCGGGCGCCCATCCAGGGCGGCGGCGAGGCGGTCGGGGTGGCCAGGACCACCCCGATGCCGTTGCCGTCCATGAGATCCATCAGCCGGTCCAGCCAGCCGAAGTTCCGTGCCCCCGGGCGCGGTTCGAGCTTCGCCCAGGAGAAGACGCCCAGGGTGACGGAGTTGACCCCGGCCTCCCTCATCAGCGTCACATCCTCGGACCAGATCTCCTCGGGCCACTGCTCGGGGTTGTAGTCGCCGCCGAACAGCACCCGGCCCCGCGTCGAGTCGTTCAGGGAAGGCATCAGACGGGGTCTCCGTACTGGATGCCACGGCCGTTGGTGCCGAGATAGACCCGGCCGTGGACACGGGGATCGCCGGTGATCGTCTCACCGGTCCACCCCCACTGGTGTGCGTCGTCGTTGATCCGGATCCAGGTGGTGCCGGTGTCGTCGGAGCGGTACACACCGACGAAGTTCTCCGTGGCGCCGGTCTGGAAGACGGCGGGGTACGAGGCGCCCGGGGCCGCCCGGCCGAAGCCGAGGGCGTACGAGCCCCAGCAGCTCGTGAGCTTGGTGAAGGACGTACCGCCGTCGGTGGACCGGTACAGGCCGTTCCACTTGGCGGAGAGCCACAGATCGCCGGTGCGGCCGGGCGCCGCCGCGATCCGGAACTGGACATCCCCCGAGGGCAGCCCCGAGGCGCCCTGCACGAAGGTCGCGCCGCCGTCCGTGGACCGGTACACCGCGCCGCCGTCGGTGTCGTACACGTAGAACCGCCGGGGGTCCACCGGGTCCGCGACCGGCACCGCGCCCTTGGGGAACGTGGTCACCTCGCTCCAGGCGGCGCCGTTGTCGGTGGAGCGGAAACCGGGGTGCTTCGTACCGTCCCAGTGGACGAACGACCACAGCAGGGTGGCGCCGTCGGCGCTCACCGCGATCGGCCCCGGTGCGGTGGAGGCGATCGCGGGCTGCGCGGCGAACGGCGCCCAGCTCTTCCCGCCGTCGTTCGAGTACGCCCCGTTGCCCGCGTCGCCCCAGCCGGCCCGCACCACGTACGCGGGTTTCAGGGTGGCCAGCGCCAGCCCGGTGGCCGAGCCGAAGACCGGGTTCGCCGCCATGCCCCGGGAGGGGGAGGTGGTCAGCGAGTCGTGGTACATCACCCCGATGTCACCGAGAGCGCTCAGCAGCGGGGCCGTCCCGGTGGGCGGGGAGAGGAGCTGGCGCACCGCGGACTCCTCCAGGCCGCGGATCCGCGGTGCCCAGCGCACCAGGTCGCGGGTCCCGTACAGGGTGGCGCCCGTCCCGAACACCAGGTGCCGGGAGTCGTAAGGGTCGAGGGCGACGGCCTGGATCCACCAGCCGAACTTGGGCGCGGAACCACCCCAGTTGAGATACGGGGTCTCCCGTACGTCCAGGACCGCGGTGTCCTTGAGCGAGGTCCAGCTCCGGCCGCCGTCGGTGGAGCGGAACAGGGTGTCGACCGGCCCCCAGCGATTGTTGGTGGAGACCACGACCGTACCGGCGACCCGGGCGTCGACGGTCACACCGCCGTAGCCGAAGGGGTCGCCCCCGGTCGGCTTGACCGGGGTCACATCCGTCCAGGCACCGGTCGCGGTGTCGAGCCGGCGGACCGAGCCGTCGGTCTGGTTGTTGGGTCCCGGTGTGTTGGCGTACGTGACGTACAGGGCGCGGGTGTTCGCGTCGTACGCCGCCCGGACGGGCACCTGCGCCGACGCGCCGGACGGCTGGCCGGGAACGGCCTCCCAGGTCACCCCGTCGCTCGTACGGTAGAGGGCGCTGCCGCCGTCGCCCCACCCCGCGTACACCACCCGCCCGGCGGCCACCAGCAGGGTGATGCCCTGGCCGGAGGGGTTCGGGGCGGGCGGGAAGGCCGCGGTGGACCAGGTCGCGCCCCGGTCGGTCGACCTGAGGAGCCCGTCGTGCCGGGTTCCGAGGTAGAGCGTGTCGCTGCTCAGCGGCGAGACGAGCAGCCGCTCCCCGGTGCCGCGCCCGTCCTCGTTGGCGCCGAGCTTCACGGTGAGATCGGTGCGGCTCCAGGTCGCCCCCCGGTCCGTGGAGCGCAGTACGGCGCCGTTGCCCGCCCAGGACTGCGCGTAGGCGCCGAGCGCGAGATAGACCCGGTCGGGCTGGGCCGGATCGACGGCGAGGGCCTCGACCCCGAGCAGGTTGTAGTCGTCCCAGCCGAGATGGTCGGTGAGCGCGGTCCAGGTCGCGGTCGCGTCGTCCCAGCGGTACGCGCCGCCGATGTCGGTACGGGCGTACGCGAGGCCCTTGACCGCCGGGTGGAAGAGCACACCGGTGATGAAGCCGGTGCCGCCGATGGCCGCGGTGCGCCAGCGGTACGCCTGCGCGGCGGCCGCGGCGGCGGCCCCGTCCCGCGCGGCGCCCGGCCTGGGCGCGGCGGTCGCGGCGGACGCGCCGGTCAGGGCGAGCGCCACGGCGGCGCCGGACGCGGTGGCGAGCACGGTACGTCTGCTGTGTCCCTGGTGCGGCTCGGACATGACATCACCTTCCGTCGGTGGGGGGAGTGGACGAGCGGGGTGGTCTGCCGGTGGTGCGCGGCCGGGACGCTCTCAGCCCTTGACGGCGCCGGTGAGCATGCCCTTCCTGAAGTGCTTCTGGACGAACGGCGAGGCGACCGCGACGGGGAGCAGCGCCAGCACCATGACTGCCATCTGTACGGAGAGCGGCGAGAGCTGTCCGGTCTTGATCTGCTGGCCGAGTCCGGTCGGCGGCTCCTGCTTCTGGACGAGCTGGATCATCACGTTCTGGAGCGGCATCATGTCCTGGTCGGTCAGGTAGATCGACGCGTTGAACCAGGCGCTCCAGTAGCCGACCGCGTAGAACAGCGCGATGACCGCGATGACCGCACGCGAGAGCGGCATGACGATCCCCCAGAGGATCCGCAGGTCGCCCGCGCCGTCGATGCGCGCGCTGTCCATCAGCTCCGGGGAGATGTTCATGAAGAACGAGCGCAGCACCAGGATGTTGAACACGCTCACCGCGCTCGGCAGGATCAGCGCCAGATAGGTGTCGGTCAGCCCGAGCGCCTGCACCAGCAGATACGTGGGGATCAGACCGGCCCCGAAGAACAGGGTGGCGAGCAGGGTCATCAGGATCCAGCGGTGCCCGAGCGAGTTCGTACGGACGAGCCCGTACGCGCACAGCACGGACACCGTCATGCTGAACAGTGTGCCCACCAGGGTCACCCCGAGGCTGACCAGGGCGGCGCGCTGCACCTGGCCGCCGCCGAGCAGTTCCTGGTAGGCGACGAAGGTGATGTCCTGGGGGATCACCACCAGCCCGCCGGCCTTGTTGATGGTGTCCCGGGAGGAGAGGCTGGTGACGATCACGATCCACAGCGGGAAGAGGATCGCGAAGCAGGCGGCCGTCAGCGCGATGCCCTTGCCCGCGAGCCCCGCCCTGGTCGGCTCCTCCTCCCACACGGGACGCGGCGGCGCGGCCCAGCGGCCCGGCGCCCCGCCGCCCGTACCGGAGGGTCCGGAGCCGCCGGCGTCGGTGCGCGCCGCGGGGCCGCTACCGGGGTCGGTGTCGGTGAGGCTCACTTCTTGTACACCCCCTGCTCACCCATGAGATGGGCGACCTTGTTGGCCGTGAGGACCAGCCCGAGCCCGATGACCCCCTTGATCAGACCGGCCGCGGCCGCGTAGCTGAAGTCCTGGTTCCTGATGCCCGACCACCACACGAAGGTGTCCAGCACCTCCGCCGCGTCCCGCCCCACGGCGTCCCGCTGGAGCAGGATCTGCTCGAAGCCGACGGTCAGCGCGTCGCCCACCCGCAGCACCAGCAGCAGGGCGATCACCGGGCGCAGGGCGGGCAGGGTGACATGCCACATCCGCCGCCAGCGGCCCGCGCCGTCCATGGCCGCCGCCTCGTACAGCTCGTGGTTGACGGAGGAGAGCGCGGCGAGGAAGACGATGATGCCCCACCCGGCGTCCTTCCAGACGCCCTCGGCCGTCACCAGGAACTTGAAGATGCCGGGGTCGGTCATCAGGTCGAAGCCCTCGACACCGTGCTGCCGCAAGGTCTGCGCGATGATCCCCGCGCCTCCGAAGATCTGCTGGAAGACGGTGACGACCAGCACCCAGGAGAAGAAGTGGGGAAGGTACATGACGGCCTGCGCGACCGCCCGCACCCGGGGCCTGATCACACTGTTGATGAGCAGCGCCAACGCGATGGGGACCGGGAAGTAGAGCACGAGTTGCAGGAGGAACAGGACAAGGGTGTTCTGCGCCGCCGCCCAGAACGCGGAGTCCGCGAAGATCCGCTGGAACTGCTCGAAGCCGACCCAGGGGCTCTGGACCATGGCGAGGAAGCCGTTGTCGCTGAGATACGGGTCGTAGTCCTGGAAGGCGACGACATTGCCGAGGATCGGTATGTAGTTGAAGACCAGGACCAGCAACAGCGCCGGCAGGGTCATCAGGATGAGGGTGCGGTCCCGCCGCAGCCGGATCCGCCGGCCGAGCTTCGGCTCCTTCCCCTTCCTCCCCTTCCCCGGGGCCGGCTTCCTTCCCGCCGCCCGGGGAAGGGCCTTCGCCCGCGACCGCGGGCCGCCCGCCGCTCCCGCCGTCCGGGCCGGATCGCCGTCCTCGGCGGGCGGCGCGTCCGGCACTGCGCTGTGCGACACGGTGAACTCCTTGCGTCGTGTGCGTCAGTTCGCGGCTGAGCCGGACTCGTCGAGCAGCTTCTTGTACCAGTCGCGCAGCTTGTCGCCGCCCTGGCTCTTCCACTCGGAGACGGCCTGCTGCATGTCACCGACCTTCTTCCGGCCGCGGACGATGTCGTCCTCCAACTGCTCGAAGTTGTCCGCGAGGTTGGTCCAGCGGTTGGGTTCGGTGACGGTCAGCCCGTAGAAGGCGGTCTTCGTGGTGAAGGCCCCCATCCGCTGCTGCCACTCCACCTGGGCCTTGGCGATGTCGGAGCGGTCCGGGTGGGCGATGTACGGGGCCGGGTCACCGGTGTAGTCGAAGGCGCCGACGACATCGATGTTGCCCTGGTCGTTCTTGACCGGCAGCCCGTCCTTCACCGTGTAGTGGGTGCCCTCGACGCCGTAGTCGGTGAGCATCCGCTCCTTGGTGCCGTACGGCGCCGCGGTGAAGTTGGAGATGGCCAGCACGTCCCTGATCAGCTTCTCCGACGAACCCTTCTTCACGAAGGCCCAGATGCTCGCGGGCTGCACGGCGTAGAGCCGCGGATCCCCGCCGTCGTGGCCGAAGATGTCCATCGCGCCCATCTCGAACTCGGCCTTGGTCCTGCCGGTCTGCTCGACGGTCTTGGCGTACCAGTGCGACAGGTCCTGGTTGTAGATCAGCACCTGGCCCGAGGTGAACCGGTTGCCCGCGTCGCCCTGTACCGCCCGGGCGTCCGGGTGGACGACATTGGCCGCGTACAGCTTCCTCGTCCACTCCAGGGCTTCGAGGTACTCGGGCGTCTCGATACGGTTCACGAGCTTGCCGTCGACCAGATCCCACCACAGCGCCTTGTCGCTGCCCGACAGCACACCGAACACATTGAAGGCGGTCCACTTCAGGTCGTCGCAGGCCCACACCTTCGACCTGGCGCTGGTGATGTCCTTGGCGAAGGCCAGGAACTCGTCCGCCGTCGTGGGGAGTTCGTACCCCTTCTTGTCGAAGATGTCCTTGCGGTAGAAGGGGGCGATGTTCACGACGTACGAGGCGGGCATCGGGATACCGCGCAGCGCCCCGCCGAAGATCGAGCGCTGCCACGCGTCGGTCGGGACGGCCGCGAGGTGCGGGAAGTCCTTGACCTTGTCACCCGAGAGATGGGGGCCCAGATCCTCGAACTTGGCGTTGACCGCGCCGGGGATCTTCCCGGTCAGGTTCCAGCCGGGCAGGATCACCATGTCGGGGATGTCGCTGGAGGCGAGCACCGCCCCCAGCTTCTCGTCGTAGGTGTTCCCGTCCTGGTTCTGCCAGACCGTCTCCACCCCGATCGCCTCGTTCATCGCCTTGTAGTAGGCGTTCGAACCGGCCGGCGGCGTCCCCCAGAACGGGGACATGATTCTGATGGTGCTCCCCTTGCCGAGCTTCTGCGGAACGGAGGTCTTCAGCTCGGCGGCCGGGATGACCTGGGTGAACCCCGCCGAGGAGCCGTTCCTGGACGGGATGTCCGGCGGGACGACACTCTGCGCCACGAAGGTGGGAAGGATCTTCTGCGCGTCCTTCCCGGAGGTGGTGCCCTCCTTCTTCCCGCTCTGCCCGCCGCCACAGGCGGTGAGCAGCGGTGCCCCGCCGGCCACCGCGGCGGCGGCGACCGCCGTGGAGGCGAGGAAGCTTCTCCGGCTGGGGGCGGAGGAGGACTTCGGCGTCATTGCGTCAACCCTTCGTGGTGCGCCGGAACACCCGGCGGAGGGCCGCCGGTCGGCTGCGATGTCATACGTGGAACGGGCGTGAGCGGTGTATCCGGCCGATCCGAAGCGGTGGTGCACGACAGGGCCGTCCCGCGGGACGGCCAGGAACTGTCGAAACTGTCGAAGCGCTTCGATGTTGCTGCGAGGTTAAATCAAGGCCCCGAGGGGCACAAGAGCCGATCCCAAGATTCCTTGACGACGCATCGGGCCTTATCAACAAGGGCAGGAACAGAGTGCGTTGCCGCTCCCCAGGGACACCCGACCGGTGCCGGGGTACGCCTTGACATGCGACGACGGGACTCGGAGCATCGAAGCGCTTCGAAAGTCCTTCCACCCGAGAGCCACCCTCGAACACCGCCAAGGGGACACGCCCGTGACGCCAGACCAGCCGCCCTTCCGCGACCCGCAGTTGCCCCGCGCCGAGCGCGTCGACGACCTCCTCGGCCGGCTCACCACGGACGAGAGGAGCGCCCTGCTGCACCAGTACGCGCCGGCGGTGGAACGCCTGGGCGTCGCGGCCTTCCGTACCGGACAGGAGGCGCTGCACGGAGTGGCCTGGATGGGACCGGCGACCGTGTTCCCGCAGGCCGTCGCACTCGGCGCCACCTGGAACGAGGACCTCGTGCGCCGGATCGGCGAGGCCGTCTCCACCGAGGCACGGGCCATGCGCACCCGCGACGACCGGGTCGGACTCAACGTGTGGTCCCCCACGGTCAATCTGCTGCGCCACCCCTGGTGGGGCAGGAACGAGGAGGGGTACGCGGAGGACCCGGCACTGACCTCCGCCATCGCCGTCGCCTACACCCGGGGCCTGCGCGGCGACCACCCGGACTTCTGGCGTACGGCACCCGTGCTCAAGCACTGGCTCGCCCACAACAACGAGACCGCGCGCGACACCACATCCTCCTCCGTCCGGCCGCGCGTCCTGCACGAGTACGACCTGCGGGCCTTCCGCGCGGCCGTCGAGGCGGGCGCCGTGGCCGGCGTCATGCCCGCGTACAACCTGGTCAACGGACGCCCCAACCACGTCTCCCCGTATCTGCGCGAGCACCTGCGCACCTGGACCGACCGGGACCTGCTCGTCTGCTCCGACGCGGGCGCGCCCAGCAACCTCGTCGACTCCGAGGCGTACTACGCCACCCACGAGGAGGCCACCGCCGCCTCGCTGCGCGCCGGCGTCGACAGCTTCACCGATCACGGCACCGACCCCTCCCTCATCACCGCCCGGATCCGGGGCGCCCTGGAACGGGGGCTGATCGACCAGGACGACATCGACACCGCCGTACGGCGCCAGTTGACCGTCCGCTTCGCCCTCGGCGAGTTCGACCCGGGCCTCGACCCGTACGCGGACATCTCGCCCGAGGACGGCTGGGACACCCCCGGACACCGGGCGCTCGCCCAGGAGGCCGCCGAGCAGGCCGTCGTCCTGCTCAAGAACGACGGCCTGCTGCCCCTCGCGCCGGGCCGGCGGATCGCGGTGGCCGGACTCCTCGCCGACGAGTGCAAACTCGACTGGTACAGCGGCACCCTCATCCACCGCTCCACCCCGCTCGACGGGATCCGCGAGCGCTTCGGCGCCGACCACGTCACCTTCGCCGAAGGCGTGGACCGGGTACGGCTGCGGGCCACCGGGGCCGGCGGATGGGTGACCGTACCGGGCCCCGGCACACCGGAGGCCGAGCGGACCACGGCGCGCGCGGCGGAGGGCGCCCTCGACCCGGCGCTGCTCGCGGGCCGCACCGATCTGCCCCCGCTGACCGCCGCGGCGAGCGAGGCGGACGCGGCCGAACTCGCCCTGGTCGACTGGGGCGGCGGGATCCTCACCCTGCGCGCCCCCGACGGCCGCTATCTGTCGGTCGCCGAGGACGGGTACGTACGGGCCGCCGCGGACCAGCCGGGCGGCTGGGTCGTCCAGGAGACGTTCCGGCTCGAAGAACATCGGGACGGACACCTCCTCCTGCATCTGGGAACCGGCCGATATGTCTCAGTCGCCGCCGATGGCCTGAAGGTTGCCGACCTGGGCGAGCCTTTCGAGTTCGTGATCACCGAGCGCGGAGAGGAGGCGGTGGCGCGCGCCGCGGCCGGCGCGGACGTGGTCGTCGTCGTGGCGGGCAACGACCCGCACATCAACGGCCGCGAGACCGAGGACCGCGACACCCTCGCCCTGCCCGGCCATCAGGACCGGCTGTGGCGCGCCGCCCACGCCGCCAACCCGCACACCGTCCTCGCGCTGACCTCGGCCTACCCCTACGCCGTGACCGACGCGCACGCCACGCTCCCGGCGCTGCTGTGGACGGCCCACGGCGGACAGGCGGCGGGCACCGCGCTCGCCCGCGTCCTGGCCGGCGACATCTCCCCGGCGGGCCGGCTGCCGCAGACCTGGTACGCCGCCGACACCGATCTGCCGGGCCTGCTCGACTACGACATCATCGGCGGACGGCAGACCTATCTCTACTTCGACGGCGCGCCGCTCTACGCCTTCGGCCACGGGCTGTCGTACACGTCCTTCGACTACGACGACCTGGTGGTGGACCCGCCCGGCGCCCTCGACACCACCGTCCGGGCCCGCGTCACGGTCACCAACACCGGCCCCCGCGCCTCCGACGAGGTCGTGCAGCTCTACGTACGGGAGGCCGTGCCCCGCCCGGACCGCCCGCACCGGCGGCTGGCCGGCCATGCCCGCGTCCGGCTCGACGCCGGGGCCTCACGTACGGTCGGGCTGACCGTGCCCACGGCCGCCCTCGGCCACTACGACGTGGCGCACGGGGCGTGGACCGTACCGGCGGGAATGTATGTCTTCGAGGCCGCCGCCTCCAGCGCGGACATCCGCTGCTCGGTCCCGGTCGCCGTCGAGGGCGAGACCCCGCGCCCCCGCTCGGTGGTGAAGGACGGCGTGTCCGCCGCCGACTACGACGAGCAGACAGGCACCGCGATCGTCGACCGGACGAAGATCTCCGGCGACGCGGTGACCCCGCTGCACGGCTCCGGCGAACTGCTCTTCAAGGGCTGCGACTTCGGGGAAGGGGTGGCCACCGTCTCCGTGGAGGTGGCGGGCGAGGGCTCGGTGGAGATCTCGCTCGCGGGCGCCGGGACCGTCGCGTTCGTCGAAGTCCCGCCGGCCGGGGGAGGCCCGTACGCGTACACGACGCTCCACGCGGAAGCCCCGCTCACCGGCGTGGCCGACCTGCGCGTCACCCTGGGCGGCCCGGTGCGCCTGGCCCGGATCGGCTTCGACCGCTGAGACGGTGCGGCGCCCGCCGCCTGGCCGGCGACGGGCGCCCTGTGCACCGGCCTTCGGAGGGCCGGTTCGGCGGCGGTGGCCGGGTCCCTTACGGGACGAGGCGCAGCAGTTTGTCGGGTGAGCCGGTGCCCGGGGTGGTCACCGCCCCGGAGGTGGCACCGTTCACCAGCGCCGTGGCGACCCGCGCCGGAGCGGCGCCCGGGTGCCCGGCGAGGTACACCGCCGCCGCCCCGGCGACATGCGGGGGTGGCCATCGAGGTGCCGGAGATCGAACTGGTCGCCGTGTCCGAGGAGTTCCAGGCGCCGGTGATGGCGCTGCCGGGGGCGAAGAGGGCTTCCCGTGCACCGTAGTTGGAGTAACCGGCCCGCGCGTCGGTGCTGGTCGTCGCCCCGACGGTGATCGCCTCCGGGACCGGGGCCGGCGGGTAGTTCTGCGCGTTGGCGTTGCTGTACCGAGACGATCGCCCAGCGCGGTGGCCGGGTTCAAGGAGAACTGACGGGATGTCGTAGTCATGACATGGTGAGGAAACGAAGTGGAATTGAGGATGCGTACGCTTGCGGACGTATGGGTCGAACGCCGCGCGGGACCCCGGCCCCGGGCGGTGTGGGCAGCCCGGGACCGGGGCGTTCAGCGGACTTCGGTCACGGGGCGGTGACCAGGTGGTGCGGGGGCACGGTCACCGTGCGGGCGCCCGGCTCGCCGCTCAGGACCACCTTGCGCAGCGCGACGTTGTTGGACAGGTCGGTCTCGTGCAGCCGGTTCTCGGGGTTGGCGAGCACCTCGATGTAGTAGGTGCCGTTCGGCAGGTCCGTGATCTCGAAGGACTGGCCGGGACGGTACTGGGTGTACGTGTCACCGGAGCCGACGTCCAGCACCTCGCGCACCGAGATCGAGCTCTGCTCACCGCACGCGGTGGACAGGTCGGTGTTGTTCGGCGCCCAGTTGGCGTTCTTCACCGTGTAGTCGATGGCGTCGGTGTTGGCCAGGCAGAACGCCTCCTTGCCGCTGCGCACGACCTCTTTCTGGTCGGCGCCGAGCAGCCGGTAGCTGGCGAAGTCGGTGAAGTGCCAGTGCTCGTGGCCCACCCGGGCGTCCCACTCCATGGTCCCGGAGGGGGAGTACCCGACCTGCTTGCCGTCGGCGTCGTAGAAGTACTGGTACGCGTCCATCAGGTCCTTGCCGGGGGTACGGAAGCCGTCCACCACCAGCGGCGCGGGGCCCGCGTTCCAGACATTGGCGCTGAACGCCAGGTAGTCCTTGCCCGGGATGTCGCCGTCCTCGCCGTCCGTGATGGCGATGTCCCAGGCGGGCAGGGCCCGCAGATCGGGCTTGGGCACATCGGGGACGCTCGCCCGGCCGGTCGGGCGCTGGGCGGCGGCCTTCAGCGCGGGCTTGATCCGCGAGCCGTCGGTCCTGCCGGCGCCGTCGCCGGGCTGCGCGGACCTGCTGACGGCCTTGCCGCCGTTCTTGAGAACGTGCGGCACCTCGGGCGGGGTGGGGGCGTCGGCGCCCCGGCCGTCGGGATGGGCCCCGTGCGCCCCGGAGGGCGCCGCCGCCGAGCCGGTTCCCATGGAGTGGCCGGACATGGCGTGACCGGACATGGACTGGCCGGACATGGCGTGACCACTCATGGACTGGCCGGACATGGTGTGGCCGGAGTGACCCGATGCCGCGCGCTCCCGCGCCGACGGGGCGGACTTGCCGTCCGCGCCGAAGCCCACGCCCCCGCCGTCCATTTTGATCTCCCGTACGGTCACCTTGACCGTCTGCGGATTGTCGGCCATGCCGAACAGGTCGCGGTACCGCTTCGCCACGGAGACCTTGGCGGTGTACTCGCCGGCCGGCAGATCGACCGGCTGCCCGTCGTACCGCCGGCTGGTGTTGGTCGCCCAGCCGTTCTCGACGCCCCACACCGAACCCAGGGTGAAGGGGTTCGTCGGGCAGCTCTCCGGATACTTCGAGGTCGCCGGGGCGTCGGGCCGTATCCGCCCCGACGCGTTGTTCGGGCAGAAGCTCTCGTCGGTCGTCAGCACCTTCTTACCGGCGGCGTCGGTGTAGGTGACCTGGAGGAAGCCCTGAAGACCGGAGAAGTCCTTCACCATCCCCTGCGGGAGGTTCTTGACGCGGGTCGTGCCGCCCTTGTGGATGATCTGCTGGGCGACCACGGGCGTCTTGAAGTCGGCCGCGCGCTTCACCCGGAACTCCAGGGGCCCGCCCTCGACGGTGACATACGTACCGAGGTCCACGTACACCCCCGGCTCGCCCTCCCACCGGTCGAGCGTCACCGAGTTCGAGGCCGCGATCAGGCTGAGCTGCGGGGCCGTCGGCTCGGCCGAGGTGGCCGCACCGGCGACGGGCGCGGCTCCGGCCACACCCGCGACCACGGAGAGCGCCGCGGCGCCGGCGATCGCCGAACGCCGCGTACGACTGCTGTAATGATGTCTGGTCATGAATTCCTCGCCTGGGTCTGCCACGGGGGCAGGAAAGGGAAGTAAGGCTCGCGTTTCGTGCCGGTACATCCCGATGCGCCCGGACCGAAGCTGTGAGCAACCTGTGAGATCCGACAACGCGCCCTCCGGTTGCCCGAGGCTCCTGAAGTGACCGATCCTTGGCTGGATTTACGCGCTGTCCAGTGGATCCGGCCAATGTGAGGCGGGAACGCTTCCCCGGGTTCGGCGGGCGTGGTAAACGGACGACCGCGTTCAGCCCCGGCATGACGGAGCGCCCCGGCATGACGGAGCGCCCCGGCATGACGGAGCGCCCCGGCCGACGGAACGCGTCGGCCGGGGCGCCCTGGTGCCCGCTGCGGGGCAGGGTCCGGTGGGACCGGTGTGGTTGCTGGTCAGACCAGGTCGGCGTACTGGTTCCAGCCGCCGGAGCCGATCTTCACGCGGTCCTTGAAGGGCGTCGCGGCGATGCCCGTACCCGCGTAGAAGTACAGCTCACCCGCGGAGTTGGACGCCAGCAGGTCCGCGCGGCCGTCGCCGTTCAGGTCGCCGGGAGCCGTGAGCTTGTTGTACTGGCTCCAGCCCGCGCCGCCCACCTGCGTCTTCGGGCCGAACGGCGCGCTCGCGTCGCCCGTGCCCGCGTACAGGAACAGCCCCTCGGAGCTGCGCGCGACCAGGTCGGCCCGGCCGTCACCGGTCAGATCACCGGCGCCGACGATCGTGTTGAACTGCATCCAGCCGCTGCCGCCGACCTGCACCCGGCCCTTCACCGACAGGCCGTTGCCGCTGCCCGCGTTGAAGTACAGCGCGGTGGAGCTGCGGGAGAGCAGGTCGCTCTTGCCGTCGCCGTCGAGGTCCCCGGGGCCGATCACCAGGTTGTACGCCTTGGAGCCGCCCGCGATCTGCGGCTCGTCGGCCGCGTAGAGACCGGTGTTGTACAGGCCCCCGTCGTACGTGCTGTGCTCGATCAGGTCCGAGATGCCGTTGGCGCGCAGCGACACGGAGTGCGTCAGCCGCGAGGCGGCCGGATCCCAGCCCTCACCGACGAGGTACCGCTCGCTCAGGCGGCCGGTACCGGTGGCGAAGTAGTAGTAGAGGTCGCCGCCCGGAGTACGGGCGAAGACCCCGTCCTTGCCGAAGAACGGCGGGTTGCCCGTGCCCGCGAACTGGGTGAGCGTGCCCCAGTTCTCGCCGACCGTCTCCCGGGCGGAGAGGGTGCCGTCGCCGTTGCCCTCGTAGTAGTAGAGAGTGCCGTCGTACGAGCGGGCCACCAGGTCGGGGGTGCCGTTGCCGCTGAGGTCGGCGCCGCCCACGATCTGGTTGTACTGGAGCCAGCCGGTGCCGCCGAGCTGGATCCGGTCCCTGAACGGGTAGGCGGTCACGCTGCCGTTGCCCGGGTAGAGGTACAGCCCCGTCGCATTGCGCACGAGGATGTCGGCGAGCCCGTCCCCGTCGAGGTCGTCCACCCCGATGAGCTGGTCGAACTGGCTCCACCCCGCGCCGCCCACCTGGATCCCGGCGCCGAAGCCGCTCCCGGTGCCGGGGAAGAGGAAGAGCCCCGCGGCGCCGCGCGCCAGCAGGTCGGGCTTGCCGTCCCCGTTCAGGTCACCGGGGACGAACAGCTTGTTGTACGCCTGCCAGCCGGTGCTGAGCGTGGTGTACGAGGTCATCCCGCCGTCGGTGGTGGCGTTCGCCCGCTGTGCAGCCGCAGGGCGCCGGTGGGCGAGAGGGTGAGCAGGTCGGGCGTGCCGTCACCGGTGAGGTCGCCGGGCAGCAGCAGATCCTTGACCTCGGAGTCGTCCTCGGAGATGACCTCGGCCCCGCCGGTGGACCAGTCCACCCACACGGAGCCGTAGTTGGTCCGATAGACCAGCTCACCGAAACCGTCCCCGTTGAAGTCGGCGCGGTTGACGGCGGCGCGCGCGGCCCCGGCCCGGGACGGGACGGCGCCCCTGGCCTTGGCGGAGCCGCGGTCGGGGACCGAGAAGGCGGGCCGTTCGCCGGCGCTCGGCTCGGGCAGGGTGACGGTGCCCTGCGGCCCGCCCTCCGCCCCGGCGGCCGAGGCCGGACCGGCCAGGGCACCGCCGGCCAGTACGGTGACGCAGGTGAGCGCGGCGGGCAGGGTGAACCGCCGGTGCCGGCGGGCCCGGGGTCTCGCGGGAGTCGGCATACAGCCTCCAGTCAGAGTGCGGACGCACCGGGGGAGCGGCGATGGCGCGATGGTGTGCCCCGACGCGACCGCGGCGTACACGCCGGCGCGTGGCACGGCGGGCGCTGCCCCCGTCAGCGATGACGCCCTCCCCAGGTCGTCCCCCAGGTGTATCCGCCAACGGATCCTGAAAGCAAGTCAATTGTGAAGCAGGCATGGATTTTTAGTGTACGGATGGGGAGAAATCCCCGGATGGTACGGCGCCGGCCCCGGTGGACAGCGAGCCGCGTCAGTACCTCGGCGGCCGGCGCCCCCGTGCTCAGCGTACGGAGCCGTCGCGTGCGGCCAGGCCCACACCCCGCCCCCGCCCCCGTACCTCGACCGCGGTGAGCGCCAGCGCGAGCGGCCCCGGCGCCAGAAACGCCAGCGGCAGCATCATCCACCCGCAGAGCACGGCCGCCGCCAGCGCGAGCAGCACCAGCGCGCTGCCGCCCGGGTCCCGGGGCACGTCCCCCGCCGCGCGGCGCACCGCCGTACGCCAGTCGCTGAGCGACTCGGCGCGCGCGCACGCGCGCAGCCCCGTCACCACCGCGTACGCGCCGATCACCGCCGCCACCACGGCGAACGCCCGCGCCCCCGGCAGCCCGGCGCCCGCCAGCGCCAGATCCGCCACGAGCAGCAGCGCGCCCGCGAGAGCCAGGGCCCCCGCGGCGAGATCGCCGGGGCGCAGCCGTCCCCGCAGCACGGTGAGGTAGCGCCCCGCGGTGGCCGGCCGGCCCCGCTGGCTCCCGCGCAGCACCTCGCAGGCCGTGGAGAGTGCCGCGGGCACGGTGACCAGCGGCAGACAGACCACGGCCGTGATCAGCCCGACGCTCAGCACATCGGCGAAGAGCGTCGTGCGCGGCCCGAAGATCTCGCCCGGCTCCCGGGCCCGGGCCGCGCTCATCCCTTGATCCCGGAGTTGGCCATGCCCTCGACCAGGAACCGCTGGAAGGCGAGGAAGAAGAGCACGATCGGCAGCAGCGCGATCACCGACATCGCGAACATCGGGCCGAACGCCGACTGGCTGGAGGCGTCCACGAACGACCGCAGCGCCAGTGTCAGCGTGAACTTCTCCGGGGAGAAGAGATAGATCAACTGGGTGAAGAAGTCGTTCCACGTCCAGATGAAGGTGAAGATCGCCGTGGTGATCAGCGCGGGCCTGATCAGCGGCAGGATGATCGAGTAGAAGCTGCGGAACGGACCGCACCCGTCGATCCTGGCCGCCTCCTCCAGCTCACGCGGCAGCCCGCGCATGAACTGCACGATGAGGAAGACGAAGAACGCCTCGGTGGCGAGGAACTTCGGCAGGATCAGCGGCCAGTAGGTGTTCACCATTCCGAGCTGGTTGAAGAGGATGTACTGCGGGATCAGCACCGCGTGGTGCGGCAGCATGATCGTCGCGATCATGAACGCGAAGAGCGGCCCGCGGAAGCGGAAGCGCAGCCGCGCGAAGGCGTACGCCGCCAGCGAGCAGCTCAGGACGTTGCCGAGCACCGCGCCGCCCGCGATCAGCAGCGAGTTGGTCAGCAGCCGCCACACGGTCACGTCGTTGACGCCCTCCAGGGCGGCCGTGTAGTTCGACCACTCCAGCCGGCTCGGCAGCAGCCGCAGACTGGCCAGCACCTCGTCGGCGGGCTTGAGCGAGGTGGCCAGCAGCCAGGCCAGCGGATACAGCATCACCAGCAGCGCGGCCAGACACCCGGCGTGCAGGGCGACCCGGCGCCAGGGAACCGCCTTGCGGGACAGAGCGGGCGCGGCGGGGGGCAGGGTGGTCATCGGGCCTCCTCGTTGGCGTAGAAGACCCAGGAACGCGAGGTACGGAAGAGCACCGCGGTGACGGCGCCGATCGCGAGCAGCAGCACCCAGGCCATGGCCGAGGCGTAGCCCATGTGCGAGGCGACGAAGCCGCGGTCGTACAGGTACAGCGTGTAGAAGAGCGTGGAGTCCGCGGGGCCGCCCTTCCCCGCGCTGACCGCGAACGCGGGTGTGAAGACCTGGAACGCCTGGATGGTCTGGAGCACCAGGTTGAAGAAGAGGACCGGCGAGAGCATCGGCAGCGTGATGGAGAGGAACTGCCGTCCCCGGCCCGCCCCGTCCACCGCCGCGGCCTCGTACAGCTCCGACGGGATCTGCTGGAGCCCGGCCAGGAAGATCACCATCGGGGCCCCGAACTGCCACACCGTCAGCAGCGCCACGGCCAGCAGCGCCCAGCCGGGCCGGGTGACCCAGCCGCCCGTGCCCAGCCCAAGGGAGTCGAGCAGCGTGTCCACCGTGCCGCCGTCGTTGAAGATCGCCCGCCAGACCAGGGCGATCGACATGGACGCGCCGAGCAGCGACGGCGCGTAGAACGCGGACCGGTAGAACCCCTTGCCGCGCCGTACGGACTTCAGCGCGAGCGCGACGGCCAGCGCGAGCGCCAGTTGCAGGGGTACGGCGATGACGACGTACCCCAGGGTCGCGCCCACCGAACGCCAGTATCGCGGGTCCTCGGTGAACATCTGCGTGTAGTTGCGCAGCCCCACCCAGTTCGGCGCGTTGAACATGTCGTAGTCGGTGAACGACAGATAGAGCGAGACGGCCATCGGCAGCAGCGTCAGCACGCTCGCGCCGAGCACCCAGGGGGAGAGGAAGACCCAGGCGGCGCCCTCGCGCCGGCGCCTGCGCGGCCCCCGCGGCGCGGGGGACGGACCGCCGCGCGCGCGGGTCGCGGGTATGTCGGTGGTGGTCATTTACCTCAGCTCCGCCTTCGCCTCGGTGACGTAGTTCTCGGCCGCCTCGCGGGGCGACATCCGCCCGAACGACACCTGGTCGTAGTCGCGGCTGAAGGTGGTCTGCAGGGCGCTGTCACCCGAGGGCGGGGCCTGCGGGGGGTCGTTGAGCACGCCCTCCACCGTCGCCTGGTAGTCGGCCACCGTCTTGTCGAAGTCCTTGAGCCCGGGGACCACGTCCGCGCGGATCGACTCGTTGACCGGGATGCCGCGGCTCGCGCCGAGGATCTTCGCCGCGTCCTTGTCGTTGATCATGAAGTCGATGAGCTGGGCGGCCTCCTTGGGATGCCCGGTGTTCGCGGCGGCCCCCATGAACATCGACGGCTTGAAGTACTGCCCCGGCGTCCCGTCCTCGCCGGACGGCATCGGCGCCAGGGTCACCCCGTCCGTCACGAGTGCCGTGAATCCGCTCGACGGCGCGTCCCAGTTGAAGTCGGAGACGGCCTTGCCGCGCCCGAGCGGGGTGTTCTCCACCGAACCGTCGAGCTGCGTGGTCTGCTCCGCGGGCGAGACCACTCCCTCGCGCCGCAGCCCGTCGGCGAAGGTCCACCACCGGGTCAGGTCACCGGCCGTGAAACCGAGCCCGCCGCCCTTGGTGTACAGCGACTTGCCCTGGCCGCGCAGCCACACCTCGAAGCAGTCCTCGCTCTGCCCCGGGTCGACGGAGCCGGGCTTCCCGGTCCGCCGCGTCAGCTCACGCACCGCGTCCGCCCAGTCGTTCCAGGTCCAGCCCGCGCGCGGCGGGGCGACCCCGGCCACCTTCCACTCCTTCGCGTCGTACACGACGGCCTCCGTACCGCGCGCCTGCACGATCGCGTACTGCGTGCCGTCCACCGCCCCGGTGGCCAGCAGCCCGGGGTCGATCTCGTCCGTGCGCAGCGCGGCCGGCTGGGTGCCGAGATCCAGCAGGACCCCGCCCGTCGCGTACTGGTCGATCATCCGGTAGTCGAGCTGCATCACGTCGGGCGCGTCGCCGCCGGCCGCCTGCGTGGCGAGCTTCTGCTTGTACGCGTCGTAGCCGGCGAACGACGTCTGTACGTCGATCCCGGGGTGCTCCTTCTCGAACAGCGCCACGGCCTCGTCGGTACGGGCCGCCCGGTCGGGGTTGCCCCACCACGTGTAGCGCAGGGTCACCTTCCCGCCGCCGCTCGTCCCCTCGGAACCGCCGCAGGCGGTGAGCAGAGCGCTGAGCGTGAGCGTCATGAGGAGCGCCCAGGACCTCGTTGTCCTGTTTCCGGGCATGCTGACCCCACCTCTCCTTCCCTGTGCGTGCTGGCGTGCGGGCCTGCTGACGTGCGCCGGGTGACGTACGGACTCACTCGTCCCGGTGGGGGAGCGTCGTACCGGGCAGCTCGTACTCGACGCGCCGCCCGCACATGCCGTACCCGCCCTCCCGGCTGGGACCGCTGTCGAACGCCCCGGAGCCGGCCAGATACTCCGGCGCGCCGGACTCCAGCGCGTCGAGCTGCGCGCCCGTGCGCTCCGCCGTCGCCAGCGCCCCGGCCCGCCACAGCTCCCGCCACGCCGCCACCTTGGGGCGCACCAGCCGGGCCGCGGCCCGCTGGAACTCCCGGTACGGGCCGTTGTCACCCGCCTCCAGCGCCTCCCGCAGCACCAGATAGCCGCTCACCGCGAGATCCCTGCGCCGCCGCGCCGCGGCCTCCGCCTCGGGTCCCGACCTGGCGGGCAGCGTCGCCGCGGCGGTGTACCGCTCGGGGTCGGCGAGGTAGTCGGGCGGGAAGGTGAAGACCGCGTCACCGGCCTCCGGCAGCCCGCTGTTCTGCATCAGGACCGTGATGCGCAGCCCGCCGCCCTGCACCATGCGGTGCACGGTGCCCGGGGTGAACCACGCCACGCGGCCGGCCTCCAGCGGCGTCTCGCGGTAGCCCTCGGGCGTCAGCGTCTGCACCGCCCCCCGGCCGCCCGTCACGACGTACGCCTCCGTGCACACCAGATGCAGATGGGGGCTGCCGCCGCACACCCCGTCGGCCGCCTCCCAGTCGTAGGCGCTCAGGTGCGACAGTCCGACGGCGCCCGGCAGCGGGTGCGGCAGGCTCACCATGACAGGCCCTTCAGATGTGCGCCGACCTGTTCGCGGTCCCAGGCGCCGTCGGCGACGACCACCCGGTAGCGGTACGCGAAGGACTCGCCGGGCGGGAGCGCGAACTCCTCGAAGAACGCCCAGGAGAACGCCACGGTCGGGATCGGCTCGGAGCGTACGAACCAGTGCGAGGCGTGGATCGCGTCCTCGTTCTCCGGCGCGTGCGCGAAGACCAGCGTGGAGTGCCCGTCCACGTCGTCGTGTTCACCGGTGAACGCCAGCCAGGGGCCCCGCGTCCCCATCAGGCTCTTCGGTTCGGGCTCATCCGCGCCGAGCGGGCCGAGGACGGCGCCGCCGGTGAAGTCGCGGGGGCCGCGCCACTGGAGCCCGGTGTACCCGGCCATCTCGCGGCCCGCCGTGGTCGGCGAGCCGAACAGCAGCGGCTCGGCGCGTACGTTGGTCAGCCGGATCGTCCAGTCCAGCGCCCACGCCCCGGCCTCCTCGTCCACCGAGTGGACGGTGATACCGCGCTCCTCGCGGGCCCACTCGGCGCCGCCGTTCTCCACCCAGGTCAGCTCCTCGGCGAGCTGAAGGCGGTCCTCCTCCACCGCGAACACGGGGAAACCGTCGTGGCGCATCGAACCGACGCGCTCGCGGATCGGCAGATACCCCTCGCCGTGGACGTAGGAGTTGCCGCCCCAGAAGTTCTGCCCGGACAGATGACTGGCCGTCATCTGGAGCCCCTTGTGCCACCGGTGGTCGTTGGGGCGGTAGCCGGTGACCTGCCGCCCCGCCAGGGTGCGCAGGGGATGGATGTAGGGTTTGCGCGCCTCGAAGGGGTCCGGATCCGGCCGGTAGACGTACGACAGCAGCTCGACGCCGCCGTGGCGGACCGAGATCCGCTCGCCGTGGGTGTGGGTGACCTGAATCGTCATCGCTGGGGGCTCCAGTCGGGGTGGTCGCCGTGCATGGCCGTGTAGTAGGGGTCGGTGGGGGTGATAGCGCCCGCGCGCACAGGCTGCCCGCTGAACGCCGCCTTGTAGAGGGCCGCGGCGAATTCGACGGTGCGCCGCGCGTCGGCTCCGCTGCCCGGCGGCCGGAGACCGGCGTCCATCGCGTCGAGTACGGCGCCGAGCTGCGCGGCGTGCGAGCTGGGCACATCGGCCGCCGGGGAGCGCCAGGCGTCGGCGCGCTCCGCCCCGACGTGCGGGGCCGGGGTGTAGACCCAGTCGGCGTTGGTATGGCCGTAAAGATGCGTCAGTTCGACCGTCGCGTCGGCGCAGTCGATCCGGATCCGGCTCACCTCGTCCGGCGAGAGGACGCTGTTGACGACGGTGGCGAGGGCGCCGTTCTCGAACCGCACCAGCGCCGTCGAGACATCCTCGCTCTCCGTTTCGTGGACCAGCCGGGACGCCATGGCGCGTATCTCGGTCCAGTCGCCCAGCAGATGCAGCAGCAGGTCGTACTGGTGGATGCCGTGCCCCATGGTGGGCCCGCCGCCCTCGCTGGACCACCGGCCGCGCCACGGCACCGCGTAGTACGCGCTGTCGCGGTGCCAGGTGGTCTGGCAGTGCGCGACCAGCGGGGCGCCCAGCTCACCGCCCGCGATCAGCTCCCGGGCGTGCGCCGCCCCGGAGCCGTACCGGTGCTGGAAGACCACCGAGGCGTACGCGCCGGACGCGGCCTCGGCCGCGGCGATCGCGTCGTACTCCGCCAGCGTCAGGGTCAGCGGCTTCTCGCACAGCACCCAGGCGCCCGCCTCCAGCGCGGCCACCGTCTGCGCGCGGTGCAGCGACGGCGGGGTGCCGATGAGGACCAGGTCGGGACGGACCGCGCCGAGCATCGCGTCGAGCGAGCCGAACCCCTCGACCGTCATGCCCTCGCCGGCGGCCGTCGCGCGGAACGCGTCGAGCCGCTCCCGGTCCACGTCGACCGCGGCGACCAGCTCCACCCGGTCGGCGTGGGCCCGCAGAGCGGAGAGATGGCTTCCGGTGACGATCGCGCCCGTGCCGACGACGGCTGCGCGCAGGCGGGCGGACTGCTGGGACATGCGTGCTCCTCGGATGGAAACCGATCTTGATTGACGCCTGTGGTGCGGGGTGCCAACCTCAGGGCGTGCAGGTGACGATTCGAGAGGTTGCGAAGGTGGCCGGGGTCTCCCCGTCCACGGTGTCCCGGGCTCTGGCACCGGACGGAACGGTGAGCGAGGCGACCCGTGAGCGGGTACGGGCCGCGGCGCAGCGGCTCGGCTATCAGCCCAACCCTTCGGCGCGCGGTCTGATCACCGGGCGTACGGGGCACCTCGGGCTGATCGTGCCGGATCTGCTGAACCCGTTCTTCGCGGACATCTGCAAAGGAGTGCAGGCACGGGCGCGCGGACTGGGCCACGCCGTGTTCGTCAGCGACGCGGAGCGCGACGAGGGCCTGGAGCTGGACGCGATCCGCACCCTGGCCCCGGAGGTCGACGGCATCGTGCTGTGCTCCCCGCACCTCAGCGGCGAGGAACTGGCGTCGCTGCCCGGGCTGACCGCCAAGCCGATCGTGCTGCTGCACCGCAAGGAGCCGGGCTTCGCGAGCGTCACGGCCGATCTGGTCGAGGGCATGGGCGACGCGCTCACCCACCTGCACGCGCTCGGACACCGCAGGATCGCGTACGTGGGCGGGCCGCGCTCCACCTGGGCGGCGCGGGAACGCGCGGCCGGCATCGAGGCGATGGCCGAGACCGGGAAGGTGGAGATCGTCCACGTCGGGAGCGTCGCCCCGCACTTCGACGGAGGCATCACCGGCGCGGCCGACGTGGTGCTGGCCAGCGGCGCGAGCGCGGTGGTGGCCTTCAACGACATCGTCGCGTTCGGACTGATCAGCCGCTTCACCGCGCGCGGCGTACGGGTGCCGGAGGAGATGAGCGTGGTCGGCTGCGACGACATCGCCCTGTCCGGGATGGCCGCTCCGCCGCTGACCACCGTCTCCGTCCCCAAGTCCCACGGGTCGCGGGCCGCCGTCGATCTGCTCTTCCGGATCCTGGGCACCCCGGCGGTCGAAGGGGCCGAACCCCTGCAGCGCGTCCTGCCGACCCATCTCGTGGTACGGGGCTCGACGGCTGTCGTCGGCCGGGGCTGACCTGCGCACTTCCGAGCCCTTCGATCGACGGGGGCGATGGTCTGCAAACGTTGCCAGTCAGTTTCCAACTGGCCCGGAAGTTACGCCCGCAAGAACGATCGAGTCAATGAAATTGCCGGAATCAGCCGCGAACGCGGAGCCGGGCGGTGCTCTTGTTCGGTGACGGACCGGCATGCAATCGTTGCCGCTGACTTCCCGGATACCTGACCCGAGCGAGCGGAGATCCCCATGCAGGACCCCACCGTGCGTCGTCGTCGCTGTGCCGTGGTGGGACTGGGCGCCCGGGCGCGGTTGTTCACCGAGGCCCTGGTGGGCCCGTACGCCGACCGGATGGAACTGGTGGGTTTCTGCGACGTCAACGCGCACCGGATGGCCGTCCACAACGAGTGGCTGGCCGCCGCGCGCCCCGGTCTGCCGCCCGTACCCGCCTACGGCGAGGACGGGTTCGGGCAGATGCTGCGCCGCGAACGGGTGGACCTGGTGGTGGTGTGCGGCGTGGACCGTACACACGACCGCTACATCGTCGAGGCCCTGGAAGCCGGGTGCGACGTGGTGACCGAGAAGCCGATGACGACGGACGCGGACCGGGCCCGCCGGATCCTCGACGCGCGGCGGAGGACGGGACGCGAGGTGAGGGTGGCGTTCAACTACCGCTACAACCCGGTGCACACGGCGGTACGCGAGACCCTCGCCTCCGGCGCGATCGGCGATGTGGGGTCCGTGCACTTCGAGTGGCTGCTGGACCTGCGACACGGCGCGGACTACTTCCGGCGCTGGCACCGCGAGAAGGCGAACTCCGGCGGCCTGCTGGTGCACAAGGCGACCCACCACTTCGACCTGGTCAACTGGTGGCTGGACAGCACCCCGCGCACGGTCTTCGCACAGGGCGGGCTGTTCTTCTACGGTGACGCGAACGGGCAGCGCCGCGGCCTGGCCCGGGACTACGCCCGCGCACACGGCTCCCCGGCCGCCGAGGAGGACCCCTTCGCCGTACGCCTGGCGGACTCGGACGTGCTCAAGGCCCTGTATCTGGACGCGGAGGGCGAGGACGGCTACCACCGTGACCAGAACGTGTTCGGCCCCGGGGTCACCATCGAGGACGACATGGCGGTGCTGGTGCGCTACGCGTCGGGGGCGACACTGACCTACCACCTGACGGCGTACGCCCCCTGGGAGGGGTACCGGATCGCGTTCAACGGGAGCCGCGGCCGGCTGGAGCTGCTGGTCGAGGAGTCCACCTGGGCCAGGCCCGCCGCGCGCGCGGCGGGCGGCGGCGCGGTGATGCACGGCGCGGCCGTCGGGGACACCGCCGGGCGTACGGAGCTGCTGCTGCGGCCGTTCTGGGCGGAGCCGCGCGAGGTGAAGGTGGCGACCGGGGAAGGCGGACACGGAGGAGGCGACGTACGGATGCTCGCCGACCTCTTCGGCGCGCCCGGCGCCGTGGACGACACCCTGGGCCGCGCGGCCGACGCCGCCGACGGCGCCCGGTCGCTGGTCACCGGACTGGCCGCCAACCAGTCCCTCGCCACCGGGCTCCCGGTCCACACCCACGACCTCCTCGCCGTCTGAACCCCGCGCCTTCTCCTCGGATCGCGCCCCACCCTCCTGGAGCGCCCCCGAGTCGATACCCGGCGATGCCCGGACCACACCGGTCCGGGCATCGCCATGTCCGTACCCACCACCCCTGATTCATCCGGCTCTGCGCGAACCATTGACGCCTCTGTCGGCTCCTCCATATCTTGCCGTTCGAAGTTCTGACCATCGTCCGATATATCGAACGAGGAGCCGCAGAAACTCATGCCACGCACACGCTGGAGGCCGGCTCTCACGGCTGTGGCGCTCCTGGTGACGGCCAGCGCGCTCCAGGCGCCGGCGAGCGCCGTGCAGAACACGGCGCGGGACACCGCCGTGAACGCCGCGCGGGACACCACCGACGCCCAGGACACCACCGACTACACGCTGGACGTGGACACCCGCGGTACGGGACCCAGGATCGACGACACCATGTACGGCGTCTTCTACGAGGACATCAACCGCGCCGCGGACGGCGGCCTGTACGCCGAGCTGGTCCAGAACCGGTCCTTCGAGTACAGCCGCGCCGACAACGCCTCCTACACGCCGATGACCGCGTGGACCCCCACCGGCACCGGCGCGGTGACGGCCGTCGACGACGGGAACCGCCTGAACGAGCGGAACCGGACCTATCTGCGGCTTGCCCCCGACGGGTCCGCCGAGGGCGTCGGCGTCGTCAACTCCGGCTACAGCACCGGAATCGCGGTCGCCCGGGGCAAGCGGTACGACGTCTCGGTGTGGGCGCGCACCGACCAGCCGGCCGGCACCCCCCTGACACTCGCCCTGCGCGACGCCGACGGCACCGCGCTCGCGCGCCCGCTGCGGGTCACCGCGCGCGGCGACACCTGGGCCAAGTACACCGGCAGCCTCACCGCCACCGCCACGAGCACCGAGGGGCGCCTCGCCGTCACCGCGGGCGGCGCCGGCACCGTACGGCTCGACATGATCTCGCTCTTCCCCCGGGACACCTACAAGGGCCGCCCCGGCGGGCTGCGCAAGGACCTCGCCGAGAAGATCGCCGCACTGAAGCCGGGGTTCCTCCGCTTCCCCGGCGGCTGCCTCGTCAACACCGGCAGCCACGAGGGGTACGACGCGGCCTCGGGCTTCCAGCGCAAGCGGTCCTACCAGTGGAAGGACACCATCGGCCCGGTCGAGCAGCGCGCCACCAACGCCAACTTCTGGGGCTACAACCAGAGTTACGGCCTCGGCTACTACGAGTACTTCCAGTACGCCGAGGACATCGGCGCGATGGCCCTGCCGGTGGTGCCCGCGCTCGTCACCGGCTGCGGCCAGAACCAGGCCACCGACAACCCGGCCCTGCTGCGGCGCCACATCCAGGACACCCTGGACCTGATCGAGTTCGCCAACGGCCCCGCCACCTCGGTCTGGGGCAAGAAGCGGGCGGCCATGGGCCATCCGAAGCCCTTCGGCCTCACCCACATCGAGGTGGGCAACGAGGAGAACCTGCCCGACGCGTTCTTCGAGCGCTTCACCGAGTTCCGCGACGCTATCGAGGCCCGGTACCCGGACATCACCGTGATCTCCAACTCCGGCCCCGACGACAGCGGTTCCACCTTCGAGCGGGCCTGGCAGCTCAACCGGGACGCCAAGGTCGACATGGTCGACGAGCACTACTACAACAGCCCCCAGTGGTTCCTGGAGAACAACGACCGCTACGACGGCTACGACCGTTCGGGGCCCAAGGTGTTCCTCGGCGAATACGCCTCCCAGGACAACCGCTTCCGCAACGCGCTCGCCGAAGCCGCCTTCATGACCGGCCTCGAACGCAACGCAGATGTCGTCGAACTCGCCTCCTACGCCCCGCTGCTGGCCCACACCGACGCCGTGCAGTGGCGGCCCGACATGATCTGGTTCGACAACACCCGGTCATGGGGCTCGACGAGCTACGAGACACAGAAGCTCTTCATGACCAACGTCGGCGACCGTGTCGTCCCCAGCACGGCCAGCGCCACCCCGGCCATGTCCGGACCGATCGAGGGCGCGATCGGCCTGTCCACCTGGGCGACCAGCGCCGCCTACGACGACGTACGGGTCACCGGCGAGGACGGCGCCACCCTGTTCGACGAGGACTTCTCCGGCGGTGACGGCCGGTGGACGAAGGCGGCGGGCACCGGCGCCTGGGCCGTCGAGGACGGCCGGTACGTCCAGTCCGACGCGGCGGCCGAGAACACCCTGGTCACCGCGGGCGACCCGGCCTGGCGGAACTACGACCTGAACGTGAAGGCCACCAAGCACTCCGGCAAGGAGGGCTTCCTGGTCGCCTTCGGGATCAAGGACACCGGGAACTACTACTGGTGGAACCTCGGCGGCTGGAACAACACCCGCTCCGCGGTGGAGAAGGCGGTCGGCGGCGCCAAGCAGTCGATGACCGAGAACGGCACCACGATCGAGACCGGCCGCGCGTACGACCTGCGCGTCTCGGTCCGCGGCCGCCAGGTCACCCTCTTCCTCGACGGCCAGGAGTGGGGCAGCTTCACCGACGACAAGGTGGCCGAACCCTTCCGGCAGGTCGTCACGCGCGACGGGAAGGACCTTGTCGTCAAGGTCGTCAACGCCCAGGACGCCGCGGCCCGCACCACGATCGACCTCGGCCGGGGCACCCGCGTCGCCCCCACCGCGCGGCTCACCACCCTCAGCGGGGACCCGGACGCCGTCAACACCGCCGACGACCGGCCGATCGCCCCGCGCACCTCGACCCTGACGGGCGTCGGCGCGCACTTCACCCACACCTTCCCGCCGAACTCGATCACCTTCGTACGGCTCGGGCTGCGATGACACCCACCGGAGTGCCGGGCCGTCCGGCACCCCGCCGTACGCACCCCACCACCTCACCCCTCCCCTCCACCAGGAGCCGCACACATGACCACTGAGCCGCTGCACACGGAAACGCAAGCCACGACGGACGGCGCGGGAACGGGCCCAGGACCGGCGACCAGACGCACCGTGCTGGCGGGCGCCGCCGCGGTCGGCCTCACCGCCGCCATGACCGGCCAGGCCCGGGCCTCCGCCGGTGGCAGGGCCCCCACCCGCGAGCCGTTCGGCCGGCTCGCCGACGGCACCAAGGTGCACCGCTGGACCCTGGAGAACGGCTCCACCCGGCTCAAGGTGCTCAGCTACGGCGGCATCGTCCAGTCGCTGGAGATCCCCGACCGCCGCGGCCGGTACACCAACGTGTCCCTGGGCTTCGACAACCTGGACGACTACCTGGGGGCCACCACCTACTTCGGCGCCCTCATCGGCCGCTACGGCAACCGGATCGCCGGGGGCCGCTTCACCCTCGACGGCCGGACCCATCAACTCCCCCTGAACGACGGGGTGAACACCCTGCACGGCGGCACGAAGGGCTTCGACAAGAGGGTCTGGGACGTCGAACCCTTCACGGACGCCACCGGGGTGGGCATCGTCCTGCGGTACGTCAGCGGCGACGGCGAGATGGGGTACCCCGGCACCCTCAAGGTGAAGGTGACGTACACCCTCACACCGCGCGGCACCTGGCGCATCGACTACGCCGCCACCACGGACCGGGCCACTGTCGTCAACCTCACCAACCACACCTACTTCAACCTCGCCGGGGAGGGCAGCGGCGACATCTACGGCCATGAACTGACCCTCGAAGCCTCCCGCTACACCCCCGTCGACCCCACCCTGATCCCGACCGGGGAACTGGCGAGGGTCGCGGGAACCCCCTTCGACTTCCGGACGCCCAAGCCCGTCGGCCGGGACATCCGCGTGGGCCACCCCCAGCTCCTGCGCGGCCAGGGCTTCGACCACAACTGGGTGCTCGACAAGGGCCTCACCACCGCGCCCCGGCTCGCCGCCACGCTCCGTGACCCGGAGTCCGGACGCACCGTACGGATCGCGACGACCGAGCCGGGCGTGCAGTTCTACTCGGGCAACTTCGTCGTCGGCACCCTGGTCGGCACCTCCGGCCGGATCTACCGCCAGGGCGACGGCCTGTGCCTGGAGACCCAGCACTTCCCGGACTCCCCGAACCGGCCCTCGTTCCCCTCCACCGTGCTGCGCCCGGGCGCGACCTACCGGTCGACGACGGAGCACTCCTTCCACGCCTGACCCCTGACGCACCGCGAGGGGCGCCGCCCCCGGCCACCGGAACCCGGGCCGGGGGCGCCGCCTCCGCTGCTCTCAGCCGCACGCGCTCGCGTCGAGGGTGAACGCGGTGGGCGCCGGATTCGGTCCGGTGACGGTGGCCTGGAAGCCGAAACTCACCGTCCCGCCCGGCGCGATCGCCCGGTTCCAGCCCGCGTCCTTCGCCGTGACGGTGGCGCCGCTCTGGCCGACGGTGGCGCTCCAGGCGCTGGTCACCCGCTGGCCGCCCGCGTACGTCCACCCCAGCGTCCAGCCGTCGACGGCGGCCGGGGACGTGTTCCTCACCGTCACCGTCGCGGTGAACCCGCTGGACCAGGTGGAGTCGACCCGGTAGGTCACCGCGCACCCGGCGCCCGGCTGCGGATCACCGCCGCCTGCGGCGGACGGCTCGGCGGCGTAGGCCGCGAGCCAGACCAGCGGGGCGTTCCAGTTGACCGCCACCTCGTTGGTGGAGTACGAGCCGATGTCGTCGATGTAGCAGGCCGCGGGCGCGCACCCGGCGAGCTTCTCCTCCGCCACCGGATCCTGGAGCCCCGCGTTGGGGCCGCCCGCGAGCGAACCCGCCGGCGGCCGGGGGAGCGAGGCGTCCGCCTGGTGCGCCCAGAACCGGTGGTGCTGGTTCTGGGACGAGCGCGCCCCGTACCCCGTGATGTACGACAGGTCCAGGGTGTTGCGGCCGAGCAGGTAGTCCAGCGTCTCGACCGCCCCGGCGCGGTAGCGCTGCTGCCCCGTCAGATCGTGGGCGACGGCCATCACCACCGCGTTGTTGGCCACCAGGCTGTTGGAGCCCCACACGTACGCGGTCGCGGGGATCGGCACCGCGTACCCCTGGCCCGCCATGAGGGACAGATAGCCGTCGGCGGCCGTGGTCACCGAGGCGCGGATCCGGGCGGTGTCCGACGCGGACAGGCCGGTGGGAACGGTGGCCAGGGTGAGCCGGCCGAGCGCCGCCGTGTCCGCCCAGCCGAACCCCGCCCCGGGGAAGGCGTTCGCCGAGGTGTGCCAGGACGAGCCGGTGACGGCGTCCCGGTACGCGGCCTCCCCGGTCGTCGCGTACAACTCGGCGCCGGCCCAGTAGAACTCGTCGCTCACCGTCGCGTCACCGTAGGCGCCGCCGCCCGTCCCGTCCGAATCCGGCGCGATCATCGCGGGGTTGGCGCGGGCCGCCGTCCAGGCGCGCCGGGCCGAGTCCAGGCAGCGGGCCGCGAACGCCGCGTCGTACGGGGCGTAGACCCGGGCGCACTGGGCGGCGGTGGCCGCGAGGTTGAGGGTCGCGGCGGTCGAGGGGCGGTGCAGTTCGCGCTGCTGGTCGTCCTGCTCGGGCCGGGTGGGCAGCGCCGTCCAGGCCGCGTCATGGATCTTGTGGAACGCCGTACCGGCGAGCGGCTTGCCCGCGGGCACCTGCATCCGCATCAGGAAGTCCAACTCCCAGCGCGCCTCGTCGAGCACGTCGGGGACGCCGTTGCCGCGCTCCGGGATCCTGAGCGTGGAGTCGCCCAGCGCCGCCGCCGTACCGGCCCGTCCGGCCCGCTCGAACGCGTTGACCATCAGCCAGGTGGAGATGCCCCCGTTGACGACGTACTTGCCGTGGTCGCCCGCGTCGTACCAGCCGCCCCGTACATCACGGCTGTAGTCGCAGACCCCGGCCTGACAGGGCACGCTCGTGTCGCCCTTGTTCGGCGCGACGCCGAGATGCCCGGCGGGCCGCGCGTACCCCGGGCCCGCGAGCGAGGACTCGATGGCGATACCGCTGCGCTGCTGGTAGAAGAACGACATCGCGTCCGAGCGCAGGGCCTTGTAGAGCCCGGCGTCGATGGCGAAGGGGTGGCTGCTCCGTCCGTCGACGACCAGGGTGAAGCCGTTGCCCGTACCGGTGTACGAGGAGAAGTCGGCGAGCTGGGTGACCTCGCGCGAGGCGGTGTCGGTGCCCCGCACGGTGGTGGTCCCGGAGGCGACGGCCGTGCCCGCCGCGTTTCTGAGCTGCCAGGTGAGCGGTGCGGCCGACGCGGTCACGACGGTGGCGCGCTTGGGACCGTCCGGCAGATAGCCGAGCTGGTTGGTACGCACCGGGGTGTCCGCCGCGGCCGGTACGGCGGCCCCGGCGGCGTCCGCGCCGACGGCGGACGTGGTCGCGGGACCGGTGACCAGCAGCGCCGCCGAGAGCGCCGCGGCGGCGATCCAGGAGACGGTACGGCGTGGACCGCGGAGCGGATACGTCGGAACGGGCATGGTGGGGGACCCCTTCGCAGGCGGCTCGAACAGGGAGTGGGAGCGCTCCCATCGGAGCGTCGCATGGACACGTCAAGCGGTCAATGCGTGCGGCGCGGAAAGGGTGACGACGCCGGGCCGATGACGCCGGGCGGCGGGAAGGCGGGAAGGGCGGGAAGGCGGGAGGCGGGAACGATCCGGCCAGGGGGAGGCGGCGGCCGAGCGGGCCACGGCCGGACGTACGGTCATGGCCGGGACGTGTGCGGACGGGAAAGAGAGGGGACCCACTCATCGTGATCACCGAAACCGCGCACCGGGCGGGGGCCCCGACAGCACGCCCGACGCCGGCGAACCCTTCCGCGCGCGGCTCACCTGCCCCACCGGGCGCCCCGCCCCGCCCCGCCGGTCCCGCCGCCGGACCCGACCGGCCGCGCACGCCGCCGGTCACCCGATCCCCACGACCCTCCCGACCTGGCAGGTGCGACCCATGACGATCGATCTCAACAGCGACCTCGGCGAAGGCTTCGGAGCGTGGCGCCTCGGCGACGACGACGCCCTCCTCACCCTGGTCACCAGCGCCAACGTCGCCTGCGGCTTCCACGCCGGCGACCCGACCGTGATGCGGGGCGCGTGCGAGGAGGCGGCCCGGCGCGGCGTCGCGATCGGCGCCCAGGTCGGCTACCGCGATCTGCCCGGATTCGGCCGCCGCTTCATCGACGTCGACCCGCCGGAACTCGTCAACGACGTCGTCTACCAGATCGCCGCCCTCGACGGCTTCGCCCGCCTCGCCGGTACCCGCGTCAGCTACGTCAAACCCCACGGCGCGCTCTACAACGCGATCGTCCACCACGAGGCACAGGCCGCCGCAGTGGCCGAGGCCGTACGCCGCTACGACCCCGCCCTGGCCGTCCTCGGCCTGCCCGGCAGCGCCTGGCTGCGGCACGCCGCCGACGCCGGACTGCCCTGCTTCCAGGAGGCGTTCGCCGACCGCGCCTACACCCCCCGGGGCACCCTGGTCTCCCGCCGCGAACCCGGCGCCGTACTGCACGACCCGGACGCGATCGTGGCGCGCTCCCTGCGCATGGTCACCGAAGGCGTCGTGACCGCCGTCGACGGCACCGACGTCCCCGTGCGCGCCGACTCCCTGTGCGTCCACGGCGACACCCCCGGCGCGGTGGCGATCGCCCGCCTGCTCCGCGACGAACTCACCCGCACGGGCCACGGCCCCCGGCCCTTCACCGCGCGATGACCGCGCCCGCCGGCCCCGTCCTGCGGCCCATGGGCGGCGCGGCGCTCCTCGCCGAACTCGACGGACTCGACGCCGTCCTCGCGCTGCGCGCCGAACTGGCGGACGACCCACCACATGGCGTACGGGAGCTGGTCGCCGCCGCGCGCACCCTGCTGATCACCTACGACCCGGCGGCCACCGGACCCGACACCCTCGCCCGCGAGGTGACCCGCCGCGCCACGACGCCCCGTACCGTACGGCCCGAACCGGCCACCCACCACGAGGAGCTGACCGTGCCCGTACGGTACGACGGCCCCGACCTCGCCGAGGTCGCGCGACGGACCGGGCTCACCGAGGAAGACGTGATCGCCCGTCACACCGCGCCCCGCTACACCGTGGCGTTCGCCGGGTTCGCGCCCGGCTTCGGCTATCTGACCGGCACCGACCCGCTGCTGGCGCTGGACCGCCGCGCCGAGCCGCGCACCGAGGTGCCCGCCGGCGCCGTCGCCGTCGCGGGCGGCTTCACCGGTGTCTATCCGCGCCCCTCACCCGGCGGCTGGCACCTCCTGGGCACCACCGAGCTCACCCTGTGGGACGAGCGACGCGACCCGCCCGCGCTCCTCGTACCCGGCAGGGCCGTCCGGCTCCGGGCGGTCGGCCGATGAACGGACGCCACCTGGAGATCCTCGCCCCCGGTCCGCTGACCACCGTCCAGGACCTCGGCAGGCCCGGCTGGGCCCACCTCGGCGTCACGGCCTCGGGCGCCGCCGACACCGTCTCCCTCACCCTCGCCAACCGGCTGCTCGGCAACCCGGAGGACACCGCGGCGCTGGAGACCACCCTCGGCGGCCTGCGTGTCCGGATCCGCTCCCGCCGCGCAGACGGCACCCCGGCGGTGCTCTACCTCGCCCTCACCGGCGCGCCCTGTCCCGTACGTGTCGACGGCGGGGCCGCCGGGATGAACGCCCCGATCGCCGTGACCGACGGCCAACTGCTCGAACTCGGCCCGCCCGCCTCCGGGCTGCGCACCTATCTCGCGGTACGGGGCGGGCTCGACGTACCGCCCGTCCTCGGTTCCCGCTCGGCCGACCTGCTCTCCGGCCTCGGCCCGCCGCCGCTGACGGCGGGCGACACGCTGCCCGTCGGCCCGGCCACGGGCACCATGCCCGGAGTCGACCTGGCACCGTGCGCCGCCCCGCCCGGGGAGTTCACCCTCAGGGTGGTGCCCGGCCCCCGGGACGACTGGTTCGACGAGGCGTCCCGTCAGGCCCTCTACCGGGACTCCTGGGAGGCCACCAGTCGGAGCAACCGGGTGGGCGTACGCCTCGAAGGCCCCGCCCTGGTCCGCGCCGGGGACGGCGAACTCCCGGCCGAGGGCATGGTCCGCGGCGCCCTCCAAGTCCCCCCGAACGGGCGGCCGATCCTCTTCCTCGCCGACCATCCGGTCACCGGCGGCTACCCGGTCATCGGAGTCGTCCACCCGGACGATCTGCCCCTGGCGGGACAGCTGCCACCGGGCGCCACGGTCCGCTTCCGCCGCCACGGGGCCGGTCGCGTCCTGGGGTGAGGCCGGCCCGTACCCACAGGTGGCACGGAATGGGAACCCCGAGGGCCGTTTTCCCGTTTCTCCTTATGTGGGCACGGAGGGACCGTGTCCCCGGGCCTCCCCCCGAGAGCCCGGGTAGGCCGCAAGGCGACTGCCCTCCGCTCGCACACCGAACGGCCCCGGCTGGAATCCCCCGTCCAGCCGGGGCCTTCGTCCTTCCCCGGCGCCGCTACTCGTCGCCGCCCTCGTCCTCGCCGTCGTCGTCGCCCTCGAAGGCGTCACCGATCTCGTCGACGACCTCCGCGGCGACCATGCCGCCCACGACGCCGACCGCCACACCCGCCGCGACCCCGGCCACCACGGCTCCGGTGCTCGGGCCGGAGCGGCGCCCACCGGAGTGGTGCTCGCCGTGACCGTGGTCCGCGTACCCGCCGTGGCCGCCGTACTCGCCGTGCCCGCCGTGTCCCTGCGTCCCGTAGGGACCGGTACGCGACGCGTGCGCGTCGAGGACCTGCCGGAGCCAGCCGTCGACCTCGGTGTTCCACTGCGTCCGCGCCACGTCGTGGTGCGCGACCATGAACCGGTGGACGGTGTCGTGGCCGCCGGAGAAGAGCCCGCCGCGCTTGTCGGCCTCGATGACGACCTCCATCCCGTCGGGCGAGGCGAGGAACGTCACCTCGATCTCGTTCACGGCGTGCGCGTACTGCGCGGGCGGTGTGAGTTCCAGCTCCTGGTAGAAGGGGAGCCGCTGGCCGGTGCCGTTGATGTGCCCCAGCTCCAGATCGGCCGATTTGAAACCCCAGCCGAGCTGCCCGAGCGCCTCCAGGATCGCCTCCTGGGCCGGCAGCGGCGCCACCCCGAGCTGGTCGAGATCGCCCTTGTCGCGTGCTCCGGCCACCGCCAGCTCGGTCCGTACGCCCAGCACCACGCCCAGCGGCTGGCCGTGCAGTTGGGTCAGCGGTGTCTCCCACGGGAGGGTCAGGGAGAACGGCACGGCGTGCTCGGTCTCCTCGGCCAGCCGGAAGCCGCCGCCGACCACCGTGCGGTCGAAGACGACGGTCCCCTCGCTCTCCCCCTCGTCGCCCTCCGCCTCCACACGGGCGACCAGATCCAGCGTGATCTGCTCGATCTCCACGTCCGCGCGGCCGCCGCGCAGCAGCACCCGGCCGGTCAGGGGGGAGCCGGGGAGGGCGGTCGTGCTGTCCAGCACCGTGTCGACCGAGGGGCCGCCGACACCGACGGCTCCGAGCAGTTTCTTGAACACCATCGTGGCGTCCACTCCTTCATATGCTTCTGTCGTTCCCTGCACTGATCCCCGCTGAGGACCGGCGGGGTGTGGGGCGCCACCAGAACTACCCCAGAAGGTAAAGCGATTCCCAAGGTGAGCCCCGAGGACGGCGATTTCCAGCCATCCGGGCGCCGGGCGGCCCTCCGGCCGCCTCCGGGCCTTCCACGCCGCCCGAAATCACCATTCCGCTCTTTCGCGATTCCGTTCCCCGGCCGCCGTCCCGGAGAATAGAGTTCCGTTATGACCCGTCATGAATCCACGCCCCGCGTACCGCTGAAGAAACTGACCCCGGACGTCTCCGGTGCCATGGGCGCCCTGCACGCCGCCGCCGTTTCCGCGGCGCGCGACGCCAAGATCGAACCGGAAATCCTGGAACTGGTCAGGATTCGCGCCTCGCAGATCAACGGCTGCGCCTTCTGCCTCGACATGCATACGAAGGACGCCCGTGCCCACGGTGAGGCCGAGCACCGTATCTACGCGCTGAACGCCTGGCGCGAGACACCGTTCTTCAACGAGCGGGAGCGCGCCGCCCTCACGCTGACCGAGGCCGTGACCCTGGTCCACGACGGCCAGGTGCCCGACGCGGTCTACGCGGAGGCCGCCGCCGTGTTCGACGAGGCACAGGTCGCGGCATTGATCTGGGCGGCCACCGTCATCAACGCGTACAACCGCATCGCCATTGCCACCCGCATGGCTCCGGGCGCCTATCAGCCGGTACCCAAGAATTCCTGAACCAGGAATGGCGGGGGGCGGCCGGGGCGACAGGCCCCCCCCCCCCACCGGGTGCGGCACCGCCACAGGGGGGGCCTTTGGCTGCCCCCCCCGGCGGGGGGGCCCGGGGGGGGGTTGGGTGCGGGGGGGGGGGGGGGGGGG
>NZ_JBIWFO010000020.1:0-33294 GCF_044763125.1 Streptomyces sp. NPDC096310 | reverse complement strand
TGCCCCCCGGATGGGCCCCGGGCGCCTTACCGCCGTTACCAAATAATTCATTAACCTGGATGGGCGCGCGGGGGCGTGTAATCCGGCCCGCCGCGCCATTCGTGTCCCGAAAGGAAATCCTGGGTCAATTTTCCTGCCCCCGGACCGTGTTCACCCGGGGGGAGTTGTTGACGACCGGTCGGCGGATATCAGGGCCAGTCCACCGGAAGCGGCTCGGTGATTCCGGCCAGCCATTCCCGCCACTCGGGCGCGCGGGTCGCCTCGCCCGCCCGCATCGGCCGCCCCGTCCAGGCCGTCACCGGACGGATGCCGTGCAGCGCGTTCACCAGCCACACCTCACGCCCCTCCAGATCCGCCACGGTGCGCTCACACGCGACGAACGGAATCCGCGCCCGCCGGGCCCGTTCGCGGATGACCGCCGTGGTGACCCCCGCCAGCACCGGCAGCGCCGGCGACGGCACACAAAGAGTGTCCTCCTCCCACCACATCACACTGGAGTACGCGGCCTCCAGCACCAGCCCCGAGGCGGAGGTCAGCAGCGCCTCGTCGGCCCCGTGGGCCGCCGCCCGCCGCCGTACCTCCGCGAGCGTGTCCAGGTCCGGACCCTTGCGCCGGGGGACCGTACGGGGATCGGGCTGGCCCTGCGCCCACACCCGCACCTGCGAGGTGAGCGGCGGAGCGGCCCGCAGCCGCAGCCGCAGCAGCGGGGTCCGCCCCGGCGGCGCCAGCTCCACCCGGGGGAACCACGCCCCCTCGCGCGGCAGCGCCGCCGTCATGTCCTGCCAGAACGCGGCCAGTTGACCGTGCGGCAGCTCGACGGTCTCGGCGCAGGCGCGCAGAAACCGCTCCCGGTGCCGGGCGAGCGCACGCACCCGCCCGCCGGTGACCAGCCATGAGTCCGCGGCCGGCAGGGTGCCGCCGGCCGCGCCCGCGCCGCCCGGTCCGGCGGGCCCGCCGGACCCCTCCGCCATGACGGTGAGGCCATGGCCCGGCTCCCAGCCCAGAACCCGCTCCGTGACCGCCTCCGCGCGGTCGGTCGGTGTTGCCGCCATCGGCTCGTACCTCCAGTCGTCCATCACACCCAGCCTGTCAGTACCTGCGGCCCGCGCCGGACGGGGGCCCGTGCCGGGGACCGTACGGCGCGCGCTCCAGCCACTCGCCGCACCACGGCAGTACGGGAGCGAGCGCCGCCGCCGCGCGCTGCTTGACCCGTACGGTCCCGCGCGGCCGCAGATGCTCCAGCGCCGCCCCGGCCGCCGCGCTGTTGAACAGCGCGGCCTCCCGGCGGGCCGCCGCGAACTCCTCGACGGGGCGCGGCGATCCGGTGGCGATCCGGGCGGCGACCGCCGCCGCTGCCGCCGCCGCGTCCGCGATACCGCTGTTCATGCCCCGCGCGCCGAACGGCGGGAAGAGATGCGCGGCCTCGCCGACGAAGAGCACCCGGCGGCCCGGGTCGGTGAACTCGGCCGCCACCTTCCGCGGAAAGCGGTACGTCGACACCCACAGCACCCGCTCGGCGTACCCCTCACCCACCAGCCGGGGCAGCCACCTCCGTGCCGCCTCCCGCGTCCCGTACGCCTCGGGCACGTCGTCCTCCCGGCACTGGAGATCGATCTGGAACCCGCCGGTGAACGGCACCCGCATCACCGTGCGCCCGCCCGCCCCCGGATGCTCGTAGTGGAACACCCGCTCCAGGGGCAGTTCGGACCCCGGGATGTCGGCGACGTCCGCCACCACGTGGAACCCCTCCGCGCGGACCCCGCGCATCGGGATGCCGAGCTGGGCCCGCACGGTCGACCGGGCGCCGTCTGCGGCGATCACATGGCCGCCCGACCAGTCCCTGCCGTCCCGGGTGGTGATGCCGACCCCGTTCCTCGACACCCGTACCCGCTCCACCCGCGCGCCCCACTCGAACCGCACACCGGCCGCCTCGCACGCCGCGAGCAGAAACCTCTCCGTGTCCATCTGCCGCAGACTCGTGAACGGGGCGACACCGGCCGCTCCGGCGCCGGCCGGCGCGGGGGACGGCTCGGGGAAGGTCCGCGCGTACACCTCACGCCCCCGGTACAGGGTGCGCCGGGTGTGCCAGGTGCTGCCGTACGCGACGATCTCGGCGGCCAGCCCCGGCCGCATCCGCTCCAGAAGCTGCAGCGTCTCCCGGTGGACGAACAGGGCGCGGCTGCCCGGCCGTTCCCGGCCCCGCGGCTCCGCCTCCAGTACGGTGACCGGCAGGCCTCCCGCCCGCAGCGCGAGCGCCGCAGACAGCCCCACGGGCCCGGCGCCCACCACCATGACAGGGGTCATCTCTCAGCCTCCGAGACCGGCGGCGGGCACCGCGCCCCGGTCCAGCATGGCAGTGATCTCCACCCGTTTGACCTTCCATGTCGAGGTTCTCGGCAGATCCTCGAACCGCCACTGGAGGGGCGCCGACATCACGGGCAGGTCCGCGGTCGCCTCGGTCCACCGCCGCGCGTCGAGCGGTTCGTCGCCCCGGACACACACCACCGGTACCGGCTCACGGGCCGCGCCCGGCACGATCACCACCTCACACAGCTCCTCCAGCCGGGACATCAGAACGTCCTCCACCGCCAGATTGCTGTTCACCGTGTCGATCAGATCGACCTCGCGGTCCGTCAGATAGAGCCCGCCCCGGCGGTCGCGGTATCCCATGTCGCCCATCTGCCACCAGCCGTCGCGGAGTTGGCGGTCGTAGCTCTCCGGGGCCCCGAGATAGGTGAGGATGAGCCCCCGGGTACGGGCCTCGATCCGGCCCGGTGTGCCGGGGGCGGCCCGCCGCCCGTCGCCGTCCGCGATCCGTATCCGGGTGAACCCGGGGATCGCGGTGCCGACGCGTCTGCCGTCGGCTTTCGCCGCGCCGCGCCGCGAATACCACTGGAACGCCACCGGCCCCGTCTCGCTCTGCCCGTAGAGCTGTATCAGCCAGGGCGCACGCCGCCGGGAGGCGCCCAGCAGCTTCTGCACGGTGCGCGGATGGATGGCGTCGAAGGTGGATCCGTACGAACGCACCCGGGCCAGCGGCGCACCGGGAGCCTGCGCCAACTCCTCCCACAGCACGAAGGTGTTGGGATGGGTCTCGACGATGCCCGGCCGGTGCCGCGCGAGCAGCGGTCCCGCCGAGGCCGGATCGGGGTCGACCATCAGCAGCAGCGGGCTGCCGAAGTGCAGCAGCACACCGAGGAGATGGTAGAAGCGGGAGTGGACGAAGGACAGGTGCAGCGCCGCGCTCTCGCCCCGGGTCGGCCAGCCCAGCGCCTTCTGGGGGATCAGCCGGTTCCACATCGTCTGCGCGCAGTGCACCGCCAGCTTCGGTACCCCGGTGGTGCCCGAGCTGTGGGTGATCAGGGAGGGCTCGCGCGGATGGAGCCGTACCGGCGCGTGCGGCGGCGCGTCGGCGTACGCGTCCAGCGGTACGGCGCCCGCCGCCCCGGTGGAGCCGTCCGACCCGCCGACGCCGTCCCCGGCGGGACCGTCTACGGTGAGCACCCGCCGGACCATACCGGCGAGCCCGGGGGCGCGGGCGCCCGGCGCGGCGGCGTCCGCCCGCGCGTCCGCCTCGCGCAACGGCCCGTCCAGCGTGGCCCGGTCGGTGATCAGCCAGGGCCGGTCCAGCCGCTCCAGCAGCTCACCGGCCACCCGGCCGTGCAGCCCCGGCGAGAGCAGCGCGGGCACGGCCCCGATCCGGGAGACGGCGCAGGCCAGTACCACGATGTCGACGTTGTCCGCCTTGTGGATGGCCACCCGCTCCGTCGGCCTGACACCGGCCGCCCGGAGCCGCGCCGAGAGAGCGTCCACGAGACGGGCCAACTCCGCGTAGTTCAGGTCGAGTCCCGCCCCGGGACTCACGTCGAGCGGCCGGTCCAGGGTGACGGGGACCGCACCGTGGCGGCGGGCGGCCCGGTGGAACATCAGCCCGAGGGAGAATCCGCGCTCGGAGAAGAGGGGATGGGGCACGGCGGCCTTCCTTCCTGAACGTCGAGAGACATGAGGTGAGTTCACCAGGAGCCCCGGCGCACGAGAGGACGCCGGAGCTTGCCGGTCGGGGTGCGGGGCAGCGACTCCACGACCCGGACCGACCTGGGCACCTTGAACGGGGCGAGACGTTCCCGGGCGAGCCCGACGATCCCCGCCTCCAGCGCCTCGGCGTCCTCGACCGGCCCGGCCGGGACGACGAACGCCCGCAGCCGGGTGGCGCCCTTGTCGTCGGTGAACGCCGACACGGCGACCTCACGGACCGCCGGATGCGTCCGCAGCACAGCCTCGATCTCCAGCGGTGACACGGTGATCCCGCCCACCATCTCCAGGTCGTCCGTCCTGCCGAGATGGCGGTACGTGCCGTCGGGATCACGGCGTGCCCGGTCCCGGGTGGCCAGCCAGCCTCCGGTCAGGGTGCGGGCGGTGTCCTCGGGCAGGTTGAGATATCCGGTGGTCAGCGTCGGCCCCTTCACCCACAGTTCGCCCTCCTCGCCGTCCGGCACCGGCCGCCCGTCGGCGTCCCGGAGCTGCACCTCGTACCCCGGTACCGGACGGCCCACGGTGCCCGGTGTGTTGTGGGAGAGGCTGTTGGCGCAGAAGGCGTGGCCGACCTCGGTCGAGCCGATCTGTTCCAGCACGGGCGCGCCGAGCAGTTCGGTGACCCGCTCACCGAGCCCGGCGGGCATCCCCTCACCGGCCGAGACCGCGGCGCGTACGGAGGCGAAACACGCCGCGTGTCCGTCCGCCCGGTCGGTGACCAGCGCGGCGTACGCCGACGGCACGGAGTACAGCAGGGTCACCCGGTGACGCGCGACCAGCTCGTCCACGGTGGCGGGGGAGGGGCGCAGGCCGACCAGGACCGCGGAGGAGCCGGAGAAGAGCGGGAAGACGAACGCGTTGCCGAAGCCGTACGCGAAGAAGAGCTTGGAGACCGAGAGGGTGACGTCGTCGGCGCCGATCCGCAGCAGCCGCCTCCCGACGAACTCGTAGTACGCCTCCGGGTCCCCGTGGTGGTGCACCACCCCCTTGGGGCGCCCGGTGGTCCCGGAGGTGTACTGGACGTACAGCGGTGTTCCGGAGCCGGCCGGCCGGGGGTCGGCCGGGGCGGCCGTACAGGCGAGCGCCAGGAGCTGGTCGCTGAGGAGGCGCCGCCGCGGCGGGAAGCGGTCCTCCAGCCCCGGACCGGTCACCCCGAGGGTGACACCGGCGTCCTCTGCCATGAAGTCATGGTCGGCGCGCGGCAGTTCGGGGTTGACCAGGACCGCGGTCGCGCCGAGCCGCGCGAGGGCGAGGAAGGTGGCCACCCAGGCGACGGAGTCGGGGAGCGCGAGCAGCACCCGGTCGCCCGGCACGACCCCGCGGTCGGCCAGGACGGTGGCGGCGCGCGCGGCGAGCGCGTGCACCTCGCCGTGGGTCCAGACCCGGTGGTCCTGGTGGAACGCGGGCCGGTCGGTCCATCCGTGCCGCTCCGCCAGGTCGGCGAGGTCGGCGGCCAGATTGCCCGGACAGGTCCTGACCGTGTCCGTGCGCCCCCGGCCCGGGGCGGGGGCGCCGGCGGGTTCCGGTGGGCCGGCCGGGGGAAGCGGCGCGGACCGGGGCGTCAGGCGCAGGGTGGTGGGGGGCGTCATCGGACCGGCTCCTCTACGGGGACAGCGGCTACGGGGACAGCGGCTGAGGGGACCGCGGCCGCGGGAACGGCGGGGTGGGGGGCGCGGGCCCGGACCGTCCGGTCCAGGTAGGCGCGCATGGGGGCGGCCGTCTTCAGCAGCATCTCGTCGTACTCGGCCGCCGGATCGGAGCCCAGGACGATCGCGCCGCCCGCCCCGAGCCGCATCCGGCCGCCGCTGAACACGGCCGTACGGATGACGATGTTGAGGTCGGCGGCGCCGTTGCAGCTCAGATAGCCGAGGGCGCCGGAGTACACACCGCGGGCCCGGGTCTCCAGCCGGTCGATGATCTCCAGGGTGCGCGCTTTGGGAGCCCCGGTCATCGAACCGCCGGGGAAGCAGGCACGTACGCAGTCCAGCGCGTCCTGGTCCGCCCGGAGCCGTCCCTGAACGGTGGAGACCAACTGGTGCACGGTCGCGTATGTCTCGGTCGCCATCAGTTGGGGCACCCGGACCGAGCCGGTCCGGCAGACCCGGCCCAGGTCGTTGCGGAGCAGATCGACGATCATCAGGTTCTCGGACCTGGTCTTCTCGTCGGCGGCGAGCGAGGCGCGCAGCCGGGCGTCCTCCCCGGGCCGCTCGCCGCGTGGCGCGGTGCCCTTGATCGGCTTGGCCTCCACGGTGCCGTCCCGGCCGATCCGCAGGAACCGCTCGGGAGAGGAGCACGCCACGTCGACCTCGCCGAACTTCAGATACGCCGCGTACGGCGCCGGGTTGTGGCGGCGCAGCACCCGGTAGAAGTCGTACGCGTCGGGCGGCGCCGGCAGATCGGCGGCGTTGGTGAGACAGATCTCGTAACTCACCCCGTCGGCCAGTTCCCGCCGGCAGGCCTCGATGTCGGCGAGATACGCCGCACGGTCGCGCTCCAGCCACGGTTCGGCGGCGCCGAGGTCGACGGCGGCGGGACGCGGCGCGGCCGGGGTCTGGGCCGCGGGCACACGACTCAGCTGTGCCACGGCCGAGTCGAGCCAGTCGGCGGCCTCCCGCGCGGCGCGGAGGGTGTTCTCGGCGAGGGCGACCGCGTACGTGGCGCCCTCCTGGTGGTCCACCACCACGATCCGGTCGGCGAACAGCCAGCAGGCGTCCGGGGTTTCGGCCCGGTGGCGGCCCGGTGACCCGCACTCCGCCTTCATCTCGTACCCGAAGTACCCGACGTAGCCGCCTGTGAAGTCGAAGGGCAGGTCGGGGGCGTCCACCGCGCGCAGCGCCAACCGCCGTCGGAGATGGTCGAACACGCTGCCCCGCACCCGGCGGGCGGCCCGCCCGGGCCGCTCGATCCCGGTCCGCCCGGTTTCGACGTCGTACCGTACGAACTCGGCGAGCGGGCCCGTACCGTCCCCGAAGAACGAGAAGCGGGACTGCCCGGCCTCGACCCGCGCGCTGTCCAGCCAGAATGCGCGGGGCGCGTCGGCGCACATCCGGGTGAACGCCGCCTCGGGGTCCACCGGCGTGTCGATCACTCTGCTGTGCAGCCGGTAGCGGCCGGTACCGGCCGCCGAGGCCGGCTCCCGGGTGGCCCCCGCGTTCGCCGCCGCCTTCGCGTTCGCCGTCGTCCGCGCCGCGGTGCGGGGGACCGGCGGGGTCCGGCGCACATCGCGACGCGTGCGGTCCGTACGCGACCAGGAGGCGGTGAGCTCCGCGAAGTTGGTGAGCATCCGGTGGCCGAACTCGGTGAGGATCGACTCGGGGTGGAACTGCACGCCCCACATCGGTCGGGTACGGTGGCGCAGCCCCATCAGCACCCCGTCCTCGGCCCACGCGGTGGCCTCCAGGGCGGGCGGCAGCGGTTCCCGTACGGCGAGCGAGTGGTAGCGCACCGCGGTGAAGTTCTGCGGTATCCCGCGGAACAGCTCCCGCCCGTCGTGCCGGATCACGGAGAGATGGCCGTGCCGGGGGCGGGGCGCCGCCACCACCTGGGCCAACTCGCCCACCGCGATGCCCTGGTGACCGAGGCACACCCCGAGAACGGGGATCCCGGACCGGGCGAGCAGCGCGGTACCGATGCCGAAGTCGCGCGCCGTGCCGGGGTGTCCCGGCCCCGGGGACACCACGATGTTGTCGAACGCCCGCAGATCCAGCTCCGCGCCGGCCGGCGCGTCGTTGAGCAGCACCACCGGCTCCTCGCCGTTCACCTCGGCGATGAGCTGGAACAGGTTGTACGTGTACGAGTCGTAATTGTCGATGAGCAGAGTCTTCACCCGGCCCACCTCCTTTTCGTCTTTCCGGGGCCGTGCGGTTCCGTGCCTCGAACCGTGCCCGTTTCTTCCCGCATCGCCCTTACGCGGCCCGGCGTTTGTGCCGTCCGCGGAACGCCTGGAGAGGCGGATACAGCCATTTCTTGAGAAAACGCTGAAGGCGCGGCATCAGCACCCAGGTGACAATGGCCGTCACGCTCAGGCAGAGAATGAGTGTCCGTACGAGTGCGTTGAGACCGCCCAGGTACGGAATCACCGTCAGGTTGAAGAGGAGCACCGGTGGGAAGACGGCGCCCATGTTCACGAACCACAACTTCCATTTCGGCGGCGGCCGGGGCGGTGACGGCGGCGCCGCCTCCGCCGGGCCCTCGAACCAGGCTCTGAGACCTCGTATCCTCCGGTGCCCGGTCTCCCGGGCAAGCTGATCGCCGTACGATGCCAGCCGTGTCCGTGCGGCGGACTCCTCCCAGGCCGCCGTGGAGACGGCGGAGTCGAACCGGTGAATGACATGCCATTCCGTGCCGACCTCGCCCGGGGCGAGAACTCCGCCGCCCAGATATCCGGGAACGCGGGCCGCGGTGCCCAGCACGGTCATCGCCCAGGAACGGAACTCGCTTTCGCGGCCCGGCGCGACGTGGTAGGCGACCGTGACGGTGATCGGTTCGCTCTGCACTCCGGCCATGACCTCCTTTTCCGTATCACGACAGCGTGATCCCTTGGCCGGTGATCCCATTTCATCGAGCCGGACGTCTTTGAATACGAAAGCACTGTGCCATGTGTTCAATCGGTTCCGGGGGAATCCTGTGAATCCTTGCCCGCGTTCCCTCGCTCCCCCGGGGCAGCGGTGTTCCCGGGGATGCCGCCCGGGTGAGCCGGCCCGCGCCGGACGGCCCGCTCCCGGAGGGGGGTCCGCTCGCACCGCCGGGAGAGCGCGTCATCTGGAGCGCGCCATGTCGCTCTCCGCCGGGACGGGGGGCATCCGTGCCCGCCGCACGCCAGTTGAAAGGAAAATGCGACTTAGCTTAGGCTTGCCTAAGATTTCGCGATCTACGCTGTCCACGAAACCTGAGGAACACCCATGCCATCCTGGTTCACCCGCGCGCGTCGACAGACCCTCGCCGTCACGGCCACCGCCGCCACGCTCGCACTCGTTCTCGGCGGCTGCTCCTCGGCCGAGAAGGAGGACTCCGGTGCCTCGGCCAAGAGCGGCGCGGGCGGCGGGGCGTTCCCGGTCACGATCAAGAGCGCGCTCGGATCGGCGAAGATCACCGAGCAGCCCGAGCGGGTCGTGACCCTGGGGCAGGGCTCCGCCGAGACCGCCATCGCCCTCGGCCACACGCCCGTGGGCATCGAGAGCTACGCGTGGGGCAGCGACAAGTCCGGCTATCTGCCGTGGATCCACGAGGCGGTGAAGAAGTCGGGCGACACACTGCCGACCCAGTTCGCGGGCGGGGAGGACATCGACTTCGAGGCCATCACCGAACTCCAGCCCGATGTGATCCTCGCGCCCTGGTCGGGCGTCACCCAGGAGCAGTTCGACATCCTCTCGGACATCGCGCCGACCGTGGCCTACCCCGAGTTGGCGTGGAGCACCAACTGGGACGAGCAGATCGAGATCATCGCCAAGGCGCTGGGACAGCCGGACGACGCCCAGAAGCTGACCTCGAAGATCGAGAAGCAGCTCGCGGACGCCGCCGCGACCCGGCCCCAGTACAAGAACGTCTCGTTCTCCTACATCTACACCTCAGGACCGGGCACACTCGGCGTCTTCCTCCCCGAGGAGCAGCGCGTCGAGATGGCCTCCTCCCTCGGACTCACCGTCGACCCGGTGGTGAAGACCTTCAAGGAGACCAAGGGCACCGACTCGGCGCTCATCGGGCTGGAGAACGCGGAGAAGCTCTCCGACAGCGACCTGATCTTCACCTTCTACTCCGACGCCAAGACCCGCGAGGAGATCGAGGCGCAGAAGCTCTACGCGGCGATCCCCGCCGTCAAGCGTGACTCCCTCGTCGCCGCCGACGACCCCTCCTTCGTCACCGCGTCGTCGATCATCAACCCGCTCACCGTTCCCTGGGTCATCGACCGCTACCTCCCGCTGATCGACAAGGCCATCACCAAGCTCGACAAGTAAGGCGTACGGAAACCGGATGACCACCACCACCGCACCGGCCCGTACCGGCGGTCCCGGCATCTCGCGTGCCGGGACCGCCCGGCGGGTGTACGCCCTGCTCGTCGGGGTCGTCGTGCTTGTCCTCGCGGTGATCGCGAGTGTGATGTTCGGCAGCAGGACCACATCGTTCGGGGATGTCATGGACGTCCTCGCGGAGACCGCCGACCCCTATGTCGCCACCGTGGTCGAGAGCCGCTACCCGAGGACGGCGCTCGGTGTGCTCGCGGGCCTCTGCCTCGCCGTCGCCGGCACCCTGATGCAGGGGGTCACCCGTAACCCCCTGGCGGATCCGGGGCTGCTCGGGATCAACGCCGGGGCGGCCGCGAGCGTCGTCGCCGCGACGGCCTTCCTGGGCGCCACGGGCCGGACGGACACCATGTGGTGGGCGCTGCCCGGTGCCCTGCTGGCCGGATTCCTCGTCCATGTCATCGGCTCCGCGGGCGCGAGCACGTCCCTGGTACGGCTGGTGCTGGCGGGAGCCGTGCTCTCCGCGGTGCTGATGGCATTCATCCAGGCAGTGACCTTGAGCAAGCCGAAGGTCTTCGACAGCTACCGCTACTGGGTGGTCGGCGCGCTCGGCGGCCGGGACTTCGACGTGTTCTGGTCCGTGCTGCCGTTCGCCGCGACCGGACTCGTCCTGGCCCTGCTGCTGGGACCCGGCCTCAACGCGCTCGCGCTCGGCGACGCGTCGGCAGCCTCCCTCGGCGCCAACCCGGCACTCGTACGCGCCGGAGGACTTCTCGCCGCGACCCTGCTGAGCGCGGCGGCGACCGCCGCGGTCGGCCCGATCGCCTTCGTCGGCCTCGCGGTACCGCACATCGTGCGCGCCGTCGTCGGCGTCGACTTCCGGATACAGATCGTGTTCTCGGCGATCGCCGGCCCCGCGCTGCTGCTCCTGGCGGATGTCCTGGGCCGGATCGTCCTGCGCCCGCAGGAGCTGATGGTCGGTGTGGTGACGGCGTTCGTCGGGGCGCCCGCGCTGCTGGTCGCCGTACGCAGGATGAAGGGCACCACATGACGGGGAATCGGACCATGGCCGACGCCGCCGCACCGCGCGGCCATCTCACCCTCGGCCGTACGGTGGCGGTGCCGGTACGGCGCAGGTCCGTCGTCACCGCCCTGGTCACAGTGGTCCTGGCCGTGGCCGCCGCCGTCGCCACCCTGTCGCTGGGACGGCTCGGTGTCGCGCTCGCGGATCTCCCGTCCGCCCTCACCGGCGGGGCCCGGGGCACGGACGTGTTCGTCCTGGAGCGGCTGCGCGGCCCGCGGCTGACCGTGGCGGTGGGCACGGGCGCGGCGCTCGGACTGTCGGGCGCCCTCTTCCAGTCCGTCACCCGCAACCCGCTGGGCAGCCCGGACGTGATCGGGCTGGGCGCGGGCGCCGGCGCGGGCGCCGCGATCGTGGCGCTCCTGCTGCCCGGCACCGTCCCCGTACCGCTCGGCGCCCTCGCCGGCGCGGTGCTGGCCATGGTGCTGGTGTACGTGTCCACGGGCAGCGGATTCCGCAACCCGGGACGTCTGGTCGTCGCCGGGATCGGCGTGGCCGCGATCGCCACGGCGGTCACCCAGTACGTCGTCTACGCCGTGGAACGCGACAAGGCGGCCGTCCTGACCGCCTACATCAACGGCAGCCTGGCGGCCCGGTCCTGGGAACACGCCGCCACCATCTGGCTGGTCCTGCTCCTCGTGGCCCCCTGCACCGCGCTGATCGCGCGCCGTCTCGACATCGCCGAGATGGGCGACGAGATCGCCGGGGGACTGGGCTCCGAGCCCAGGACCACCAAGACCCTGGCCGTCCTCCTGTCGATCGTCCTGTCCGCCGGCGCGGTCAGCGTCTCGGGTCCGATCGCCTTCATCGCCCTGACGGCCCCGCAGATCGCCAAACGCCTCACCCGCGGCTCCGGCCCCCATCTGATGCTCTCCGCCCTGGTCGGCGCCCTGCTGCTGGTGCTCGCCGACCTCTGCGCGCAGCAACTGCCGCTCTTCGAGGACCTGCCGGTCGGCATCTACACACTGGCCATCGGCGGCGCGTACCTCGGATATCTGCTGATCCGCGAGTGGCGCAAGGGAGTCCTGTAGGGGCGTGTTCGCGCGGACCGTCTTCTTCGCCACGGCGGAGGACCAAAAGCGCAGAGAAGCACCATACTCAGCAGCGTGAACGAACATTTTCGATCGGTAGCGAACATAGCTCAGGACGAAGAACTCGCCGGGAGGCTGCGGGACGCCCCCCGGCGCGTACCGGTCCCCCCGGTGACCGACCGCGGTGTGTGGGACGCGGTGGACGCCGCGACACGCACGGCGCTCCTCGCGGCGGCCGAGAAGGAACTCGGCCGCCCCGAACCGGTGCTGCGCGCCTCCGACTGGTCCCGCGCCTTCCGCGACGGGGTGCGCACGGCGTACGAGGACCAGGCCCGCGCGCTGCGTCACCGTACGGCCCTGTGCGTTCTCGCGGCGGTACTCACCGGGGAGTCCGCGCCCGCCCAGGCGCCGCCCGGCGCCGCCCCGTACCTCGACGCGGCGGCCGACGCCCTCATGGCGCTCGCCGAGGCGACCACCTGGTGCTGGGCGCCGCACGACCGCTTCACCACCGCGCGCGCCGAGGTCGTCCCCGATCCCGGCGAGCCGTTCCTCGACCTCGGCGCCGCCGAGGTCGCCTCGACTCTGGCCTGGGCCGACCACGTCCTGGGGCCCCGCCTCGACGAGCGGGTCCCCGGGCTGCGGCGCAGACTGCGGCGCGAGGTCCGGCTGCGTGTCTTCGAGCCCTTCCTGCGGATCAGGGACTGGCACTGGATCGGCCTCGACGGCGACGCCCACAACTGGAACCCGTGGGTGCACGGCGCCGTGCTGACCGCGGCCCTCCTGCTCTGCGACGACGAGACGGAGCGCGCCGAACTCGTCCGGCATGTCGCCGCCGGCCTCGGCCACTTCGTCGAGGTGCTGCCCGACGACGGAGGCGTGGACGAAGGCGTCGCCTACTGGTGGCTCGGCGCCTGCCGTCTGATGGAGGCCCTCGACCTGCTCGCCGCCGTCGGCGGGGCACCCTGCGACGCCCGCGGCCTGCCGGTGCTCGCCGAACTCGTCCGCTACCCCTACCGCATGCACTTCGGCGGCCCGTGGTACGTCAACGTCGGCGACGCGCCGGCCCGTCTCCCCGACGAGCAGCCCTGGCACGTCCTGTTCCGCTGGGGCGGGCGGCTCGGCGACCCCGACGTCAGCGCCCACGCCCTGGCATGCGGCGTGGCGCGCGGCGTCACCGCGAGCCACGAGGACGGCCTCGGCCGCGCGCTGAGCGGACTGTCCGACCCCGCCTGGAGCGCCGCGACCACCGGCGCGGACCCCAGCGGCCAGGGCCCCGGCCCGCACGGGAACGGCGCCTGGCTGCCCCGGGACGTCTGGCTGCCCCGGGTACAGGTGCTCGTCGCCAGGGAACGCGCAGGCACCACCGAAGGGCTCGCCCTCGCCGTCAAGGGCGGCCACAACGACGAACGCCACAACCACCTCGACGTCGGCTCCTACTGGGTCGCCCTGGACGGCGAGCCGGTGATCGTCGACATCGGGCAACCGACGTACACCGCCGCCAGCTTCGGCCCCGACCGCTACGACGCCTGGCCGCTGCGCAGCGGCTGGCACAACGTGCCCGACCCCGGCGCCGGGCAACGGCCGGGCGCCGGGCACCGCGCCCACGCCGTACGGGCGGAGACGGGCGACCGCACCACCGAGTGGTCCGCGGACCTCGCGCCCGCCTATCCCGACGGGCTGCTCGGCGAACTGCGCCGTACCGTACGGCTGGTACGCGCCACCGCCGCCGAGCCGGCGCACATCGTCGTCATGGACGAACCGGCCGCCGGACCCGCAGCGCTCGCCCTGCGGCACGTCCTCGCCGGTGACGTACGGCTCCACGAGGGCCGGGCCGTGGTCGGCACGGCGGGCGGCGGGGCGCTCCGGCTCACCTGGGACCCCGCCCTGCTGACCGGAGGACTCGAACACCAGCCGATCGCCGACCCCACCCTGCGCCGCTCCTGGGGCCACCGGCTGACCCGGCTGACGCTGCGCACCGACCCCTCCCGGCCGCCGGGCGGAGCGCCCCGCCCGCTGTCCGTACGGATCGAACGGGCTCGCTGAGCCGCCCTACGGTCAGACGCCCGTCGCGGCCCTGACCGACGAGTTGCGGAGGATCAGCTCCGGCAGGACGAGCACACGCTGCACGGGATGGCGCCGCCCTTCCCGCAGCCGGGAGACCATCATCTCGACGGCCGCCCGCCCGACGCGGGACTTGGGCGGGCGGATCGCGGTCATCGCCGGTTCCGCGAGGTGGGCCACCTCGTCGTCGTAACTGACCATCGCCATGTCCCCGGGGATGGTCAGGCCCTGTTCCGTGAGGTACTGGGCGACGGACATGGCGTCGGGATCGCTGTGCACGATCAGGGCGGTGATCCGTGACGTCCGGGACCGCTCCAGGACGGACCTGATGATCTCCCGGTGGCCCGGGACGTCGAGGGCGACGCTCTCCCTGACCACGAACCCGTCCGGCAGGTCCAGCTCCGCGCACGCCTTGTGCCAGCCCTGGGCGAGATGGGCCGAGGTCGGGCTGCCCTTCGACAGCACCAGCCCGATCCTGCGGTGGCCGTGCTCATGGAGATGGCGCACGGCCATCTCCATGCCGAGCGCGTGATCGCTGCGTACCCAGCCCAACGGGCGGGGCGTCGGCGCCCACCGGTGTATCTGCCGTTCGACGAGGATGGCGGGCACCGGCAGGGAGGCGATCCAGTCGATCATCTCGTCCAGCCTCTCGCCCTCCAGGTTCGGCGCGAGCAGCAGCCCCTGGACCTGCTGCGCGGCGATCAGCCGGCCGATCTGACGGCGGTCCTCGGCCTGGTCGTAGCTCGACCCGCGCAACTGGAGCTGTACCCCGAGCGCGACGGCCGCGCTCCGCGCTCCGCTCACGATCTGCGGCCAGTAGTAGTCCAGCGAGGGCACGACCATGCCGATGGTGAACGGTGTCGACGCGGGCCGGGGACGGCGCGCGGGGACCGGATCGAGACCGGTCGCCAGGGTGGCGCCGCCGTGCACACGGGTGAGCAGCCCACGGGCGGCGAGGGCGGCGATGTCGCGCCGTATGGTCAGCTCGCTGACGCCCAGCGTCCGTGCCACCTCCCGGACCCGCAGGGAGCCGTGCCGCCGCAGCTCGTCCATCAACCGCTCCCGGCGCTGCAGGGCGAAGAGCCGCTCATCCGTCATCGGGCCACCTGACCTTGTCTCTGTTCGACTCTGAACGTTTTGGTTCGTTCGTGTGTGACCTCTAGTGAATCCGTACGCCTCACCACTATCTCTATTCCAACGTGTTCGGCAAGGAACATCTGTACGACAAGGAACGGGGCGCCGTCGGCTGCGGCCCGCGCCCATGGGAAGGACTCGACACCCGATGCAGACGAAGCCCCAAGCGCTGGTCGTGATGGACAGACAGAGCTTCGACGCGCACTTCGACGCCGCCCGACTCGAACGCTTGGCGGGTCTGGTGGAACTGGGCGAGCCGCTGTGGACCGACGACCTCGACTCCCCGCCGGTACGGGCCCGGCTGGCGGACGTCGAGGTGATGCTGACGTCGTGGGGCGCGCCCCGGCTCACCCCGGAACGGCTGACGGCCGCGCCGGCCCTCAAGGCGGTGCTGCACTGCGCGGGCAGTGTGCGCGGCCTGGTGGGGGACGAGGTGTGGCGCCGCGGCATCCGCGTGACCAGCGGCGCCGACGCCAACGCGACGCCGGTCGCCGAGTACACACTGGCGGCCATCATCTTCGCCGGGAAGAAGGCACCGTTCCTCGCGGCCGACGAACAGCGCGCCTACGGGGGCTGGGGAACGGTCACCGGCTACGGCGACCTGTCCAACTTCCGCAGAACGGTGGGGGTGGTGGGCTTCTCCCGGATCGGCCGCAAGGTCGTCGACCTGCTCAAGGTCCTCGGTGACACCACCTGCCTCGTCGCGGACCCGTACGCGGATCCGGCCGAGGTCAGCCGGGCGGGCGCGACCCTGGTCGATCTGGCGGACCTGCTCCCGCGGGTCGACGTACTGACCCTGCACGCGCCCGAACTCCCCGAGACCCGCGATCTGATCGGCGCCGCCGAGCTGAGCATGCTGCCCGACAGCGCGACCGTGATCAACACCGCGCGCGGCAGCCTGATCGACTCCGACGCACTGGCCGCGGAGTGCGAGGCGGGCCGCCTCTTCGCCATCCTCGACGTCACCGAGCCCGAGCCGCTGCCTGCCGGCTCCCCGCTCCGGCGACTGGCCCGCGTCATGATCACCCCCCATGTGGCAGGTTCGCTCGGTTCGGAGATCGGACGTCTCACGGACCACGCGATGGACGAACTGGCCCGCTGGTCCGCCCGCCAGCCGCTGCGGACGGAGATCACGGCGGAGAACTGGGCGCTGGGACTGAGCGCCTGAGCGCCTCAGCACCCGCGTGGGCGACGGCCCATGGCGCCGCAACCGGCAAGAACAGACAACTCGAAGGAGCCGCACATCATGAGGAAGACCCCAGCCAGAGCCCTGACGGCCGCCATCGCCGTGACCCTGCTCGCCGCCGGATGCGGTGGCGGAGGCGGCGGCTCCGACACCACCGCCGACGGCCGCGCGGTGGTCAAGATCGCACTGTGGAACTACGACACGACCCCCGAGTTCAAGGCGCTGATCGACGGGTTCGAGGCGGAGAACCCGAAGATCGACATACAGCCCGTCGACATCCTGGCCGACGACTACGCCGACAAGGTCACCACCATGCTCGCGGGCGGCGACTCCACCGACGTACTGACGATGAAGAACGTCACCGACTACGCGCGGTACGCCACCCGCGGCCAGTTGAAGTCGCTCGACGACGACGTGAAGGCCCTCGACAAGGCGTCCTACTCCGGACTGGAACCGTTCGACCTGGACGGCCACTACTACGCGATGCCCTATCGGCAGGACTTCTGGGTGCTCTTCTACAACAAGGCGCTGATACCGGCCGGCACCGATCTGTCGGACCTCACCTGGGCCGGCTACACCTCCCTGGCGAAGAAGATCACCAAGGGCGGGGGCGCCGCCAAGGTCTACGGCACCTACCTGCAGACCTGGCGCTCGGTGGTCCAGGCGACCGCCGCCGCCCAGACCGGCGGTGACCTGCTGAGCGGCGACTACGGCTTCTTCAAGGACCAGTACACGACGGCCCTGGACCTCCAGAAGGCCGGCGCCACGATGCCGTTCGCGACGGCCAAGAGCCAGCAGGTCACCTACAAGACCATCTTCGAGAGCGGCAAGGTCGGAATGGTGCCGATGGGGAGCTGGCTCGCCGCCGGTCTGCTGGAGGACAAGGCCCAGGGCAAGACCGACGTCGACTGGGGCATGGCGCCGATGCCGCAGATCGCCGCCGACGGGAAGGCGACGACGTTCGGCTCGCCGACCGCCTTCGCGGTGAACAAGAAGGCACGGCGATCGGCGGAGGCCGAGAAGTTCGTGAAGTGGGCCTCGGGGCCCAAGGGCGCGGAGGCCATCGCCAAGGTCGGAGTCGTGCCCGCCTACACGAGCGACGCGGTCATGAAGTCGTACTTCGCCGTCAAGGGCATGCCGTCCGACGCCCTGTCCAGAAAGGCCATGACACCGGACACCGTGAAGCTGGAGATGCCGGTCAGCGAGAAGTCCTCCGACATCGACCAGATCCTCACCGAGGAGCACGAACTCGTGATGTCCGGCGAGAAGTCCGTCGAGAAGGGCATCGAGGAGATGAACAAGCGAGTGAAGTCCGAAGTCCAGTGACCACACTCTCCGACACCACCACCGCCGGCAAGCGCCGGCGCCGGCGCAACACCCTGGTCGGCTGGAGCTTCATCCTCCCGAACTTCCTGGGCTTCGCCGCCCTGACGCTCGTCCCGGTCCTCGGATCACTGCTGCTGGCCTTCACCGACTGGAACTCGTACTCGACCCCCGAATGGATCGGGTTCGACAACTTCCGGCGGATGTTCGACGACGCCAACTTCTGGACGGCGTTCCAGAACACCTCCTGGTATGCGGCCGGCCACATCCCCCTCACCCTGGTGGCGGCCCTCGGTCTCGCGGTGCTGCTGAACCAGAAGCTCAAGGGCGTGGGAATCCTCCGCACGGCGTTCTTCTTCCCGTACATCACCTCGCTGGTGGCGGTGGCCGTCGTCTGGAACATGCTGCTGAGCCCCGAACTGGGGCCCGTCAACCAGCTCCTGACCCATCTGGGCGTCGACCATCCGCCGGGGTGGACGACCTCCACCGACTGGGCGATGCCCGCGCTGATCATCACCAGCGTGTGGCGGGACATGGGGTACTACATGGTGCTCTATCTCGCCGGACTCCAGGCCATCCCCGGCGAACTCTACGAAGCCGCACGTATGGACGGCGCCGGCCCGTGGAAGCGGTTCTGGCATGTGACGCTGCCGGGGCTGCGCCCCACCACCTTCTTCGTCCTGGTCATGCTCACGGTCTCCAGCTTCAAGGTCTTCGACCTGGTCCAGGTCATGACCGACGGCGGACCGGGACGATCGACGCTGGTGCTCTCGCAGCTCATCTTCCGCCAGGGCATCACTCAGGGCAGGTTCGGATACTCCTCGGCGATCTCCCTGGTGCTCTTCCTCCTCGTCCTGACGATCACCGTCGTACAGTTCCAGCTCCAGCGGAGGGCCGACCGATGAACACGACCACGCTGCGAAAGGACAGCACGGCGACCGCCGCCCCGCCACCGCCCACCCCGGCACCCGGCCGGCCCGCCGCCCGGAGCGGCCCGGGCAGGATCGCCGGCCAGATCCTCCTCTACGCGGGCCTGATCGCGCTCGCGGCGGCGATCCTGCTGCCCTTCGCCTGGATGCTGACATCCTCGGTCAAGACGGACAACGAGGTCTTCACCGTACCCATCCAGTGGATACCGAAGGAGTTCCACTGGGAGAACTTCTCCCAGATCTGGACCGACATCCCGCTGCTCACCTACCTGAGCAACTCGCTCTTCCTCAGCGTCGTCATCACCGCGCTCCAGGTGCTCACCGGAAGTTTCGCGGCCTACGGCTTCGCCAAGATGCAGTTCCCGGGACGCGACGCCCTGTTCCTCGGCTACATCGCGACGATCGCCGTGCCGTGGCAGGCGTACATGGTTCCGCAGTACATCATCATGGAGAAGCTGGGGCTGGTGAACACCCATCTCTCGCTGATCCTGCTCCAGGCGTTCGGCGCGTTCGGGGTCTTCCTGATGCGCCAGTTCTACCTGACCATTCCCGACGAGATCAGCGAGGCGGCACGCCTGGACGGGCTCAGCGAGTACGGCATCTGGGCACGCATGATCCTCCCGCTGTCCAAACCGGCGCTGGCCAGCCTCGCGTTGCTGACCTTCGTCAACACCTGGAACGACTACATGGGGCCGTTCATCTATCTGACGGACAACAACCTCTGGACCGTGCAGCTCGGCCTGCGCCAGTTCGTGGGGATGTACGACACCCGCTACGCCATGATCATGACCGGTTCGGTGCTCTCCGTGCTGCCGATCCTGGTGGTCTTCCTCCTCGGGCAGCGCTACTTCGTGCGAGGAATCGCCACCAGCGGAATCAAGTGAGGGGCGGACGATGAGCGGCGCACCCGTCACCGCCCGGCGACCCCGGCTCAATGTGGGGTACGGGTCCTGGGACCTGATCTGGTCGTTCGTCCACCGGGTCCTGGTGGTCAACCTCGGCCTCGCGGCGGCGAACCTGCCGCTGCTGGTCGCGCTGTACGTGGCCCACCAGCCATGGCGGTACCCGGTGTTCTTCGGGCTGCTGTCGCTGGGCATCGGACCGTCGCTCGCCGCCGTGTTCGGCTATCTGCGCCGGGCCGACGACGACGAGCGGGCCCCGGCCGCCGAACTGCCGCGCGCCTACCGCCGCCTGTTCGGCCGGGCGCTGCTCCGATGGACGCCGTGCGTCCTGCTGATCGCCATGGCCGCGACCGATGTGGCCGTCCTGCGCGACTCCGCCTGGGGGCTCGCGCTGGCACCCCTGCTCGTCGTGGCGGTACTGGTCACCGCGGGCTCCGGCATCGTGGCGATGGCCACTCTGGCGTACGACGCGCCGCACACGCGCGGACGCCCTCTCCTGGCGGCCGCGTACGCGCTGCTGCGCCGCTGGCCGCTCGGGCTGATGAACCTCGGGCTGCTCGCGGTCGCTCTGGTGATCGTCAATCAGGCGCCGCTGCTCGGCCTGGCCGTCGTGCCCGGCTGTGTGCTGTCCGTCGTCTGGCACAACTCCCGCGCCATGATCGAGTCGACGGCCCCGGCGGCGGCAGGGGCGGACGGCCCGGACGGCGCGGCCACCCGGCCCGACGACCGGGCGGGGACTCGGCGGTGAGGCCGTCGCGCCGCCCCCTCGGTCGCACCGAGCGGCCGTACCGAACAGCCGACCGCCCGTGCCGGTCAGGGGGCGCGGGCGGTACGGTGGCTGTCGGATCCGGATGGGGGCGGCCGTGGCGAGATTCTGGATGGTACTGGCGGTACTCTTCGCGGCCCTCGCCGTCGGCAGCATCGCCGCCAAGGAGCCCGGCGCGCCGATCGGCGCCGGTGACCTGGCGATCGCCGGGCTCCTCGCCTGCCTCGCCTGGGGCTGCTGGAAGGCCCGCTGAGCGTGGGGCCGGGCGCGCACTTCCCACCCACGCCCCGGCGGGCCCGTAACGGACAGCCCCGCTCTCAGCCCGAACCGGGGAGCCCCTCCGCCGCCGTCAGCGCCTCCAGCGCGCCGGCCTGGGTGCGCCAGTCGGCCGGGTTGGGGGACGCGCCGGCCCAGCGCTGGCCGAGACGGTTGAGGGAGTCCCGGTCGGTGGACCAGACCGAGTCCGCCTGCCTCCTGATGTACGCCTGGTAGGAGGCCGACCCGGTGGCGTCCGCCAGATCGGACAGATGCCGCATGAAGATGCCCTTGAACTGCTTCTGGTTGTCGTCGCAGGACCTGGTGCCGAGGTCGCAGGACTCGGTCAGCACCCCACCGGTGGTCAGCGCCGGCGAGGAGATCGCGGCATCGGCCAGACGCCTGGCCGTGTCCAGATACCGGCCGCTCCCGGTGGACCGCCAGAGCTGGGTGAAGGCGCCGATGGCGAGGCCCTGGTTGTAACTCCACACCGTCTGCCCGTTGTTGGCACAGCCGCTGGTCAGCCCGTCATTGACCAGCCCCGAGGAGTTGATCAACCCGCTGGTGAGGTACCAGTGCGCCGCCGTGGCCGCGCGGGCGCCCCACACGGTGTCACCGCTCAGCCGCTCGTGCAGCGAGACCGTCAGCCACAGGTGGAGCCCGCTGGTCACAGCGTTCTTGTAGGTGTGCTCCCGGTCCCACCACACCCCGCCGCCGCACGTACCGGTGTCCCAGTGCCGCTGGACGTACGAGGTGATCGTGACCGCCTCGTCCAGATAGCGCCGCTCGCCCGTGTAGTCGTACGCCGCCAGCCAGGCCACCGCCCACCAGGCCGCGTCGTCCACCGCCCGGCTGATGAAGTGGCCCTCGACCGGGTCCGAACCGCGCGCCCCCGCGGGGAAGACGCCGCGGTTCTGCTCGAAGGTACGGGAGATCGCCCAGTCGAAGTCGCGCCGCCCGGTCCGCTCGGCGAAGTCGACCACCGAGGTGAGCGCGACGGCCGAGTTCCACCAACTGCTCCGCCACCAGCCCTCATCGGTACGGTACGACGCCATCAGCGTGTCCGCGGCAGCGCGCGCCCGGGTCGGCGCGGGCCTGACCCAGGCCGTACAAGCGCCCTCCTGGTGGGAGGCCTCGCGACCGCAGGCCCGCACCGCCCCGCCGTACAGCAGCCCGCGCGGGTCCCGGGTGGCGAACAGGCCGGTCCTGGCCGAGGCCGCCCCGGACCGCACGCTCGTACGGCCGAGGGAGGAACCCTCGGGCCAACTCGTACCGCCGTCCCAGGAGCGGTCCAGCCAGATCTCGTCGCCCGCGCCACCGCTCTCGATGACACCCCAGGCCATGCCGCTGCGCTGGTCGACGTGGAGACTGATCGCGCGCCCGAAGAGGCCGGCCGACGGTACGGGGGTGTCGTCGCCCGGCACACCGGCCGGATCGGCGCCGTCGCAGGACGAGCCGTCGCACACCGTCGGATACACCCAGTCGGTGCAGCCGACGGCGGCGGCGTCGCCGCAGGCGCGGATCCAGCCGCGCCGGTGCCCCACCGGGTCGGTGATGTTGTACATCAGCGTGCGGGTGCCGGTCCAGGTGCCGGGGATGCTCGCCTTGCCGAGCAGCGGTTCCCAGGTGGCGCCCCGGTCCCAGGACCGGTCCAGCCAGACCGAGTCGCCGCTCACACCGCGGTCGATGCTCGCCCAGGCCATGCTGTCCGGGTCGGAGACATGCAGCCGGAGGATCCGGCCGTTGATGTTCCGCTCCGGCACCGGGAAGGCGTCCCGCCGCGCCTTCGAGGGATCCAGGGTGTCGCACGCCAGGGCGCAGACCGGCGTCGCGGCGTGGGAGGGGGCGGGGAGGGCGACCAGCCCGGTCACTGCCAGGAACAGGGCCAGGAGACCGCCGATGAAGGGGTGGTTCCGCGCTGACATGACGTACCGCCTTTCGATGAGGGGCCGTACGCGGAAGGGAAGGGGCGGCCGCCCCCTGCGGGTGACCGCCTGAGGCGGCTCGGGCCGCAGGGGGGAGCGGCCGTGCTCAGGGGGCCCAGGGCGCTGTGATCACCCAGGTGGTGTCCGGGACGAGACCGGCCGGGCTGTCCCAGGCGTGCGTGCCGCCCTGCTGAGCCAGCCACAGCTCCGCGTTGATGTGCCGCAGGTACTGGCGGGGGAAGTTGGCGGCCGACAGCCGGATGCCGCCGCTGCCCCGCACCGGGCACCAGGTCGCGTCCTCCTTGTGGACCGGCGAGTTGTCGCTCGCGTCGCGCCGGACGCGGAAGTCGCGGTGGCGCAGATACTCACCGGGGTAGTTGCGGGACTCGAAGGAGTAGCAGAGCCGGTTGGCGAGACCGGGCTTCACCTTCCAGGTGGCGTCCGCCTTCAGCAGGGCCGTGCTGCCCGCGGTCACCACCTCGGTCGAGCCGAGCCCGTCGTAGTGGCGTACGTAACGGTCGGTGTACCCCGGTGTGGTCACCCGGACCGACACGTACTGCTCCAGCGCCAGTTCGACCGCAGGGCCCACCGTGCGGGACGCCGTGATGAGCGCCTGGTTGGCGGCGCGGACGCGGGCCTCGTCGACCTTGACGGCCTGACGGTCGTAGGTCAGCAGGCCGTTCGTCTCGTTCTCGACATCGGCGATCTGCGTGTACACGGCCGCCGACAGGCCGCCCGCGGGCAGCGAGTTCTCCCGGATACCGTCGAACAGCCCGACGAGCCGGTCGTTCAGCGCGGCCAGGCTCGGCTGGTCCTCGTAGCCCCACCCGCCGCCCGGGTACCACTCGTGGCCGGCGACCCGGAAGCCGAGACCGCCGTACTCGCCGAGCACGGACGCGCGCACCGGCTCCGTCGGGGTGTTGCCGGGACCGACGTAGTTGTGGTTGTCGACCACGTCACCGTTGCCGCCGTCCTGGGCGCCGCAGCAGTTGACGCCGCTCATGTTGTCGACCAGCCGGGAGGGATCGTACGCCTTGACCATGTCCGTGACGCGGGCCTGGTCGTACTGGCCCCACCCCTCGTTCTGGTCGACCCACATGATCAGCGAGGGTGAGCTGCGATGCTGGTCGATGACGGCGCGGAACTCGCTCTCCCACTGGACGCGGGCCGCGGCGGACGGGCTCTTGCCGGTGTCCATGGCGGGCATGTCCTGCCACACCAGCAGCCCCAGCCGGTCCGCCCAGTAGAACCACCGCTGCGGCTCGACCTTGATGTGCTTGCGGACCATGTTGAACCCGAGGTCCTTGTGCTTCTGCAGGTCGTGGCGGAGCGCCGTGTCGGTGGGCGCGGTGTGCAGGCCGTCCGGCCAGTAGCCCTGGTCCAGGGTGCCGGTCTGGAAGACGAACGAGCCGTTGAGCACCGGCCGCCGCACGCCGCCCACGTCCCGCACCGCGACGGACCGCATCCCCGCGTACGATCCGACCCGGTCGCCGCCCGCGCCACCGGTGAGCTCGGCCGTGACCTCGTACAGGAACGGATCCTCCGGTGTCCACAGCCGGGCATCCGGCACCGGCACGGAGAACTGCCGGCCCACCGTCCCCGTGGCGCCGCCCACCTGCGTACCCCCGTCGGCGACGGTGACCTCGACACCCGCCCCGTCGGCCCCGGCCGCGCGCACCGTCACCCGCAGGGTGTTGTCCTGGAGATCCGGGACCAGGTCGAGCCGGGTGATACGCGCGGCGGCGGTCGGCTCCAGCCAGACGGTCTGCCAGATCCCGGATGTGGCGGCGTAGAAGATGCCGCGCCCGGCGTGCGGGGTGACGTCCTGGATACGCTGCTTGCCGACGGCCTGGCCGCCGGTCTGCGTGGCGTCGTACGCGGCGACGACGATCGTGTTGGTGCCGCCGTTCAGCAGCGGCGTGATGTCGTACGAGAACGAGTCGTAGCCGCCGCGGTGGACGGCGCCGGCCTGCTGCCCGTTGACCCAGACCGTGGTCTCCCAGTCGGAGGCCCCGAAGTTGAGCTGGGTGTGCCGGCCGCTCCAGCCGGCCGGCACGGTGAAGGTGCGCTTGTACCAGAGCTTGTCGTTCTCGGTGATCTTCCGCTGGATACCGGAGAGCGCGGACTCCGGTGCGAACGGCACCCGGATCCGCTCACCGAACGCCGCGGGCCGCGCGGCGTCGCGAGAGGTGACGGCGAAGTCCCAGATGCCGTTGAGGTTGGCCCAGTCGGGCCGGGTGAGCTGCGGTCGCGGATACTCCGGCAGCGGGTTGTCGACCGGGACCTGGTCGGTCCACGGCGTCGTCATCGGCGCGGGCTTCGGCGCCCAGGCGACCGCCGTGGCCTCGGCGGGGCCCGTCTGCGAGGCGAGCAGGCCGGTGACGGCGAACACCCACGCGGCGGCGCCCGCCACGGCGCGCCGCCAGGTCCGCGCGGCCCGGGGGAGTCGGGTGGTACCGGGAGACCCGTCGGGGGACAAGAGGCTCAGCACAGTGATCGCTCCAGGTCCGGGTGGCCGGGGAACGCCACCCGCGGGACGGCGGAACGTGCCCAGCACGCGAGAACTTGCTGCGCGAACACCACAGCACTCACCGGGCGACAAGTCCAGACCCTCTGCGGACAACGGTGTCGTTCCCGGGGAGGCGCCCGGCTACGGCCGTCGCGAGGGAAGTGGCTGGAGGGCGGGCCAACGATCGAGCATGGTGGCACACATGGCCATGGCGAGCCGGCCGAGATCCGTCAGCTCGCCCCTTCCAGTGGTCATCCGGCTGACGATCCGCAGACGGTGCACCAGCCGCTGACGGGCCGTCGCGGTGCCCCACTCCCAGTCGCGGTACGGGAGTTCACCGAGGTGATCGACGGTGCCACGCTGGGCGCGCTGCACCAGGGCGTCGCCCCGCAGCAGCCACCCGGCACACGCGTCCGTGAGATCGCCGTGGACCTCGGTGCCGGTGGCGTCGTGCCAGGCGGTGCGGTAGGCGCTCTCGGCCGCGTCCAGGAGGGCGGGGGCGGGAGCGGTGGCACACCAGCAGGTCGGGAAACCGATGCGCAGATAGGCGAGTTCCATGAGCCCGTTGCCCAACGCGGCCTGTTCGAAGTCGATGAACCGCACACCGGCGCTGGTGTGCATGTCGTTGCCGGGACAGGGATCGCCGTGCAGCAGGGCATGACCCTCGGCCCGGGCCAGACGGTTCACCAGGGCGTCCGCCTCGTCCCGAGCGCCGCCGGGCACCACCACACCGAGCGTCCGGGCAAGCCGGAGGAAGGAGCCGACATCATCCTGGGTCGGCCCCGACCAGGCAGGGAGACCGCTCGCGTCGGCGTCGTCGTGGGCGGCGGCGTGGAGCCGGGCCAACGCCGCCGCGTACTCCACCGGCCAGTCCTCGCGCGGCTCCTGATACTCCACGTACTCCAGGACCAGCACCCGTTCGCCCGGATCCGTCCCCAGGAGCACCGGCACCACGGGCGGGTCGACCCGGGACGCGAGCCGCAGGGCGGCCACCTCGCGCGCATATCTCTCGGCTGCTTCCGGACCGTCGACGAGCTGCTTGACCACCACGGGGACGCCCGACAGTTCGGCCCGCCACACACGTGATCGCGGGCTGCTGCCCAACCTGTGGGCTCGCCGGGGCGTACCCAACTCTTCCCTGAGTTTCTCGCCCATCGGCAGTCGCGACGACACGGCCGCATTCTCCCATGCGTCGAACACAACCACCGGCCGGGCGAGGCCAGAGCGTGCTGTGCGAGTTCCGGGACGCGAAGGGACACAGGGGTATGGATCGCCGTACTTCCCGGGCCCGGCACGTCCCTTCCCCGTGGTCACTCTCGGCCGGAGTACGTCACCATGGAAGGCCGAGGCCGATGCCCAGGTGGAGGCAGCAGTGAAGCCGCTTGACATGTCCCACACCGCACGCCTGACCGCCTACGGCGCCGTCTCCACATCCCTGGCCCTGTGCGATGACCGCACGCTGCGCGAACGTGTGGACACGGCGGACCCGCTCGGCTCCGGCATCGGCGGAAAGTCGGCCTTGCTGGAGATCGACGGAACCCCTGTCTTCGTGAAGAGGGTGCCCCTCACCGATCTGGAGAGGAGACCGGGCGCCGTTCGGTCCACGGCGAACGTCTTCGCGTTGCCGCTCTTCTGCCAGTACGGCATCGGCGGGCCGGGCTTCGGTGCCTGGAGAGAGCTCGCGGTGCACACCATGACGACGAACTGGGTCCTCACGGGGGAACGCGACAGCTTCCCCCTGATGTACCACTGGCGGGTACTGCCCGATTCGACACCTCTGCCCGAGGAACTGGCCGATGTGGAAAGGGCTGTCGCTTACTGGGGCGGCGGACCGCAGGTGCGTCGCCGGATCGAGGGCCTGCGGAAATCCTCGGCGAGCGTCGCGCTGTTCCTGGAGTACATTCCGCGGAATCTGCACCGATGGCTTGGCCGGCAGATGGACACCGGCGGCGACGCCGCGGACCGGGCCTTGGCCATGGTGGAACGGGAATTGGGGGCGGGAATCTCGTTCATGAACAGCCGGGGCCTTCTGCACTTCGACGCCCACTTCGAGAACATCCTGACCGACGGGCGGCGCCTGTTCTTCACGGACTACGGCCTCGCGCTCTCCTCCCGATTCGAGCTGTCCCGGGAGGAGACCGAATTCTTCGACCGGCATCAGACCTACGACCGCTGCTACACAGCCGCCTACCTGGTGAACTGGCTGGTCACCGCCTTGTACGGATACGGAAGAGAGGAACGCGAGGCGCAGGTGCGCGCCTATGCCCGAGGCCGGCGCCCCACCGGAGCCCCGGAGACTGCCGCGGCGATTCTCGCCCGTGACGCGCCGCTCACCACGGTGATGGCGGACTTCTTCCGGAAGCTGCGGCACGACAGCAGACAGACCCCGTACCCGCTGGAGGAGATCCGCGGCCGGGTCATATGAACGCCTGCCTCTCGCCTGGCAGTCCCCGTCAGCTTGTTTTTCCTCCGGCCTCGAACGGCGTCTCGAACTGGGTTGCTCACCTGGGGATTCGCCGGACGTGGGGGCGGCCTTCGTCTGATCATGTGCTCCGCCCAAGGTGCACGTGCCCAAGACGAATGCCTTGAGGGTGAGTCTGCTGCCTGATGCTGTCCGGAGGGAAGCGTTCGTGGATGCGTCACGCGTCCGGGGCGAGTTCTACGAGTGCCTGACCGCCCGGCGCGACGAGTTGTTCGGTGAAGTCCCCGGTGGACCTGACGCTGCTGCCCGAGCATCGTCGGGGCACGGAGCGATGTACGGCGGCCTGAACCACGGCCGGATCGATGTCGGCCGGCTGCGGGCGGTGCTGGCCGGGCTGCCGCGTTTCGACGGCGGGCGCCTCGTCCTGGCGGTCGATGTGTCGCCGTGGCTTCGCTCGGACGCGCCGTGTTCGGCGGCGCGCCTGTTCTGCCACGTCTACGGCCGGGCGAAGACGGCTTCACAGTTCATCCCGGGCTGGCCCTACTCCTTCGTGGCCGTGCTGGAGCCGGGCGCCACGTCCTGGACCGCGATCCTGGACGCGGTCCGGCTCGGCCCGGTGGACGATGCGACCGCGGTCACCGCAGCCCAGCTGCGGGGTGCCGTCGAGCGGCTTATCACCGCTGGCCAGTGGCAGACCGGGGACCCGCATATCGTGATCGTCAGCGACGCCGGCTACGACGTCACCCGCCTTGCCTGGGTCCTGCGCGACCTTCCCGTCGAGATGGTCGGCCGGGTCAGCTCCGACCGCGTCATGCGCTTGCCGAAACCACCGAGGCTGCACGGCGTCAACGGCCGGCCGCACAAACACGGCCCGGAGTTCCGCTTCACCAAACCGGAGACCTGGCCCGAGCCCACGATCACCACGGTCACGGACACCACCAACTACGGCAAGGCCGAAACCCGACCGGGTCCATCCCCGGCTCACCCACCGTTCCTCATGGCTGGATCACGATGGTGAACTACCCCTGGTCGAGGGCGACGTTGATGTGGTTGAAGGTCGAGCATCCATCGAAGGACCGAGATGTCTCGCCGGTGTGGTTGTGGTCCTCGAAGACCGGCGCCACTCCGGACGATGTGGACCGCTTCTGGCAAGGATTTCTCCGCCGCTTCGATCTGGAGCACACCTTCCGATTCGCGAAACAGACCCTCGGCTGGACCACACCGGAACTCCGCACCCCGGAGGCCGCGGACCGCTGGACCTGGATCCTGATCGTCGCCCACACCCAGCTCCGCCTGGCCCGGCCGCTCGCCGTGGATCTCCGCCGACCTTGGGAGGAACCCGCCACCTCCGACCGTCTCACCCCGGCCCGGGTCCGTCGGGGGTTCAGGAACATCCGCACTCGCCTCGCCTGCCCGGCCCGTGTTCCCAAACCACGAGGCACCGGACCCGGACCGGACGGCCACCCGGCGCCAAGAACAGAAACCGGGCACCCCGCCACGACGTCGGCAAGACCGTCAAACGCCCCGAGACGCTCAAGGCCATCGGCAAGCCCGGAAGATCTGGGTCTGTACGCTCACCGGCTCTGGCAGGAGTGTCTAATATCAACGGCCCTGTCTCACATTCGGTGGTGACGGAGCGTGCCGCTATCCGAGGAGGATGCGGTGGCGAAGAAGGGTGAAGCCTGCTCGTCCGTGCATCTGGCGCGCGATCCGCTTGGTCTTGGTGTTGACGCCCTCGGTGGGGCCGTTGCTGTACGGAAGTGTGAGGGCGGCGTTTACGGCGTCGCGGTCTCGTTGTAGACCTCGGGCGAAGGCATGCAGGTGGGGCAGGGCCGTGCCGCGGACCTGGACGATCCAATGTGAGAGCGCGTCGGCATTGTCGGCGTGAGGTGCAAGGAGCGGGGCGAAGTTGCTGACAGCTGCCGCCAGTTGGATCATCTCGGGGCAGGCGGCGGTGAGCTTGGCCAGGAGCTCGTGTTGCTCGGCCTTGAGGTTGTCGGGCCTGGTCAGCAGCATCCGGGCGAGCCGGCGCGGGGAGATATGGCTGCGGTCGGCGTCCGCGCGGCCTTGGTTGATGTACTTGTGCAGGAGGTTCAGGCAGCCCGTGAAGCCCAGGGTTTTGATCTCTTCGAAGAGGTGCAGGACGGGGACGCCAGGGTCCTCGGCCCGGCGCTTTCGCAGGTGCTCACGGTAGGGATCGACCAGGCTGGCACGGTACTTGGGGACGCGGAGCATCCGCTCGGGCCGATCCGCACGGGCGTAGCGTTTGACGGTGTTCAGGGCCAGTTGCAGGCGGCGGGCGCATTCGAGCAGGCCCACGCCCTGTTCGAGCAGACCGTGGACCTGGTGCCAGCGTTCCAGGGTGGTCTGGGCGCGGGGGCCGTCGTAGATCGGTGCGTCCAGTACGGTGGCCCAGCAGGTGCTGTGTGCCTTCACGTCGCCGAGGGCGGCTTCACACAGGTTCTTCCACAAATGCCACCGATCACCGACCTGCGTCGCACGGGGCAGAGCGCGGCGGATGGCCTCGGCGTAGGTCGCCGAGCCGTCACGGCACACGACCTCGACGCCCGGATGTTCACGCAGCCACGCTTCCAGGGTGTCGGCCGTGCGGTCGGGCAGCACGGCGATCCGCTCGTGGGTCTCGGCGTCGATGATCACGGTGGCATAGCGGTGGCGCCGACGCAGAGCGAAGTCGTCGACGCCGATCACGCGGGGCGTCCGCGCTGCGGGCAGCGGGATGCGCAGCAGGGTACGCAGAGCCGTATGACGCGAGACGCCCGCCGCGAGTATCGCCAGCAAACGGGCCCCCGGCCCGGCCCGCTAACTCCTCGACCACGGCCTTGACTTGCCTGGTCAGACGAGTGGTGCGCCGCTGGTATCGGTCGAGCACTCCGGGCACCTGCTCGCGGAAGGTATGTCGGCAGCCGCGCGTGGGGCACACCAGACGCCGCACCCGCACACGGACCACCACCCGCCTCCCGTCGACCGGCACATCAGCCACAGTCCACCAGTGATAGCCGTGCACCCGCCCCGACGACACCCCGCACACCGGACACGGCGCCATGTCCTGCGGCGTCCGCGCCCACACCACGATCCGCTCACCCTCGCCGACCACGTCGTCTATGACCAGCGGGCACAAGCCCGAAAACACCATCTTGACCAGCTCGTTGACATCCCTCACACCAATGTCAACGACCTTGGCAACCCTCCGTCACCACCGAATGTGAGACAGGGCCTAATCAACGGCGGATCTGATGATCAAGGAGATGCGTCTGATGACGGAGACCGCCGTGGAGAACGGGCAGGCCGAGCGGGTGGTTCAGGCCCAGTCGAGTGCGGTGTCGGACGAGCAGCTCGTTGACGACGTGCTGATGCTGGTCTGTGACGGGCTCAAGGGCCTGCCCGAGGCCGTGGAGACCGTCTGGCCCCGCACAATTGTCCAGATGTGTGTGGTCCACCTGCTGCGCAACTCGTTCCGTTACGCGGCCCGCCAGGACTGGGACAAGGTCGCCAAGGCACTCAAGCCCGTCTACACGGCCCCCAGTGAGGAAGCGGTGACGGAGCGGTTCGGAGAGTTCCAGGAAGCCTGGGGCCGGAAGTATCCGGCGATCACCAAGCTGTGGGAGAACGCCTGGGCCGAGTTCGTCCCCTTCCTCTCCTTCGACGTCGAGATCCGCAAGGTCATCTGCAGCACGAACGCGATCGAGAGCGTCAACGCCCGCATCCGCAGGGCCGTCCGCGCCCGCGGACACTTCCCCAACGAGGCCGCCGCGTTGAAATGCATCTACATGGCCCTGATGAGCCTGGACCCGACCGGCAAGGGCCGCAAGCGGTGGACCGTGCGCTGGAAGGCGCCCCTGAACGCCTTCCAGATCGCCTTCGAAGGCCGCCTGACCCCGAACAACAACTGACACCTCAACAACCAAGATCAGCCGTTAAGGGCTTGCCGATCAATAACTCGCCGTCTTGATCTCCGGTTTGGGGCTGCCGAGGTGTGTGGTGAGGTCGTCGAGGGTGGTCAGTTGCGTCTCGGCGGGTTCGATGGCGTGTCCGATGTCGTGGAGGAGCCGGCGGGTTTGGCTGATGGCCCGGTTGAGGGTCACGGGTGTCACGGTGAAGAGCGGGGCGATGACGACCTGGGGGAGCCTTGAACCTCTGGTAGGGGATGGTGGCCAGGAGACGGTCGACGAGGGTGAGGCCGGGGCGTCGACCGGTGTAGAGGCCGGCGGCAGGGGTCTTCTGCCGGTCGCCGCCGCGTCGCTGATGGAGGTCTGTTTCCCGCTGAGCCGCGCGGGCCACTGCCAACTCGGTGACCAGCGAGTCCCACTGTTCGTGCGGGATGCCGGTGAGCCCGGGATGGATCAGCCAGTCGCGGCCGGGGCCGGCTTCGTTCTGGGGCGGGATCGGAAGGACGCCGTCCCGGCGGTGTTCCTGGGGGTGGAGGGTCGCCGTGCCAGTCATGGCGGCTCAGTGGCAGGGCGTTCAGCTGCCCGTCACTGATGCGGACGCCGGTCTCGTAGAGGGCGGTGTCGAGTTCGGCGCGGACTGTCAGTCCCGTGCGGGTGGTGGTCGCTGCGATGCTGTTCACGATGACTTCATGGCTGGTCAGCGGCCTGCCCCGCCAGTTCAACGTGATGTGGGAGAACAGTCGGTGCTCGATTCGGTTCCGCTTGGATGTGCCCGGAGGAAAGTGACACACGGTGATCTCCAGGCCGGTCTCGACAGCCAGCGCGGCCAGCTCGAACTTCCAGGCCCGGGTGCGGTAGCCGTTGGAACCGCCCGCGTCCGCGGTGATCAGCAGACGGTGCGAGCGCGGGTAGGTGTCACGCCCGACCGCGTGCCACCAGCGGCGGACGGAGGCGACGGCGAAGGCTGCGGTGTCGTGGTCGGTGCCGACGTTGACCCAGCCCATGTCCGCGGTCAGGTCGTAGATCCCGTATGGGATCGCCTTGCCCGGATCGGCATCGGGAAAGTCGTGGGTGCGAACCCGGACCGGATCACCTTCGCGACACCACTCGTGGCCGGCGTTCTTGTAGTTGCCGACCAACTCCTTCTTCTTGGTGTCCACGCTGATCACCGGGTCTCCGGCAGCCTGGAAGTTCTTGGCCTGACCGTTGATATAGCGGAACTGCGCATCAGGGTCAGGGTGTTGGGCACCTTCGATGGTCTTGGCGTTGCCCTGGAGACTGAAGCCCTCCTCGCGCAGCACGGCCGCCACGGTGTCCGCCGACACCCGGTGCCCCTGCCGGGTCAGCTCGGCAGCCAGTTGCCGGGTCGACTTCGTCGTCCAGCGCAGCGGCGACATCGGGTCCCCGCGTACATCCGGTTCCACCAAGGCCAGCAGCGCCGGCCGAAGGCCCGGATCCAGGTCCACTGCACGCTTGCGGCCCCCACCGGACCGGCGCACCCGCCCCAACGGCGCCTCGCCGGACTCCAGTTCCGTCACCCCGCACGACACGGTGCCCTCCCGGACTCCGGCCGCACGAGCGACCAGCCTGATGCCTCCATGGCCCAGCGAACGCGCTTCCGCTCCTATGGCCAGCCGCCGCTGCCGCTCGTCGAGATGCGGGAACAGCGTCGCGAACTTCGCGGCCAGGGCCGCCTCGATCCCCTCCGGACTCCCCATACCATGACAACGAGCCACGAAGCCGGAAGCGACGGCTTGTTTCCCGGCAAGCCCTAATACTGCAACCGTGCTTGTAGTGACGGTGTGACGTCGTGGTCGTTGTGCTTGTCATGGGTGGGGACCTCGGGATCAGTGACGTGCGGCGGTGGGCG
>NZ_JBIWFO010000019.1:0-158165 GCF_044763125.1 Streptomyces sp. NPDC096310 | reverse complement strand
ATGATCATGCGAAGGCCGTCCGCCTGCCCGGCAAATCCCCTGACGAGTGAGCACGTACGACGCGACGTTCGAGGTCAGAGGTTAAACGTCAAGCTCATAACTCGTCTCAAAACATCAAGGGTTCGGCAACGGTTCTGAGACGAGTTTTGAACGTCTCTGGCGGGTCCCGTGGCTCCCGTTGTCCGTCGTCTCGTAAACCAAGGTTTCTGAGACGCTCCCCAGTGCGCCTTGGGACGGACACCGGGGGTAATGAAGGGCGGGGGTTCGCCGCAGGGACCGCAGGGGCAGGTTCCTTCGGCGCTGTACGGGTTTCAGGGCTTGCCGCGCTTCGCGCACCTCGCACACTGGCAGGGAGGCCAGGCGAGCGTGACGAGGGGCTGAAGGTCGTCTGTCGTGGATACGACTTGCTCCGGCTCCCAGGTCTTCCCCGAGTCACGAGAGACGCGCAGGGTCATCAAAGGGCGGTCGCAGAAGAGTCCGACTGTCCTGCCGGCGCTCATGAGCTGTGCGCCTCGGTGTGGTGCTGGCGCAGCGCGACGTTCGCATCGGAGGCGGCGCTGTAGTCGCCTCTCGACCGGGAATTCCTCCGTCGTACGCAGATGCCGAGACAGGTGCTGCATCCTGATACCGCTCTTGGTTCTGGCGGCAGTTCGGTGAGCCCGTAGCCCTGAGGTTGCTGTGCACTCGCCATCAGTCCTCCCCGGTTTCGTGACCCATTCATGGTCCACCGGTTGGCGAGCGGCGCCGATCATTATTCCTGTTCCTGACTAAAGATCATCGGTAGCCTTCTGTGTACTGTTCAAGCAACTCTCTTGCTTCACCTCCGAATAGAGCATGACGCTCAAACGAGGTGAAGACGGAGATGTGCTCAGAGACGTCACGGGGATCACGAAAGACCATGCGGCCGGTGAAGTTCTCGACCGTGGCCAATCGGTCGTCGTAGACCGTGAAGGTGTTCATCGGTCCTCGTGGTATCACCGTCCCCAATGGGATGATTCCCATGCGGATATTGGGAAGGTGGGAGATCGACACGAGGCGGCCAATCTGAACGGCCAGGGCGGGGTGTGGGACGATTGCCCACCTGACTGCCTGTTCCGTGAGGAGAAACGTGAACGTCTTGGCCGTGTCGTAGAGGATGGCCTGACGTTCAAGCTTCTTGGCGACGGTCTTGGAAGGGTCACCCGGTGTGTGGCTCAGGCTGGCACGAATGTATTCCGGCGTCGCCAACAACCCTGTGATCATGGCTGGCAGGAAGTACCGCAGCTCCGTCGCTTCAGACTCCAGTGAGGCCAACTCCGCCTGACGCTTCTCCATTCCCCTGCGCCAGGAAGAGCGCTTGTCCTGCCACTCGGTGTTGGCTATGCGAGCAAGGGCGGTGATTTCCGTGACCAGCTCAGCGGGGGCATCCAGGGCTCGAAGGATGCGTTCGACGTCGACCAGCTTCGGCGTCTTCTTGCCGGTCTCAAACTTGCTGATCTGGCTCTGAGACATGTTGCAGCGCCTTGCGAGCCGATCACCTGTGAGACCGGCCCGCTTGCGCAACTCGCGGAGCTTTTCTGCCAGATCAGTCCTCGACTGCCCCAGCTGCTCAGGCTCGAACGTCACTCTTCACTCGGCTTCTTTCACGTACTCGCAGAATGGTACGGAGTAGGCCAAGGCTATGCGCTTCCATTCCAGATATGGCGCGATGTCTCCCGTAAACAGCTCACGGTTGATCTGTGTCCCGTCCGGACGGAAGTTCAGGTGTACCACTTGGGTCTCGTCGAACATCCACCAGTCGGTTCCCGAGAACTGAAGACCGTAGTCGTCGTCCGTAACATCCAGGATGCGGATGTCCTCTCCGGCCTGGATGTTTCCAGGGATTCCCCAAGCGAATTGGTATCGCTGATATTCCGTCAACGGCTGTCGTACGATCCGCACCCGGCCGATGCTCCGACCTGATGCCACGTAGTCGTGTACGCGCTCATGCCACTGTGAGTTGTGGTCGGCGGGCTTGGGTTCTCCTCGAAGGAACCGGGTGACGTTCTCGGTCTCCTTGGGCATGGTGTACGTGGGCTGAGCCTCGAACCGCCATGCGTCACGTTCATAGGCGTCGAACGTCCTGCGCCACCCATCACCATCCAAGAGCACGTACGGCCTCCCTGAGCACCGCTTCGGGGATCTCCACCAGGGCTTCGCCCTCCGGCGTCTGGAAGGCCGTGGAGACGTCTCCCTGGACCACGATGGAGCCGCTTGCCGTGCGGTAGACGTTCGGGCAGTCGTCGTCATCGCAGTTGGGTCCGTCGAGCTTGCCAGTGAGACGGGTCAGTTCCTCACGCGCCATGGTGCCCCCTTGTCTGTGGCCCCTGTTGGGGCTCTTGGCGATCGACGCTACGTAGGCCGTTGCCCCACGTCCATGCCGACTCCGGACTATTCCGGTTGAGGAATAAAGGATCTTGGGAGTCTTTCAGGCCCTTGCCGGTTGCCATGTGATCCCGCTCTCACCTTTGAGAGCTCCGTCCCGGACTTCAGTAAAGGACACGTACATATTTAATGTGGGGGGTTGGGTATACCCCCCACAGAATGAGTCCTTAGAACCACTAGTACTAGAGGGTGCCCCCCTCAAGAGGGGCGCCTCTGGGTCAGTGGATAGTGAAGGGTTCACTCCTGTTTCCTAGGTCCACCTCACCACCGAAGTCGATGGTGTTGGAGACTCCCTTAGTGAGGGGATTCAGTCGGATGGTGATTCCTGCCTTCAGTAGGTGACGCGTCCTCTCGGCTTCATTGTCTTTGTTTCTCTCCCACATTTGGCGGAAGGTCTCCCCGGTCTCCCGGTACTCGTACCTATCTGGCTTGTCACCTTCGGCTGCCAGGGAATCGTGTTCCTCGTAGAGAGCCGCAATCTCATCCTCTGTCGCTTTCTTTGCGAATCCTGATGAGTTCCTCCCGCCAGGGCGGATGGACCTCTGGAGTTCCGCTACATAGGCTTCGATCTCCCGGAGCCTCTCGGAGTTGTTGGAGCCCTTGATGTAGTGGCGCTCATGCATGGGGAAGCCTCCGATGGTTCCGAGGATCATCGTCTCGACGAGTTCCTCTACCTTCTCGGCCCGGAACGCGTACCCCTTGCCGCAGGACTCCCGATTCGCTGCCTTATTGCACCGGTACACCGGCTTTCCCTGTTGTCTCTCCGGGTTGAAGAGGTACAAGTTCTTGCCGCATCCGCCGCAGAGGACGACTCCACGGTAGGCAGTCGTGTTCTTTGTGGAGCGACGAACGGCGGCAGGGCGCCCGTTCATCTCTTGCTGGAGCTTCTCCCATTCAACGTCCGTGAGAATAGGGTCTGCCATCCTGATTTTCCCCTCGGCGGTGAGGATGGCTTGCGATATCCCGTACTTCTTTCCAGGAACCTTCACCTCTTCGCACTTCCAACCGAGGAGGGTTTCTGACCTCAGAATGTTGGTGACGGTGCGGCTTCGCCATACGGGCATCGATGTACCGTTCTTCTTTCGGCGATCCGACATCCTCTCGCTCCCAGGGGAGGGAATCTCCCGGGCGTTGAAGTCGTCACAGATGGCCGAGTAGGGCTCGCCGTCCTCGACTACTCGCTTGTACATTTCCCGGATGACTTGCCTTTGGTTCTCCCGGATTCGAAGCCGCATTGCATTGTCGGTGTCACGGAAGGAATCGTAGCCATAGGGCGGATTCCCCTTCGCCCAGACGTTCTTGGGCTTGGCGTAGCTTTGGAAGGATCTGACCCGCATCGAGATGTTCTGTGCTTCGGTCTCGGCAATTGCCGCGAACAGGTCGATGATGACGTGCCGAAAGGGGCCGACCATATCGAGCACAGGTTCCTTGACGGAGACCAAGGCTTTGCCGCCGTGTTCGGTTGCCCACTTGATCATGTCCTGCATGTCGACGACTTTGCGTACGAACCTGTCCATCTTCCAGAACAGCAGCAGATCGAACTCAGGCGCCCGGTTGTTCAGCCACTCCCCGAGTGCCGGTCTCTCGAAGGGGTGTGACTTGGTGGCGGAGATGTGAGCGTCTCTGGCAACTCCCACCACCTGCCAACCGAGGTGCTGTCTCTCGTTCACGTAGGCCGTGCAGTCCTGGAGCTGCCGCTCCAACGACGTAGATGCATCGGTCTCGTTGCTGATCCTGAGGGCGATCAGTACACGCACAGGCTTCATGGATCATGACCCTATAACAGTAGTAGGCGAGTGACCTCCCCTATCTCATGGCCTGGCTGCCGCTCGTGCTCGCCGGAGCGCCCTCGTTCTCCCTGGACGCCGTCCTCGCCGACCGCCGCCGCCGTATCCGGTAGTGGCACCAGGTCACCACGGCCGCCAGGAACAACCCCCAGAACATCATCGGGAACGCCACGAACCACGGCGTCGGCCCGGCGTCCGCCGCGTCGCCCACATACGCGGCGGACACCGCCAGCGCCGTCAGCCCCACGATCAGCCGGCCCGGCCGGAACTCATGAAGCAGCACGGGTCACCTCCACCTGTCCGAGCCCGACTTCGAGATTCAACCGCAGCGTCCCCGCCGGGGCGCTGCCCGCGGCCGGAGCCAGGGTGAGCCCCCGCGACTGGCTCGGCGAGATGTCCACATCGTTCGGCGGCTCACCCGGAAGCCTGATGTCCCCGAGAGCGGCCTTCGCCGTTATCCTCACCGTCACTCCCTTCGGTACGACGACCTTGAGCTGCCCCGCGCCCACCTCGGCCGACGAACTGACCGTCCGCCCCTCGGGAACGGACACCCCGCTCAGATCGAGCAGACCGGTGCCCGACCCCAGCTCGTAGTGCGGCTCCACGGCCGACACCGACACCGGTATCCACTCCTTGCGCGCGAACTCCGTCGTGATGTTCTTCGGCAGGGCGGCGCTCCCGGCGAGCAGCCCGGCCGTGACCACCGTCAGAAAGATCGTGCCCACCCCCGTACGGCCCAGGAAGCTGCTGACCGCGATCCCCAGACCGAACACCGCGAGCGCGGCCGTCAGCCCGATCTCCAGGCTCGTGCCCAGCGGTCGGCTCTCCCAGGACAGCCCCGTACCGAGCCCGCCCGCCAGCAGTGCCAGCAGGAAGACGACCCCGGCGATCCCGCGCGGGCCCCGCGGACGGGGCTCCCGTATGCGTGACGCCGCGCCGTCCCCGCGGCCCGCTCTGTCCTTCCCGCCCTTGTGCCAGCCCCAGGGCCGCGCCTCCACCTGCTCGCCCGCCGGGCCCCACAGATAGTCCGTGCCCACCGGGCCCGTGGTGCCGTCTTTCACGATCGGGTCCCGCCACCACGACGGGGCCCCGGGCGCCGGCGGCGCCTTCGTCTCCGGAGGCGCGTCCGCCACCACATGCGCCGTCGCCGGATCGAGCGGCCCGCCGTCCGGCAGGGTGCCCCGCCGACGCTGCGACCAGACCGCCGCCCCCGCCACCGTGATCGACAGGATCCCGGCGAAGCTCAGCGTCCCCCCGTTGTCCAGCATCGACAGAAACAGGCCGCATCCCGCCAGAGCGAGCAGCACGGCGATCAGCGACGCGCCGTCCACCCGCCCCGACAGCAGCCTGCGCGCCTCGTTCTCCTCCTCACCCTCCAGCGGAATCAGCAGCCAGGCGAATCCGTAGAAGATCAGCCCGAGCCCGCCGGTGGCCGCGAGCACACCGAGCACGATCCGGAAGATGACAGGGTCGACGTCGCAGTACCGGCCGAGCCCCCCGCACACCCCCGCGAACACCTTCTGCCGGGGGCTGCGGTGCAGATGCGCGGGGGCGTCCGCGACCGCGGTGGCGCCCGAGGGCGGAGGCGGCGCGGCGGACGGCGCGGTCGGTGAGGACGGCGGCTGAGTCGGCGGCTGGGTCATACGACCATGGTGACGGGGCGCGGGCCCGGTCTCCACCGGCGACGACCCCGGTCTGACCCTGATATTGGCCCCCGGAGCCCCCGGGCCCGGATCAGGGTCACGTCAGGGGTACGACCCTGATGCCCCGCCACGCCCCGCCGTGTGACCATCGGTGCATGCCAGCCGCCCCGCCTCGCACCGCCGCGTCGCCGCACTCCCGCGCCCCCGGGCCCGAGGAGCAGCCGCCGCGCAAGCTGTACCGCAGCGCGGACGGCCGCATGCTCGGCGGTGTCGCGCGCGGACTCGCCGGCCACCTCGGACTGCCGGTGGCCTGGGTCCGGCTCGTCTTCCTCATCTTCTTCTTCTCGCAGGGCTTGGGCGCCCTGCTCTACGCCGTGTTCTGGATCGTCGTCCCGCTCGGCGTCGGCGGCCGGGCCGTCGCGTCGCGCCCGCTCTTCGAGACCAGCCCGGACGGCGGGCGCCGGCTGCGCAAGCCCGACAAGGGACAGCTCTTCGCCCTGCTCGCCCTGGTCGTCAGCGCGGCCGCCTTCATGGGCAACGTCAGCCTGGGCCGCAGCCACGCCGACCGCTACATCTGGCCGATGCTGCTGATCGGCGTCGGCGTCGTCCTCGTCTGGCGCCAGGCGGACAACGCGCGGCGCGCCCGCTGGACCGAGATCGGCCGCCGCCGCCGGATACTCCAGCTCGCCCGCGGCCTCTCCGGCGTCGCCCTGGTCGGCCTCGGCCTCGCGGTCTTCATGGTGGTCCGCGGCGCGGCGGCGCAGTTCGGCAATGTGCTGACGGGCGCGATCGCCGTCGTCGCCGGGGTCGCGCTGCTCGCCGGGCCCTGGCTCGTCCGGATGACCCAGGACCTCTCCGAGGAGCGCCTGATGCGGATCCGCGCACAGGAGCGCGCCGAGGTCGCCGCGCACGTCCACGACTCCGTGCTGCACACCCTGACGCTCATCCAGCGCAACGCGGACGACGGGGGCGAGGTCCGCCGGCTCGCCCGCGCCCAGGAGCGTGAGCTGCGCGCCTGGCTCTACAAACCGGAAGGCACGGGCAAGGACGAGGAGGACGAGCCCACGACTCTCGCCGACGCGGTGAAGCGGACGGCGGCCGAGGTGGAGGACTACCACGGCGTGCCCATCGAGGTCGTGGTCGTCGGCGACTGCCCGCTCGACGAGAAGCTGGCCGCACAGATGCAGGCCGCGCGCGAGGCGATGGTCAACGCCGCCAAGTACGGTGGCGAGGGCGGCGCCGTGCAAGTGTTCGCGGAGGTCGAGGGGCGTACGGTCTTCCTCTCCGTACGCGACCGCGGCCCCGGGTTCGACCTGGACGCAGTCCCGGACGACCGGATGGGCGTCCGGGAGTCGATCATCGGCCGTATGCAGCGCAACGGAGGCACGGCCCGACTGCGCGCGGTGCCCGACGGCGGCACGGAGGTCGAGTTGGAGATGGAGCGCGCCGACTGAGGGCCGGAGCGCGCCGACCGGCGCTGGATGGACCGGTCGCCGGGAGGGGACCGTACGGTACGAGAGCCGCGCGCAGACGGCGGCGGAGCGACAAGGGCGAGGGGCACACACCATGAGCGAGGGCGTACACGCCGAATCGACTCCCGCGGCGAGCGGGGACCCGGCGGGGGACGGCCGCCGCGTCCGCGTCGTGCTCGTCGACGACCATCGGATGTTCCGTACGGGCGTCCAGGCCGAGATCGGCCGTACGGAGGAGACGGGCGTCGAGGTCGTCGGCGAGGCGGCCGACGTCGACCAGGCGGTCACCGTGATCACCGCGACTCGCCCCGAGGTCGTCCTGCTCGACGTCCATCTGCCGGGCGGCGGCGGGGTCGAGGTGCTGCGCCGCTGCGCGCCGATGATGGGGGCGGCCGAGGATCCGGTGCGTTTCCTGGCGCTCTCGGTCTCGGACGCGGCCGAGGATGTCATCGGCGTGATCCGGGGCGGCGCCCGCGGCTATGTCACCAAGACGATCACCGGCAGGGACCTGGTCAATTCGATCTTCCGGGTCCAGGAGGGCGACGCGGTCTTCTCCCCCCGGCTGGCCGGTTTCGTCCTGGACGCCTTCGCGTCGACGGACGCGCCGCCGGTGGACGAGGACCTGGACCGGCTCACCCAGCGCGAGCGCGAGGTGCTGCGGCTCATCGCGCGGGGATACGCCTACAAAGAGATCGCCAAGCAGCTCTTCATCTCGGTGAAGACCGTGGAATCCCATGTCTCCGCGGTCCTGCGCAAGCTTCAGCTCTCCAACCGGCACGAACTGACCCGCTGGGCGACGGCCCGCCGACTGGTCTGACGGCCGGCCCGTCGCCCGGCCCGCCGGGCCGCGCGCGGCTCACGAGCAGTGCCAGCCGGTGACGTACAGCCGCCCCTGATGGTCCAGCACGCCGCGGATGCACTCGCCGGGCCGGGTGTCGATGACGCCGGTCAGCTCGGCGCGGCCGTGCCGGGTGCGCAGCGTGCCGAACCAGCCGGGGAAGGCCGTGATCCGGGCGTCCTTGCGCTGGTACCCGAGGCGGACAGGGATCTCAGGGCCGACCCCGGTCCGTACGTATCGCGTGGTGAAGGAGCCCGTGCCGCCGATCGGGCCCTCGACACAGAGCCGGCCGCCGGAGAGATCCCCGCAGCCCCTCGGGGTCACGCCCACGGGCGCCAGGACGAACAGCGCGCCGACGACGAGGACCGTCGTACTGACAGCGGTGGCTCGGCTCACGACCGCCCCTTTCCTGCCCCCTCACCGGCCCGATGGCCTTCTGATGCTCATCGTGAACCGGAGAAGGGGACGCGGCACCCCGGCATGGGCCGTAGGAGACGGCCCATGCCGGGCCCGCGACGGCGCAGGACCGGCGCGGGCCGCCAAGGCGACCAGGGGCACCCGAGGTGCACCCGAGGGGCGTCAGACGGGCCGCGCGGCGCCCGCGAACGGCATCTCGTCGACCGGCGCGAGCCGGACCGCCGTGCCCGGCCGTGGCGCGTGGATCATCTGCCCGCCGCCCACATAGATCCCGACATGGCTGATGCCGGAGTAGAAGAACACCAGGTCACCGGGGGTCAGCTCAGAGCGCGTGACGCGTCGGCCCGCGTTGATCTGCGTGTAGGTGGTACGGGAGAGGGCAACCCCCGCGGCGCGCCAGGCGGCCTGGGTCAGCCCCGAGCAGTCGAAGGACCCCGGGCCGGTCGCGCCCCAGACGTACGGCTTGCCGATCGCCCCGTACGCGAAGGCCACGGCGGCCTCGGCCCGCGCGTTCGGCGCCCTTACCGCACCGCGCGGCGTCCCCCGGTCCGCGCGGGCCGCGTACCCGCCGTCCTGGGCGTCGTAGCGGCCGCGCTGCTCGGCGCTGAGCCTGTCCAGGAGCCGCTGGGCGGAGGCGATCTTCCTTTGGATGGTCGACTTGTGCCGGGCCAGCTCGGCGCGGCTGGCCGTGAGATCCGTGAGCTGGGTGTCCGCCCGGGAACGCAGCCCGGCGACGACCGACAGCTCCCTGCGGATCCCGGCGACAGCGGCGGCCTGCCGGCTGCCCGCCCGCTCGGCGAGACCGGCCCGCTCCAGATACTCCTCGGGCCGGGAGCTGAGGGCGAGCTGGACGGCCGGGTCGAGTCCGCCGCTGCGGTACTGGGCGGTGGCGATCGAGCCGAGTTCGTCACGCGAGGCGTTGAGCCGGTCCGTCCTGCGGATGGCCTCGTCGCGCAGCACGGTGAGTGAGGCGCGGGCCTCGTCGGCCTTCACCTTCGTGCCGTTGTACTGCTCGGTGGCGGCCTCGGCCTGTGTGTACAACGCGTCGACCTTGGCCTTGATCTGCGCGGGGGTGAGCCGGGGCTCGGTGTGCGCTGGTCCCGCCGCCGTGACGGTCGCGGCGCCGGCGAGCGCGAGCGTCGCGGCGGTGCGGCCGGCCTGGCCGGTGAACGGGCGCTGTCTGGGTTTTCGGTGGTTCCGGTGCGCTGCCACGGGGGCGGGGTCCGTTTCCTTCGTCTCCGTCGATTCCGTGCGGTACGGCCGCGCGGTACGGCCCGGGGAGGGGGCCGTACGCAGGACGTTAAGGCGCGGGATCACGACTCGGCCTCGGCATGGCAGGTATTGGCGGGAGGTGAAGGTTCCGGAGCGTTTCGTGATCGCGATCGTCCGTGCGGAGTGCGCCCTTGTGTCTATGTGTCCTTGTGTCCTTCCGGACGGACCCGGTCGAACTCTGAGCCACACCTCACCGAAGAGGCTGATACGGCCCCGGCTACGCTCCTGGCATGGACGTACTCATCAATGTCTTCGTCGCCCTGCACATCATCGGCATAGCCTCGCTGCTCGGCGGATTCCTGACGCAGACGAAGGCGATGAGCGCCGGCACGGCGCGTTTCACCCCGCCCATGCTGCACGGCGCGCTGACGATGCTGGTCACGGGGATGGTGCTGGTGGGCCTCAACCAGGCCGACGACCAGGCGCTCAACAACATCAAGATCGGCGTCAAGATGGCCGTCCTGGTCGTGATCCTGGGCATCGTCTACGTGAAGCGGGACGACGAGGCCGCCGCGAAGCCGCTGTTCGGCGCGGTGGGCGGGCTGACGGTGGCGAACATCCTCATCGCCACGCTCTGGGCCTGACCCCGGCTCTCCGTAGCCGGAGGCCGGGGACGGGCCACTCACGGCCAGCCAGACGCCGGGCAGGCACCGGGCCGACCTGGCACCGGGCCGGCCCGGCGCCCGCCCGGACAGGAATCAGGCCGGGCGGACGCTGCCGTAGATCGGCATGTAGTAGATCGATTCCTCACGTACGTTCGCGCCCGGCTTGGGCGCGTGGATCATCATGCCGTCGCCGATGTAGATACCGGCGTGGCTGAGGTCGTCGTAGAAGAAGACCAGGTCGCCGGGGAGCAGGTCGTCGGTGGCGACGCGCATGCCCGTGTGCACCTGGGCGGCGATGGTCCGCGGCAACTCGACGCCGGCCGCCTTCCACGCCGCCTGGGTCAGCCCCGAGCAGTCGTACGAACTCGGCCCCGAGGCGCCCCAGACATACGGCTTGCCGATCTGGGCGCCCGCGAAGGCGAGCACCTTGGCCGCCTTGGCCGCGTACGTGGCGGCGGGGTCGCCGCCGGTTCCGGCCTCGATGCCGGTGCCACCGACCGCGACCGGGACCGTACCGCCGACCGTGCTCGCGTTCGCGATCGCACCCGCGTCGGTGACCGGGGGCTGTCCCGCCTCGCGCCGGCGCTCCGCCTCCGCTTCGGCCTCCGCCTTGTCGCGGGCCTCCGCCTTGGCCTGTGCCTCCGCCGCGCGCCGGGCCTCTTCTTCCCTCTTGCGTTCCAGCGCGGCCAGCCGCGCCTGCTCCTCCGCGGTGAGCCGCGCCAGCAGCGCGCGGGCCTCGGCGAGCTTCTTCTGGATGCTCTCCTTGCTGTTCCGCAGGGAGGCGGGCGACTCGTCCGGGTCCAGGACCGTGGCCGCCGGGTCCCGCTCCTGCGCCGTCTCCGCGCGGCGCGCCGGGGGCTGCGCGACGGCGTTCTGCTGACGGTCGGTCAGCCTCTCGGTCGCCCCCGCCCCTCTCCGCTCGGTGTACGGCTGCGGGCCGTCCGCGAATGACAGGCCGGCCGCCGGGGTGCCCGTGCCTTCCCTGGGCTGTGGTGCCGGGGAGGAACCGAGCGTACGGCGGGCCTCGTTCAGTTTGTCCGCGCTCTTGGCGACACCCTCGATGACCCGGTCGACCGTGCGCTTCTGCCTGGCCGTCGTCTCCTTCGCCTTGCTGTAGGTCTGCGACTCTCCACCGGCCTGCCGGTACAGGGCGTCGACCTTCTTCTGCACCTCTTCGACCGACGGTTTGGAATCCGCGGGCGCGGCGTCCGCGCTGTGCGTCGTCAGCAGCGTGACCGAGGCGATGGCGGCCGTCGTCACTCCGACCGCGGGGGAGCTGGGGCCTACTCCGCTACGGCTGCGCGACTTGCGATGCGACGCCAAGTTCGGCATCTCCTTCCGTGGACCGCCTACCGGGTTAGCTGTCGGGTTCGGGCGGAACGGAAGGCTGCCCTACGGGCCTTGCGCGTACGGCGAACGTACGGCCCGATTCACCCCGGTCGTGCAGAGTGGGTCCCCGGTTCCGAACTTCCTTGCGGAAAGCCCGGATTCGGCGTGGGCCGCCCGCTCGGCGCGGATCGCCGTCAGAGGTACGGGCTGCCTGATCGAGCACGCTAGCCAAAATGTGGCGCTGATGTGAAGGTGGATGGTCGATATGCCCGATACATTTCTGTGACCATTTGCTCGTGTGGAGTGCAGGGAGCCCCGATGCGGGGTATAGCGTTACGCTCCGTATGTGCATCGGGACCGTCCGGCTCCCCGGTACCGCTCACGGGGCCGACTTCCCCGGCCGGCTTTCCCGGTCGGGCGCCGACTGTCAGTGCGGCGGCCTAGACTCGTTAAGCGATGAGCAGCCTCTTTGACGACAGCTTCCTGGCCGACCTCCAGCCCTCCGGCGACGAGCACCCCCCGCCGCCGGAGGACCAGGACGAGCACGCCCCGGAACAGGTGCCCGACGACCTGTTCCAGGGCGCGTACGACGTGCCCCCGGCCCGGGACCCGTACCACCGCGACGGCGCGCCCCGCACCGTCATCGACCCCGCCTCGCTCCTCGAAGGGCTGAACGAGGAGCAGCGGGCGGCCGTCGTGCACACGGGATCGCCGCTGCTCATCGTCGCCGGGGCCGGGTCCGGCAAGACCCGGGTGCTGACCCACCGGATCGCGCATCTCCTCGGCACCCGCAGCGTCCACCCCGGCCAGATACTGGCGATCACCTTCACCAACAAGGCCGCGGGCGAGATGAAGGAGCGCGTCGGTCAGCTCGTCGGCCCGCGCGCCCAGGCGATGTGGGTGCTGACCTTCCACAGCGCCTGCGTCCGGATCCTGCGGCGCGAGTCGAAGCGCCTCGGGTTCACCTCGTCGTTCTCGATCTACGACGCCGCCGACTCGAAGCGGCTGATGGCCCTGGTCTGCCGCGATCTGGATCTCGACCCCAAGCGCTATCCGCCGAAGTCCTTCAGCGCCAAGATCTCCAATCTGAAGAACGAGCTGATCGACGAGGAGACCTTCGCGGGGCAGGCCGTCGACGGCTTCGAGAAGACCCTGGCCGAGGCGTACCGGATGTACCAGGCACGGCTGCGCGAGGCCAACGCCCTGGACTTCGACGACATCATCATGACCACCGTCCACCTGCTCCAGGCGTTCCCCGACGTCGCCGAGCACTACCGGCGCCGCTTCCGCCACGTCCTGGTGGACGAGTACCAGGACACGAACCACGCCCAATACACCCTCGTACGCGAACTCGTGGGCCCCTCCGGCGAGGGCGAGGACCCGGCCGAGCTGTGCGTCGTCGGCGACGCCGACCAGTCGATCTACGCCTTCCGCGGCGCCACGATCCGCAACATCCTCCAGTTCGAGGAGGACTACCCGGACGCGACGACGATCCTGCTGGAGCAGAACTACCGCTCCACCCAGACGATCCTCAGCGCCGCCAACGCGGTCATCGAGCGCAACGAGAGCCGCCGCCCGAAGAACCTGTGGACCAAGGCCGGCGCGGGCGCCCAGATCACCGGCTACGTCGCGGACACGGAGCACGACGAGGCGCAGTTCGTCGCCGACGAGATCGACCGGCTGACGGACGCGGGCGAGGCCAAAGCGGGAGATGTCGCCGTCTTCTACCGGACGAACGCGCAGTCCCGTGTCTTCGAGGAGATCTTCATCCGGGTCGGCCTGCCGTACAAGGTCGTCGGCGGAGTGCGCTTCTACGAACGCAAGGAGGTCCGCGACGTCCTGGCCTATCTGCGGGTCCTCGCCAATCCGGAGGACAACGTACCGCTGCGCCGGATCCTCAATGTGCCCAAGCGCGGCATCGGCGACCGCGCGGAGGCCATGATCGACGCCCTGGCGCTCCGGGAGAAGATCACCTTCCCGCAGGCGCTGCGGCGCGTGGACGAGGCGTACGGCATGGCGGCGCGCTCCGCCAACGCCGTCAAGCGATTCAACACGCTGATGGAGGAGTTGCGTACGGTCGTCGAGTCGGGCGCCGGCCCGGCCACGGTCCTGGAGGCCGTGCTCGAACGGACCGGCTACCTGGCGGAGCTTCAGGCGTCGACCGACCCGCAGGACGAGACACGGATCGAGAACCTTCAGGAACTGGCCTCGGTGGCGCTGGAGTTCGAGCAGGAGCGCGGTCAGGCCGCCGCGGGCGCCGGTGACGGCGGAGGCGCGGACGGGGAGGGCGACGGGGACGGTACGGATGCTGCCGCCGCCCCGGCCGCGACGCCGACCCTTGCCGAGTTCCTGGAGAAGGTCGCGCTCGTCGCCGACTCCGACCAGATTCCCGACGAGGACGAGGACGGCTCCGGTGTCATCACGCTGATGACGCTGCACACCGCCAAGGGCCTTGAATTCCCGGTGGTGTTCCTGTCGGGCATGGAGGACGGCGTCTTCCCGCACATGCGCGCCCTCGGCCAGACGAAGGAGCTGGAGGAGGAGCGCCGCCTCGCGTACGTCGGCATCACGCGCGCCCGTGAACGGCTCTACCTGACACGGTCGTCGATGCGCAGCGCCTGGGGGCAGCCCTCGTACAATCCGGCGTCGCGGTTCCTGGAGGAGATCCCGGGACACCACATGGAGTGGAAGCGGACCGGGGCGCAGATCCCGGCGGGTCCGACGTCCGGGATCACATCGTCGCTCTCCTCCTCCGCGTCGCGTTCACGGTCGGGCGGCGGGCCCTCGGGCTTCGCCACGCGGCGTGCGAGCGACAAGCCGGTGATCGCGCTGTCGGTGGGGGACCGGGTCACGCACGACCAGTTCGGCCTCGGCACGGTCATGGAGGTGACGGGCGTGGGCGCGGATGCGCAGGCGACGGTCGACTTCGGGGACACCAAGCCCAAGCGGCTGCTGCTGCGGTACGCGCCGGTCGAGAAGCTGTAGAGGCGAGGCGAGGCGCCGCGGGGGGGCCGGGGGCCCCCCCCCCCCCCGGGGGGGGGGTGGGGGGGGGGGGGGGGGGGGGGGGGGGCGGGGCGCCCCCCCGCGTCCGGTGGTGCGACCGGTTACGTCGGGTCGAGGCTGTGGCTGCGGAACCAGGACAACGGGTCGACCGCCGAGCCGCCGCCGGGCCGTACCTCGAAGTGCAGGTGCGGTCCGGTGGAGTTGCCGGAGTTGCCCGAGTAGGCGATCACGTCACCGGCCTTGACCGAACCGGAGCGGATCTTCGTACTGCTGAGGTGGCAGTACCAGGTCTCCGTGCCGTCCGGGGAGGTCACGATGGCCATGTTGCCGTAGGCGCTGTTGTACTGCGTGCGTACGGTGCCGTCGGTCGCGGCCATGACCGGTGTGCCGTACGAGACGGGGAAGTCGATCCCGGTGTGCATGGACATCCAGTTGACGCCGGCCTGGCCGTAGTACGCGCTGAGTCCGTGCTGCGAGACGGGGAGGGCGAACTTGGGGCGGGCCGCTTCCTTGCGCGCGGCCTCCTCCGCGGCCCGCTTCCGCTCCTCCGCCTTCCGCTCCTGGAGGTCGATCCGCTCCTGTGTGCGGCTGGCGCGGTCGCCGAAGTCGCGGGCGTCGGCGCTGAGCGCGGCGAGTTGGGTGTCCAGCTTGTTGTTGGCCGCCGCGGCGACGGGCTTGGCGGAGGCGGTGTCCTCGGCGGAGGCCGTCGTGGTGGAGTCGTCCTTGGTGTCCTCGCCGGTGAGCCCGCCGACGGAGGCGGCGGCGATGCCGGCGACGCCCATCACGCAGGCGGAGGGCACGGCGACGGTGAGGAGGGCCGAACGCTTGGCGGGGGTACGGCGCCGGCCTCGGCTGCCGTTCCCGGCGCCGCCGGCCCGGCGGACGGGGCGGGGGGTGAGCGTCACCGCGGGCGTGGCCATCGTGGCCGCCGTGTGCAGCGCGTCGGGGTCGTCGTCCGGAGCGGCCGGTTCCACGGGGCTCTCGGCGTCGGGGGTGAAGTCGTCGGCTTCCGCGCGGTGTTCGGCCTCGGCCCCGGGGCCGGTCCCGGGCGCGGTGGCCGTCTCGGTGGCCACGGTGTCGTAGCCCTGCTCGGTCTTGTAGGCCGACTCCGCCTCGTAGACCGGGTCAGCGGTGTAGGCGGGTTCCGGTTCGTAGCCGGGCTCCGCGTCGTAGGCCCGTTCAGGTTCCGGACCCGGGGCGCCGTACGCGTACGGCGTGTCCTCGGGCGCCGCGCCTGTTCCGTTCCAGGCGGTGGCGTCGTACGAGCCGGTGTCGAACGTCGGTCCGGTCCACTGGGCGGTCGCCTCGTAGGAGAACGGTGCCGCTTCGAACCGCGCCGCTTCGAACTGGGCGGTTTCGAGGGCGGCGAGCTGCGCGGGATCGAAGGTGGCGGTCCCTGTCGCCCCGGGCGTGTCGTAGCCGCCGTACGAGGCGCCGTCGAACGCCGTGCTGTCGAACTGGCCGGTGTCGCCAGGGCCGTTCGGCTGGACGACCTGGTGCCAGGCGCCGGAACCCCACTCGCCCGTGGCGTCGTGCGGATAGCCGCTGGCGACGGGGGCTTCGGGGGTGACGGTCGGCCACTGGCCGCTGGTGTCGTACGTCTGCGTACCGTACGCGTCGTACCCGGTGGCCTGGTGGTGAGCGCCGGTGTCCCACTGGGTGTTGTCGTACTGACCGGAGTGCCCGGCGTGCGGCTGTCCGGCCTGCAGGGGATCGACCTGCACGTGGTCGGCCTGCACGGTCGCGTACTGGCCGGTGGCGGCGGAAGCGTCGCCGTACCCACCCGTGCCACCCGAACCGTCCGGCAGGGAGCCGAAGAGGGGATCTGTCTCGAAGCTGCCGTTCTGGTAACCGTCGTAAGCGGTGTACCCGGCGTGGGCGTGCTGGTCGTTCACCAACTTCTCTCTCGCCTCGGCAGCAGAACCAGGCTCTGGGAAATCCGGTCCTGTGTGGAAAGGGCCCCAGAGGGAAAGCAGTGGCCGCGACTGTACCCGGCGGTATGCGACGGCGACAATCTTCCGCGAGTTTCGTGCTTTGCGGAAACGGGCATTCGGCCGTGTTTCGGCGAACTGTGGGCGCAGGCTTGGCCATACGTTCGAAATGCGTTCGAGTGTGAGGGTGGGGCGGGGCTCCCCGGATCAGGCGACGGAAGCGGATCCGGATCCCTCGGCCGGGGGTGCCGGCACGGAATCTTCACCGGAACCGTCCACGGGAGCGGATCCGTCGAGCGCGTGCCGGATGCCGGCGGCGACCCCGGGGTGAATGGGCAGGGCGAGATGGCCGACACCGCTCACCAGCACGTTCTCCGCGAGAAGGTCCGGATGTTCGATCCTCGCCGTGGCGACCGGCGCCATCAGGGGGTCGGCGTCGCTCCAGAAGCTCACGAACCGTGTCCGGCAGGCCGGTGCGGGCTGCCGCAACTCCTCGACGACCGGTGATCCGGGGCGCATCTGCCGTACGACGGGGTGCGCGTCGGCGAGCGGCACGGCCGTCGTGCCCTCGTGGGGTGTACCCAGCGTGACCAGCGTACGTACCCGGGCGTCACCGTCCATGCGCTGTACGTAATACCGCGCGATCAGGCCGCCCAGACTGTGCCCGACGACATCGACCCGGGCGTGGCCGGTGCGGGCGCAGATCTCCTCGATGTGGTGGCCCAGCAACTCGGCGGCCGTACGGATGTCGCAGGTCAGCGGCGAGTAGTTGAGCGAGACCAGATGCCGCCAGCCGTGCCGGGCGAGGGAGCGGCGCAGCAGGACGAAGACCGAGCGGTTGTCCACGAAGCCGTGCAACAGAACGACCGGAGGGTGGGCGCGGCCCTCGGTGGGCAGTCGGGACGCCTCGGGCGGCAGGGGTGCGGCTCGGCGCTCCTGGACGATTCCGGCCGGGTAGAGGAAGAGATGGCCGGTGAAGATCGCCAGATCGAGCGCGCCCGCCCACACGGGCGCGGCGAGGCGCAGGGGTGCGGCGGTCGGCCCCGCCGGACGTACGCGGTCCAGTTGGCGCAGAAGGGGCGTCACAACGGCTGAGAACGGCGCGAACGGCATGACCTTCATGGCCGACCTCCGAACGGCATACGGGAGGCGGCTCTGTCCCCCGTATGCCCTCATCGGGGCGCCACGGCGACATGCCGGGAGCCGTCGGGTCGTGACGGCTCCGTCCGCGGCTCCCCTTGCGCCCGTTCCTGCCCGGTCGGTGGGCCGGGTGGTGACGGAACGGCGCAAAGCGAACATGTCCCATGTGTGATTTCCCCCTCTGCGGCCTCCGCGAAACGGCTGGTTGCGGGATGCTGTGGATAACGTTCGTTCACTACTCCGAGCCTTGGCGGGCGCGGGGACCCGTGCCAATGACGGCGCAGTCGGTATGTGGAGGCAGTGATGGGTGTGACAGGTCCGATCCGTGTGGTGGTCGCCAAACCGGGGCTCGACGGGCATGACCGAGGGGCCAAGGTGATCGCCCGCGCCCTGCGTGACGCGGGGATGGAGGTCATCTACACGGGGCTGCACCAGACGCCGGAGCAGATCGTGGACACCGCGATCCAGGAGGACGCCGACGCGATCGGCCTGTCCATCCTCTCCGGCGCCCACAACACGCTCTTCGCGAAGGTGATCGAACTGCTGGAGGAGCGGGACGCTGCGGACATCAAGGTCTTCGGTGGCGGCATCATCCCGGACGCGGACATCGCCCCGTTGAAGGAGAAGGGCGTCGCGGAGATCTTCACCCCGGGGGCGACGACGACATCGATCGTCACCTGGGTCAAGGCCAACGTCCGCCAGCCCGCAGGCGCCTGACGGGCGGCCCTACGCCTCCTGGCCGCCGGGTATCGGCTCCCGTATGGGCTCCCGTATCGGCCTCGGTAGCGCTTCCGCCGCAGGTCCCGGGGGCTGCCCGGGGACCGGCCCGTCGGCCTCATGGGCCTGAAGGGCCTGCCCGGGGGCCGGTGCCAGCTCGGCGTGCATCAGAGCGCGCAGGCGCAGGGTGGACACCAGGCGCTGGAACGCCTCCGACCAGTAGCCGCCCGCGCCCGGTGACCCGCCTTCCGGTTCGTCGGGCGTGGCCGTGAGCAGTTCCAGCCTGCTCACCTCCGCCGGGTCCAGGCAGCGTTCCGCGAGGCCCATGACGCCGCTGAAGCTCCAGGGGTAGCTGCCCGCGTCCCTGGCGATGTCCAGCGCGTCCACCACCGCCCGGCCGAGCGGGCCCGACCAGGGCACCGCGCAGCCCCCGAGCAGTTGGAACGCCTCCGGCAGGCCGTGCGCGGCGATGAACGCGGCCACCCAGTCGGCCCGTTCGGCCTCGGACAGGGTGGCGAGCAGCTTCGCGCGCTCGGCGAGCGATGTCGTGCCGGGACCCGTGTCGGGCGGGGCGGTGGGCGACCCCAGCAGCGCCGCCGACCAACGCGCGTCCCCCTGCCGTACGGCCGCCCGGCACCACGCGGCGTGCAGTTCGTCCGCCCAGCCGTCCAGGACGGGCAGGGCGACGATCTCCTCGGGGGTCCGGCCGCCGAGCCTGGCCGGCCACCCCGACAGCGGGGCCGCCTCCACCAACTGACCCAGCCACCAGGACCGTTCGCCCCGGCCACCGGGCGGCGCCGGGACCACTCCGTCGTGCTGCATGTCCGTGTCGCATTCGTGGGGCGCCTCGACCGAGATGACCTGTCCGCCGCCCGTACGGTCCATGCTGACGCAGGTGGCCGCGCGGGCCGCCATCCGGCCCGCGAGCGCGGAACCGGGCAGCGCCGAGAGCAGTTCGGCCGCGGTGGAGCGCACATTGCGGCTGCGGTCCGACAATGCCTGTTCCAGGAAAGGCTCGTCCGCCCCGGACAGCCCGTCGCGCAGGGAGTCGAGGAACATCAGCCGGTCCTCGGCGCGCTCGGTCGGCCAGGTCGAGGCGAGCAGCGCACGCGCCGTCTCCGCGTCCCTGGCCCGTACGGCGGTGAGCAGCGCGAGCCGCTCGGCGAAGAGGCCCTCCTCCCAGAGCCGCCGCATCGCCTCCGCGTCATCGGCGGCGGGCGGTACGGCGCCGCCGGACCCGCCGCGCAGCGCGAACTTCCACTCCGGATTGAGCCGGGCGAGCCAGAGGCCGCGCGGCCCGGCGAACGCCAGGGCCTGCGGACGCAGGTCGGTCCGCGCACGGGCCGCGTCCAGCAGCGCGGGCAGCATCGGGGCGGGTGCGGCGTAGCCGTGTGCGTTGGCCGCGGCGAGCCACTGGGGCAGCAGCTCGGTGAGATCGGGCGCCGCACCGCGACGGCCCCCGCCGCCCGCCGGCGCCGCCCGGTCGGCCAGAAGCTGCCCGAGCCGCCGCTGCGCCGCCCCGGGGAGCCCCGCGCGGCCGTCCCGGGGCGCGCGGGCCGGAGGCGCGGCGGCGGGCCCGGGCAGCAGCCCCGCCCTGCGCCGTACGGTGTGCAGCGCGGCGGCGTCCAGCAGGGCGACCGGGGCGTCCTTGCCGGGGGCCAGGACCTCCGGGGGCGGTGTGCGGCGGTCGGTGCCGAGCAGCGCCGAGGTGAGGAGCCCTTCCCAGGGGGACTCCCAGGGCGCCGCGGACCGGACGGTGGCCGTGGAGGCTGGCGCGGCCTTCGCAGCCTTCGTGGCCTTCGTGGCTTTCGCGGGAGGTGCCGTTGTCGTTGTGGTGCGGGTCGTGGGCGGTGTGCGGGGCGTGCTGGGCGTGTGGGTCATCGGGATACTCCGTCCGTACGTCGCATCGGGCCTCCGGGCGTGGGCGGGTTCAGGTGAGCGGAACCGTCCCCGGTATCTCGCCCGACCAGGCCGTGAGGGGCCGGAAGCCGCGGTGGCCGCACTCGCCGAAGACCGTGACCGGGCCGCCACCGGAGAGCGCGGCCAGCTTCCACAGCCCCGGGTGCCCGAGGGAGACGGGCGCGACCGGCAGCGCGGACCCTCCGACGGCGTCGGCCAGTTGCCAGCCGCCGCCCACCCCGGGGACCGGGATGACATCGCGCAGCGTCACGGGGCATGTGTCCAGCCAGGGATCGGCGCGCAGCGCAGCGCCGTACGCCTCGATCGCCGCCGCCACGGAGCCGCCGGGGGGTGGTCCCTCCATCGCCGCCGGGGCGCCGAACCGCTCGCCCCAGTCAGCCCGTAGCTGTCCGGCGCCCGGGTGCGGAACGATCTCGGCGTCGATCATCACGCCCACCGGCAGCGCCAGCTCCGGCGCGCGGCCGGCCGCTCCGAAGGAGAGCAGCAGCGCCGAGCGCCCCGAGTCCCGGCCGTACAACCGGATGCGGCGGGTGACGAGTTTGCCGTCCGACGTGTCGTACTGCGCGAGGACCAGCCAGTGGTCCCGGACCGGCGGGCCCCCGGCGGGGGAGGGGAGGCCGACGCGGGTACGGACCGTCGTCGCCAGCGGTTCCGGCAGCCGGTCGAGCCCGAGCCACGCCGTGTTCAGCAGATGCAGCAGCGCGGACTCCTCCAGCAGCCGCACCGGCCAGCCGGGGCCCGAGCCCGGTATCGCCCCCAACTCCCGCACCCGGCCCGCCAGCCCCGGTGCCTGTGCGTCGACCATCCGCGCCGCCGTCTCCTCCCACAGCCCGTAACCCGACTGCTCGGCGGAGGCGAGGCCCCCGCGCAGCAGATCCGTCAGCCGCTGCTCCAACTCCGTGGCGCCCGAGGTGATCCGCGCGGCCCGCCGCTCCGCCCTGCGCCGGGCGGCTTCGGGGTCGGCGGTCTTCGCGGCCGTGCTCCGCGCCCTGTCCGCCTGCCGCTTCCTGCGTGTGCCGAGCCATTCCCCGGCCCAGCCGGGCGGCTCGGCGCCCTCGGCGCGCTCCGACACGGCCGCTCCGTCCGTCGCCCAGAGCAGCAGCAGGCCCAGTGCGTGCTTGCACGGGAACTTCCGGCTCGGGCAGGAGCAGTTGCAGGCCGGGCCCGTGGTGTCCACCACCGTCCGGTACGGCTTGCTGCCGCTGCCCTTGCACAGCCCCCACACCGCGCCCGCGGCGTCGCAGCCCGCGTCCGACCACGGCCCGGCCGTGCCGAGCTTGTTGCCCGCTTTGCGTGACGCGTCGTCAGGAGCCAGAGCAAGCACCTGTTCCGACGTCCAGCGCACCCCCGTCTGATTCATGCCCACGACGTTAGGCGCCCCCACTGACAATCGCTCTGACCTGCGGGTTCGATGGTTTTAAGGGAGCGTCACCTGGTGCTGCCTTTGCTATGCTCGTGCCATTTCCGCACCACATCCCGGGGGGGATCTCCGATGAACCGCACCGCCCGTACCACGCGTACCGGCCGCACCGTTCGTGCCGCCGTCACGCCCCTTGCCGTCACCGGCCTCGCGCTGGGTCTCGGCGCCTGTTCCGAGGCCACCGAGCGGGTCGACAAGGCCGTGACCGAGGAGGTCGACAAGGCCATCAACGAGAACTACGAGGTCACCTACGAGGTCACGGGCAAGAACATCGACACGATCGACTTCCACGGCGGCGGGGGCGAGGCCATGGAGCCGAAGATCGAGACGGTCGAGAAGCCCACGCTGCCCTGGAAGAAGACGGTGACGCTCCGCGGCATCATGCCGCCCGCCGTCATGCCGGTCGCGCTGGGCGCCGACGCCGAGGTCACCTGCAAGATCATTTACAAGGGTGAGGTCATCAAGGAGGAGACGGACGCGGGCAAGGCCGCGGCCGGCGGCTGCGTCGCGGTCTCTCCGATCGCGGGGTAACTCCCGCCCGCCGCCGGGCCGCTCCGCCGAGTGCCGGGCGACGCCCGCCGCCGTCGGCCAACTCAGGTCGCGGCGGCCCGCCGGACCGGCTCCGACCTGCGGAGACGGTCGATTGTCAGTGGCGTGGTGCACCGTGGGATCCACAACAGGTCGACCGATCTGGAGGGGGATCCATGACCATGCCCGAAACCACCGCGACCACGGCCGGGGCCACCGGCGACCAGGCCCTGCGCCCGCACGCGGAGGACGCGTTCGCCCACGAGCTGGCGGCGCTGGCCGCGGCCGACGACCGGCAGCGGCCCGCCCGCTGGCGGCTCTCGCCCTGGGCCGTGGCCACCTATCTCCTCGGCGGCACGCTGTCCGACGGGACGGTGATCACACCGAAGTACGTGGGGCCGCGCCGGATCGTCGAGGTCGCCGTCACCACGCTCGCCACCGACCGCGCCCTGCTCCTCCTCGGTGTGCCGGGCACGGCCAAGACCTGGGTCTCCGAACACCTCGCCGCGGCCGTCAGCGGCGACTCGACCCTGCTGGTGCAGGGCACGGCCGGCACGCCCGAAGAGGCGATCCGCTACGGCTGGAACTACGCCCAGCTCCTCGCCCACGGCCCCAGCCGCGACGCCCTGGTGACCAGCCCCGTGATGCGGGCCATGTCCGACGGCATGACCGCGCGGGTCGAGGAGCTGACCCGTATCCCCGCCGACGTACAGGACTCGCTCATCACGATCCTGTCCGAGAAGACGCTCCCGATCCCCGAGCTGGGTGAGGAGGTCCAGGCGGTCCGCGGCTTCAACCTGATCGCCACGGCCAACGACCGCGACCGCGGGGTCAACGACCTCTCCAGCGCACTGCGCCGCCGCTTCAACACGGTCGTCCTGCCGCTGCCCGCCACCCCGGAGGCCGAGGTCGAGATCGTCTCCCGGCGCGTCGGGGAGATGGGCCGCTCGCTCGATCTGCCGGACGGCCCCGAGGGCCTCCACGAGATCCGCCGGGTCGTCACGGTCTTCCGTGAACTGCGCGACGGCGTCACGACCGACGGCCGTACGAAGCTCAAGTCCCCCTCCGGGACGCTCTCCACGGCCGAGGCGATCTCCGTCGTCACCAACGGGCTGGCGCTCGCCGCGCACTTCGGCGACGGGATACTGCGGCCGGGCGACGTGGCGGCCGGGATCCTCGGCGCGGTCGTCCGCGATCCCGCGGCGGACCGGGTGATCTGGCAGGAGTACGTGGAGACGGTCGTCCGCGAACGCGACGGCTGGAAGGACTTCTACCGCGCCTGCCGCGAGGTGAGCGCGTGACCACGACCACGACGACGACCACGCCGCACGCGGCGGGGCCGCTGCTGCTCGGGGTCCGGCACCACGGGCCCGGTTCCGCGCGTGCGGTACGGAGCGCGCTCGACGCGGCGGCGCCCGGCGCCGTACTGATCGAAGGCCCGCCCGAGGGCGACGCGTTGCTGCCGCTCGCCGCCGACGAGGCGATGCGGCCGCCCGTGGCGCTCCTCGCGCACGCCGTGGACGACCCGGGGCGCGCCGCGTTCTGGCCGCTGGCGGAGTTCTCCCCCGAGTGGGTGGCGATCCGCTGGGCGCTCGCGCACGAGGTGCCGGTGCGGTTCATCGACCTGCCGGCGGCCCACTCGCTGGCCTTTGCCGTGGAGCCTGACACCGAGGCCGAACCCGCGCACGACGGGGCGGGGGAGGACGGGACCGAGGACGGCGGGTCCGACGACGGTGACTCCGACGGCGGCGACACCGACGGGGTGCGGATCGACCCGCTCGCCGTACTCGCCAAGGCCGCCGGGTACGACGACCCCGAGCGCTGGTGGGAGGACGTGGTCGAGCACCGGGCCCCCGGGGAGAGCGACGACCCCTTCGCGCCGTTCGAGGCGGTCGCCGACGCCATGGGCGAGCTGCGCGAGGAGTACGGCCCCGGCGGACACCGGCGGGATCTCGTCCGCGAGGCCCATATGCGGGTCCAGCTCCGCGCCGCCCGCAAGGAGTTCGGGGACGGGGCGGTCGCCGTCGTCTGCGGCGCCTGGCACGTACCGGCGCTGCGTGAGAGGACCACGCTCGCCGCCGACCGCGCGCTGCTCAAGGGCCTGCCCAAGATCAAGACCGACATCACCTGGGTGCCCTGGACCCACCGCAGGCTCGCCCGGCACAGCGGTTACGGCGCGGGCATCGACTCGCCCGGCTGGTACGGACACCTCTTCAGCGCGCCAGACCGGCCCGTCGAGCGCTGGCTCACCAAGGTCGCCGGGCTGCTGCGGGAGGAGGACCGTGCCGTCTCCTCCGCCCATGTCATCGAGGCGGTACGGCTGGCGCGGACCCTCGCCGTGATGCGCGGCCGGCCGCTGGCCGGGCTCACGGAGACCGTCGACGCCGTACAGGCCGTGATGTGCGAGGGGTCCGAGGTGCCGCTCGGCCTCATCCGGGACCGGCTGATCGTCGGCGACACACTCGGCGAGGTCCCCGACACGGCCCCTGCCGTACCGCTCCAGCGCGACCTGACCCGGCTTCAGCGCTCCCTGCGGCTCAAGCCGGAGGCGTCCGAACGCGAGCTGGACCTCGACCTCCGCAAGGAGACCGACGCGGCGAAGAGCACCCTGCTGCACCGGCTGAGGCTGCTGGACATCGGCTGGGGCCGGGCGGTCGCCGGACGGGGGAGCACGGGCACGTTCCGCGAGAGCTGGCGGCTGAGCTGGGAGCCGGAGCTGTACGTACGGGTCGCGGAGGCCGGGGTCTGGGGCACGACGGTGCTCGCCGCCGCGACCGCCAGGGCCGAGTCGCGCGCCCTGGCGGCGACCGCGCTCAGCGACATCACGGCCCTCGCCGAGCGCTGTCTGCGGGCCGCGCTGCCCGACGCCCTGCCCGTGGTGATGCGCGCCCTCGCCGACCGCGCCGCGCTCGACGCCGACATCGGCCGGCTCGCCGAGGCCCTGCCCGCGCTGGCCCGCTCGCTGCGGTACGGCGACGTACGGTCCACCGATACCGGCGCGCTCGGTGAGGTCGCGGCCGGACTCGCGGAGCGCATCTGCGTCGGCCTGCCGCCCGCGTGCGCGGGGCTCGACGCGGACGGCGCAGCGGAGATGCGCGGCCATCTCGACAGCGTCCATACGGCGATCGGACTCCTGGCGGCCGGCTCCGCGCGCCCCGAAGCGGAGTCCGCGGACCCCGACGGGGGCTCCGGGGGCCCCGGTGAGGAGTCCGGGGGGCGGGATCTCGCCGGGCGGTGGGAGGCCGTGCTGGTCAGGCTCGCCGGGCGGGACGGTGTGCCCGGCGGGATCCGGGGGCGGGCCGCCCGGCTGCTGCTGGACGACGGACGCCTCCCTGAGGACGAGGCCGCCCGGCTGATGGGGCTCGCCCTGTCACCGGGCACCCCGCCCGCCGACGCCGCCGCCTGGGTCGAGGGCTTCGTCGGCGGGGCGCCCGGGAGATCACAGGGGGCCGGATCCGGCGGCGGGATGCTGCTGATCCATGACGAACGCCTCCTCGGCCTGGTCGACGCCTGGCTGACCGGTGTGGCGCCCGAGGCGTTCACCGACGTGCTGCCGCTGCTGCGGCGCACCTTCTCGGCGTACGAACCGGGCGTCCGCCGGACCCTGGGCGAGCTGGTCCGGCGTGGACCGGCCGCCCCGGGGCCGACGACGGCCGAGGCCACCGCGCCGGGCTTCGGCCCGGGGCTCGACCCGGCACGCGCCGACGCCGTGCTGCCGGTGCTCCGGTTGCTGCTGGGTGCCGACCGCGACGACAACGACCTGGTGGGAGCGGGAACATGACCACAGGCATGACGGCCGACAGAACGGCGGAGGCGGCGGCCGCCGAGGAGCGGCTGCGGCGCTGGCGGATGGTGCTCGGCGGGGAGGGCGCCGACGGCACGGGATGCGCGCTCGCCGGCCGGGACGCGGCTATGGACGGCGCCCTGACCGCGCTCTACGGCGGCCGGGACAACGGCGGAAACCGGGAAAGCGGGACCGGTGGCCGGTCCGCCGGGCTCGGCGGCTCCGCGCCGTCCGTCGCCCGCTGGCTCGGTGACATCCGTACGTACTTCCCCACCTCCGTCGTCCAGATCATGCAGCGGGACGCCATCGACCGGCTCGGGCTCGCCGCGCTGCTGCTCGAACCGGAGATGCTGGAGGCCGTCGAGGCTGACGTCCATCTCGTCGGCACCCTGCTCTCACTGAACAAGGCGATGCCGGAGACGACCAAGGAGACCGCGCGCGCCGTCGTCCGCAAGGTGGTGGAGGACATCGAGAAGCGGCTCGCCACCCGCACCAGGGCCACCCTGACGGGGGCGCTCGACCGCTCCGCGCGGATCAGCCGGCCGCGCCACCGGGACATCGACTGGGACCGTACGATCCGCGCGAACCTGAAGAACTACCTTCCGGAGCAGGGCACGGTCGTGCCCGAGCGGCTGATCGGGTACGGCAGGGCCGCGCAGTCGGTGAAGAAGGAGGTCGTCCTCTGCATCGACCAGTCCGGGTCGATGGCCGCGTCCGTCGTCTACGCCTCCGTCTTCGGCGCGGTCCTGGCCTCGATGCGCTCCCTCGACACCCGTCTGGTCGTCTTCGACACGGCGGTCGTCGACCTCACCGACCAGCTCGACGACCCCGTGGACGTCCTGTTCGGCACCCAGCTCGGCGGGGGCACCGACATCAACCGCGCGCTCGCCTACTGCCAGTCGCGGATCACCCGCCCCGCCGAGACCGTGGTCGTCCTGATCAGCGATCTCTACGAGGGTGGGATACGGGACGGAATGCTGAAGCGGGTCGCCGCGATGAAGGCGTCCGGCGTGCAGTTCGTGGCGCTCCTCGCGCTCTCGGACGAGGGGGCTCCGGCGTACGACCGGGAGCACGCGGCGGCCCTCGCGGAGCTGGGTGCCCCCGCGTTCGCCTGCACGCCCGACCTCTTCCCCGACGTGATGGCCGCGGCGATCGAGAAGCGTCCCCTGCCCGTACCGGACCCCGACCTGCCACACCCCTGACGAGGAGACGGGCAGGAGGCGGGCAGGAGGTCGAGAGAGGAGGTCGAGAGGGGGTCGAGCGAGGGAAATGTGTACGGACCAACGGTCCGGGTGTGCGGGCAGCCGGGCGGCCTGTGACGGGTATCACCGCTCTGTGACAGGTATCACCGCTCATCTGTGATCTGTGATTTAGGGACCCAGGTCCCACGGGGATAACCTGCGAGACGGACATGCCGCGTACCGGACACCGCGTACGCCTTCCTCAGTGACAGCGCAGTCACGTTGCCCTTCGCGGCACGCCCACGCAGACAACGAACCCGCGATCACCAGGCTGCGGTTAAAAGACAAAGGGACGGACACGCGTGGACCTGTTCGAGTACCAGGCGAGGGACCTCTTCGCCAAGCACGGCGTACCGGTGCTGGCCGGTGAAGTCATCGAAACGCCCGAGGACGCCCGCGAGGTGACCGAGCGTCTCGGCGGCAAGGCCGTCGTCAAGGCGCAGGTCAAGGTCGGCGGACGTGGCAAGGCGGGCGGCGTGAAGCTGGCCTCCGACGCGACCGACGCCGTCGAGAAGGCCGGTCAGATTCTGGGCATGGACATCAAGGGCCACACGGTCCACAAGGTGATGCTGGCCCAGACCGCGGACATCGCGGAGGAGTACTACGTCTCCTTCCTGCTGGACCGCACCAACCGCACCTTCCTCGCGATGGCCTCCGTCGAGGGCGGCGTGGAGATCGAGGTCGTCGCCGAGGAGAACCCCGACGCGCTCGCCAAGATCCCGGTCGACGCCAACGAGGGCTGCACGCCCGAGAAGGCCGCCGAGATCGTCGCCGCCGCGAAGTTCCCGGCCGAGATCGCGGACCAGGTCGCCGACGTTCTGCAGAAGCTGTGGACCGTCTTCATCAAGGAGGACGCCCTCCTTGTCGAGGTCAACCCGCTGATCAAGTCCGGTGACGGCAAGATCATCGCGCTCGACGGCAAGGTCTCGCTCGACGAGAACGCGGATTTCCGCCAGCCGGAGCACGACGCGCTGGAGGACAAGGCCGCGGCCAACCCCCTCGAAGCCGCCGCCAAGGCCAAGAACCTCAACTACGTCAAGCTCGACGGTGAGGTCGGCATCATCGGCAACGGCGCGGGTCTGGTCATGTCGACCCTCGACGTCGTCGCGTACGCCGGTGAGAACCACGGTGGCGTCAAGCCCGCCAACTTCCTCGACATCGGCGGCGGCGCATCCGCCGAGGTCATGGCGAACGGCCTGGAGATCATCCTCGGCGACCCGGACGTGAAGTCCGTGTTCGTCAACGTCTTCGGTGGCATCACCGCGTGCGACGAGGTCGCCAACGGCATCGTCCAGGCCCTCGAACTGCTGAAGACCAAGGGCGAGGACGTCACGAAGCCGCTGGTCGTGCGGCTCGACGGCAACAACGCGGAGCTGGGTCGCAAGATCCTGTCCGACGCGAACCACCCGCTCGTGCAGCGCGTGGACACCATGGACGGCGCGGCCGACAAGGCCGCCGAGCTGGCCGCGGCCAAGTAAGGGACGAGGGAAACCACACCATGGCTATTTTCCTGACCAAGGAAAGCAAGGTCATCGTCCAAGGCATGACCGGCGCCACCGGCATGAAGCACACCAAGCTCATGCTCGCCGACGGCACCAACATCGTCGGCGGTGTCAACCCGCGCAAGGCCGGTACGTCCGTCGACTTCGACGGCACCGATGTGCCCGTCTTCGGCTCCGTGGCCGAGGCCATGGAGAAGACCGGTGCCGATGTCTCCGTCGTCTTCGTGCCGCCGGCCTTCGCCAAGGCCGCCGTCGTCGAGGCGATCGACGCCGGGATCGGCCTGGCCGTCGTGATCACCGAGGGCATCGCGGTCCACGACTCCGCCGCCTTCTGGGCGTACGCGGGCAGCAAGGGCAACAAGACCCGGATCATCGGGCCGAACTGCCCCGGCCTGATCACCCCCGGCCAGTCCAACGCCGGCATCATCCCGGGTGACATCACCAAGCCCGGCCGCATCGGCCTCGTGTCCAAGTCCGGCACGCTGACCTACCAGATGATGTACGAGCTGCGCGACATCGGCTTCTCGTCCGCCGTCGGTATCGGTGGCGACCCGGTCATCGGCACGACGCACATCGACGCGCTCGCCGCGTTCGAGGCCGACCCCGAGACCGACCTCATCGTGATGATCGGTGAGATCGGCGGTGACGCCGAGGAGCGCGCGGCCGACTTCATCGCGAAGAACGTCACCAAGCCGGTCGTCGGCTACGTCGCGGGCTTCACCGCACCCGAGGGCAAGACCATGGGCCACGCCGGCGCCATCGTCTCCGGCTCCTCCGGCACGGCCCAGGCGAAGAAGGAGGCCCTGGAGGCCGCCGGTGTGAAGGTCGGCAAGACGCCGACCGAGACGGCCGGGCTCGCCCGCGCCATCCTCGCCGGCTGATCCGTCGCCTTCGTACGGACCACCACGCGCGTGGGCCCGCACCCCGGGCAGGGGTGCGGGCCCACGCGCGTGTGCGGGACGTCTTCGATATGCCCGAGCGGTCAGCGTGCCAGGGGTACGAGCCGGTGCGGTCCGTTCATCGGCGCGGCACGGAGCATGTTGCGCAGCCGCAGGTCCTGCGGGCTGAGCCGCTCGGGACCGCTGGGCACGGGCACACCGCCGACCCGCTCGCCCGGTGACTGGGGCGGGTCGTACTGCCGCGGAGCGGTCGCCAGCGTGAAGCTCGTGGCCCCGATGATCAGCACGGTGAAGGCGATCGCCGCCCGCGTCCAGATCTTGGCCCGCCGCTCACTGCCGTCCCGTACGGTCCGGGCCGAGACGATCTCCGGAACGGTCACCGCGCGCACGAGCGCGGCCAGCCGTTCGTGCAGCAGATCCGTGTCGGCCAGCTCCGGCACGCGTACGGAGACCGCCTTGCGGGCGCGCATCAGCCGGTGCGCGGTGGCCGGGGTGGAGGCCTCCGTCTCGGCGGCGGTCTCCGGCAGGTCGAGCCCGAGCCCGTCGTAGAGCAGCAGCGTACGGCGGTACGACGGCGGCAGGGCGAGCAGCGCCTCACGCAGCGCCCGGCCGTCGGGGTTCTCCTGCTCGCCACGGACCGGGTCGGGGCGGCGGTGCGCGCGGCGCAGCCGGTGCCAGGGCGACATCGCGTACTCGTGCGCGGTGGCCCGTACCCAGCTCACCGGGTCCCGGTCGACGGCGACCCGGGGCCAGTTCTCCCACGCGCAGTGGAAGGCGCGCTCGACGGACTCCTGGGAGAGGGCGCGCCGTCCGGTGAGCAGATACGCCTGGCGCACCAGGGCGGGCGCGGTGCACGCGTACAGCGCGTCGAACGCCTGGTCGGGCGTGAGCGAGGCGACGGCCGCGCCACTGAACGCCACCGGGATCACGCCGGGTTCCACGGCCGGTGCTGAAGGTGGTGCGGGTGCCGGCGTCGAGGGTGGTGCGGGTGCCGGTGCCGGAGCCGGAGCCGGTGCTGGAGCTGAAGGTGGTGTCGGTGGTGCCGCTCTTGTACGGTCCTGGGGCTCCGCCGCGGTGGCGTGGAGGTGTCGCGCGGCGGATCGTTCCTGCGCCGCCCGTACCGCCGCCCTCTCGGTACGTCGCGCCCGTTCCTCCGCCTGCCGCAGTTCGGCCGCGATGCCCGCCAGCAGCTTCGCGTAGACCTCCCCCTTGCGCCCGCGCGGCGTCGTACGGCCGGTCTCCCAGGACCGGATCGTCGCGCGGGTGACACCCACCGCGGTGGCCGCCTGCTTCTCGGTCATCGCCTTCGCCTCGCGCAGCCTGCGCCGTTCCTTGGGGGCGGGGAGCGCCGAGCCGGAAGCGCCGGCCGGGGCCTCGCCGACGGGCTGCGGGGTGCTCTGCGTGGTGTTCTGGGTCATGAGGGACTCCCCGCAGCACGGTACTGGGCGAAAAAGCACATAAGCGTATATTGAGCGACATGGCGAGTATTCGCCTGTTACGCAGATAAAGCGCGTGTCGTGGGCAACATGGCTTTGTGACCCAATTGACCGATCGCGGTACACCGTTGTCCTCGGCCTCGGCCGTCGACCGCGGCCGGGCCGCCGCGCTGACCGCCTCTTTCCTCCGTGGAGCCATCGCCGCGGGCCTCGGACTCGGCACGCTCGCCGTGCTCCTGACGATGATGTGGATCGCCTCGCCGTACCCGGACGGCGGAGCCGGCGCTGCCCTCCATGTGGCGGCAGGGCTCTGGTTGCTGGCCCACGGCATCGAGCTGGTGCGCCCCGAGACGCTGTCCGGCGTCCCCGCTCCGCTCGGCGTCGTGCCGCTGTTGCTCATGGCCCTGCCGGTGTGGCTCGTCCACCGTGCGGCGCGGGACACGCTTGAAACGGAGGAGGGACGTCCGCAACTCACCGCGCTCGGTGCCGTGTCCACGGTGAGCTGCGGATATCTGCTCGTCGGCGGGGCCGCCGCGCTCTACGCGGGGGGCGGGCCGCTCACCGCGCACCCGCTGCGCGCGCTGCTCACCCTCCCTGTCCTGACCGTTCTGTCCGCGACCGCGGGGGCCTGGACGGCGAGTGGGCGCCCGCACGGGCCGCTGCCGATGTGGCTGCCCCGGGGCGTCCGGACGGTGCTGGCACGTACCCGGACGCGGTCGGCCCTGCGCTCCGGCGCGGCGGGCGCCCTGCTGCTGACGGGGGGTGGCGCGCTGCTCGTCGGGGTGTCGCTCGGCTGGCACAGCGATCCGGCGCACGCCTCCTTCGTACAGCTCGCCGCGGACTGGTCCGGACGGTTCGCGGTGCTGCTGCTGGGGCTGGCGCTGGTGCCCAATGCCGCGATCTGGGGCGCGGCGTACGCACTGGGCCCCGGCTTCGTGCTCGGGACGGGCGCGACGGTCACCCCGTTCGGCGTGCTGGGCAGCCCCGCGCCGCCGTCCTTCCCGCTGCTCGCGGCGGTGCCCGAGGGGCCGAGCACGTCGCTGCACTGGGCCGTGGCGGCGGTGCCCGCCGTCGTGGGGCCGACGATCGCCTGGTTCACGCTCCGGGTGGCCGCGCCGCCCTTCTCCGTACGGGAGGAGGCGTGGAGCGCGCGCGACACGGCGTTCGGGACGGCCCTCGGGGGCGCGGTCTGTGCCGTGCTGACGGCGTTCCTGGCGGCGATGGCGGGCGGACCGCTGGGCAACGGGCGACTGGCCGCGTTCGGCCCGGTGTGGTGGCTGACCGGCGCCGCCACGCTGATGTGGACGGTGGCGCTCGGCGTACCGACGGCGCTGCTGCTCCGGGCCTGGCGGCTGCGGAAGCGGTGGGTGAAGGGCGTACGGGAGACGGTCCGGATGGGCCGGGCGGAGCGGCGGGACGCGCGGAAGGCGGAGAAGGAGGAGAGGAAGAAGAAGGAGGCGGGGAGGAAGAAGAAGGAGGCGGGGAGGAAGAAGAAGGAGGCGGGGAGGAAGGCCGCGCCGACGGTGGCGCCGGGCGTCGTGGAACCGGAGCTCCCGCCGTGGTGGCGGGCGCCGCTGTGGTGGCTGGGGCTGCGGAGCGGTACGGGGGAGGCCGCGCCGGCGGGCGGTCCGGACGCCGTACCGCAGGACGCCGTACCCCCCGGTGCGGGGGCCGTGCCCTGGGCGGGGCAGGCGGGGGAGGGCGCGGACCCGGACGAGGAGCCGTACGACTTCCTGGCGGCCGACGCCTGGCACGAACGCGGGGCGCGGGAGGCGCGGTGGGCCGCGTTCAAGGAGGCGTCGGGCGGGCTGATGGCCGACTTCCCGGCGGCGCCCCCGTCCCCGGCCGGGACCGACCCAGGGCCGTCCCCAGCGGACCAGCCCGGCCCGGGCCGGCCCCGAGCGGACCGGCCCCGGACCGGCCGGACGGAGGAGGGAGGCGCCCCTTGAGCCCGGCTACTCCTTGACGCCGAAGACGGGCTCCAGGGAGCGCGGCAGCAGATCGTTGCAGGAGAGCTGCCCCGTCTTCGTCAGCGCGTCGTTCACGCACGTGTAGTAGTCGCGGTAGACGAGCTGCACGGTGAAGGTCGTCGCCACGATCGCCAGCGCGAGTCCGGCCGCCACCAGACCGCTCACCGCGGCCGTCGTCAGGGACCTGGTCGCGATCTGACCGGACGGTCCTGACTGCCCCGGCTGGTCGCGCCGGTTCGCCGGGACCGGCTGTCCGGAGCCGGGTGCGGATGCGCCGTCCGACGGCTTCCTGGTCCTGGTCCTGGCCCGCAAAGAGCTGGCGCCCCAGTAGACCGCGAGCGCGCCGAGGAGGAGGGCGATGTCGGGGAGGTCGAACAGCGCGAAGAAGAAGGCCCACATCCCGCCGAGCAGGGCGTAGCGGGCGCGGCGCTGGGCCGGGTCCGTCGGATCCCAGCGCGGTCCGCCGCCGCGCCCCGTCTCCTGGCCGTCCTGGCCGTTGGCCGGTCCGTTCTGCCCGTTCGGTCCGCTGCCCTGGCCGCCGGGGCGGCTGCCGAAGCCGCCCGAGGAGCGGCCGGGCTGGCGGCTGCTCCACTGGCTGCCCCAGCCACCGCGGCCGGATCCGCCGTCCTGCCCGTCCTGTCCGCCGCCGCTCTCGGGGTGCCGGGGCTGCCACGGCTGGTCGGGCCTGCCCTCGGGCGGCGGTGCGAACGGATTGTCGTCGGCGGAACCGCCGGATCCGGAGCGGCCGGACCCGGACCCGGACCTGCCGGAACCGGCGGGCCCGGAACCACCGGAGTCGGAGCCGCCGGAACCGGAACCACCGGGCCCGGACGTCCCCGACGTATCCGAGGGTCCCGAGGTAACGGACGGTCCGGGCTCCTTGGGGCCGGAGCCCGACGAAGGGCCGGTGGAGGAGGACTGGCGTTCTCGCGGCAGCAGCACCGGCCCAGAGGGTGGCGGGAGGTGGAGTGCCGTGCGGCGGCGTCGGTCCTGCATGTGGTGAACGTCTTCCCCTCAGACCCATCACGCGGGGGTCTTGTCCAGTACGGGCCCGTCCCGGAGACAAACCCTGTCCCCAGACGCTACCTCCCGGCCGAGCCCCCGTCCCGTGGGGGCCGCTCGGTGTGCCGGTATCGTTGCTGACGGTCGGCTCCTTCGTAGAGTTCCCCGTATCGGGGAACGTGACTCGTTCGTACGACCCCACAAAGTCGTACGACCACGCCAAGTAGCCGTCCACACAACGCCGCACGCCCCGCGAGGCTGTGCTCGCTCCGAGAAAGGCGCCCGCTGTGGCCTCCCCGCCCTCCGCCCCCCGGCCTTCCGCCGCCCCGGCCAGGATCGTGGTCCTGGTCTCCGGATCCGGTACGAATCTGCAGGCCCTGCTCGACGCCATCGGCGACGACCCCGAGGGCTTCGGCGCCCGGATCGTCGCGGTCGGCGCGGACCGGGGCTCCATCGCCGGCCTGGAGCGCGCCGAGCGCGCCGGACTGCCGACCTTCGTGCACCGGGTGAAGGAGTACGCGTCGCGGGAGGCGTGGGACGCGGCGTTCGCCGAGGCGACCGCCGCGTACGAGCCGGACCTCGTGGTCTCGGCGGGCTTCATGAAGATCCTGGGGAAAGAGTTCCTGGCGCGCTTCGGCGGCCGGTGCGTCAACACGCATCCCGCGCTGCTCCCCAGCTTTCCCGGTGCCCACGGCGTACGCGACGCGCTCGCCCACGGCGTGAAGGTCACCGGCTGCACGGTCCACTTCGTCGACGACGGTGTCGACACCGGCCCGATCATCGCGCAGGGCGTGGTCGAGGTCCGGGACGAGGACGACGAAGACGCTCTCCATGAGCGCATCAAGGAAGTCGAGCGACGCCTGCTCGTCGAGGCCGTGGGGACACTGGCCCGGCACGGCTATCGCATCGAGGGACGAAAGGTATACGTCGGTGAATAATCAGGGGTCCGCGACGGCCGCAGGGACGAACGCCGCAGGTACGGCCACCGAGGGAACGCCCGCCGCGGGCACGTCCGCGGACGGCACGAAGCGGCCCGTCCGCCGCGCGCTGGTCAGCGTCTACGACAAGACGGGCCTGGAGGAACTGGCACGCGGTCTGCACGAGGCGGGCGTCACCCTGGTCTCGACCGGCTCCACCGCCGGGAAGATCGCCGCCGCCGGTGTGCCGGTCACCAAGGTCGAGGAGCTGACCGGCTTCCCCGAGTGCCTGGACGGCCGCGTCAAGACGCTGCACCCGCGCGTCCATGCCGGGATCCTCGCCGACCTGCGCCTCGACTCCCACCGCGAGCAGCTCGCCGAGCTGGGGGTCGAGCCGTTCGACCTGGTCGTCGTGAACCTGTACCCGTTCCGCGAGACGGTCGCCTCCGGCGCCACCCCCGACGAGTGCGTCGAGCAGATCGACATCGGCGGCCCCTCGATGGTCCGCGCCGCCGCCAAGAACCACCCCTCGGTCGCGGTCGTCACCAGCCCCGAGCGGTACGCGGACGTCCTCGGCGCCGTACGCGACGGCGGCTTCGACCTGACGACGCGCAAGCGGCTCGCGGCGGAGGCGTTCCAGCACACGGCGGCGTACGACGTGGCCGTGGCCTCCTGGTTCGCGGACGACTACGCGGCGGCCGACGACTCCGGCTTCCCCGACTTCCTGGGCTCCACGTACGCGCGTACGAACGTGCTGCGCTACGGCGAGAACCCGCACCAGCCGGCCGCGCTCTACACCGCGGGCGAGGGCGGGCTCGCGGAGGCGGAGCAGCTTCACGGCAAGGAGATGTCGTACAACAACTACACGGACACGGACGCCGCGCGCCGTGCCGCGTACGACCACGCCGAGCCCTGCGTCGCGATCATCAAGCACGCCAACCCGTGCGGGATCGCCATCGGCGACGATGTCGCGGAGGCACACCGCAAGGCGCACGAGTGCGATCCGCTCTCCGCGTTCGGCGGGGTGATCGCCGTCAACCGCCCGGTCTCCGTCGCGATGGCCGAGCAGGTCGCGGAGATCTTCACCGAGGTCATCGTCGCGCCGGGGTACGAGGACGGTGCCGTCGAGGTGCTGGCCCGCAAGAAGAACATCCGCGTGCTGCGCTGCCCCGAGGCCCCGGCCGCCGCGGTGGAGGCCAAGCCGATCGACGGCGGCACGCTGCTCCAGGTCACCGACCGGCTCCAGGCGGACGGCGACGACCCGGCGAACTGGACGCTCGCGACGGGCGAGCCGCTCTCCGAGGCGGAGCTGCGCGAACTGTCCTTCGCGTGGAAGGCGTGCCGCGCGGTCAAGTCCAACGCGATCCTGCTCGCCAAGGGCGGCGCCTCGGTGGGCGTCGGCATGGGCCAGGTCAACCGCGTCGACTCCGCGAAGCTCGCGGTGGAGCGGGCGGGGGAGGAGCGGGCGAGCGGTGCGTACGCCGCGTCCGACGCGTTCTTCCCGTTCCCCGACGGCCTGGAGATCCTGCTCGACGCGGGTGTCAGGGCCGTGGTCCAGCCGGGCGGCTCGGTCCGCGACGAGCTGACGATCGAGGCGGCGCGGAAGGCGGGCGCGACCATGTACTTCACGGGGACACGCCACTTCTTCCACTGATGACCGACGCCGAAGGCCGCGTCCTCTCGGAAGGGAGGACGCGGCCTTCGGCTGTGCTGCTCTCCGTGGTGTGCCTAAGCGGTGCACCGACGGCGTGTCAGTGGCGCGGGCGGCTGAACCACGCCGAGGCCTGGCCGTTCACCATCGAGGCCAGGATGATCCCGCTGCACGCGAGCGAGATGATCCCGCCGAACGCCGCGGAACCGTTGCCGGCGGCCAGGTTGCTGAGACCGCCGAGGAGCGAGAGCGAGGCGTAGACGATCGTCGTGACACGGATCCCGGTACCGCCCGTGGCGAACTTCACGCCCAGGAAGATCGAGAGGGCGCCGAGACCGATGAGCAGCACGCCGAGGGCGATGCCGACACCGCCGACGAGGCCGGCGATCTCGCTGTCGCCCGAGGCGCTGCTGACCACGCCGAGGGCGATGCCGACGCCGAGCCCGAAGAGGATCTGGAAACCGGCGAAGATGAAGAGGATGACCCGCGCGGTCTTCATCAGACCGGGCATCTCCATCTGGCCACCGGGGTAGCCGTACCCCATGGGAGCCTGCGGCGGGGAGGGGTAGCCGTAGCCGGGCTGCTGGGGCTGGCCCTGCGGGTAGCCGTACCCCGGCTGGCCCGGCGGCGGACCCTGGGGCTGGCCGTAACCGGGCTGCTGGCCCTGCTGGCCGTAGGGATTGTTGGGGTCGCCGAAGCTCATGACGGGGTTCCTCCGTTGGTGATGCGGGGACGGAATGGCCCGCGCGGAGGAAAATCTCAGGTCTGAGCGGTCTGAGCGGTCTGCCCCCCGACGCCGGCCGCACTGCGACGTAATCGTGTTATCAACATACGGTTTTGTCCAGTCGCCTTCACAGGTGTTGTGCAAGTGCAACGTTCCGTGCGCACGCCTGTGCAGATACGGGCCGGGGTACGGCAGGGGCGCGGATTGGAACCCGGGAGGGGTCTTCCGCGAGGATGGGGGCATGAGCGCCCAGATTCTCGATGGCAAGGCCACCGCAGCCGCGATCAAGTCCGATCTCACCGTCCGCGTGGCGGCCCTCAAGGAGCGGGGTGTCACGCCCGGTCTCGGAACCCTGCTCGTCGGGGACGACCCGGGCAGCCGCTGGTACGTCAACGGCAAGCACCGCGACTGCGCCCAGGTCGGTATCGCCTCCATCCAGCGTGAGCTGCCCGACACCGCCACCCAGGAGGAGATCGAGGCGGTCGTCGCCGAGCTGAACGCCAACCCCGAGTGCACCGGGTACATCGTGCAACTGCCGCTGCCCAAGGGCATCGACACCAACCGGGTGCTGGAGCTGATGGACCCGGCCAAGGACGCCGACGGGCTGCACCCGATGAGCCTGGGCCGGCTGGTGCTCAACGAGCCGGGGCCGCTGCCCTGCACCCCGTACGGCATCATCCAGCTCCTGCGCCACCACGGCGTCGAGATCAACGGCGCGCACATCGTGGTCGTCGGGCGCGGGATCACCGTGGGCCGGTCGATCCCCCTGCTGCTGACCCGTAAGTCCGAGAACGCGACCGTCACCCAGTGCCACACCGGCACGCGCGACCTGCCGGCGCTGCTCAAGCAGGCCGACATCATCGTGGCCGCGGCCGGCGTCCCGCACATCATCAACCCCGAGGACGTCAAGGAGGGCGCGGTCGTCCTCGACGTCGGCGTCAGCCGGGATGAGAACGGCAAGATCGTCGGCGATGTCCACCCGGGCGTCGCGGAGGTGGCGTCCTGGATCTCGCCCAACCCGGGCGGCGTCGGGCCGATGACCCGCGCGCAGCTTCTCGTCAATGTCGTCGAGGCGGCCGAACGTACGCTCAAGGACGCCGACGCGGACGCCGGCTGAGCGCGGACCCGAGCGGGAGAGGGGCGCCACTGATGGGTGCTGGCACGAGCCGGGACGCGGGTTCGGACGCGGATACCGCGACAGCCACGGACACGACGGACACGACGGACACGGGGACCGGTACGGATACCACCGGAGACCAGCGCGGCCCGGGGGCGGCAAAGAGCTCGCAGGCCGTGGACGTCCCGGGAACCACGGGCACCCCGGGAACCACGGAAGCCACTGACGCCATCGATGCCCCGGAGGGCTCCGAGGCGGCGGACGAGGCCGATCCCGGCAGGCGGTTCTCGCTCACCCGCGACACCGCGCCCCCCGAGGGCGGCGGCCGGGCCGCGCCCCGGGACGCCCCGGCGCCCGCCCGCCAGTGGCCGCTGCTCAGCGTGCTCGGGACGATCGGCCTCGGGCTGCTGATCGTCGGCCTTCACCCCTTCGCCGAGGCGTTCCGTATCGGCACGATCCTGATCGGTATCGCCCTCGTCGGCGGTGCGGTCCTGCGGCGCGTCCTGCCGTCCGTCGGCATGCTCGCCGTGCGCTCACGCTTCACCGACATGCTCACGTACGGGCTGCTCGGCGTGGCGATCGTGCTGCTCTCGCTGATGACACAGCCGAAGCCGTGGCTGGAGATCCCGTTCCTGGAGGACACCCTGCACTTCACCGTGCGGTAGCCGGAGGCCGGTAGCGGGTAGTCGGTGGCGGCAGGAGCAGCGCCGGCTGGTCGGCGGCCCGTACCCGACGCACGGCGGCCCGTCCTCTCCCCCGAGGAGGACGGGCCGCCGCTTTCATCCACCGCTGTGGGCCACATGTGGCCGACCCACGTGGGGCGTTCATACATTCCCCCTGTGCGGTACGTGTGCGAGTGAGGGCCTGGGGTGTGCTGACCTGCGGGGACGGGTGGCTCCATGGGACGCGGTGGGACGTCGTGGGACGGCCCCGCGCGTCCCGTGAGAGGTACGGAGATGGCCGGAACGCGACGGGGACGGGGTGGGGCGGGGAACCGGGCGTTCGGCAGGGGACGCCTTGGGGAGGAAGGGGGTGGGGAAGCGACCCCGGACATCCGATGACGCATGAGGTGGACATGCCGCGTTGGAAGGAACTGCCCGCGGAGTTACCGGAGAAGGACGTACAGCTTCTCGTCCAGCTACGGCGGCTCAAGGACCGGTCCGGCCTCGGACTCACCGGGCCGGCGGCGAAGACCGGATACAGCCGCTCCTCCTGGGAGCGCTGTCTCAACCGGAAGCAGCCAGTGCCCAGAGGGGCCGTCGAAGAGCTGGCCAGGGCGTGCGGGGCGGATCCGACCCGGCTGCTCGTCCTGCACGAGGTGGCGGCGGAGGCGAACGGCCGGGCCGCCCCCGCAGAGAAGCCGGGTGGTCCGGTTGATCCGTGCGTACAAGTTCCTCATGCGGCCCACCGTGGGCCGGACGGCCGCACTCGGCGAGATGCCGCGTGATCACTGCTCGCTCTGCAACGGGGCTTTGCAGGAACGCCGTGACGCCTACCGGCACAGCTCGAAGGTCACCGTCCGGTATGGGCAGCAGTCCGCCCAGCTCAAGGACATCCGGGCCTTCGAACCCTGAGCGGCAGGGCCGTTGGTCGTTCTCTTCGCAGCAGGCCACCTTGCGGCGCCTGGACAAGGCATTCGCCGCGTTCTTCCGCCGGGTCAAGGCCGGGGACGCGCCGGGCTATCCGCGCTTCCGTGGGGTCAACTGGTTCGACACGGTGGACTTCCCCAAGGACGGCGACGGCTGCCGCCGGGACTCAACACCGCACGACCCCGTCACCCGCGTCCGATTCCAGGGCGTCGGGCACGTCAAGGTCAACCGGCACCGGCCGGTGGTCGGCAAGGTCAAGACCGTGTCCGTCAAGCGCGAGAGCAAGCGCTGGTACGTCATCCTGACCGCCGAACAGGATGAGCCCGAGCCGCTGCCCGCGACCGGGTCCGTGGTCGGCATCGACATGGGCATAGCGTCGTTCCTCACCACGTCCAACGGCGAGCACGTCCCCAATCCCCGCCACGGCCGAACGGCCGCCGCGAAACTGGAAGCCGCACAGCAGGCCCTCGCCCGATTCCCCCGCGTCCGCCGGGACAAGCGGACCGCGAACCACCGCCGGGCAGTCGAGAAGGTCGCCAAGCTGCACCGCAAGGTCCGCCGTCAGCGTCTGGACCACGCGCACAAGACTGCCCTCGGTCTTGTGCGGGAACACGATGCCATCGCGCACGAAGACCTCAAGATCCGCAACATGGTCAAGGCCCCCACACCGAAGCCCGACCCTGACCAGCCAGGCAGATTCCTGCCCAACGGGTCCGCCGTCAAGGCCGGACTCAACCGTTCGATCTCGGATGCCGGATGGGGGGTGTTCCTGACGATCCTCACCGCCAAGGCCGAAAACGCCGGACGGGAAGTGATCGCCGTGGGCCCCCGCAACACCTCCCGGACCTGCCCCGAATGCGGGCACGTCGACAAGGAGAACCGGCCCGCACAGGAGAAGTTTCACTGCGTTAGCTGCGGCCACCAGGCGCACGCGGACACGGTGGGCACCCTGAACGTTCTACGGGCCGGGCTGGTCCGTCGCGACGCCAACCCGGCATTGCGAGAAGCCCCCTCATTCATGAGGGGGAGGAGCCACGGTGTGCTGAGTGCGCAACGGATGGGAGACTGGGGCGGTGTTCGGGCCGGGGCGCGCGGCGACGCGTGCGTGCGGCCCCGAATGCTCCCGTGCGTGGCGCGCCCAGGGCCTGGCATCCTGGCCGGGGGCGCCTTCCACGGCGGTCCACGGCAGGGGGAAAGCCGGGGACGGGCCGGGTGGGCCGCGGGCGCGGGGGAGCAAGGCGGCGCGGGGGAGCAAGGCACAGCGCGGGGCTCATCAGGCACGTGCGGGGGGACAAGGGGGAGGCGGAATGCCTCGTTGGAAGGCGCTACCGGAAGGGCTCGACCCGGAGGTCGGCGAGTTCACCAGCCAGTTGCGCAGGCTCGTCGACCGCAGCGGTCTGAGCATCGCCGCCGTGGCCGACAGAACCGGTTACAGCAAGACATCGTGGGAGCGCTATCTGAGCGGGCGGCTGCTCCCGCCCAAGGGTGCGGTCGTCGCGCTGGCCGAGGTCACCGGCACGCATCAGATCCATCTGACCACGATGTGGGAGCTGGCGGAGCGAGCCTGGAGCCGTTCCGAGATGCGCCACGACATGACCATGGAAGCGATCCGAATAACCCAGGCGCGGACAGCACTTGCCGAATCCGGGAAGAATCCGATCGTCGGCGCGGAGGGGGCCGCGGGTGGCGCGGGTGGCGCGGGTGGCGTCACGCCGCCGGGCCATGCACGTGGCACCGTACCTCCGCGCGGGACGCACGGTGCGCACGCGGCGTACGGTGCGCACGGAGCGCCGTCCTCCGCCCCGCCAGGCCCGGCCACCGGCACCCGCCCGGGCAAGGGCGGCCGGCGCAAGGCGCTGGTCTTCGTGTCCGGTGTCGTCGGCGCGCTGGTGGTGGTCGCCGCCGCCTTCACGCTCACCAGTCTCGGTGGTGACGGCGACGGCAAGGCGGTCGCCCAGCCGCCCCCGCCCAAGCCGTCCACCAGCGAACCGGTGCTGCCCGAAGGGGTGAAGTGCGCCGGTGAGGCGTGCGGGGGCAAGGACCCGGAAAACATGGGCTGCGGCGGCCAGTTCGCGGAGACCGTCGCCAGCGCCACGGTCGGCACCGCGCTGGTCGAGGTCCGCTACAGCAAGACCTGCGGAGCCGCCTGGGCGCGGATCACGCAGGCGGCCCTCGGCGACGAGATACGGATAACCCCCGCGGAGGACCAGGACCAGGACCAGGACCAGGACCAGGGCCAGGGCCAGGACGAAGGCCAGGGTCAGGACCAAGGCCCAGGCCAGAACGGTGCGGTGAAGGTCGGCACCAACGGGTACACGGCGATGCTCACGGCGCCGGACGCGGCGAGCGTCACGGCGTGCGCGACGCTCACGACCGGCGAGAAGGGCTGCACCACGCCCCAGCCGTGACGGCGAACCGCGCGGCCACCGGACAATCCGTACGGGTCCTGGGACATCCGTACGGTCGTGAGCCGCGCCACAAAGGGGGCGTGGGTGCGCGCCGTCCCCGGTCGGATAGCCTGGCCGCCGGATATCTCTTCACGTCAAGATTCGGATGCCGGGCGGTCGAACACCGGTCCGCGTACGGAGCGGCGCTGCGGAGATGTCCCGTATCAGGGGCAGGGACCCTCACCGCCAGACTGTCTTACGGAGACCGCCATGACCCGCACTCCCGTGAATGTCACCGTCACCGGCGCGGCCGGCCAGATCGGTTACGCGCTGCTCTTCCGCATCGCCTCCGGCCAGCTCCTCGGCTCGGACGTGCCGGTCAAGCTGCGTCTCCTCGAAATCCCTCAGGGCCTCAAGGCCGCCGAGGGCACCGCGATGGAGCTGGACGACTGCGCCTTCCCGCTGCTCAGCGGCATCGAGATCACCGATGACCCGAACGTCGCCTTCGACGGCGCGAACGTCGCCCTGCTGGTCGGCGCCCGCCCCCGTACCAAGGGCATGGAGCGCGGTGACCTGCTCTCCGCCAACGGTGGCATCTTCAAGCCGCAGGGCAAGGCGATCAACGACCACGCCGCCGACGACATCAAGGTCCTCGTCGTGGGCAACCCGGCCAACACCAACGCGCTGATCGCGCAGGCCGCCGCCCCGGACGTACCGCGTGAGCGCTTCACCGCCATGACGCGCCTCGACCACAACCGCGCGATCTCGCAGCTCGCCGCCAAGACCGGCGCCGCCGTCTCCGACATCAAGCGGCTGACGATCTGGGGCAACCACTCCGCCACGCAGTACCCGGACATCTACCACGCGGAGATCGCCGGGAAGAACGCCGCCGAGGCCGTCAACGACGAGGCGTGGCTGGCCGACACCTTCATCCCGACCGTCGCCAAGCGCGGCGCGGCGATCATCGAGGCCCGTGGCGCGTCCTCGGCCGCCTCCGCCGCCAACGCGGCCATCGACCACGTCCACACCTGGGTCAACGGCACTGCCGAGGGCGACTGGACCTCGATGGGCATCCCGTCGGACGGTTCGTACGGTGTGCCGGAGGGCCTGATCTCCTCCTTCCCCGTCACCACGAAGAACGGCGTGTACGAGATCGTCCAGGGCCTGGACATCAACGACTTCTCGCGCACCCGGATCGACGCCTCCGTCAAGGAGCTGACGGAGGAGCGCGACGCCGTGCGCGAGCTCGGTCTCCTCTGACCGGACCCGCACGCCCCGCTCCACCCCGCTTCGAGAAGGCCCCGTACCGCCGGACCACCACCGGCCGTACGGGGCCTTCTTGTTGCCGGTCCTGTTGCCAACGTCCTCGTAAATGTAGTACTTCTTATACATGAGCGAGCAGGTGCACAATAGGTTGGCTGTGGTGAGGGCTGAACGGAAAGTGTCCCGTCAGCAGTTGGCCGAGGCGGTGGGAGCCCATTACCAGACCGTCGGCTACATCGAGCGCGGGCAGTACAACCCCAGCCTCGACCTGGCCTTGAGGATCGCGGAGTACTTCGGCCTCCCCGTGGAGGCGCTGTTCTCCCTCGAACCTTTCAGCCCGCTCACGCACGAGGTCTACGGGAGGAAGCAGTGATGACCGCACGAGAGACATCGACGCCGGCGGCGCCGACGGCGTACGACCGGCGCATGTACGCGCTGATGAACCGGGGCGAGGCCGGCTCGTTCCACGCGACGGCCGGCCGCAGAAAGCTGGTCGTCGGCGCCCACATCGCGCTGACCGCGCTCATGATCGGTTCCTGGGGCGCGGCGCAGGCCATGGACCGGACCTGGCCGCTCTTCGTACTGATCGGGCTGCTCCTGCCCTGGTGCCTGGCGACCGGCGTCCTCAACGGCGCCACGCGCGGGCTGCTGGAGCTGCGCGGCCGGATGCTGGACGAGCGGCAGCGCGCCGAGCGCGACCTGATCAGGGCCCGCGCCCACGGGATCACCCTCCGTGTGCTGCTGGGGGGCGCCTTCGTCTTCGTCGTACTGCACGCGCTCGGGGGCAGGGACGTGACGGTGTCGCTGTCGTACGCCCTGGTCGTGGCCGTGATCGTGCACTGGATGACGCCGCTGTGGCTGGCCGGCCTCCGGGTCAGGGACGAGCCCGCCGACGACTGACCCGGCATCGGCGGACAAACGTACGGCGTGAGCGAAAGAGACACAGAGCACTTTCGGTCACGCCGTACGCATGCTTTCCACCCCCCTGGGCAGATGCCTGAATCGCCAGTTGTCGCTGGTGAGGAATGTTCCGGGAATGGAAGGCAATACGCGACGTGTCGGCACAACAGACGATTCATGTGGACGGAAAGTGGCGGGAAGCCGCGTCCGGCGCCACGCGGGACATCCTCGACCCCGCCGACGCGACGGTGCTCGCCGTCGTGTCCGAAGGCGGGACCCAGGACACCGACGCCGCGGTCGCCGCCGCGCGTGACGCCTTCGACCACGGCCCTTGGCCGCGTACCCCGGTCGCCGAGCGGGCCGGGCTGCTGCGCAGGACCGCCGACCTGCTGATACGCAACCGCGAGAAGATAGCGCTGCTGGAGAGCAGGGACTCGGGCAAGACCCTCGAAGAGGGGCGCGTCGACGTCGACTGTGTCGCGGACGCCTTCCGCTACTTCGCGGACCTCGTGATGAACGAGAGCGGGGGCCGGGTCGTCGACGCCGGTTCGGACACCGTGCACAGCGTGGTCGTCCATGAGCCCGTCGGGGTCTGCGCGCTGATCACCCCCTGGAACTACCCGCTCCTCCAGGCGAGCTGGAAGATCGCCCCGGCGCTCGCCGCGGGCAACACCTTCGTGATCAAGCCGAGCGAGGTCACCCCGCTCTCCACGGTCGACCTCATCGACCTGCTCGCCGAGGCGGGGCTGCCGCCCGGCGTCGCCAACCTCGTGACCGGCGCCGGTGACCCGGTCGGTGCCCGGCTCTCCGCCCACCCCGACGTGGACCTGGTCTCGTTCACCGGCGGCCTCAGCAGCGGTACGAAGGTGATGCAGGCGGCGGCCCCCGGCGTGAAGAAGGTCGCCCTCGAACTCGGCGGCAAGAACCCGAACGTCGTCTTCGCGGACGCCTGCGCCACCGACGAGGGCTTCGACACCGCGGTCGACCAGGCGCTGAACGCCGCCTTCATCCACAGCGGACAGGTCTGCTCCGCCGGTTCCCGCCTGATCATCGAGGAGTCGCTGCGCGAGCGGTTCGTCGGGGAGCTGGCCCGCCGCGCCGAGCGGATCCGGCTCGGCCGGGGCACCGAGGACGGCGTGGAGTGCGGCCCGCTCGTCTCCGCGCGGCAGCTCGCCAGGACCGAGGAGTACGTGGCCTCCGCGCTCGCCGAGGGCGCCGTCCTGCGCTCCGGCGGCAAGCGTCCCGGGCCGTCCGGGGTACGTCCCGACGGCGGCTACTTCTACGAGCCGACCGTCCTCGACCAGTGCCACCGCGAGATGCGTGTCGTACGGGAAGAGGTCTTCGGCCCCGTCCTGACGGTCGAGACCTTCCGTACGGAGGACGAGGCCGTCGCCCTCGCCAACGACACCGAGTACGGGCTCGCGGGCGGCGTGTGGAGCGCGGACGCGGGGCGCGCGCGGCGCGTGGCCGGCCGGCTGCGGCACGGCACCGTCTGGATCAACGACTTCCACCCGTACCTGCCGCAGGCCGAGTGGGGCGGATTCGGCAAGTCCGGCGTCGGACGCGAGCTGGGACCGGCGGGGCTCGCCGAGTACCGCGAGGCCAAGCACGTCTACCAGAACCTCGCACCGGCCCCGGTCCGCTGGTTCAAGGGCTGACACACACCGGGCGAGCACCGGGAGCCCGGCGCTCTCAGGTTCGAAGGCCCGGAACAGCCCCGGACCCGCGCCGGAACAGCCCCGGAACCGCGCCGCGAAAACCTCGTACGACCCTCCAGCAGAGGAGCAGACCACTCATGGGCATGACGGACAGGACGGCCACGTACGACTACGTCGTCGTCGGCGGCGGTACGGCGGGCTCGGTGATCGCCTCCCGGCTCACCGAGAACCCCGGCGTCACCGTCGCCGTCATCGAGGGCGGGCCCTCCGACGTCGACCGCGAGGACGTACTGACCCTGCGGCGCTGGATGGGCCTGCTGGGCGGCGAGCTGGACTACGACTACCCGACGACCGAGCAGCCGCGCGGCAACTCGCACATCAGGCACAGCCGCGCCCGCGTGCTCGGCGGCTGCTCCTCGCACAACACGCTCATCGCGTTCAAGCCGCTGCCGTCCGACTGGGACGAGTGGGCGGCGGCGGGCGCCGAGGGCTGGGACGCGGGCTCCATGGACCCGTACTTCCCCCGGCTGCGCAACAACGTCGTACCGGTCGACGAACGCGACCGCAACGCCATCGCCCGCGACTTCGTCGAGGCGGCCCAGGCGGCGCTGACCGTCCCGCGCGTCGAAGGCTTCAACAAGAAGCCTTTCCACGAGGGCGTCGGCTTCTTCGACCTCGCCTACCACCCGGAGAACAACAAGCGCTCCTCCGCCTCCGTCGCCTACCTCCACCCCTTCCTCGACCGCCCCAACCTCCACCTTCTGCTGGAGACCTGGGCGTACCGGCTGGAGCTGGACGGCACCCGCGCCACCGGCGTACGGGTACGGACCGCCGACGGCGAGGAGAGGCTGATCGAGGCCCGTGCCGAGGTCGTCGTCTGCGCGGGCGCCGTCGACACGCCCCGGCTGCTGCTGCACTCCGGCATCGGCCCGCGCGCCGACCTGGAGAAGCTCGGCATCCCCGTCGTCCACGATCTGCCGGGTGTCGGCGAGAATCTGCTCGACCACCCCGAGTCGGTGATCGTCTGGGAGACCGACGGGCCGATCCCGGAGAACTCGGCGATGGACTCCGACGCGGGGCTCTTCGTCCGGCGCGACCCGGCGGCCGAGGGCCCTGACCTGATGTTCCACTTCTACCAGATCCCCTTCACCGACAACCCGGAGCGCCTCGGGTACGAACGCCCCGAGCACGGCGTGTCGATGACGCCGAACATCCCCAAGCCGCGCAGCCGCGGCCGGCTCTACCTCACGAGCGCGGACCCGCAGGTCAAACCCGCCCTGGACTTCCGCTACTTCACCGACGAGGACGACTACGACGGCCGTACGCTCGTCGACGGCATCAGAATCGCCCGCCGGGTCGCCGCCGCCGAGCCGCTGGCGACCTGGCTGAAGCGCGAGGTCGCGCCGGGTCCGGAGATCACCTCCGACGAGGAACTGAGCGAGTACGCCCGTAAGTGCGCCCACACCGTGTACCACCCCGCCGGCACCTGCCGGATGGGTGCCGCCACCGATGAACAGGCCGTCGTCGCACCCGATCTGCGGATCCGGGGACTCGAATCCGTCCGTATCGCCGACGCGTCGGTCTTCCCGACGATGCCCGCGGTGAACCCGATGATCGGGGTCCTCATGGTCGGGGAGAAGTGCGCGGACCTGCTCATGGGGGCGGCCGACGAGGAGAAAGGGCTGAACGGATGAGCGACGTCGACCATGCCGGGACCACCACGGGAGGCGGGCACCGTACGGACCGGCCGCCCGTCTTCGCCGTACGCGACCTGTGGAAGGTCTTCGGGCCGCAGGCCGGACGTATACCCGCCGACCCGGAACTCGCCGCGCTCACCCCGTCCGAGCTGCGCGAACGCACCGGCTGTACCGCCGCGGTGCGCGATGTCTCCTTCGACGTCCGCAAGGGCGAGGTCTTCGTCGTCATGGGCCTGTCGGGCTCCGGCAAGTCCACGCTCGTACGCTGTCTGACCCGGCTCATCGAGCCGACGTCCGGCGAGATCGCCATCGACGGCGAGGACGTCCTGTCGATGGACACGTCCCGGCTGCGCGCCCTGCGCAGGCACCGGGCCGCCATGGTCTTCCAGCACTTCGGCCTGCTGCCGCACCGCTCCGTGCTCGACAACGTCGCCTACGGCCTGGAGATCCAGGGCATGGGCCGCGCCGAGCGCCGCGAGAAGGCCGCCGAGGTCGTCACCAAGGTCGGCCTCGACGGTCTGGAGGACCGCAGGCCCAGGCAGCTCTCCGGCGGCCAGCAGCAGCGCGTCGGACTGGCCCGCGCGCTCGCCGTCGACCCCCAGGTGCTCCTCTTCGACGAGCCGTTCAGCGCGCTCGACCCGCTGATCCGCCGCGAGATGCAGGAGGAGGTCATCCGGCTGCACCGTGAGGAGGGCCGCACGATGGTCTTCATCACCCATGACCTCAACGAGGCGCTGCGCCTCGGCGACCGTATCGCGCTGATGCGCGACGGCCGGATCGTGCAGCTCGGCACGCCCGAGGAGATCGTCGGGCACCCGGCCGACGCCTACGTACGGGACTTCGTCCGCGACGTACCGCGCGAGCAGGTGATCACCGTACGGGCGGCCATGCGGCCCGTGGCCTCCCCGGGCGCCGGGGACGCCGGTACGGACACGGACACGAAGGCGACCGGGGGCCCGGCCCTCGCGCCGACCGCGACCGTCTCCGAGGCGATCGAGGCGGTGGCACGCTCCGGCGACGCCGTGGCGCGGGTGGTCGACGGGGGCCGGCTCATCGGCGTCGTCGACCACGCGTGCCTGCTCGGGGTGGTCGCGGGGGTCGACGGTACGGCCGGTACATCCGGTACGTCCGTCGCCTCCGGTACGTCCGGTACGTCCGGGACCTCCGGTACGGATGTGGCGGCGCGACCGGAGAACGGAGAGGCGGCCCTGCGATGACCGCCGCCACGGGCACGACCGCCCGCACCGGTTCCGCCCCCGGAGCCGAAGGAACCCCCGGGAGCCCCGGGAACCCTGGGCCCTCCGGGAGCCCCGACGGCCCTGGAACCCCGGGGACCGCCTCAGCGGCCGCCACCGGCCTCTCGGCCGCGCTGCGGCGCCGCCCCGGGCTGGGCAAGCTCCTGCTGTTCGCGGTGTTCGCCGCCGTCCTCGTCCCGCTCGCCCTCACCCGCTGGCCCGGCACCGTCTGGCCCGGAGCGCTGACCGTCGACCTCTCCGGCCCGCTCGGCGGCGCCAGCGACTGGATCATCGACAACCGCGACAGCCACCCGCTCTTCCTCTACTTCTTCGGCTACCTCAGCAATGCCGTCGTCCTCTCCGTACGCGGCGTCTACCTGCTGCTGCTCGCCATGGGCTGGGCCGGGGTCACCGCGGCGGCCGGTCTGATCGCCTGGCGCGTCGCGGGGGTGCGCCTCGCCCTCACCGCCGCCGCTTCCATCGCCCTGTGCGGGGTGCTCGGCATGTGGGTGCCGACGATGCAGACGCTCTCGCTGATGATCGTCGCCGTCGCCGCGTCCGTCGTGGTCGGCGCGCTCCTCGGCCTCGCCGCCGGACTATCCGACCGGCTGCACCGCGCGCTGCGCCCGGTACTCGACACCATGCAGGTACTGCCCGCCTTCGCCTATCTGCTGCCCGTGGTGCTGATCTTCGGCATCGGCGTCCCGGCGGCGGTCCTGGCGACCGTCGTGTACGCGGCCCCGCCGATGGCCCGGCTCACCGCGCTCGGCCTGCGCGAAGCCGACGGCGGCGTGATGGAGGCCGTCACCTCGCTCGGCACGACGGCCAGGCAGCGGCTGCTGACGGCGCGCCTGCCGCTCGCCCGCAAACAGCTTCTTCTCGGCCTCAACCAGACGATCATGATGGCGCTGTCGATGGCCGTCATCGCGTCCGTGATCGGCGCCGGGGGGCTCGGCGACCGGGTCTACCAGGCGCTCGCCACGGTCGACGTCGGCGCGGCGCTCGCCGCCGGGCTGCCGATCGTGCTGCTCGCCGTGGTCCTCGACCGGACGACCGCGGCGGCGGGTTCCGGCCTCGACCGGCCGCCCGCGTCATCGGCGGCGGACCGGATCCGTACGGGGTGGCGCGGCTGGGCCACCGTGGTCGTGGCCGCCGCCCTCGTCGCGCTCGCGGGCCGTCTCGTGGGCCGGCTCGACTGGCCCGAGAGCTGGATCCTCAACATCGCGGAGCCCGTCAACAGCGCCGTCGACTGGATGACCGCGCACCTCTACTCCGGCGTCCCCGTCATCGGCGGCACCGCCGACTGGGCCGGGCACTTCACCACCTGGGTGCTCGACCCGCTGCGCGGCGGACTCCAGGCGCTGCCCTGGTGGGCGCTGCTGCTGGTCGTCGCCGGGCTCGCGCTGCTCATCGGCACCTGGCGGACCGCGCTCACCGCCGTGCTCGCCCTGGCCGCGATCGGCGTGCTCGGCGTCTGGAAGCCGTCCCTGGACACGCTCTCCCAGGTGCTGGCCGCCGTCGCCGTCACCCTGGTCATCGGCTTCGCCACCGGGATCGCGGCGGCCCGCAGCGCCCGCTTCGAGGCACTGCTGCGGCCCGTCCTGGACGTCTTCCAGACCCTGCCGCAGTTCGTCTATCTGATCCCCGTGGTCGCGCTCTTCGGCGTGGGCCGGGCACCGGCGGTCGCCGCGGCCGTCGTCTACGCGCTGCCCGCCGTCGTACGCATCACCACCCAGGGGCTGCGCCAGGTCGACCCGGCCGCGCTGGAATCCGCGCGCTCCCTCGGCGCGACCGCCGGTCAGCAACTGCGCCAGGTCCAACTGCCCCTCGCCGGACCGGCGCTGCGCCTCGCACTCAACCAGGGCGTGGTCCTGGTCCTCGCCGTCGTCATCATCGGCGGTCTGGTCGGTGGCGGGGCGCTCGGTTACGACGTGGTGTTCGGCCTGGCCCAGGGCGACCTGGCGACCGGCCTGGTCGCGGGCGCGGCCATCGTCTGCCTCGGTCTGATGCTGGACCGGGTCACCCAGCCCACGGAACGCCGTGGCGGAGACAGGAAGGGGGCCTGACATGGCGCGTACCCGTACGCGTATCCGTACGGCCGGGGCCCTCGCCTCGGCGACCGCGCTGCTGGCCGTCACCGGCTGCGGCGCGGCCGACATGACCAAGCAGGCGTCGCCGTACGCCAACGCGCAGGGCTCGAAGACGGTCACCCTCTCCGTACAGTCATGGGTCGGGGCGCAGGCCAACGTGGCCGTGGCGACGTATCTGCTCGAACACGAGCTGGGCTACCGCGTGGACACCGTCCAGGTCGACGAGGTCCCCGCGTGGGACGCCCTCAGCCAGGGCCGGGTCGACGCGATCCTGGAGGACTGGGGCCACCCCGAACAGGAACAGCGGTACGTCAAGGACAAGAAGACGATCACCCCGGGCGGCGGGCTCGGGGTCACCGGCCATATCGGCTGGTTCGTCCCCACGTACTACGCGAAGCAGCACCCGGACGTGACGGACTGGCGCAACCTCAACAAGTACGCGGACCAGTTCCGCACCCCGGAGAGCGGCGGAAAGGGCCAGTTGATGGACGGCTCGCCGTCGTACGTCACCAACGACAAGGCCCTGGTGTCCAATCTGAAGCTGGACTACCAGGTCGTCTTCGCGGGATCCGAGGCGGCGCAGATCACCCAGATGAAGCAGTTCGCCAAGGAGAAGAAGCCCTTCCTCACCTACTGGTACACGCCGCAGTGGCTGTTCCAGCGGGTGCCGATGACGGAGGTCGAACTCCCGGAGTACAAGGAGGGCTGCGACGCCGACCCGAAGAAGGTCGCCTGCGCCTATCCGCACACCCCGCTCCAGAAGTACCTGAACGCGGACTTCGCGAAGAAGGGCGGCGGCGCGGCGACGCTGCTGAAGAACTTCCACTGGACGACCGAGGCACAGAACGAGGTCGCCCTGATGATCGCGGAGCAGAAGCTCTCGCCGGAGAAGGCGGCGGAGAAGTGGGTCAAGGCGAACGGGCCGACGTGGAAGAAGTGGCTCCCGAAGCAGGAGGGGGCCTCGTGATCGGCTTGGCCCTCGGTGCCGGGCAGACGTAACGGATCCTGGTCAGGGCCGTCGGACAGCGAGGCCCTGACCGGAGGCCGTGGACCAACCGACCCTTTTGGTCGCCCAGGCGTTCGATCCGGGAGATCCGCTCGGAAGCCGCGCTCTGCCTGCCGTGCCGTACCGGGACGCCCGGCTGACTACACCGGCCCCCAGCGCGGGCCGGTGTGCCGGTCGCCGCTCCAGATGTACTGCGCGTCCGGCGTACGGGTCACGCCGAAGTCGTAGAGCGACGGCGCCTCCGCGTCCTCCCACCTCCGCCGCGCCCGCACGACGGCCTCGGCCAGCCGCCGTGGCCCGCCCCGGCGGGCCACGGCCGGGCCGTCCGCCGTCCCGGTGAGGACCGCCCAGGAGGAATCCCCGTCGTGCAGCAGGGCGGTCGGCCCCTCCGCGCCGCTCCCTGTACTGATCCGTACATCGGGGAGCAGCACCCGCAGCGCGAAGAGCAGGTTCCCGTCCGTGAGCGCTCGCGGGTCCCAGGGGAAGGGGGACTCGGTCTCCGGCGGGACCGCGTCGCGGATCGCGTGGAACGCCCGGCCCGGACCGGCCGCGTACCGGCTCGGCATGAACATCCCCAGGCCCTGCATCCACCCGGAGGCCGACCGGCCGTCGTCGGCCACGGTGAGCGCGACATGCCCGAGCCGGCCCCACGGGGTGACGATCCGGCCGCCGGGGCGGGTCTGTTCCACCCAGGCCCAGGGCACCTCCTCCACCGCGTAGGTCGCGATGAGCCGGTCGTAGGGCGCCCCCTCCGGGAGTCCGAGCGCCCCGTCGCCCACCCGTACGGACACCTCCGCGCCCGCGCCCTTGATCCGCTCGCACGCGGCGGCGGCGAGTTCCGCGTCGAACTCCACGCTGGTGACCCGTCCCGCACCCGCGCGCACACCGAGCAGCGCGGCGTTCCACCCCGCCCCCGTGCCGAGTTCGAGCACGCGGTGGCCGGGTTCGGGCATCAGCGAGTCGAGCATGTCGGCCACGACGGACACGCAGGACAGGCTGGACGTGGGCAGACCATCGGTGACCTGGATGACCGTGGAGTCGTACAACCCCGCGTACACCGCGTCCGCCCACCCCCGGGGATCGGCGGCGCGGTCCACCGCCCCGTACTCCTCGCCGTCCCAGAACCAGACCCGCTCCGGGGCGAACAGGTCCCGGGGCACCGTGTCAACGGCCTCGCGGATCCAGGGGGATTCCCCCGGCCAGCAGCCACCGGACGCCATGTCGTCCGCCAGTCGCCGCCGGTACGCGTCGATGTCCACGGTCTCCAGGCTCTCCACGGCTACTTCCTGCGCTTGCCGCTGGGAGGCGGGGGGTCGGGCACCTTGCTGTCGGAGTTCCCCGGTGGAGGCTTGCCCTGGGAGGGGGCAGGATCAGGCTTGTTGTGATCACCCATAGTGTTCTCCCGCGTCGTGAACGTTACGAAGCTATCGTCACGCAAAGTGACCGACACGGGCAAGGTGTCCCACTGCCTCTGGCGTCTACTCGCCAAGGGTGGACTCCGACCTCGCCGCTGCCGCGTCTCCACGACCCGGTCCGGGCTCACCGAAGCGCGCCAGCGCCAGCGCTCCCGCCACCGCGACCGCGAAACCCGTCACCGCCAGCCATTCCAGCCCGCCCCGCGTCCGGTCGCCCAGCCAGGCCACGCCCACCAGGGCCGGGCCGATCGTTTCGCCGAGGACCAGGCCCGCCGTCGCCGTGGTCACCGAGCCGCGCTGGAGGGCCGAGGTGAGCAGCAGGAACGCGGCGGCGCCACCCAGCAGCAGGGCGTAGAGCGCCGGGTTCGCCAGGTCGAGGGGGTCGGCCGGGTCGATCAGCCGGACGGCCACCTCCACCACCCCGAAGCCGAACCCCGAGCCCAGCCCGAGCACCAGGGCCCGCGCCCGGCCCGGGAGGCGCCCCGCCGCGGCGCCCGCCACGGGGATCGCCAGTGCCACCGCCAGCAGGGACCAGCGCAGGGCGGCCGAGCCCGTACCGTGGCCCTCCCCGCCCGAGGCCAGGCCCAGCATCGCGAGGCCGCCGCAGACCACCGCCACCGCGGCCCATTCCGTGGAGCTGAGGCGTACACGCAGCACCCGCGCGGCGACCACCGCCGTCACCGCCAGGCTCGCGGCGAGCGCCGCGCCCACCGCGTAGATCGGCAGCGCGCGCAGCGCCACGATCTGGAGGACGAACCCCAGGGCGTCCAGCCCCAGACCGGCCGCGTACCGCCACTGCCGCAGGGCACGCAGCAGCAGCGCGGGATCGACCCCCGAACCCGTCCCGGGCTCCGCGGCGCGCGCCGCGACGGCCTGGAGTACGGAGGCGGTGCCGTAGCAGACCGCCGAGCCCAGCGCGCAGATCATCCCAAGAAGCACAAAGTGACTCTAGTCCGCCTTGAGATGGACCCAACAGCGGTGAACGGTGCACCGTCCTTACAGTGCGGCGAACCGGCCATCCAGGGCCTCTCGTTTGGATCTTGCTGGGCTCAGCCAGATCCAAACGAAAGGCCCTAGTGTGTTCGGGCGGCCACGTGGCTGGAATCGAACATCACGGGGGAGGTGCGGCACATGTCCGCACGGCAACGGAAGCTGAGGTCGAGCACGGTCGTGCTCGGATCCATGGGAGTGCTGGCGCTCGCGCTCACGTCCTGCGGCTCGGAGCCCGACAAACGGTGCGCCGACCGTACGACCAAGGAGACCCTGCCCAGTTCCCAGTGCAAGAGCGGCGGCAGCGGCTCGTACTACTACGGCGGCTCCAGCAGCAAGGGCAAGGTCGACGGCGGCAGCTTCGACAAGTCCGCCGTCGACCGTGGCGGCTTCGGCTGCTCCAGCTCCGGATCCGGTGGCGGCTGATGCGACGTCACACCATCGCCCCGCGCCCCGGCTGGCAGCGGACCATCGAGGAACAGGGCGTCGTCTACCCGCTCACCCGCTACCCGGACGGCTCCCTGCGCCCGTACTGGGACGAGAGCGCCTACTACACCTTCACCCTGCCCGAGGTGGAGGCCCTCGAAGAGGTCGTCGAGGAACTGCACGCCCTCTGCCTGGACGCCGCCGCGCACATCGTCGCGCGGGACCGCTTCGCCGACCTCGGCATCACCGACCCCCGGCTGGCCGGGCTGATCTCCGAGTCCTGGCGGCGCCGCGCCGAACTGCCTTCCCTGTACGGCCGGTTCGACCTGCACTACGACGGCACCGGGCCGGCGAAGATGCTGGAGTACAACGCCGACACGCCCACCTCGCTGGTCGAGGCCGCGAGCGCCCAGTGGTTCTGGATGGAGGATCGTTTCCCCGGCGCCGACCAGTGGAACTCCCTCCACGAACGCCTCGTCGACGCCTGGCGCCGGCAGGCCGCCCTGCTGCCGCCGGGCCCCGTCCACTTCGCGCACTCCGACGGCGACGAACTGGGCGAGGACCTGATGACCGTCGCCTACCTGCGCGAGACCGCCGCGCAGGCCGGCCTGGACACCGAGGCGCTCTCCGTCGAGGAGATCGGCTGGGACCGGCTCTCCGGCCGCTTCGTCGACGACCGGCTCCGGTACATCCGTACCTGCTTCAAGCTCTATCCCTGGGAGTGGCTGGCCACCGACCGGTTCGGCCCGCATGTCCTGGACACCCTCGACAACGGCGGCGGTACGGGCACCACCTGCTGGATCGAACCCGCCTGGAAGATGCTCCTCTCCAACAAGGCGCTCCTCGCGATCCTCTGGGAGCTGAACCCCGGCCACCCCCACCTCCTCCCCGCCCATCTCGACGGCCCCCGCGAACTCGCCGCCACCCGAGGCTATGTCGCCAAGCCGCTGCTGGGCCGCGAGGGCGCCGGGGTCACGGTCCACGAGCCGGGCGGGCCGCCGGTGGTCCGGGACGAGGCGTGCTGCTACCAGGAACTGGCCCCGCTGCCCGCCTTCGACGGCAACCATGTCGTCCTCGGCGCGTGGGTGGTCGGGGACGAGGCGGCCGGGCTCGGCATCCGCGAGTCGGCGGGCCTGATCACGGACGAGTACGCGCGCTTCCTGCCCCACGTCATCCCGGCCGACGCGACCCGGGGCGGCGCCATCATACCCTCGACGTGACCCGGGGGCGGCCCCGCCATCCGGTCAACGTGACCCGGGGCGGCCCCTGTTCACCGGATCGGGTTCTCTTTTCGCGGATCCCGGCGCGCCCGGGGACCGGTCGCCGTACCGTCCCGGCATGCGCAAGTCACTGGTCCCCGGTCCCCGCGCGGAGCTGCTCTCCGTCGGGGACTGCGCCTCCCGCCCCACGCAGGAAGTCGCCGACGCGAGCGCCGCGAGTTTCGAGGTCTTCGTCCGCGCCGCCCTCGCGGACGCGTTCCTGAGGAAGACCCGGGACACCACCTCCGCGTGGCTGCGCTCGCCGGAGACGCACCACGACTGGCTGGACGCGCTGACCTTCGCCGCCGGTGAACTGCAGATCGCCTGCGAACGGCTCCGCTACCGGGGCGACGCCCGGCTGCGCGCCAACCAGCGACGGCTGGAGCAGGTCCAGGCCCGCCTGATGGAGGCACGCCGGGTGCGGCGCGCCTACCAGGACGAGAACCAGCGCGCCGGCCGCGAATGGCAGAACATGTGCGACGCCGTCTTCACCGCCCGGTCCTGGCTGCGCGGGGCGTACGGCGACGAGGCGGACGCGGTGCGCCGGGAGCTGTGCGCGGAGCGCGGCATCCCCGAAAGCGCGCCGTACCAGGAGCCCGCGCGGAACGCGCTGCACGGCATCGAGATCGCCTGCCGCAGCAAGCTGATCGACCCGCTGGTCACGACCGACGTGGCCCGCCTGATGGCCGCTCCCGACCACGCCTTCCGGCTCGTGGTCGCCAACGACGCCAAGGAGCAGGAGGAACGTAGTACGGCGTTACGCCACCCCCTGCTGCTGCGCCGCTGGGAGGCGGCCGTCCACGAACTGCTGACGGAGCTGGTGCCCCGGGCGCGCGCCGACTCCACGACCGCCCTCGGCGACCTGGGGGACATCTCGGGCCTGACCGGCCAGGAGGTCTACACGCTGCTCAACAGCCGCCGCTTCTACGTGGCGTTGCACTACCGGCTGACCGAGCTGGCGCGGATCGTCCGCCGCCTCACCGAGGACTGCCGGGCCCGCCAGGAGCGCCTGCGCGCCCCCTGGTACGCGGTGGAGGTGGAGGTACGGGCGGAACTGGCCCGCCGTCACCCTCGCGAGTACGCCTGGATCCGCCGCCAGATGGAACCGTTCGGCACGCCGGTGGGCAGCCGTACGCTCGACCCGGAGTGGGCGAACAACTCGCAGCGGCGGGGCGCGCTCAAGGCCCATGTGATGCGCAGTCTGGCGAGCGGTGTGTTCGAGCCGTACGTACAGGAGGAGCGCGGGCCCGCCGCGCCCGCCGTGGAGCCGTCCCTGTTCGCCGCGCTGATGCGGCGGAAGGTCGCGGCGGGTGAGATCAGCCTGAAGGGGGCGAAGACCCGGCGGGAGCGGAACAACCGGCGCTGGAGAGCGGAACAGGAGGCGAGGACCCGGCTGACATCGGAGGAGCCCCCGGCCCCACCGCGGATTCCGGCCCAAGCACAGCCCCGGCCCCAGCAGCAGCCACTGCCACAGGCCGTGGTCCGGCCCGAGCCCCAGCCGCAGCCTCCGCCCCGGGCCGCCACGCGCTGATCCGCTCCGGGCGGGCCGGCCCCTACCCCGCCAGCACCGCCCGCACCTGGTCGAGCCCCCAGTCCAGGTCCTCCTTGCTGATCACCAGCGGCGGGGCGATCCGGATCGTGGAGCCGTGCGTGTCCTTCACCAGGACGCCCCGGTCCATCAGCCGCTCCGAGATCTCCCGGCCCGTCCCGCGCGCCGGATCGATGTCCACCCCGGCCCACAGCCCCCGGCCGCGTACCGCCTTCACCGTCCCGCCGGCCGTCAGCAGCCCCAGCTCCCGGTGGAGATGGTCGCCCAGCTCCGTCGCGCGCTGCTGGAACTCCCCGGTCCGCAGCATCGCGATGACCTCCAGCGCGACCGCGCACGCCAGCGGGTTCCCGCCGAACGTCGACCCGTGTTCACCGGGCCGGTGCACACCCAGCACCGCCGCGGAGGAGACCACCGCCGACACCGGGACCACCCCGCCGCCGAGCGCCTTGCCGAGCACGTACATGTCCGGCACCACGTTCTCGTGTTCGCAGGCGAAGGTCGCGCCCGTCCTGCCCAGCCCCGACTGGATCTCGTCCGCGATGAAGAGCACGTTCCGTTCCCGGGTCAGCTCGCGCACCCCGGCCAGATAGCCGGGCGGCGGGACCAGCACCCCGGCCTCGCCCTGGATCGGCTCCAGCAGCACGGCCACGGTGTTCTCGGTCAGCGCCTCCTCCATGGCCGTGAGGTCGCCGTACGGCACGATCTCGAACCCCGGGGTGTACGGACCGAAGTCCGCGCGGGCCTCCGCGTCCGTGGAGAAGCTGATGATCGTCGTCGTACGGCCGTGGAAGTTGTTGCCCGCCACGACGATCTTCGCCATACCGTCCGGCACGCCCTTGACGCGGTACCCCCACTTCCTGGCGGTCTTCACCGCCGTCTCCACCGCCTCGGCGCCGGTGTTCATCGGCAGGACCATCTCCATGCCGCACAGGTCGGCCAGCTCCGCACAGAAGTCCGCGAACCGGTCGTGGTGGAACGCCCGGGACGTCAGTGTCACCCTCTCCAACTGCGCCTTGGCGGCCTCGATGAGGCGCCGGTTGCCATGGCCGAAATTGAGTGCCGAGTACCCGGCGAGCATGTCGAGGAAGCGCCGTCCCTCGACATCCGTCATCCACGCGCCGTCCGCCGAGGCGACGACGACGGGCAGCGGATGGTAGTTGTGCGCACTGTGGGCCTCCGCCGAGGCGATGGCGCTCTCCGTTGTCGACACGGGACTCTCCGATCGGTCAGGGCAAGCTGGCACGCTCCGCGGCGCCGGCGGGGCACAGCCCCACTTTCTTTCGTCGCACACGGTCCGGACGATGAAAGCTTGCCCGGAGCGGCGCCCGATTGAACAGGTTCCCCGTTCCGCACTCCGCCCACCGGCCTACCCTCCGGCCTCCTTCCGGCGCCCTCCGGAGATCCGTTTCGAGCTGTCGGTCCCACCTGAGACAATGCTGAACATGGCCTCTGATCGCCCACCCGTCGCCCACCACCACCCTCAAACGGGGCACTCCGTGCCGTCCCCTCGTTTGAGTGCCCTCTCCGGAATCCAGCCCACCGCAGGCTCGTTCCACCTTGGGAACTACCTCGGTGCGGTGCGCCAGTATGTGGCGCTGCAGGAGTCCCATGACGCGTTCTACATGGTCGTGGACCTGCACGCGATCACCGTTCCGCAGGACCCCGCCGCGCTGCGCGCCAATACGCGGCTGGCCGTCGCCCAGCTCCTGGCCGCCGGGCTCGATCCGCAGCGGTGCACGCTCTTCGTCCAGAGCCATGTTCCCGAGCACGCCCAGCTCGCCTGGGTCATGAACTGCATCACGGGCTTCGGCGAGGCGTCCCGGATGACGCAGTTCAAGGACAAGTCGGCCAAGGAAGGCACGGACCGCGCCACGGTCGGCCTGTTCACGTACCCGATCCTCCAGGTCGCGGACATCCTGCTCTACCAGGCCGACGCGGTCCCGGTCGGTGAGGACCAGCGCCAGCACATCGAGCTGACCCGGGACCTCGCGGAGCGCTTCAACAGCCGCTTCGGACCGACGTTCACGGTCCCGGCGCCGCACATCGTCAGGGAGGTCGCCAAGATCTACGACCTCCAGGACCCCGCGATCAAGATGAGCAAGTCGGCGTCCACGCCGAAGGGCCTGATCAACCTGCTGGACGAGCCGAAGGCCACGGCGAAGAAGATCAAGAGCGCCGTCACGGACACCGGCACGGAGATCCGCTTCGACGCGGCGGCCAAGCCCGGCGTCAGCAATCTGCTGACGATCCACTCCACCCTCACGGGCACGTCCGTCGCGGATCTGGAGCGGCGTTACGAGGGCAAGGGGTACGGCGCGCTGAAGACGGACCTGGCGGAGGTGATGGTCGAATTCGTCACACCCTTCAGGACCCGTACTCAGGAATATCTGGACGACCCCGAGACGTTGGACGCCATCCTGGCGGCGGGGGCCGAGAAGGCCCGTACGGTCGCCGCGGAGACGCTGGCCCAGGCGTACGGGAGAGTCGGCTTCCTGCCCGCCAAACACTGAGCCAGGTGCCGGAACGGAGGCGCCGGCGGGCCGTCCGTACGGACGAATCCGCGTGACGCGGGTACGTCAGGCGGTTACGCCATGTACGGACGCCGGCCCCCGGTCCGGCGAGCGGTGGCCAGCACGGCGGTGCGACCGTCACACTGGCGGGCGGTGCACCTGAGCAGGACCGGCAGGACCCGCCGGTCAGGGGCGGCAGCCGGACCGGCCGACCCGGACCGGCCGACAGCGACAGCGACAGAGATCGACCCAGAGACTGAGGAGAACGACGTGGGGACCGTAACGCTCGGCGTTTCGATCGCGGTCCCGGAGCCCTACGGCACTCTGATCCAGGAGCGGCGTGCGAGCTTCGGTGACTCCGCCGCGCACGCCATCCCCACGCATGTCACGCTGCTGCCGCCCACCGAGGTGGACGCGTCGGCGCTGCCCGCGATCGAGGCGCATCTCGCCGCCGTCGCCTCGGCCGGCCGGCCCTTCCCCATGCGGCTCTCCGGCACCGGTACGTTCCGCCCGCTCTCCCCGGTCGTCTTCATCCAGGTCGTCGAGGGCGCGTCCGCCTGCGCCTGGCTCCAGAAGCGGGTCAGGGACTCCTCGGGGCCGCTCGTGCGCGAGCTGCAGTTCCCGTACCACCCGCATGTGACCGTCGCACACGGCATCGCGGAGGACGCGATGGACCGGGCCTACGAGGAGCTGTCGGAGTACGGGGCGCAGTGGAGCTGCACCTCGTTCGCGCTGTACGAACAGGGCACGGACGGTGTCTGGCGCAAGGTGCAGGAGTACGCCTTCGGCGGCGGTACGGAGAGCTCGCCGGTGCCCTCCCAGTCCACCCCCGCCGACCGCCCGGCCTCCCTGAATCCGTAGGAACCGCGGCCGGTCACCCGCAGGAACCGTGGCCGGTCAGATGGGCAGCCTGCGGAAGAGCGTGCGCGGCAGCACCCGCAGCGCCGTCGCCAGCACCCGCAGCGCCCCCGGCACCCACACCGTCTCCGCGCCCCGGCGCAGCCCCGCCTCGACGGCCACCGCCACCTCCGCGGGCGTCGTCGCCAGCGTCAGGGCCGTCGGCGCCTGCGCCCCGGCCGGCGGGAGCTGCCCGCGCCGCGCCGGCGTCCACGGCCGTACGAAGCCGGGCCGTACGACCATGACCCGTACCCCGGTGCCCTGCATCGCGTCCCCCAGCCCCTGCGTGAACGCGTCGAGGCCCGCCTTGCTCGACCCGTAGATGAAGTCGGCGCGCCGGGCCCGTTCCGCGGCCATCGACGAGAGCACCACCAGCGCGCCGTGCCCCTGCGCCTGGAGGGCCGCCGCGCAGACCAGCCCGGCGGAGACCCCGCCCGTGTAGTTCGTCTGCGCCACCCGCGCCGCCGCCGGGGGATCCGCCTCGTCCCGCGCCTGGTCGCCCAGGACACCGAAGGCGAGCAGCACCAGGTCGACCGGGCCGTCCGCGAAGACCTTCCCCAGCGTCTCCGCGTGCGCCCCGGGGTCCAGGGCGTCGAACGCGACGGTACGGACATCCGCGCCGCCCGGGGTCCGCAGCCCCGCCGCGGCGGCCTCCAGCGCGGGGGAGGAGCGGCCCGCCAGCCGGACCGTACGGGTGCCGCGGACGATCAGCCGGCGCGCGGTGGCCAGCCCGATCTCCGACGTGCCGCCGAGAACGAGCAGGGACCGCGGGATACCGGAGGCGGGCGAGGTGCCGGAGGCGTCCTTCATCGGTGAGCGCATGCACGCGACCGTATCGCCAGGATCGCCCTATATCTCACTCTTGCGCGCTCTTGTCGCGATGCCCGCAGGGATACTCGTATGAATGGGGGTAGACACCTCTTCATGGACTGGCTGAAAAACCTCCCTGTCATCGGTCCGGTCATGGCCCGGCTGATGCGGACCCACGCCTGGCGCTCGTACGAGAGGCTCGACCGGGTCCACTGGACACGGCTCGCCGCCGCCATCACGTTCATCAGCTTTCTCGCGCTCTTCCCGCTGATCACCGTGGGCGCGGCCATCGGCGCCGTACTGCTCAGCAAGGGGCAGCTCGACCGGCTCCAGGGGAGCATCGCCAAGCAGGTCCCCGGTATCTCGCAGCAGCTCGACCTCAACGCCCTCGTCGCCAACGCGGGCACGGTCGGACTGGTGGCCGGGGCGCTGCTGCTCTTCACCGGTATCGGCTGGATCGGCTCGATGCGGGAGTGTCTGCGGGCCGTCTGGGAGCTGGAGGACCCGCAGGACGGCAACCCCTTCCTGCTCAAGGGCAAGGACGGCGTGGTGCTGCTGGGCCTCGGCGGGGTCGGCCTCGCCTCGCTGGCCGCCTCGGGGCTCGGTTCGACAGCGGTCGGCTGGAGCGCCGACAAGCTCGGCATCTCCGAGGGCGGGGCGGGCGGCGCACTGCTCCAGACCGCCGCCCTCGTGGTGGCGGTGGTGGCCGACTTCCTGCTGCTCCTGTACGTCCTGACGCTGCTGCCCCGCGTCCACCCGCCCCGCCGCAGGCTCGTCGTCGCCGCGCTGATCGGCGCCGTCGGCTTCGAACTGCTGAAGCTGCTGCTCGGCGGCTACATGAGGAGCGTGGCGACGAAGAGCATGTACGGCGCGTTCGGGGTGCCGGTGGCGCTGCTGCTCTGGATCAACTTCACGGCGAAGCTGCTGCTGTTCTGCGCCGCTTGGACGGCGACGCGGAGCAAGCGGGAGGAGGACGCGGAAGCGGCCGAGGCTGACGACGACGGGAACGGGGACGGAGACGGGGACACTGCCGGTGGTGCCGGGACCGGGACCGGTGCGGGTGCCGGTGCCGGCGACGCGGCGTACGGCGGTGCTACCCGCGCGGACGGCGCCGGACCAGGTCGGGCAGCGGCCAGCGCCGGTTGACCAGGTACCCCGTACCGGCCAGCAGGACCAGCGCCCCGCCCGTGATGCCGAGCGCCACCCCGGCCCCGCCCGTACCACCGCTGTTCGCCGCCGCCACGGTGGAGGCGTGGCCGCCGCCCGTCTCCCCGACCTGCGTGGGCGCCGGGGACGGGCTCGTACGGGCGGACTTCGGCGGCACCAGCACGCCCACCGGCTTCACCTTGCCGCTCGCCGCGAATCCCCAGTCCAGCAGCCGCGCCGTCTCCTGGTAGACCGCGTGGGCCTCGGTGGACGACGGGTTCATGACCGTGACCAGCAGCTTCTTGCCGTCGCGCTCGGCCACCCCGGTGAAGGTGTTCCCCGCGTGCGTGGTGCTGCCGTTCTTCACCCCCGCGATACCCCGGTACTGGGCCACGCCGTTGGCACCGGTCAGCAGCCGGTTGGTGTTCTGGATCTCGAAGTTCTCCCGTACGGGCTTGAAGCCCTCCTTCTTCTCGCCCTCCTTCGGCTTGGAGAACTCGCCGGGGAACTTGGCCGACTGCGTCGAGCTGTACTCCCGGAACTCCTTCTTCTGGAGGCCGGAGCGGGCGATCAGCGTCAGGTCGTACGCGCTGGAGACCTGGCCCTTCTCGTCGTAGCCGTCGGGCGTGACCACATGCGTGTCCAGCGCCTGCAACTCGTCGGCCTGCGCCTGCATCTCCCCGACCGTCTTCTCCACCCCGCCGTTCATGGAGGAGAGCACATGGACGGCGTCGTTGCCGGAGCGCAGGAAGACGCCGAGCCACAGATCGTGGACCGAGTACGTGAGGTTCTCCTTCACCCCGACCAGACTGCTGCCGGCGCCCACGCCCGCGAGGTCGGCGTTGGTGACCTTGTGCTGCTCCGTCGCGGGCAGCTTCGGCAGCAGCGTGTCCGCGAAGAGCATCTTGAGCGTGGAGGCGGGCGGCAGCCGCCAGTGCGCGTTGTGCGACGCCAGTACGTCACCGGACTCGGCGTCCGCGACGATCCAGGACCGGCCGCTCAGCTTCTTCGGCAGCACCGGCACGCCCGCGCCGAGATGCACCTGCGTACCCGCCTTTCCGAGCACGGTCCCGCCGACCGTGGACATCGAGGCGGGCGGCCGGGGCTGCTTCTTGCCGGGCGCGTCGGCCGCGCTGTCGGCGGAGGCCGTGGGTGCCTCGGGTGTCCCGGGCGCCGAGGTGGCCGCGGCGGCGGGCAGGGCGGCTATCACGGGCAGCAGAGCGGCGGCGAGGACCGTCACAGCGGTCTTTTTCAGAGCGGGCACGACCGAGAACGTACATGCGTCGGCCATGGACGCGGACACCGGCGGATCTCCTGGACCCCGCTGCCGCCGTCCGGAGGGCGACGGCGATACTGAATCCATGAAGCTCAGCCGCCCCGTGTCCTGGTTCCTGCTCGTTTTCGGGGTCTGGAGCTGGTTCATCTGGATCACTTTCGTGAAAAATCTCTGGCAGGACGGCAGCGGACTCGCCTTCGACGACGCCGGTGACCCCACGGGATATTTCTGGGTGCACCTGACGCTCGCCGTCGTGTCCTTTCTTCTGGGGACGGCGATCGGCGTGATCGGGTTCCGTGGCGTCCGCGCACTCCGGCGCGAACAGCCCGAACAACAGGCTCAGGGGGAGCGTTCTTCGTGATGGTCGTGGTCGTTCTGGCAGTGCTCGCGGTCGTCGCGGTGCTGGTCTCGGCACACTGGTACGTGTGGCGGCGCCTGGTGCGCGACACGACATCGGCGCCCGGGGCCGCCCGCAGGCTGGGAACGGTTGCGATCATTGTGCTGCCTGTCCTCTCCGTCGGCGCCCTGAGTTCGAGCCGTTCGGGAGCGCCCTTCCGGCTCCAGCAGATCCTGGCCTGGCCGGGGTTCATGTGGCTGGCGACGCTGCTGTACCTGGTGCTGGCGCTGGTGGTGGCCGAGGCCGTACGCCCGCTGCTGCGGCGCTTCCTGGCGCGCCGGGACGCGGCGGGAACGGCGGGAACGGCGGGAAAGACAACGGAGCCGATTACTCCGACGGGGCCACGGGACGTGGCCGCCATGGACGCGGGCGCCCCGGAAGCGGGCGCCACCGCGACGGCGGAGACGAGGACGACGGCGCGGGCGGACGCGAAGACCCGGGCGGACGCGAAGACCCGGGCGGACGCGACGACCCGGGCGCCGGCGGGCACGGCGACGAAGACCGACACCGAACCGGACACCGAGGCCCCCGCCCCCGCTCCCTCCGGCACCTCCTCCACCACCCCCACCCCCACTCCGTCCGGCCCCTCCCGCCGGCTGTTCGTCTCCCGTGCCGTCGGCGGCGCCGCCGCCACCGCCGCGCTCGCCACCGTCGGGTACGGCACCTACGGCGTCCTGCGCGGCCCCTCCGTCAAGCGCGTCACCGTCCCGCTGGCCAAGCTGCCGCGCGCCGCCCACGGCTTCCGTATCGCCGTCGTCAGCGATATCCACCTCGGCCCGATCCTCGGCAGCGCCCACACCCGGCGCATCGTCCGTACGATCAACTCCACCCGGCCCGACCTGATCGCCGTCGTCGGTGACCTGGTCGACGGCACCGTCCAGAACCTGGGCTCCGCCGCCGAACCCCTCGCCGGTCTGGAGGCGCCGCACGGCTCCTTCTTCGTGACCGGGAACCACGAGTACTTCTCGGGCGCCGCCGAATGGGTCGACCACGTACGCGAACTGGGGCTGCGGCCCCTGGAGAACGAGCGCGTCGAGATCGCCGGATTCGATCTCGCCGGGGTCAACGACATCGCGGGTGAGAGCGAGGGCGAGGGCCCCGACTTCGTGAAGGCGCTCGGGGACCGCGACCAGGCCAGGGCCTCCGTACTCCTCGCGCACCAGCCCGTCGTCATCCACGACGCCGTACGCCACGGCGTCGACCTCCAGCTCTCCGGCCACACCCACGGCGGCCAGCTCTGGCCCGGCAACCTCCTCGCGGGCTTCGCCAACCCCACCGTCGCCGGGCTGGAGCGGTACCAGGACACCCAGCTCTACGTGTCGCGCGGCGCGGGCGCCTGGGGGCCTCCCGTACGGGTCGGGGCGCCCTCCGACATCACCGTCGTGGAGCTGGCCTCACGCCAGGCGTGACCCCTCGCGGGGGCCCCTGCGGGGTCCCCGCGAGGACCCGGCGGGCCCCTCCTCCGCTCCCTGCTCGCGAGTGTTCCCGGCTTGACGTGACCGTTGCCCGGGAGAGTGCCGTTTTCTCTTCCACAGGTGGAGACCTTTGTGGTTGGGTGAGCGCCATCACGGTCAGGGGTGGGCGTGATAGAGGGGCACAGCGATGCGTTCGGTCCGTGCGCGGATACTCGTCACATGTCTGGTACTGGTGGTCGCGGGGGTGGGCGGCTGGCAGCTCCTGCCGTCCAACCGGGCGGAGGAGAAACCGATCACCGTCGGCACGACGGACGTCGTCTCGTCGCTCGATCCGGCGGGGGCGTACGACGCGGGCTCCTGGGCGCTGTTCAGCAACATCTACCAGTCGCTGCTCACGTTCACACCCGCCTCGGCCACTCCCGTACCGGACGCGGCCCGCTCCTGCGGCTTCGTCGGTACGGAACTCACCACCTACCGCTGCGAGTTGCGGGACGACATCCGCTTCCCCAGCGGCGCGACGCTGACCGCGGAGGACGTCAAGTACTCCTTCGACCGCGTCCTGGCCATCAAGGCGGACGCCGGGCCCGCGCCCCTCTTCGCCACGCTCAAGTCCGTGGTGGCGGACGGGCTGACGGTCACCTTCCAGCTCCGCTCGGGGGATGCGACGTTCCCGCTCAAGGTGGCCACCGGGGCCGGTGCGATCGTCGACCGCACCCAGTACCCGGCGGACGCGCTGCTCGCCGGTGACAAGGTCGGCGGCTCGGGCCCGTACCTCCTCGACCAGTACCTGCCGGGCTCCTCCGCCCACCTGGAGCCCAACCCCGACTACCGGGGCGCGATCGACGCGACCGGCGGCCCGGTCGACATCGAGTACTTCAAGACCTCCGACGCGCTCGCCGACGCCTGGCGGGCCCGTACGGTCGAGGTCACCCACCGCCAGCTCCCGCCCTCGGTGATCGCCGGGCTGGACGGCGGCACGGACGGCGTACGGGTCACCGAGACGGACAGCGCCGCCATCCGCAACCTCGTCCTCAACACGCGGGCCGGATCGCCGATGGCCGACCCGGCGGTGCGCCGGGCGATCGCCACCGTCGTCGACCGGCCCCGGATCGTCTCCGGTGTCTACGACTCGACGGTCGAACCGCTCTACTCGTTGATCCCCCAGGGCATCACCTCCCACGGCACCCCGTTCTTCGACGCCTACCCGGAGCCGGACACCGTGCGTGCCCGCGCGCTCCTGGAGGACGACGCGAACGTCCGGGTACCGGTGAGTTTCACGCTCGGATACGCGCAGGGCGGCGCGGCGGCGCCGGAGGCGGCCGAGCTGCGCCGCCAGCTCGAAGCGACCGGGCTCTTCAAGGTGAAGGTCGTCGAGAAGGAGTGGACGGAGTTCCAGAAGGGCTACTCCAAGGGCGAGTTCGATGCGTACACCATCGGGTGGGTACCGGACTTCCCCGACCCCGACAACTTCATCCAGCCGCTGATCGGACGCGGCTCGATCCTGCACAACGGCTACACGGACGACCGGGTCGACGAACTGATCCGCTCGACGCAGCGGTACGCCGAACGCGGGCGCGCCGCACAGGACTTCAAGTCGTTGCAGCGCACGGTGGCCGAGGACGTGCCGATCGTGCCGCTCTGGCAGAAGAAGGACTACGTCCTGAGCGGCGAGGACGTGACGGGCTCGGAGTACCTGTCGGACGGTACGGGCATCTGGCGGCTGTGGCGGCTGGGCCGGCTCTGACCGTCCGCCCGCCATCAGCCGGTCGCCGCCCGCCATCAGCCGCCCCCGTGCGTCGTCCGCCTCAGCTCTTCTTCCCTCTCCTGCCGCCGCCGTTCTCCTGCCGGGCGGCGGCCACCTGGGCCATGCCCGGCAGGAAGTCCGTGAACAGTTCGTGGACCTCGCGTACGAGGGGCCGGAGCACCCGGAAGCGGGAGAGCGCGGCGCTGCGCGCGACCAGCCGTGCGCCGCGCAGGGCGAGACGGTGGGTGCGTTCGCTGCCCTCCGAGCGGTCGTAGACCCAGTACAGGACCAGGCCCATCTGAGCCAGCCACATCAACTCCGGCAGGGAGGGCGCCAGTTCGGCGTCGACCTTGGTGGTGGAGCCGGCCAGCACCTCCCTGTGTACGGAGATGGCGGCCTCCCGGGTGGGCTCCGACTCAGGTGAGAAGGGGCTCAGCGGGCTGTCCGGGTCGGCGGCGTTCTTGAAGAACTGGGCGGCGAACTCGTGGTACGGCTCCGCGATTTCCAGCCACGCGGTCAGCACCCCGGCGAGGCGTGCCTCCAGCCCGGTCTCCCGGTCGAGCACGGGCCGGACCGCCACACGGTGCTCGGTGGCGATCCGGTCGTAGAAGCCCTGGACGAGGTGTTCCTTGGAGGAGAAGTAGTAGTACGCGTTCCCCACGGAGACCTCGGCCTCCTGGGCGATGGCCCGCATGGTCGTTCTGTCGTAACCGCGTTCCCGGAAGAGCCGCAGCGCGGTCTCCAGGATGAGCGTGCGGGTCTGCTCGCTCTTGGGGGTGGCGGGGGCCTTGGCGTCCTTCTGATCCTTCTCGTCCTTCACGCTGCCCGAGCCTAGAGGAACGCCATGTTCTCAGTAGTCACGGGCGATCGGAGATCGTTCGTTCTGGCAGGATCCGGACGGGAGAGGGCCTACGCTCCCGTTCGCAGGCCGGCCATGACGAGGTCCAGGAGCCGGGTGACCTGCGGCTGCCACGCGCCGCGCGGATCGATCACCCAGAGGCCGGCGATGAGCAGGGTGAAGTCCTCGCCGGTCACTCCCGGGCGGATGGTGCCGGCCTTCTCGCCGGCCCGCAGCAGGGCCTTGAGTGCCGGATGCCTGGCCACCGTCGTGGCCGTCGGCGGCAGCACGCGCCCTGCTGTGCGGGCTCACCCACGACGCCAAGTTCGACGTGCCCCCGCTGGAGCCTCAGGCCGCCGCCACGGCCGTGAGCACTTCGACGGGCCGAGGCTTTCAGCGGGACGGCGGGGCGGGCCTGGCGCACGCCCCGTCGGCGCAGCTTCCGCCGTCGTCCGTACGGCCCGCCGCCGTCAGCTCCCGGTACTTCGACGCGGCGAGCACGCTCACCCTGGCGAAGGGGGCCCCGGCCGGGGTGGCGAGCCAGTGGGCCCTGGGCCGGTGTTCGGTGAGCGCCCAGAGGCAGACGATCCAGGCGGCCGTCCCCCGGTAGATCTGGCCGCTGTCCCCGATCACGGTGATCTCCTTGAGCGTGGCGCCGTGATCGAGGCCGGGGAACCGCCGCCGGGCCTCCTGCGAGCCCGCGGGCACCGGGTCGAGCGGTACGAGCTGGGGCTGACGCATCAGCCAGTGCCGCAGATGGACACAGAGCCCGCACTGGGCGTCGTAGAGGAAGGTCAGCCGCCGTACGGGCAGCCGGGGCGCGGTACTCGGGCGGGGCCCGGTGTCCGGGCGGGGTGTGCCGGCCATCGCCGTTCAGCTCCCGGCGACGGCGGTGCCCGTCCAGCCCTGCGGCGGCACGGGGGGCGTCTGCTCGCGCTCCAGGATTCCGCGCCGCCGGATCCTGTTGAGCACGTACACATTGCCGAGGTGCATCACCCCGAGCACGAGCAGGACGACACCGACCTTCACCGAAAGGGCCTCGAAGAGCCCCCGCGCGTTCTCGACGGTGTCGGCGGCCTTCAGGTACAGCGCGACGAAGCCGAGGTTGACCAGGTAGAAGCCGACGACCAGCAGGTGGTTGACGGCATCGGCGAGCTTGTCGTCCCCCTGTAGTACGTCGGAGAGAAAGACCCGCCCATTCCGGCTGAGTGTCCGGGCCACCCATACGGTCAGCGCGACGCTGATCAGCAGGTAGACCGCATACGCGACAACAGTGAGGTCCATGCCCCACCCTCCTTTTGAACCTGTTCAAAAGCTGACGTCATGACTCTAGACCTCCTTTTGAACATGTTCAAGACGGGTTGGGGGCGGTGTCCCGGGTCTCAACTCTCTTCGCCGGGCGCGGCATTGCCGGCCAGCCAATCGGCGCCGATCACGGTGCGCGTCACCGTGTCGACCAGGGTGTCGATCTGCTGGGGCGTGGGATCCCCGAGGCGGCCGTCGAGCAGCAGAAGGCTGAGCCCGTGGACGAGGGCCCAGACGCCGAGCTTGAGGGGTTCGCGGTGCTCGGGAGGCGCGAAGGCGGCGATGCGCGCGGTCACGGCGGCCTGCGCCGCGTCGGAGGCGGCGCTCACATCGGCATGGCTGACACATGGATGCCCGAACATCAGGTGGAAGAGGCCGGGATGGTCGAGGGCGTAGCGCACGGTGGTCCGCGCCAGAGGCGCCAGGGCGCTCGCCAGGTCCGCCGGGCGGGAGGCCGCCGGGTCGTCCGGTGCGTCCGGGTCGTCGGCGGCGGCCTCGAAGCGTGCCTTGAGTTCGGTGAAGCCATGGGTGGCCAATGCCGCGAGCAGCGCCTCCTTGTCCCGGTAATGGCGGTACGGGGCGTTGGCGGAGACGCCGGCGTGCCGGGCCACGGCGCGCAGGGACAGGGCGTCCGCGCCGTCGGTGTCCAGCAGATGCAGGGCGGACCGCAGCACGGCGGCGCGCAGATCGCCGTGGTGGTAGCTCTGCCGATCAGATGTTGACACTGCGCACTTCCTTGGGTGATTGTTGACGCTGTACACATTGTGCCCGCCCCGGCCGCGTACCACGACGCCGCGGAGCCCGTCGCGTTGCCCACCACCCCCCTACCTCCCCTGGAAAGGCCCCTCGCCCATGCACAGTTATCGAGGCACCACCGCACTGGTCACCGGAGCTTCCAAAGGGCTCGGGAGGGCCTACGCGCAGGAGTTGGCCCGGCGCGGCGCGCATCTGATCCTCGTGGCCCGCTCGGCCCCGGCCCTTGAACGGCTCGCCGCCGAGATCCACGCGGAACACCAGGTCGAGACCCGGGTGATCGGGGCGGACCTCTCGGATCCGGCAGCCCCCACGGCCCTCGCCGAGGAACTGCATCGGCAGGGGGTAGCCGTCGATCTGCTCGTGAACAACGCGGGGCTGGGCTCCGTCGGCCCCTTCTTCGCCCGCCCCCTGGCGCAGCACGTGCAGTCGATCGACGTCAACATCACCGGACTGATGCTGATGACCCGCCTCATCGGGGCGGGCATGCTCGAACGCGGCTCGGGCGGGATCATCAACATCGCCTCGACGGCGGCGTTCCAGCCCATGCCCTACCAGGCGAGCTACGCCGCGACGAAGGCGTTCGTCCTCTCCTTCAGCGAGGCCCTCTCGGCGGAACTCCGGGACACGGGAGTACGCGTCATGGTCGCCCACCCCGGCGCGACCGACACCGGCTTCTTCGACCACACCACCGCTGTCATGGACGCCAAGAGAGCCGACAGCCCGACGTCGGTCGCCGCGAAGACACTGGCCGACTTCGCCCGCGGAAAGACGGCCTCGTACCCCGGCCGCCCCCTCTTCCGCGCCACCACCTGGGCGCCCCGCTTCCTGCCCCGCAGCACGGTGACGCGCGTGACCGCGGGGTTCAATCGCCACATGGGCTTCCACGAGGCCCAGGACGTCAGGACCTCGGCGAACTGACGCCGGTCAGGGGGTGTTGAACTGGCCTTGGCGTACGGCGTGGACGAAGGTGCCGAATGCGGCGTCGGGGAAGGTGAGGTGGGGGGCTTCGGGTGTCTTGGAGTCGCGGACGGGGATGGTGCGGGGGATGCCGTCCGCGACCTGGACGCACTCGCCGCCGTTGTTCTGACTGTAGGTGGAACTCCGCCAGCTCTCTTCCGGGACGCGATCGAAGCTGATCATGAGTAGTCCTTCGAGATGGAGTCGATCAATTCGGCCGACTCATTGGGTGACGCGGCCATGGCCCTGAGTAGATCATAGGCAGTATCAGCCGTGGTCACGTCGTCAGTATCCGCCAGGAGGTAGCCGCGTGGGAATCCGTCTACATGGACCACATCGGTGCCTTCGGTGAACGACAACAGCCCGAAAGGACTGGCCCAGCCATGGTGGTTACCCTTGTCCGGGATGACTTGCACGACGTGCGGTGGTGTCTGGGCAAGGTGCATGAGGTGAGCGAGTTGGCCTCGCATCACTGCCTCGCTGCCGACGGTGTTACGAAGAACCGCCTCGTTTAGGATGAGCCACAACCGGGTCGGCTGCTCTCGTTCCAGGACGCGCTGACGCTCGACGCGCGCGGTGACCAGAGCTTCAAGATTGGTCGGGCGCCCAGTGCGCAACACCGCCCGCGCGTAATCCTCCGTCTGTGCGATGCCAGGCACCAACTGTGGGTGGAACATACGCAGTGCGGTAGCGGTCCACTCCAGTTCCACGTAGGTGCGGAACCACGGCGGAAAGGCCCACCGCAACGCAAGCGGCCAGAGCCTGACGAAGCGTCCGTTGGAGTGCGGGAACATCCGGTCGCACGCCTCGGCGAAGTTCAGTGGCGGTACGCGTTTCCCGGATTCGATCTTTGCCACGAGTGAGTAACCGCAGCACGCCTCCTTCCCGAGCGCTTCGCGTGTGATCCCCAGGCGCTCGCGCTCAAGCCGTACCTCGGCGCCGAAGTGGGCGAGAGGAGAGACGGCCGGGTCGGCCGTCTCTTCGGTTTCGTTTTCGACAGTCACGTGAACCCCCCGAATGTCCGCTGGACAGCCATCAGCGTCCAGCCTGCCTGTCTGTTGGACCCGCTCGCGCACGCCGAAGCTTGAGTACAGAAAGCGAGCAGCTGATAACGGAAGGTACATCCCCTATGTGCGAGCAGGCCACCGATACGAGGACGGACGACTCGGACGAGTTGGCCGCGCTGATCGAGAGCGGAGGGTTCTGGCGCCTCGTACCCGGCTGGGTGCCTCGGCGATTCGCCCCGCCCACGCGGGAGTTGCTGGGGCGTTTGGCGTGCGGCCTGCGGAGGTCGGAATGACGAGCAGCGAGGCGCGGCAGCGCCTGTCCATGCTGATCGCGACCTTCGGAGTCGACGGCACGCTCGTCGTGCGCAAGGGCGAGCCCGGGGCGGAGGGCGCCGACCTGGCGCCGGGGTCGGCGCTGAAGTGGCCGCCGTGCGAGTGCGGCAGCCCGAAGTGCCCGGACTACGAACCGCCGCCTGCGGCTGCGCCGCTGAAAGCGGATGAGGGGGAAGGGCAACCCTGAGGGGCTGCATGGGGCGGGCCCGGCGGCCGGTGGTGGGTTGTTGGTGGGGCTCATGCCCCGCTGGTCACTGTTCGTGGGTGGAGGGGCCGGGTGACTTCGGGCCGGGTGTGACGTGTGGGGCAGGTGTGGTGCCTAGAGGGGGTGCATGGACCGAAAGTCCCGGATAGGGGAGCTTTCGGTCCGCACGAGTGGAACAACGGGCACCCAACCCCCTGCCAGGTAGGTCAAAGTGGGGCATAGTGCATGCTTTTCGGGTGGGGAAGCGCTGATCGGGACTCCCGGCACCCACCCCACCCGGCAGGCCACCGCCCGAACCCGCACCCAACACCCGACAGTGACCAGCGGGGCATGAGCCCCAACCCCCATCCGGTCGGCGGACGCTTGACGAAGCGCGCCGCCGCCCCACTCCACTACCGCGCGCCCCCGGCCAACAGCCTGGCGCTTCAGCCGGGGCCCGGCCTCACATGTTGCTCAGTGACCGGGCGTAGTTGATCTGGCCCATGACCATCTGGAAGGACTCCGGGCCCATCGCCGGGATCATCGTCGAGTGGTGCCTGCCGCCGCTCGTGACCATGACCTGGACGAAGCCCGTCGTCCGCTTCTCCTTCATCAGGAGGAAGAAGAGCCCGACCAGGCAGAGCAGACCGAAGACGATCGCCAGCACAATGGCGTGCGTGGGGATCTTCTCCTCCGTGCGGGACATGTCCGTCGCGTTCCAGACCGCGCCCTTCAGCGGCATCGTGCCCGAAGGGGTGATGATCGAGTCGCCCGTGACCGTGATGTCGCCGATCGCCAGCAGCGGCGCGCCGCCGCCGGGGCCCGGGCCGCCCATGGGGGCCGGGGGATAGCCCTGGGCCGGCGGGGGGAAGCCGTATCCCGGGGGCGTGAACGACTGGCCGTCGGCGAGTGTCGGGGGCGGGAAGTCGTACTGCGGGGTCCCAGGCGTATACGGTCCGGGCTGGCCCGCCGGGGTTCCAGGGCCGGACTGCTGCGCCGGACCCCAGGTGTAGTCACCGTCCGCGTACGGATTTGGCTCGCTCATCTCATTCCCCGCTTCCCCGGGCCCGATGGGGCCTCCTCGGCTGCCTCGCACCGATCCTGACACACCGGAAGCCCGTTCCCGTACGGCATGCGTACGGGAACGGGCTTCGGGCCGGGCGACATCGCGACGGCGTCAGAAGCGGCGCGTGATCAGCGCACGCTTGACTTCCTGGATCGCCTTCGTGACCTCGATACCGCGCGGGCAGGCGTCCGTGCAGTTGAACGTGGTGCGGCAACGCCACACGCCGTCCTTGTCGTTCAGGATCTCCAGGCGCTGCTCGCCCGCCTCGTCACGCGAGTCGAAGATGAAGCGGTGCGCGTTGACGATCGCGGCCGGGCCGAAGTACTGCCCGTCGTTCCAGAACACCGGGCAGGACGACGTGCACGCGGCGCACAGGATGCACTTGGTGGTGTCGTCGAATCGCTCGCGGTCCTCGGCGGACTGCAGGCGCTCCCGCGTCGGCTCGTTACCGCTGGTGACCAGGAAGGGCATCACGTCGCGGTACGCCTGGAAGAACGGGTCCATGTCGACGATGAGGTCCTTGAGGACCGTCAGCCCCTTTATGGCCTCGATCGTGACCGGCTTGGAGACCGCGCCGGACTTGTCCGTCGAGATGATGTCCTTGATCAGCGTCTTGCACGCCAGCCGGTTGCGGCCGTTGATCCGCATCGCGTCGGAGCCGCAGATGCCGTGTGCGCAGGAGCGCCGGAACGTCAGGGTGCCGTCGACATCCCACTTGATCTTGTGGAGGGCGTCGAGGACGCGTTCCTTCGGATCGATGTCGATCTGGAAGTCCTGCCACTCGGCCTCCGCGGAGACCTCGGGGTTGAACCGGCGGATCCGGAACGTGACCGCGATGAGGTGCGAGGAGGTGGAGTCCGCCTCCAGCGCGCTGAGCTTGTCCAGGGTCGGGGTAGCCATCAGTACTTACGCTCCATCGGCTGGTAGCGGGTCTGGACGACCGGCTTGTAGTCGAGACGGATGGACTCGTTGCCGTCGTCGCCGACCTCGCGGTACGCCATGGTGTGGCGCATGAAGTTCACGTCGTCACGGTTGGGGAAGTCCTCGCGGTAGTGACCGCCGCGCGACTCCTTGCGGGCGAGCGCGGAGACGGCCATCACCTCGGCCAGGTCGAGCAGGTTGCCCAGCTCGATGGCCTCCAGCAGGTCCGTGTTGAACCGCTTGCCCTTGTCCTGGACGGAGACGTTCAGGTAGCGCTCGCGCAGCTCGCCGATCTTCTCGACGGCCGTCTTGATCGTCTGCTCGGTGCGGAACACCATCACGTTGGCGTCCATGCACTCCTGGAGCTCCAGGCGCAGCGTCGCCACCCGCTCCTTGCCCGTGGACGCGCGCAACCGCTCGACCTGGGCCTCGACCAGCGACGCCGGGTCCTCGGGCAGCTCGACGAAGTCGTTCTTCGCCGCGTACTCGGCCGCGGCGATGCCCGACCTGCGGCCGAAGACGTTGATGTCGAGCAGCGAATTGGTGCCGAGGCGGTTGGCGCCGTGCACCGACACACAGGCGACCTCGCCGGCCGCGTACAGCCCGGGGACGACCGTCGTGTTGTCGCGGAGGACCTCGCCCTGGACGTTGGTGGGGATGCCGCCCATGGCGTAGTGCGCGGTCGGCTGGATCGGGATCGGGTCCGTGTACGGCTCGATGCCCAGGTAGGTCCGCGCGAACTCCGTGATGTCGGGCAGCTTGGCGTCGAGCTGCTCCGGCGGCAGGTGCGTCAGGTCCAGGTAGACGTGGTCGCCCTCGGGGCCACAGCCGCGGCCCTCGCGGATCTCCGTGTAGATGGAGCGCGAGACGACGTCACGCGAGGCGAGGTCCTTCATGACGGGCGCGTACTTCTCCATGAAGCGCTCGCCGTCCTTGTTGCGGAGGATGCCGCCCTCACCGCGGGCGCCCTCCGTCAGCAGGATGCCCATGCGCCAGATGCCCGTCGGGTGGAACTGGAAGAACTCCATGTCCTCCAGCGGCAGCCCGCGGCGGTAGCACGCGGCCTGGCCGTCACCGGTCAGGGTGTGCGCGTTCGAGGTCACCTTGAAGAACTTGCCGGTGCCGCCGGACGCGTAGATGACCGACTTCGCCTGGAAGACATGGATCTCGCCGGTGGCCAGCTCGTACGCGACGACGCCCGCCGACTTCTTGACCCCGTCGACCTCGGTGAGGAGCTGGTCCAGGACGTAGAACTCGTTGAAGAACTCCACGCCCTCCTTGACGCAGTTCTGGTACAGGGTCTGGAGGATCATGTGGCCCGTACGGTCCGCGGCGTAGCAGGACCGGCGGACCGGCGCCTCGCCGTGGTTACGGGAGTGGCCGCCGAAGCGGCGCTGGTCGATGGTGCCGTCCGGGGTGCGGTTGAACGGCAGGCCCATCTTCTCCAGGTCGAGGACCGCGTCGATGGCCTCCTTCGCCAGGATCTCGGCGGCGTCCTGGTCGACCAGGTAGTCGCCGCCCTTGATCGTGTCGAAGGTGTGCCACTCCCAGTTGTCCTCCTCCACGTTGGCGAGCGCGGCGGCCATGCCGCCCTGCGCCGCGCCCGTGTGGGAGCGGGTCGGGTAGAGCTTCGTGAGCACCGCGGTGCGGCTGCGCTTGGTCGACTCGATGGCCGCGCGCATACCGGCGCCGCCGGCGCCGACGATGACGGTGTCGTACTTGTGGATCTTCATTGGTCTCGTCTGCCCCGGCTCTAGCGGATGTTCGGGTCGAAGGTGAAGATCACCAGCGAGCCCAGAAGGATGGTGAACACCGTGGCGGTGTACAGCAGGCCCTTGAGCCACAGGCGCGTGTTGGGGCGCTCCGCGTAGTCGTTGATGATCGTGCGGAGGCCGTTGGCGCCGTGCAGCATGGCGAGCCAGAGCATCAGCAGATCCCAGACCTGCCAGAACGGGGAGGCCCAGCGGCCGGCCACGAAGGCGAAGCCGATCTTGGACACACCGCCGTCCAGTACGAGCTGGATGAGCAGGTGGCCGATGACCAGGACGACGAGGACGACTCCGGAGAGGCGCATGAAGAGCCACGCGGCCATCTCGAAGTTGCCGCGGGTCGACTTCGGGGTCTTGCCGGTGCGCTTGCGCGGCGGCTCGATCAGCGGAGCCGGGTGATCCACGTCGTAGAGGCTCTCGCCCTCGACCGGACTGATCGCGGAAGTGGTGGTGGAAGCGGGCGTGGTGTCGGTGGACATCAGAACTCTCAGCTCCCGAAGACTTCGCGTACGGCGTGGCCGAGCACGGGGTAGAGGGCACCGACCATCAGGATGATCCAGATGCCCACGGCGGACCAGAGCATCTGCTTCTGGTAGCGGGGGCCCTTGGACCAGAAGTCCACGGCGATGACACGCAGGCCGTTGAGCGCGTGGAAGAGGATCGCGGCCACCAGGCCGTATTCGAGCAGCGCCACGAGCGGCGTCTTGTAGGTCGCCACGACATCGTCGTACGCCTCTGGCGAGACGCGGACGAGAGCGGTGTCCAGCACGTGTACGAACAGGAAGAAGAAGATGAGCACGCCGGTGACTCGATGAGCCACCCACGACCACATTCCTTCCCGGCCGCGGTACAGCGTTCCAGCCGGCACGGAAAAGCCCTCCGGGAGCGGGGATCGGGGCCGGCCGCCATCTTCTACTCAATCAAGCACAGTGGTGTCGGTCGCGCCCGGCCGGGTACGGTCCACCGGCCCCGGCAATGGTAGCGACGACTTGTCGGTTCCTTCGCGTGGGGTCCCATAGATGTGATCAAACAGGCAATCAAACAGCCACGGACGGGCTATCGCTCCACCCTGAACAGCCGGAACGGCCCGGAATCCCGCCGGATTCCGGGGTACGCGGGTCCGGCGGCCCCGGCTGCCGCCCGGCCGGACCCGCTCCCCCTGAGAGCAGCCGGACGATCCGGCCCCGGGCGAGTCGCCGCAGCTCGTCGGCGGAGACGGAGCGCTCCAGGTCCGGGTCGTGGGAGAGCCGGGTGCGGATACCGGCCAGTATGTGGTCCAGGTGCTCCTCGGGGCTCCGATCGTCCAGGCTGATCACGAACGGGTGCCCGAAGCTGCTCTCGTACGCGGAATGCGCGGCGTGCAGCGCCGTCCGTGCGGCGCGCGGCGCCGGGAGCGGCGGTACGGCGGAGGACTCGGCGGCCAGCGCCTCGGTCAGATCGGGCACCGGCAGGTCGTAACCGGCCTCGTCGGAGGCGGCGAGCAGCGAGTCGAGATCGGGGTACGGGCGGTGGGCGGCGACGCGCTCGGCCCAGCGGTGGCTGCCGCAGCAGGTGAGCAGCGCGGCTTCGGCGGCGGCCGGTGCGGCGGCGTTGAAGCGGGCGAGGCCGGTCGGACGGGGCAGGCCGGTCGGAACGGGCAGGCCGGTCGGACGGGGCAGGCCGTCCGAGTGGCCGGCGTCTGATGCGCGGGACAGCGAAGGCTCCTCGAACGCGGTGGGACGACAGCGGTCGGGCACATGTCCCACGGGCACATGCCCGGGGAGATGGCGTGATGTGAGCGGATGGTCGGCGGGGTGATACGACATGTGCGGACGACACGTGCGTACGGCCGGAGCGGCCCTGCACGACCCGTCCGTACGGTCTGCACACACGACCGGCACAAAGACAGACGTACTGGCACACGAAATGGTTGAGCCGGCAGGGGCGGATGCGTCGTAAACGTTATCGATGCCCTGAGCGAGACGTCCGACGGCTGCGCGCGATTCACCCGGATGGGAGAGTTTCGGCGCGCGGAATGGACGTCGCCGTGGGACCTTCGCCGTAATCGTGTCGCACGTATGCCGTACACGTGTCGCACGTATGCCGTACATCCGTACACAGGAGGTTTGAGTGATGTGGTCATCCCCGGGTACCCGGGCCGCCGGAGCGGCGGCCGTAGCCCTGGCCACCGCTGTCACCGTCGCGGGCTGCGACTCCGGGAGCGGAAACGCCGGCTCCTCGGACAACACCGCGGGCCGCTCCGCCACCAGCGCCGCGGCCACGCCCTCACCCACACGGTCCTATCCGCTCTCCAAGGCGCCGCAGTCCATACCCTCCGTACGGAAGCACGAGGCGGCCAGAGGTCCCGGCTGGAAACCCGCCCCGGACAGCGGGGTCGTCATAGCCAAGGGCAGTGAGGGACTGGCCGACGAGGGGAAGCTGCTCTCCCAGGAGCTGAAGATCTCCTACCGGGGCGCGGTCGCCGCCCGGGCCGGCGATGTCGAGCTGGCTCTCGCGAGCGGCAGCGGCGCCGCCGAGTCGTACACCCTCACCGCCCGTGACAACAAGGTCCGGATCACCGGGCCCGACCAGGCCGGGGTCTTCTACGGCACCCGCACGCTCAAGCAGGCGGTACGCGCCGACGGCACGATGCCGGAAGGGGTCGTACGGGACGCCCCCGCCCGCCCGCAGCGCGGGCTCAACCTCGACATCGCCCGCAAGTACTACACGCCGGGCTGGATCGAGGACCGGCTGCGGGAGATGGCCGACCTCAAGCTCAACCAGCTCGGCCTGCACTTCTCGGACGACCAGGGGTTCCGGATCGAGTCCACGACCCACCCCGAGATCGTCTCCCAGCAGCACCTCACCAAGGCCCAGGTCCGCCAGATCCTGGCGCTCGCCGACCGGCTGCACATCACCGTCGTCCCGGAGATCGACTCGCCCGGACACCTCGGCGCCGTGATGCGCCCGCACCCCTCCCTCCAGCTCCGCAACGTCAACGGGCAGCCGACCAAGGGCGCGATCGACATCTCCCAGCCGGCCGCGGCGAAGATCGTGGACGACCTCCAGAGCGAGTTCGCCCAGCTCTTCCCCGGTAAGTGGTGGAACCTCGGCGCGGACGAGTACCAGGCCCTGGTGGTCCGGAACCCCGAGGCCTCCTACCCGGAGCTGGCCCGGCTCGCGGTCCAGAAGTACGGCCCGAACGCGCGGATCCAGGACCTGACCACGGCCTGGACGAACGACCGGGGCAAGGCGCTCGGCCCGTACGGCAAGAAGCTCAAGGTCTGGAACGACGGCCTGTTCAAGGGCGGGGTCGTGAAGGCCGACCCGGACATGGAGGTCCAGTACTGGACGGGCAAGGAGATCGGGGCGCGCGAGCCGGTCGCGTACCTGAGTGAGGGACGCAAGGTCGTGAACTTCAACGACGAGTACCTCTACTACGTGCTCGGCGAGCCGAACGACTTCGTCTACCCGACCGGGAAGCGCATCTACGAGGACTGGACCCCGCTGGTCCTGCGGGGCACGAAGCCGGTGCCGGAGCGGTACTCGAAGCAGATCCAGGGCGGCGCGTTCGCGATCTGGGGCGACTTCCCGAACGCCCAGACCGAGACCCAGGTCGCCCAGGGCATCCGGATGCCGCTGGCCGCGGTGGCGCAGAAACTGTGGAACCCGGACAAGCCGACGCGGAGCTGGAGCGCGTTCACGGCGCTCGCGGGGAAGCTCGGCGTCTGAACCGCGCGACCTGCGTACAGGGCCGCCCGTGGGAGACAGGTGTTCCACGGGCGGCCCTGCGGAGGAGATCGAGGAGATCGGTCAGGCCCTCCAAGGGCGGGCCGTTGAAAGATGGTTGATGCATGGATGGGCGTTCCACGGCCTATGGGCGGTCTACGCGCGATCTCGGAGTGACATTTTCCGGGTGATCGACGCAGTACTGGTCAGTACTGCGTCCGCGACGGGAGACATTCATGAGTCTGGTGAAACTGATCGCGCAGGCGGACGAGCGAGGCCTGGCCGCGAGCGGTCTCGCCTGCCTCGACCGGTGCCTGCCACCGCTGGCCGAGGAGCCTGATGCGCTGCGCCCGCTGTGGGCGGGTGTCGCCGCCGGAGCGACGGGGTGGCCGGACCGGCTGGCGGAGGCCAGGGCCGCACTGGACGCGGCGATCGCGGCGGAGCCGGGCCCCGAGCCGGAAGCGGCGGCTTCGGAGGCAGGGGGCGGTTCCGGCGCGGGGGTCACCCTCGCGCTCGTACGGACCATGCTCGGCTCAGCGCCGCCCCGGTGGGAAGCCGGACCACTGCGGGTCTGGGCCGACACCTGCTCCGTCGTCGCGCTGGAGATCCACCAGAAGCTCGACGCGGTCGGCGAGAGCGGCAGCGCCGCCGCGGCCGCGTGGCTGGTGCGCTGCCGTGAGGACCCGGCGGCCGTGGCCGACGCGGTGGACGGAACGGAGGGCGGCGACGGAGTCGGCCCGCTGGTCGCCGGCGAACTGCGGCGCCAGATCCGGATCCTGGAGATCCTGACCGACCCGGCGGGCGACGCGGGCGCGATGCGCCGGGCGATGGACCTGTCGACCGAGGGCCAGCGGGTACTGCGCGCGGTGGTCTCGCGCCGGGCGAGGGCGCGGAACTGACGGCGGCGTACGACGACGGCGACGGAGGAAGGACCGGAGGGCGGGGCCCGCGCCATGGCGGCAGCGCTTTCCCGCTCGACAAGAACGAGGTCACGGCACGGCCTGCGCCGGCACACGGCATGTTGCGGTTGCGAGCGCCGAGGACGTATCCGGCGGCTCCCCCTCCCCCTCCGCGTCTACGGCACCACCCGCAGAGACGTCCCGGCCAAGCTCACCGAGAAGATCGCCGCCAGCAACCGCGGCGTCCCCGTCCCCTCCGCGCAGGGCAGTGTGGCCGCGTACCTGCACGTGCCTGGGCCGCGTGGGGGCGGTAGTGCCACTGACCACGAGGATCCGTGGTGCGGTTGCGGCGGATCTCCCGGCTGACCGTGGACGGGCTGCGGCCCGGCTCCGCGGCGATCGCACGGATCGTGGCCTTCTCCCGCAGCCGGTCAGCGATGTGAAGCCGTTCATCGTCGCGCAGATACCGGCCCGACGACATGGCGACGGGCGCCCGCCCTTGCTGGGCAGGCGCCCGAAACCTGGCCGGATCACTGCGGCCGTTACGCCACTCACGTCCGGTCCGCTCGTTGACGCCCACCAGTCGGGACGCCTCTTTGTTGCACAAGCCCTGTCGCACAAGCAGGAAGTATCGCTCCCGCTCCCGCCGCAACTTCATAGGCCCATGAGCCTTGCGGACCTTCCGGATCTCGAAGTCCATCGCATCCCCTGAACTGGGGTGTTGCGACAACCACTAGACCCAAGACCCCTGGCGGGGCTTCACATTTGCTCTTGTCACTCGGGGGGTGGACAACTGGCGAGTCACGCCAGGGAGTCCGCCTCCGCGTTATTCTCGGCGATCATCCCCTGAAAGAAATCGGAGAAGGTTTGGTACCTTTCGACTTCCCCGCCCGCAAGCCAGATGACAGGGGCCGATCGCTTCAAATCGCTCGCACACGGCATGACGAGGATGTCGATATCCGTCCGTGACGCCCCGATGGGAATCAAGCGAGTGAAGCCTTCTCCACGCTCGATCTCCACCTCATCTTCGATCACCCGCACCAATTCCTCAGATTCGGCGTAAGCGTCGGTATCGAAGTCCGCCGTGCCAAATAGATCAATATCTTGCAAAATGGCTGGCCAACCATCCGCATGCAGGAGGAAATCTGCGTACTCAGGGTCCATCGAACAGTGCGTCACCCTGGCGATCTCCGTGATCCGATCCGGTATGGCTGGAGGTCGACGTTGCTCGTGACGCCACAGCCCGTCTCGGTCACTCACCGCCAACCTGCGCTTAGCCGTTTCCATTTCTGCGAAGAGCCTCGACCAATCAGACACCGCCACCCCTATTGTCCACGAGTACGAAGCTTCTAGGGCTGCACCCTACAGGGCAGCGTTGCCCTTGGGCAGAAAGGCTGCTGTTCACCCGCTTCGTCATATCAATCCAGGTGGGGGGTACCCCATGGCCCAGCCACATCGCGTCAGGCGCATGCCCAGCCACTCCGGAGTACGGGGTTCCAGCTGCCACCGCACGGCGCCGCTCGGCCGCCGCCTCACGTGCCGCCTCCCTCCTGATTGCACCAGCAGTGGAAACGCGGCCCGTAGGTGACATCTGGCCCCGGGCAATCGCATCATTGGCCGCATCTACATAGTCCGCAAACTGCTGCGCCTCTGCATCTGTAGCCCAGTCAGGGATCCTGACCTCGGCCGCACCGTTGACATTGCAGTTGTGAACGAGGATCGGGGTAGCCCCTGCCAGCACGTAGTACGTGTGCAAGTCACCGACGGTGAGGTTGTAGACCGCCTCGTCCGGTACGGTCCGGTGTTCGACCGTCGTGATCTGGACGAGTGTGCCCGCGCCGGTGCGCAGCCACTGGCCTGGTCGGAGGTCGGTTGCTCCGATATCGGCCGGGTTCTGGTTGCCCCCTGGATGGAGGGGGCAACCAGAACCCGGCCGTCGTGCGTTCGCGCTCGGCGGCCGAGCGGGTGCGGGGCAGCGCACCGGACGTTGCCCCTTCGGACCGATCAGCGATCAGCGCGGGTCCAAGCGGGTCAGCCGAGGGCTCTCACCGAGCTCCAGTCCTCGGCCAGGGCGACCTTGACCGGGGCGTTCGTGTTGGTCTTCGAGGGGTGGTAGATCCGCATCTTTCCGTCGACGCCGGAGCGGGCCCAGATCTCGGGGATGCCGTCGCCGTTGATGTCGGGGACACCGAGGGCCGTCGAGATGTTGGCCTCCGTCCAGCTCGTTCCGTAGGAGACGTCCCCGTTGAGGGAGTTCGAGGCCAGCTTGAGCGATTCGAGGTCGGCGCCGCCCGCCTTGCCGGGCTTGCCGTGGCGGACGTACATGTTGCCGTTGTCCAGGTTGCGCCACAGCAGGTCGGGGACGCTGTCGCCGTTGATGTCGGCGACGTTGACGATGTCGCGGCGGGCCCATGCGTCGACGTTCATCAGCGTCGCCGTCCGGAAGGTGGCGCCGGTGTAGCCGGACAGGATCCAGAAAGCGGGGCCGGCCCGCAGGACGAGATCGGGGAGTTTGTCGCCGTCGATGTCGCCCAGAGCCTTGATCTGGGTCCAGGTGGAGGGGGCCGGGGCGTTGGAGGGGAGCAGGATTCTGATCCGTTTGCCGACGTCGAAGCTGCCGTAGCCGTCGCCGGGGTAGAGCCAGAGGGCGCCGTCCGGGGTGACGGCGAAGAGGTCGGTGATGCCGTCGCCGGGGTAGGCGTCCCCGTAATGGCTGATCAGCGCGGCCTTGCCGGTGGTGGGGTTGTACCAGTGGTTCTCCGGGTGCAGTTGCTTGCCGGACGTACCCGAGGTGCCTGAGGTGTACGAGGCGTCCAGGCAGCCGTTCAGTTCGCCGTCCGGGAACCCGACGCAGGTGAACAGGTTTCCGGCGCTGTCCACCTTGAGGAGGTCGGGGATCCCGTCGCCGCCGGTGTCACCGGGGCTGTCGCCCTTGTCGCCGGGCTGGACGTAGAAGATGTGGTTGGTGACGGCGCTCTTGTTCCCGTTGGAGTCGAAGGCGTACACCCGGAGCGAGTTGGGGCCCGAGTGGGAGGGCTTCAGGGCGGGGACGGTGGCGGTGCCGTTGGTTGCGGTCACATCGGTCCAGCCCAGGCCGTCGATGCCGTACTGGAACTTCGCCGTGCCCGGGGAGGTGAACGTGACGGCCCCGGAACCGGGGAACTTGACGGTCGCCCAGGTCAGGCCGTCGTCGGTGGCCTCAAGGAAGACGTCGCTCTCGACGGTCGGCGGCGGCGGGGCCGAGCCGTCGACCGTGACGGTGCACCGGTTGCCGCTGGTGGGGTAGTACGCGGAGACCAGGCCGCCGGAGTCCTCCGCCCGTACGTCCCAGTGGTAGACGCCCTTGTCCACCAGAGTGGTCGACGGGACGGTCAGTGTGCCCTTGCCGCTGGAGAGACTGGTGACGAGGGTGCCGGCCGGAGTGCTGGCGCCCGACTTCCAGAACCGGAAGCGCAGCCCCTTGAGGTTGCCGTCCGGGTCGGTGGACTTCGCCGACAGGACCAGGTTGGTCTTGCCGATCGTCGTGCCGGCCGTGGTGGCCTTGCAGGCACCGCCCGGGGTGGAGGTGACACTGCTGGGCACGGCCGGCTTGCGGTTGTAGACCACGGTCAGCTCGGCCGAGGTGGCCCGGAACTTCCGCCAGGTCTGGGTGTCGCTCTCGCTGGTGGCCTGCATCCCGAAGGTGATGGTGGACCAGCCGCTGTCCGCGCCCTTCTGCGCGCCCGACTTCACGTCGAACGACTCGTAGGCGTCGGGGCAGTCACTGGACGACCAGCCGTGCGCGAACGACTGCTTCAGGACCGTGCCCGCCCAGCCCGGCTTCTTGTTCCATGTCGTACCCGAGGAGATCGCACCGGTCAGCCCGAACTGGAACTCCCGTTTGGTGCAGGACCAGGAGTGGTTGTTGAGCACCTTGAACTTGGCCGAGGTGACCGTCGCGCCCTTCAGTGTGGTGCTGTACCTCATCCGCCAGTAGGAGCGGGCGGTGCCGCCGGTGTCGTCCTCGTGGCCCACTCGTGCGTCGGACGTGCCCGAACTGAAGTTGGTGCCGTTCCAGAAGCTGGTGTTCGGGTGCGGCTTGTAGGCCACGGTCCAGGCCACCCAGCCCGCGTTGAGGGTCGGGTCGACGAACACCGGGAATTGGGCCTCAGGATCGTTGAGCAGGCCGGTCTCGCCGACCTTCACGTCGATCCGCGCCGTCCCCGTACCGTCCCCGGCCAGCTCCATCGGGGCCGGAGCCTGCCGGGCCCCCGGCTCGATTCCGGTCAGTCCGGACAGCTTCAGTACGTCTTCCGTAGTGGCGACCGAGGTACGCGGCTCGTCGGTGCCCGGATCCGTGTCCGGGTCGGTCCCCGGGCCGGTGCCTTCCGTCGCTCCCTCGTCCGTTCCCCCGTCCGTCCCCTCGGGCGCCTCCGGATCCCGGCCGCTGGAATCCCAGGCGAACGGCGTCGGCACGGACCCGATCTCCTTGCCGTCCGGGTCCAGCACCAGGATCCGGCTTGCCGTCGTGTCGTACCGGAAGACGGCCGTCGACGACCTCAGCCCGTACGACATCTTCGTCAGCGCCGGGTTCCGGGCGGCCTCACGGTCCTTGACGATGAGCAACTGCGCGAAGCCGCCCTCCTCCCGCGCGACCAGGAGCAGATCGACGCCCGGCAGCGCCTCCGAGTAGAGGGCGCGCGGACCGTCGAGCACCGGCTCGGGCAGCTCGCCCTGCCAGGTGTACGAGATGACGTGGCCATGGACGACCGTCTCCGCCAACACCGTTTCACCGGAGGACGTCTGATCGGCCGTCAACAGCGCTCTGGTGTACGACCGGTTCGCGCGCGTCTTCCCGGCGGCGGCCGTGCCGTCGGCGAACCGCAGCGGTACGGCCGGGTTGGCCGGGCGGACACCGAGGCCGTCGGGGTCGCCGGCGGTGCGGCGCAGGCGGTTGTCGATCGGCGCCCACCGCCCCTCGGCGTTCTTCGCCCGCCGGGGCAGCGCGGCCATCTGCGTGCGCAGTTGACCGTCCGGCTGGACCCAGGTCAGGTCGGTGGCGGTGGTCGCCGTGTCGACGATCACCGCCTTGCCGGTGCGTCGGGCCTCGGCCGCGGCGGCGGTCTGGTCGCGAGGAGCGGTCGCCGCCTTGCGTACGTCGATCGGTGTGCGGGCCTCGGGTGGTGACGGGTCGTCGGACTGCCACCACGGCAGCAGGGCAGCGGTCAGTGCGGCCAGAACCAGGCCGAGAGTGAGGGTCAGCCGGGTGCGTGTGCGCACGAAGGGGCTGAGAAAGCGGGGCGGCGCGGACACCACGGTCTACTCCCGTGTGAACCAGGCGGATGAGGACATGGGCGCGGACACGATCACACGGTTTTCACAGTGCGTCCACGTATGAAAAGTTTATGAATCCGTGACGGAGGTTTGGTGAGCGCTTGGTCACCTATCGTGAGTGTCGGATTTAGATGATCTTGGCCGGTGGGTGTGTGGCGGTAAGCAGGGTTGTTGATGGATCTGGTGTGCGAAGTCGTTCAAACGGTGATTTGACAGCGGTTTTCGTGTGAGGCACCTCACAGGGTGTTGTCCCGTGGTCACACAATGCCCTTGAAGTCTGTGGCGCTCATGACAGAAGGTGCGGACCGCCTCTGTTGTTTTTTGCATCGCCTGGGTGGGGTCGTCGCGTATGCGTGTTCAAGGTCCACTGTCCTGGTTGGGTCGAAGACGCCTGGTCAGGACGGAGTCACAACGACGGCGTCGGCGGCATGCCCGCACGGCGACCGTCCTTCTGCTGTCTTCGACGCTGACGGTGACCTGTCTGAGCGACGGCGCGTTCGCTGTGCCCGGTCCCGGCATGAGCCGGTCGTTCGAGCTGCCCGAACTGCCGGAGAACACTGCGGTCGACGGTGACGAGGAGGCCGACAAGAGCCTCACCACCGCGCCCGAGGTCCCGGTCGACCCGTACGCGCCGACCGCCGTCACCCCGTGGACCAAGGGCAGTGGCATCGGGACGCTGAAGACGGACACCGCGCCCGGCACCACCGTCCCGGTCGACGAACTGCCGATCGCGGTCGGCGTGCCCGAGGGCGGCGACGCGTCCGCCCTCGCGGGTGACTGGAAGGTCGATCTGGCCCCGCCGACCACGTCCCAGGACGCGGGCGTCTCCGGCCTGATCATGCGGGTCACCCCGCCGGCCACCGCCGACCCGGCCGCCGAGGTCGTGCTCGCCGTCGACACCACGGCCTTCGCCGACCTCTACGGGCCCCAGGCCGCCGACCGCTTCGGCCTGATGCTGCTGCCCGACTGTGTCATGGACGCCCCCGAGACCGGCGACTGCGCCGCCGAGGGCGCCACGACCATGTCCGGCACGGCCGAGGAGAAGGCCGAGCGGCTGAGCAGCTCGGTCGAGGTGGTCCCGGCCGCCGAGGCACCGACCCGGACCACCGCCGCCGAGAAGTCTCCGACCCGCAAGATCCTCTCGGGCTCGGTCCCAGTCGCCGGGCTGCTGTCCGGTGACGCGGGCGACGCAAACGACTCCGGTGACTCCGGCGCGTCCGCCTCCGGCGCGTCCGTCCGTACGGCTTCGGCCTCCACCTCCACCCCCACCTCCGTCCTCCCGGCCGTCGACGCCTCCGGTCCCCAGGTGGTCGGGGCCCTGGACACCGGGTCCTCCGCCTCCGGCGACTTCACCGCCACCCCGTTGCTCTCCTCGGGTTCCTGGTCGGCGGGTTCGTCCTCAGGGGCCTTCACCTACGGCTATCAGGTGCAGGTCCCGGAGTCCGCGGGCGGTCTGACGCCGAAGGTCGACCTGAGCTATTCCTCCCAGTCGGTGGACGGCCGCACCTCGGCGTCCAACAACCAGGCGTCCTGGATCGGCGACGGCTGGGACTACAACCCGGGCTCGATCACCCGCTCGTACGCCACCTGCCGTGAGGACTCCAAGAAGCCCGGCTCGAACAACGCCACCCACCGCACCGCGGACCTGTGCTGGGGTTCGAACAACGCGACGCTCTCCCTCGGCGGCATGACCACCGAGCTGGTGTGGGACGACGGCAAGTGGACCACCGCCAACGGCGACGGCGCCAAGGTCGAGCAGATCAAGGACGACACCACCGGCAACGGCGCGCGGAACGGCGAGTACTGGGTCGTCACCACCCGCGACGGCACCCGGTACCACTTCGGCAAGCACAAGCTGCCCGGCTGGTCGAGCGGCCAGCCGGTCACCGATTCGGTCCTGACCGTGCCGGTGTACGGCAACCACTCCGGCGAGGACTGCTACAAGTCCGGTGACTGGGCGGGCTCCTGGTGCACCCAGGCCTGGCGCTGGAACCTCGACTACGTCGAGAACGTCCACGGCAACGCCATGTCCCTGTGGTGGAACAAGGAAGAGAACTACTACGCCCGCAACTTCAACTTCAAGGCCCCGGTCCGCTACGACCGCGGCGGCTGGCTCGACCACATCGACTACGGCCAGCGCAACACCAAGGACGGTGTCTTCGCCTCCCCGGCCACGGAACGCGTCTCCTTCGCGGTCGGTGAGCGCTGCCTCACTGAGGGCGCGCTGACCTGCTCGAACGACAACTTCGCCGACAAGGACCCGGGCAAGTACCGCATCTGGTACGACACCCCGGCCGACCTGCGCTGCCAGGCGGGCAAGAAGTGCTGGAACGCAGGACCGTCGTTCTGGACCCGCAAGCGGCTGACCACCATCACCACCTCGTCCCAGCGCCTCACCACCACCGACGCCCGCCAAGTGGTCGACAAGTACACCCTCAAGCAGAGCTTCCCGGTCCTGAAGACCGGCGCCAACACGGCCCTGTGGCTGGAGTCGATCCAACGCACGGGCTACGCCCGGAAGGGCTCGACCGACGACAGCGTCACCCTGAACGCGGTGCGTTTCGAGTCCAACGCCGAGGACATGCCGAACCGCGTGAAGAACGACGCGCGCCCCGGCTTCTCCCGGCTGCGGATCGCGCGGGTCATCAACGAGTACGGCGGCGAGACCGTCGTCACGTACAAACAGCCCGAAGGGCAGTGCGGTTCGGGCACCGGTCTACCCGGCAAGAAGGACACCGCGGCGCTGAAGGCCAACACCCGGCTGTGCTATCCGTCGTTCTGGCACCCCGACCCCGAGGCCGAGGAGATCGACTGGTTCCACAAGTACGTGGTGGACACCATCGAGGAACTCCCCAACGTCGACGGCGCGTTCGCGACACAGACGGCCTACGCCTACCAGAACGCGGGCTGGAAGCTCGCCGAGGCCGAGTTCACCAAGAAGTCCACCCGTACGTACGCCCAGTTCGCGGGCTTCGAGCAGACCACGGTCATCACCGGCACGGACGAGAAGTCCATCGGCAGCAAGAAGTCCAAGTCCGTCACCCGCTACTTCCGCGGCATGGGCGACACCGTCCCCGTCAAGGACATCACCGGCGCCGAGATCGCCAAGGACCGGGAGCCCTTCGCCGGCCGTATCGCCGAGGAACTGACGTACAGCAGCGCCTCCGACGCGGACACCGACTGGCTTTCGCGCAGCGTCACCGTCCCCGAAGCCACCGAACTGGCCAAAAGGGACCGCGACGACGGTCTGAGCCCGCTGCGCGCCTGGCGGGTCACCGAGCCCGAGGAGGTCGCGTACACCCGCTCCTCCGGTACCGGCGACGACACCCGCACCCAGCGGACCGTCAGGTCCACGACGTCCTACGACCCGACGTACGGTCTGCCCACCCAGGTCGAATCGCTCGGCGACACCGGCAGGAGCGGCGACGAGTCGTGCACCAGGCTGGAGTACGCCCACCAGAGCGCCAAGCACCTCATCGGTCTGACCAAGCAGGTCCTGGTCTCCCCGACCACCTGCGCCGCCGCCGACTTCGCCGACCTGTCCACGCTGAGCGGCGGTACGCGCACCGCCTACGACGGCCAGGGCTACGGCACCGCGCTCGCCGCCGGCAGCCTCGGTGAGGCCACCCAGACGTGGTCCCTGAACGGCACGGGCACCGGCTTCCAGAGCGACGGCCGGTCCGAGTTCGACGCCATGGGCCGCGTCACCAAGCAGTACGACGCGGACGGCAACGCCGGCACGATCACCTACGACCCGCCCACCGGCCAGGTCTTCACGATCACCGAGACCAACGCCGCGGGCCACTCGCAGACACAGGAACTGGAGCCGGGCCGCTCCACGAACCTCAGGACCACGGACGCCAACGGCCAGGTCAGCGAGGCGAAGTACGACCCCCTGGGCCGCATGTCCGAGGCATGGGGAGCGGGCCGTACGCCGTCCTCCTCGTCCGTCCCGGACTTCCGCGCGACCTACACCATCCCGCGGTACGACGAGAACAACCCCGACCGCAAGCCGCCGTACGTCACCACCCAGGCGCGCGGCCACGAGGACCGGATCGAAACCTCCGTCACCCTCTACGACGGTCTCGGCCGCGAGCGGCAGACGCAGGAGGAGGCCGACGGCGGCGGTCATCTGATCACCGACACCCTCTACAACACCTCGGGCGAGGTCTGGCAGACCAACAACGCCTATCTCACCCACGACGCGAAGCCGGGTGAGCTGTTCGCCCCGCTCGCCGACACCGCCGTACCCAACATCACGCGCTACACCTACGACGGACTCGGCCGGGTCCTGGCGGAGACCCCGGTCCTGAAGGTCCTCGACCCGCTGACCAAGGAAGCCACCTCACAGCCGGTCCCGGAACGGGCCACCCGCTACGAGTACGGCCAGGACTGGTCGAAGGTCGTCAACCCGGCCGGCACCTCCGACTACCGCGTCTACACCGACGCCCTCGGCCGTACCTCCCGCGTCGACACCTTCGACCCGGCGGCGCCGGACGGCTTCACCTCGATGCGGTACGCGTACGACCAGCACGGCCGTATGGAGAAGGCGACCAGCTCGGCCGACACCAAGCACCCGTGGAGCTGGACGTACGACCACCGGGGCCGTCAGGTCACGGCGAGCGACCCGGACACGGGCACCATGAAGACCACGTACGACCACCGTGACCGCGTCCTGACCTCCAAGAACGACCGGAACGTCACGGTCTGGAACGGCTACGACCTTCTGTCGCGGCCGACCCAGCAGCGCCTCGACAGTTCCACCGGCAAGCTGCTGGCCGTCCTCGACTACGACAAGGCGCCCGGCGGCAAGGGCATGCCGTACACCGCGACCCGCTACACCGACGGCGAGGCGTACACGCAGAAGGTCGACGGCTACACCAAGGACTACCAGCCGACCTCGACCACCCTCACCCTCCCGGACTCGCTGAAGACCGCGTGGGGTCTGGAGACGTCGTACACCTACGGGTACGCGTACAACGACAACGGCATGCTCCAGGAGGCGACGCTTCCGAAGGCCGGCCGGTTCGACGCGGAGAAGCTCGTCGTCCGCTACAACGAGGACGGCAAGCCGCTCTCCCTCTCCGGCAAGGACTGGTACGGCGCCGAGACCGTCTACGACTCCTTCGGCCAGGTCCAGCGCTCGACGCTCGGCGCGCAGCCGAACCGGGTGTGGACACAGGCGACGTACGACGAGTCCAGCGGTGAACTGACCGATCAGGCCGTCTACCGCGAGCAGACCGGCGACCAGAGCGTCGTCGCCGGCAACCTCGTCTCCAAGCGGGCCTACACCTACGACCCGTCCGGCAACGTCACCTCGATCCGCGAGCACTCCACCGGCATCGCCGAACGCCAGTGCTTCACCTACGACCCGCTCGGCCAGCTCAAGACGGCCTGGACCGCCAAGGAGCAGACCGCCTGCACGGCCCCGAAGAACAGTGACGGTTCGCTGAACGTCGCGGCGGGCAAGGACAGCTCCGGCTACTGGCAGGAGTACGAGTACGACCTGGTCGGCAACCGCGAGAAGCTGACCGAGAAGGACCTGACGGGCACGACGGCGAAGGACGCGGTCACCTCGTACGCGTACGGCAGGGCGGACGGCACCCAGCCGCACACGCTGACGAAGGTCTCGAAGGCCTACACCACCCCGGAGGGCGCCCAGGTCAAGACCGAGGCGGAGCGCCTGTACGAACTCACCGGCGAGACCAAGTCGATCACCTCGTCCCAGAACGGCGACAAGCAGGAGCTGTCCTGGACCCACGACGGCCAGGTCGAGCGCATCACCGGCCAGGGCACGGGCGGGAAGACTCCGTACGTCGGCCTGGCCGACAAGTGCCTCGATCTGAAGAACGGCCTGGCGACCGCCGCCCAGCCGCTCCAGCTCTACCCCTGCAACACGTCCCCGGCCCAGAGCTGGCGCTTCACGCCGACGCCCGGGCAGGCCGACGCGGACCGGGGCGCACTGACCGTCCATGACGACTGGTGCGTACAGCCGGCGGCCAACACGGCGGGCTCGGCGCTCGGAATCCAGAAGTGTGACGGCAAACCGGCCCAAGAGCTGAAGCGGACGGCGTCCGGCCAGCTCACGCACGTGGCATCGGGCCTGTGCGTAACAGTCCAGAACGCCGACCCGGCCAGCGCGACCCCCCTCGTACTGGCCACCTGCACGACCGGCAAGGCCGAGCAGCAGTGGGCTGCGCAGAACGACACCCGGTACATCTACGGTCCCGACGGCAGCCGGCTGCTCTCGATCAAGGGCAAGCAGGCCACGCTCTCCCTCGGCGACACCGAGGTCACGGTCGCGGCGGGCGGCGCCCTGATCCACACGCAGCGCACCTACGCGGCGCCGGGCGGCGCGGTCATGCGGTACGCGAACGGCGAGGGCGCCGAGCAGTTGGTCGCGCTGGCGGGTGACCACCAGGGCAGCACCTACGCCGAGGTCGCCCTGAACACGACGAACACGGTCCGGATCCGCAAGCAGGACCCGTTCGGCAACCAGCGCGGCACCAGCACGACCGGCGCCAACCTCCAGTCGCACACCGGCTTCCTGGGCGCCACCCGCGACGACTCCTCCGGCTTCCAGCCGCTGGGTGCGCGGCTGTACGACCCGCTGGTGGGCCGCTTCCTGTCGGCGGACCCGGTCGTGGACCTGAACGACGTCCTCCAGTCCAACGGCTACGCGTACGCCCACAACAACCCCGTCACGATGTCCGACCCGACGGGCCTGGCCATCTCCCTGACGGCCTCGGAACGCGCGGCGGCCCTGGCCGGCGCGGGCCTCTCGCCGGCCCAGGTCTCGCAGGCCCAGGCCATGATGGGCAAGTCCCTCACCTCGGTGATCCTCGCGGTCGCGTGGGACACCCTGAAGGACTTCATCGGCATCAACGACGCGATGTCCTGCTTCGGCGGCGACATGTGGTCGTGCGGCAGCCTGATCATCGGGGCGATCCCCTGGAGCAAGCTGGGCAAGATCCCCTCGGTGCTGAAGGCGGTCGACCGCACCATCAACGCCGTCATGGCCTTCCGCACGGCCAAGAAGGCGGCGGAACTGGTCCTGAAGGCGGCGAAGGCGGCGGAAGCGGCGGCGCTGCGGGCCAAGAAGGCGGCGATCGAGAAGGCGAAGAGGGAAGCCGCCCAGAGAGCCAAGAAAAAGGCGGCCGAACAGGCGAAGAGAATCGCCGACAGGGCCGCGGCACAAGCCAAGAAAACCGGCAACGCCGTCCAGAAGCAGGCCCAGGCGAAGGCGGCCCCGAAGGTCTCCACCCACAAGGCCTCCGGCGGTGGCGGCGGCGGAAGCAAGGCCGGCGGCAAGGCCGGCGGCTCCAAGCCGGGCGGCAACTCCGGCGGCTCCTCCCGCAACAGCGGCGGCTCCAGCGGCAGCGGCGGCTCGGGCAAGGCCGACGGCGGCGGCTCCTGCTCGGTCGGCAACAGCTTCGTGGCAGGCACCAAGGTGCAGATGGCCGACGGCACCACGAAGCCGATCGAGCAGGTGAAGACCGGCGACAAGGTCATCGCGACCGACCCGAAGACGGGCGAGACCCGCATCGAGACGGTCACCGCCGAAATCAAGGGCCAGGGCCTGAAACACCTGGTCAAGGTCGTCATCGACACCGACGGCAAGCAGGGCAAGAAAACAGCCCAGGTCACGGCGACGGACGGCCACCCCTTCTGGGTCCCCGAACTCGACGAATGGATCGACGCCACCGACCTCCGACCAGGCCAGTGGCTGCGCACCGGCGCGGGCACACTCGTCCAGATCACGACGGTCGAACACCGGACCGTACCGGACGAGGCGGTCTACAACCTCACCGTCGGTGACTTGCACACGTACTATGTGCTGGCGGGGGCTACCCCGGTCCTGGTTCACAACTGCGGCGGCGGGGCTGCCGACCTAGGTCATCTGACCGATAGGGCCGACGACTTGCATTCTCTGATTCCGTCAGGCGGCCAGCGGTACAGGACTACCGGGGTGTTGCACGCCGACGGCGTTGGTGGAGGCATTGATCTGTCTGCTGTTGGAGCGAGGAGTAACCTCACTCTGATCCAAAGGGCTGATTCTCTTGACGCTGGAGAATTGGCTATATCGATGAGTAATGGTGCGCATGCTGAAGTGAAGCTAGTAACTGCAGCTCAGCACCTAGGTCTTAGTCCTGGTGGGATTGCAGCCAGTAGGCCTTTCTGTCCTGCTTGTTCTCAGTTCCTGACAAACCAGGGTGCGACACTTGTGAGCCCTAGGACCGCTCTCTGGCTTCCGCCCGGCGTAAGGTAACTCTCGATCGTGGCGGCATCGGAAGGGGTGCAAATGCTCACAAAGGAAGAGATTGGCCGGATCGAGGCAGCATGTGGCGAGCTGGCCCTGGAGAGAGTCTTCGTGCTCTCTCTGGCCGCAGCCCACCGGACTCTTCCCGTCTATCAGGCGTACAGCGAGGCCCACGCTGAGCTGGAAGGATACGGATTGGTTCACGATGGCCTGGTGGGGGCGTGGCGAGTTCTGCGCGCCAGGCCGGGCGCCTCTGCCATCGAACTTGCTCCCAGGCTTGAGGCTGCGATCAGGAGTGCAGAGTCAGACCTTGAGTCGATCAACACGGTTGATGAATTTGGCCTCGCGCAAGCTTTGACTGTGGAGTCAATTTCTGCCGCGACTCTGGCGTTGCGCGCCTACCTCGAAGAATCGCGAAGTGGCGCATTCAATGCCGTTATTGGCGCTCTTGAGGTTGATTCTGTTTGGGCGGAAGGCGAGGCCGAACGTCCAGGCGCCGAAGGCGACGTTTCGTGGGACAGGTTGATGACTCACTACGGGCAGCAAGTGCGGGATATCGCCCTCCTGTCTGGCGCTGATGAGTCTGACGAGAAGCTCCTGTTCCGTGATGCTGCGATGCGCGCCGAAAGGGAAGGTATGCCTTTCCTTGTCCGGATGAGGGAATTGGTGTCGACCGCGACCCCTTGATCTCATAGGGGGTCGTGAAAGACCGCGCATTTCATCAACAAAGTGCCCCGCCGGATTGATTCCGGCGGGGCACTTTGGCTGTTTGACGGCAACGGTGACGGCAACGTCAGCGGACGACGGCTGTGACGGATGGGTTGTCGGGGGCGTCGTCGGTTGATCCGAGGACGCCTCCGAGGGTGTCGATGGCTTGGCGTTGGAGGCGGAGTCGGACGTGGGCGTAGACGCCGGCGGTGACGCCGATGTGGGCGTGGCCGGGGAGTTCCTTGATGACGACGAGGTCGACGCCCTGTTCCAGGAGCAGGGTGGCGGTCGAGTGGCGGAGGTCGTGGAAACGGATCGTCCGGAGTCCTGCCTTGTGGAGGAGGCGGCGGAAGCGGCGGGTCAGGTTGCCGGGGTCGAGCGGCCTGCCCTTCGGGGTGGTGAAGATGAGTCCGTTGTCCGTCCAGCCCGTTCCGGCTGCCTGGCGCTCTTCCTGCTGCTGTTCCTGGTGGATCTTGAGGGAGCTCAGGCATTCGGTGGGCAGGGCGATGCGCCGCTCGGAGGCCAGGGTCTTGGTGTGCAGGACGGTCAGGCCCTGACTTCGGGTGCGCTGGAGGGAGCGGTGGATGGTGGCGGTGCCGCTGTCGAGGTCGAGGTCTTCCCAGTGGAGGCCGAGGAGTTCGCCCTTGCGGAGTCCGGTGCGCAGGGCGAGTTCGTTCAGGGCGTGCAGCCGGTCGCCGCTGGCCGTCTGGAGGAGCTGCCTAGTCTCGGCCGCGGTGAGGGGCCGGAAGCGTCTGGGGCGAGGTGTCGCGGTCTTGACGTTCCGGGCGACGTTGCGCGGCAGTTCGTCCTCGCGAACGGCATGCTCCAGGGCGGACTTGAGGACTGAGTGAACGTACGTCACGGTCAGCGGTGACAGTGTCTTGCCGCAACACTGGCCGATGGCGCAGCATCGCCGTCGGCCAGTGTCCCGTTCCTGGGCACAGCACTGGCAGGTGGTACGGAGCCGGTCGAGGAAGGTACGCACGTCCCGGGCTGTGAGCCGGGCGATCTTCTTGGTACCCAGGCCGGGGTTGAGGTGGAGGCGAATGCAGGCTGCGTAGCGGGTGTGGGTGTTCTCGCGGAGGTGATGGACGGCGACGGTGCCCAGCCAGTACGTCACGTAGTCGCCGACGGTGCTATCGGCTGCGGCGGTGGGCAGGCCGCGGTTGCTGGCGGCGATCTTCTCGGTGAGCTTGGCCAGGGCCTCCTTGCGGGTGGTGCCGTAGACGCGGATGCGCTTGCGGGTGTTGCCGGGGGCAAGGACGTATCCGGCGGCCTCCCACCGTCCGTCCTTGCGCTGGTAGACGGTTCCGTCGCCGTTGGCGCGGACGCGGCGGGAGGCGGGGGTGTCGCGGGGCGTGGTCATCAGGCGGCGTCCTGTTCGAGGCGGGTGTGGATGAAGTCGGTGAGGGCGTGGGTGGGGATGCGGCGGGCGCGGCCGAGGGTGATCGAGGCGAGCTGGCGGGTGCGGAGCAGGTCGTAGACGGCGGATCGGCTGGTCGGTGCCCGCGATGCACACCGCCGACGGCAGCAGAGCAACACGGATTCGAGCGCGCAGAACGCCCTCCGCCTCCTGAAGAGCGAGGGGCTGATCTACGCAGTCAAGGGACGTGGCGTCTTCGTCCGCACCGCCCCCACGCCGGGCAAGCACTACAGCTCCAAGGTCGTTCAGCACCTCCAGCGCGAGGAGCTCGAACGCCAGGCCCGGAGTACGGCCGGCGAGTTCTCACACCTTTCCGACGCCGAACTCAAGGCGCTCGCCAGCCAACTCCACGACGAGCTCAACCGAACCCGCGACGCCTACAAGGCGGCGGTCGAGAAGGGGCGGAAAATCACCAGAGAACTGGCCCGCCGAGGCCAACTCGCGCCACCGCTCCACGACGACCCCGCAGCAGCCCGCAAGGAACTCGAAGACAAGCTCTCCCAAGCGAAGAAGCGCCGCTGACAAGCGGTCCACATCCCATCAGGCGGCCCTGTCCAGCCGTCGCAGTGGGTGAGCTGTTCAGAGTTTCTTTACTTGGTCAAGGGCGTCCCGCTGACGCGGGTCGCCGCGCGCCGGCGGTCGGTGACCGCCGCCCGCTCCTGTCTGCCGCCCCGCTGGCGACGGCCGCCGACCACTCGGCGCGCAGAGCCCGGGAGCGTAGGCCGGGCTGCCAATGGAAGCCCCCGGGCCGACCGCTCAGCAGCAGACCAGCAGGGCACCCGAGAGGCCGCCGGGCGGGCTCGCGCCGTCCCGGACGCCCATGCTTGCTGCCTGGCTGAGGGTCGTGACGATGGAGATAACTGGGCTGATGTCGGTACGGGGTTGAGCGAGACACACGTGGCGGGTGGCCGGTCGGCACGCCCGCCGTCGTGGCTGACTTTCTGTGGCAGAGGCCAGAACCCCCACAGCCATGGGCACGGCACGCACGTGAGGGCCCGTCCCTGCCGGGGCTGACGAGGACGGGGGAGCCTCGATCGGTCGTGTCCGGCAGGGACGGGAGTCGGGTGAGTCAGCGCGGTGCGACGCTTGGGCGAACGAGGCGGGTCACGTCTGGCGCCAGGTCCGCCAGGGGCGGGTGATGATCTCCCGATAGGTGTGGTGGGACGGGTTCTGACCGCAGTGCCGCAGTACCCAGTCCTGCGGCTCGGCGAAGTCCTCGCTTGTCGGTGAGGCCTCTCCGTCCACGGCGCACTGCATCGCGTACAGGACCGGCTCCGCGTCCGGCTCGCGGTCGTGCTGGAGCGTCCAGGTCTCGTACCGCAGGACTGATCGAGGGGTCACCGTCCCCACCTCCGGTTGGCCACGGCCACCTTCGCGCTCAACTCCTCCGTCGGAGTCGGCGTACGTACGTCCTCGGGCGGCACGTCCCACTCCCGGCCACCGCGCGGTGGCCGAAGCTGCACGTACGGCCCCACATGCCCCATCACCACGCCCACCTTGCCGCTTCGCCGGTCGACCACCAGGGCGCCGGCATCGGCCGAGACGGTGTGCCCGTAGGCATCAGGGGTGGGGGCCGTCATCGTGACCACCCCGGCGAGGCGGCGCGCGACCGGGCGTCCAGTCGCAGGGCGGGAACACATGGGGTGGCGCTCATTCGCACGGTGACGCTCCTCGGCGGCGTTGATACGTGCCCCTGGGCCTGTTGGTGCCGCAGGGTCGGCACCGATCCTCACGTCGGTCACTGGGACGAAGGAACCTCCACCAAACCCCACTTCGGGACGTCCTGCACCATGTAGAACGTCCCTAGTGCCGTCCTGAGACGAAGGGGGAGACTCGTGCCGAACGAGAGACTACGAGCCGTCATGGCGGCGGGAGGCTGGACGTACGCCGCACTCGCTCAGCAGGTCGAGGTCGACCCCAAGTCGGTCGAGCGCTGGGTGAACCTCGGGCGTATCCCACGTCGTGCCACCGCCCTCCAGGCGGCAAAGGCCCTGGGAGAAGATGTGCACGCACTCTGGCCGGCGCTCCGCCAGGCCCGCCCCGCCCGCGCCATCAGCCCTGAGTTGGTGGCGCTCTACGAGCAGCGGGCCGACCTCCCGGTCTCGGCGTTCACCGACCTGATGGCCCAGGCCCGGGAACGGATCGACATCCTCGTCTACGCGGCAGTCTTCCTCCACGAGGCGTACCCGCGGCTGAGCGAACTCCTCTCCGAACGTGCCGCCGAAGGCTGCACCGTCCGCATCGCGATCGGGGACGCCGACAGCGACACCGTCCAAGCCCGCGGCCAGGAAGAGCGGTTCGGCCACGGCATCGAATCCCGCTGCCGCCTCGCGCTCATGCACTACAGACCGCTCGCCAGCACCACCGGCATCGAAGTCCGCACCCACGAAACCACGCTCTACAACTCCCTCTACCGCGCCGACGACCAGCAACTCGTCAACGCCCACGTCTGGGGCGTCAACGCCTACGCCGCCCCCGTATGGCATCTTCGCCGACACCGGGAGAGCGGCATGTTCAACACCTATGCCGAGAGCTTCGACGCCGTGTGGGCGACCGCAACCCCCGTACGAGAGGAAGGCTGACCGTGGCCCGCACCGAGTACTACGACGAGCCGAACGCGCCCAAGCCGAACAGCATGGTCGTCGCCGCCTCTGCCGTCGTAACCGACGATCACGGGCGCATCCTCCTCCAGCGCCGCCGCGACAACGACCTATGGGCCCTGCCCGGAGGCGGAATGGACCTCACCGACTCCCTGCCAGGCACAGCCGTCCGCGAGGTCAAAGAGGAGACCGGCCTTGACGTGGAGATCGCCGGCCTGGTCGGCACCTACACCGACCCGAAACACATCATCGCCTACACCGACGGCGAGGTCCGGCGACAGTTCAACGTCTGCTTCACCGCCCGCATCACCGGCGGTCGGCTGGGAATCTCCGACGAGTCCACCGAGCTCCGGTTCGTGCCACCGGAAGAGATCGAACAGCTGCCGATGCACCACACCCAACGGCTCAGGCTCCAACACTTCCTGGAACAGCGCGAGAGCCCGTACCTGGGTTGAACCAACTGACGGCAGTAGTGACGGCAACAACCCCGCACAACCACGGACACCTATGCACTTCACCGGACCGGCAAACTGCACTTGACCTGTAGAAATGCAGGCCGAGGGGTTCGCGTAGCACACGTACTATGTGCTGGCGGGGGCCACGCCGGTCCTGGTTCACAACTGTAACGAAGTTCCCGATACCCTCTATCACTACACGACCGAGGACGGGATGAACGGAATTCGCGAAAGTGGCGAGCTCTGGCCGTCCACGAAGGCGGCAAGGCCGACTGACGCGAAGTACGGCGATGGCCAATACTTCACAGACGTCAAGCCTGGAACCAAGCGCCCTGGTCAGCTTGCCAGGGCTTTGCACGGAACTCCGTGGGGAGGGCAGAGGTACAGCCACTACGTTGCAATCGATGTTCGTGGGCTCGGCGTAGTGAAGGCTCCAGATCGCGAGGGCGTCTTCGTCCTTAACGGCGGTGTACTCGACGTGTCGAATAGAATCGTAGGTCACGGAAGGGGGCCAATAGGGCCATGAAGTATCTCAAGGTGATCTGGCATCACGACTTCCCTGACGAGCCTGTGACTCTCTTCAGTGAAATCGATGATGAGCGATACGAGGTGCGCAAAATCGACGTATATCTGGATGGCCGATGCGACTTTGCTGATTCGGTCACATCGAAGGGAACTACGATGCTTGGCGAGATAGCGACGCCGAGTATCGAGGAGCTAGCTGAACTGGAAGAGTTCACCCCGTCTGAAATAGAAGCCGGAGAATTTGAGACCATCTGGCAATATGCTACACGGAATTGATCACCTTCCGTCGTTGACGAATTCGCTTGGTGTGGATTTTTCCGCCGCTTGAGTCGAATACGCTCCAATACGGATAGGTGCGATCTTGTTATAGAAGCCCCTCCCGGAGGATGTTTCCGGGAGGGGCTTCTGGGGTGTTTGACGGCAACGCTGACGGCAACGTCAGCGGACGACGGCTGTGGCGGATGGGTCCTCCGGGGCTCCGTCGCCCTGGGCGAGGGCGTTGCCGAGGTTTTCGATGGCCTGGCGTTGGAGGCGGAGTCGGACGTGGGCGTAGACGCCGACGGTGACGCCGATGTGGGCGTGGCTGAGAAGTTCCTTGATCACGACGAGTTCGACCTCCTGTTCCAGGAGCGCCTGAGGTCGTGGAAGCGGATGCGGCGGAGGCCCGCCGTGCGGAGGGGCCTGGTGAAGGTGGTGTGGGTGAGGTGGTCGGGTCGGTCGCTCTGCCCAGTGCCGTCACCTGTGCCCGCAGGCTCGCGCTGTTGCTGCACGTGGCGGGTGCCAGAAGTGTTGGTTCGAGGGCGGCGGCCGTGGGTGCCCGCAGGCGCCTGTAGGCGCGGGCTGGAGGCCGTCGTGTCTCTGCCCGCGACGCCCGGCGGATTCTCTGGAGTCGGCTGCCGCAGCACGATGGTGAATTCCAGTATGACGGATTGCGTCGAAGTAGACTTGGTCAGAATCCGTCGTGCTTGATGTGGTGAGGAGAGCGAGTGAAGAGGAGTCTGCCGGCCAAGCCCGGCGACGTGGTCGACCGGGACCGGGAGTGGGATTTGCTCGCGGAGTTCCTCACCGATCCGGATCCGGCGATGCGGCTCGGCATCGTGTCGGGGCGGCGGCGGCACGGGAAGTCGTACCTTCTGCAGGCCCTGTCCGAGCAGGTCGGCGGCCTGTACGTCACAGCGGTCCGGGAGGAGGGGCGGCTGCCGGCGATCCAGCGGTTCAGTAACGCGGTCGCTACCCACGCCGCTCTGCGTCCGGGCAGTTTGCGCCTGTCCGACTGGCGTGACGTCCTGGTCAACGCCCTTGATGTGACCGCCCGTTCGTCCCATCCGCTCCTGGTGATCGACGAGTTGCCGTATCTGCTTCAGCACTCGCCGGAAATCCCGGGGCTGCTGCAACAGCTCTACGACGAACGCCAGCGGGGTGCCCTGCCCGGTGCCGGGCCGGGGCCGCGGCTGATCCTGTGCGGCTCCGCGATGAGCGTCATGCACGAACTGCTCTCCGGGACCAAGCCGCTGCGGGGACGTGCCGTGGTCGATCTACGGCTGGGTGCCTTCGACTATCGCGACAGCCGGGAATTCTGGCAGATCGCCGACCCTCTGACCGCGCTGAAGGTGCACGCGGTTCTGGGCGGCGCGCCAGGCTACCGGCCGGTGGCGGGTCGGCCGCATCCGGACGACGGCTTCGACGCCTGGCTGACCCGGACGCTGCTCGACCCGGGGCGGGCGGTGTTCTCGCGTACCGAGACCGAGTACCTGCTGCGCGAAGATCCGAGGATCACCCAGCACACGCTGTACTACGACATCCTCACCGCGATCGCGCAAGGCGCCACCACCCCCAGCAAGATCGGTGCCGCTCTGGAACGCCCGCGCAATGCCGTCGCGCACCCGCTCGGAGTGCTGGAATCCACCGGCTACATCCGGCGGGAACAGGACATCCTCCGCTCCAGGCACCCCGTCATCACGCTCGCCGACCCCATCATCCGGTTCAACCAGCTCATCACCCTTCCGCAGGCCGCCGCCGTGGAGCAGGGTTTCGCCGAACAGGTGTGGCAGCAGGCAGCCCCGACCTTCAACTCCAAGATCCTCGGGCCGCACTTCGAGGACCTGGCCCGCGACTTCACCCGCCGTTACGCCCACGCCCTGCTGCCCGGTGGACTGTCCGGCCCGGTCGGTACCACCGAGGTCGCCGACCAGGCCGCCCGGACGAAGCATGAGGTCGACGTGATCGCCCTCGCCGCCGGTGAGCGCCCGCAGGCTCCCCGCGCGAGGATCGCGCTGCTGGGTGAGGCCAAAGCGACCGCCGCCCGCCGTGGGACCGGTGACCTGGAGCGTCTGGAACGTATCCGTGTCCTGCTCGCAGATCAGGGATACGACACCGCTGCCACCACGCTGGCCCTGTACTCACTGCACGGCTTCTACCCCGACCTGGTGGACCTGGCCGAGCGCCGGGACGATCTCCTCCTCGTTGATCTGCCCACCCTCTACGGCATGTCGTAGACCGTGGAGCGATGTCCGACGTGGATGACCCACACCGCCAGTTCTCCGTTGTCGATCGTGTAGACGACGCGATAGTCGCCGACCCGTAGGCGACGGCGCTCTGGTTGCGACACGAGTGCGGTGGTGTTGAAGCCGAGAGGGTCGCTCTCCAGTTCTGTCAGCTTGGCGAGGATGCGGAGCGCCATGTCGCGCGGGATCTTGCGCAGTTCGGCCTGTGCCTCGGGCCGGAAGACGGTGCGGTACTCACTCACGCTGTGCTCATTCACTGCGTGCCAGCGTCTCCTTCATGACGTCCTCGATGGGGACGCCGGCCGAGCGGTTCGCCATCCGCTCGTCGATGATGCGATTGATCTCGCGCTCTTCCCACTGCTGGTACTTGCGCAGGACGTCGATCGAGACGACGGCGGCGACTTCTTTTCCTCGTCGCGTGATCACGGTGGGCTGGTCATCGCGATCGGCCCGCTCGACGACTTCGGCAAGGTGCGCGCGGACATCACGGATGGACTCTATGGGCATCTGCGTCATGCGCTCAAAGGTACCGGATGTTCTAGGTGTACACAATGGCGATCGAGGGCCCTGCTTCCAGCCGTCCGAGTTCCTGGACACCTGCTGGGACGAGGTGGTGGTCACGACCGGGGCCCGCCGCGTCAGCGTGAGGCGCCACTGACCGGGGCTGCGCCATGGCCCAGTAGGGGTCGGCATCGACCGGTTGGTCACGCGGTGGCCGCGTGGGGCACCGATGCCGAGCATCGTCCCAGGTCGGGGCATGGAAAGCAGAGGACGACCGGGGCCGCCACCCCCCACAGGAGAGGCCCCGGTCGCCGTCCGCCGGAGCCGCAGCACGGCCCCGCATTTCTCTCAGCGTCACGTGGGCGTTTTGTGTCACACCTCATAACGCCCGCAAGTTGTTGCGGGTTGTACTAGGCGTGGACGCGGACCGGGTAAAGCCGTAGCGTGCAGGAACGCGTGGGGCGGCGCGGCAGGGAGCGGCCGCGATTTCAGGACAGGTGTGGGAGTGCTGGGGGACGACGCGGAGCTGACCGCTGCGGTGCTCGCGGCACAGGACGGGGACGAGAACGCCTTCCGTACTGTGTACCGCGCGGTGCACCCGCGGCTGTTGGGCTATCTACGGACACTCGTCGGCGAGCCGGACGCCGAGGACGTGGCCTCCGAGGCATGGCTCCAGATCGCCCGTGACCTCGGCCGTTTCACCGGTGACGCCGACCGGTTCCGCGGCTGGGCGGCGCGGATCGCCCGGAACCGTGCCCTCGACCACCTCCGGATGCGCGGCAGACGCCCGGCCATCGGCGCCGACGAGACGGAGCTGACCGGCAAGGCGGCCGACTCGGACACCGCGGACGAGGCGATGGAAGCCCTCGCGACCGGCCGGACGATGGAGCTGATCGCCCGGCTTCCGCAGGACCAGGCCGAGGCCGTTGTGTTGCGGGTGGTGGTCGGGCTCGACGCGAAGAGCGCGGCCAAGACCCTGGGCAAGCGTCCGGGTGCGGTACGGACGGCCGCGCACCGCGGGCTCAAGCGGCTGGCCGAACTCCTCGACGCGGACGCGGACACGGCCGACGACGCTCCTCCAGCTCCGGGTATCGATCCCTCAGGCGTGGCCCCCCGTGCCGAGCTGGCCGCCGTACCCCCGCAGCGCACCCCGCGACCGGGAGCCGCCGCTTCCACAGGTGTGACGTATTCGCGCCTGCGGACGCAGAAGGACATGTGATGGCCGACGAGCGGGACGCGTGGCTCGACAAGGACACGGCGGAGAGACTGCTGCGCGGTGAGCCTGTCGAGGCGCCGGACGCGGAGGTGCGGGCCCGGCGGGAACGGCTCTCCGGGGCACTGCGGGACATGTCCGCCGTCACGTACGCAAACGATGCGGAACTGCCCGGTGAGGCCGCCGCCCTGGCCGCCTTCCGGCAGGCCGCCGAACCGGACGGCACCACGGATCTGCTCGGTACGGTACGGCTCGCCCTGGCGCCCAGGGCCGTACGGACCCGGCGGCGTTGCCGTCCGCTGAGCCGGGGGCTGGTCGTCGCCGTGGCCGGCTGCGCGCTGGGCGGGTTCTCCGTCGCGGCGGGCGCCACCGTACTGCCCTCGCTCTTCGGCGGACCCGCGCCCGGGCCCGCCAGCTCCGTCTCGGCGGGCGCCTCCCCGCGACCGCTGTCGTCCGGCTCCGCCGACCGGGGCCACGACCGGGCCGTGCCGCCCTCGGACCGCCCGAGCGCGGACGGCGCGGGCGGGCGCGCGCCCGTCGGCCCTTCCTCGCCCGGTTCGACGGCGGGGACCGCGCGGGGCGGGGACGGCGGTGCGACGGACGACGGTGTACGGGGCGAGGCCGAGGGGGACGAGCACGCCACCGGCAGGTCGGCGGACGGCCACCGAGAGCCGTTCGTACCGAACACGGACCCGGCGTCCGGCGCCCGGTACCGCGCGACCGTCGACGCCTGCCGCGACTACCGCAGCGGCGCGATCGACCCCGAGCGCAGAAAGGCGCTGGACGCGGCGGCCGACGAGCCCGGGGGTACGGAGCGTTACTGCGACCGGCTGCTCGGCGGAGACCTGCGGGGCGGTGGCAAGGACCGGGACGGCGGCGGCAAGGACCGGAACGGTTACGGCGACCTGGGCGGCCAGGAGAGCCACGGAGAAGAGGGCGGCCAGGGCGAGGGAGGCGGCCAGGGCGAGAGCGGGCAGCCGCAGCTCACCCCCGCGCCGCCCACCCGGCCGACCATCGCACCCCCCGCGCACGGCGCGCCGTCCCCGGAGGCCCCGGAGGCGTCGCAGAGCCCGGCCGAACCGGCGACCGACTCGGCGCCCCCGCTGTCGGCGGCCTCGTCGGAACCGGCCGAACCGGCCGGACCCACAGCGCCGACGCCGCCTGGGCAGTCTCCGTCAGACCCCTCCTGACCTGCTGTTATTCGGTCCCGTGACGTCCGGTGTGACACTTTTCGGGGCCCTGACGCAGTACAGAGTGAGCCGACTGGTCATCGGCAGCGCATTGAGCCGGGGTTCCCCCCGTACCTTCGGCTCGGCGCATCGGCGCGGGCGGGACACGTTCCCCCGGTCCCGCCCGCGCCTCTCACCAGTAGATGACGACCTTGTCGCCGGTCTTGACCTGGGCGTAGACGGCGGCGATCTTCTTCTCGTCCCGGACATTGACACAGCCGTGCGAGGCGCCCGAGTAGCCGCGGGCCGCGAAGTCCGCGGAGTAGTGCACCGCCTGGCCGCCGCTGAAGAACATCGCGTACGGCATCGGGGAGTCGTACAGCGTCGAGACATGGTGCCGGGACTTCCAGCCGACCGTGAACGTCCCCTCGCGCGTGGGCGTGTATTCCGAGCCGAAGCGCACGTCCATCGACGATTTTATCTTTCCGTCGATCATCCACGAGAGCGTGCTGCTCGTCTTGCTGATGCACATCACCCGCCCCTTCATGCACCGCGGATCGGGCGCGGCGACCGGCTTGGTGGTGGGCGGGGTCAGCTCGTCGGCCGTCGGTGTACGGGTCATGCCACGCAGGCGCTGCCAGGTGACGGTGTCCGTCGCCCCGGTCGTGGGCAGCCCCCGTCTGTCCTGGAAGGCCGAGACCGCGGCGGCGGTGACGGAGCCGTAGTAGCCGGTGGGCGCGCGGTCGAAGTAACCGATCTGGCCCAACCGGGCCTGGAGTTCGCGCACCTGGTCGCTCTGGCTGCCGGTCGTCATCAGCGTCCTGGGCGCGGTCCGTGTCGGGGTCGGGCTCGGCGCCGGGGTCCCGGGCGGCGCGGATGTGGGTGCCGGGGGCGCCGTGCGGTCGGTGGCGGGGCGGGCGGACGCGGCCGTGGGGGCCGGCGCGGGCGGCGGGGTGGGCGTGGCCGTGGTCCGCTCGGGCAGCGGGCCGATGCTCACCCCCAGGGAGCCCCCGCCCTTGGCGTCGCCGGCGGGCTCGCCCGTGCCCGGCTGCACCGTACAACCCACGCTCACGGCCAGTACGGCGGCCGTGGCGAACCCTCTGCACAAGGTGGACGTCGTGAGCATCTTCGCGGCTCCCCGAAGAGGAAGAAGACGGTTCCCGGCGGGCTGCCGGACCGGAGTGACCGGAGTGACATGATCCCGCGCCGACACCGCCCGTGTGCCCGTAACTCCCGAATTCCCGGGGCGCGCGGACGACCGGCCGCCGCTACAGTCCGTGGTGACCGGTGGTCAGCGACGGGAGGCGGCATCCCATGACGGACCCGACGACGAACCCGACGACCGATCCGACGACCGACTCGACGACGAGTCCGACGACGGGTCCTCCCCGTGGACCTGGCGGACGACGGGGCGTCAGGCTCAGCGAGAGTGGCGTGCCCGTCGAGCCGCTGTACGGGCCCGGCGACCTGGCCGGCTGGGACCCCGCCGAGAAGCTGGGCGAGCCCGGCGCGTACCCGTTCACCCGGGGCGTCCACCCGACGATGTACACCGGCCGGCCGTGGACGATGCGGCAGTACGCCGGGTTCGGCACCGCCGCCGAGTCCAACGCCCGCTACCGGCGGCTCATCGCGCACGGCACGACCGGCCTCTCCGTCGCCTTCGACCTGCCGACGCAGATGGGGTACGACAGCGACGCGCCCCTGGCGCGCGGCGAGGTCGGCAGGGTCGGGGTCGCGATCGACTCGATCGACGACATGCGGGTCCTGTTCGACGGGATCCCGCTCGGCGAGGTGTCCACCTCGATGACCATCAACGCGCCCGCCGCCGTGCTGCTGCTCCTCTACCAACTGGTCGCGGAGGAACAGGGCGTTCCGGCGCGGGAGCTGACCGGGACCGTCCAGAACGACGTACTGAAGGAGTACATCGCGCGCGGCACCTACATCTTCCCGCCGGAGCCCTCCCTGCGGCTGGTCGCCGACCTCTTCCGGTACTGCCGCGCCGAGATCCCGCAGTGGAACACCATCTCGATCTCCGGCTACCACATGGCGGAGGCCGGGGCCACGCCCGCGCAGGAGATCGCGTTCACCCTGGCGGACGGCGTCGCGTACGTACGGACGGCGCTGGCGGCGGGTATGGCGGTGGACGACTTCGCGCCCCGGCTCTCCTTCTTCTTCGTCGCGCGGACGACGCTCCTCGAAGAGGTGGCCAAGTTCCGTGCCGCGCGCCGGATCTGGGCCCGGATCATGCGTGAGGAGTTCGGCGCGCGGAATCCCAGATCGCTGATGCTGCGCTTTCACACCCAGACGGCGGGCGTGCAGCTCACCGCGCAGCAGCCGGAGACCAATCTCGTCCGGGTCGCGGTCCAGGGCCTCGCGGCGGTCCTCGGCGGCACGCAGTCGCTGCACACCAACTCCTACGACGAGGCCCTGGCGCTCCCCTCCGACAAGGCGGCACGCCTCGCGCTCCGTACCCAGCAGGTGCTGGCGTACGAGACGGACGTCACCGCGACCGTCGACCCGTTCGCCGGGTCGTACGCCGTCGAGCGGCTCACGGACGGGGTGGAGGCCGCCGCCCTCGCGCTGATGACCCGGATCGAGGACATGGGCGGCGCGGTCGGCGCCATCGAACGCGGCTTCCAGAAGGGCGAGATCGAGCGCGCCGCCTATGCCGTCGCCCGGCAGACGGAGAGCGGCGAGCGGGTGGTCGTCGGCGTGAACCGGTACACGCTGGACGAGGAGGAGCCGTACACCCCGCTGCGGCTCGACCCGGAGATCGAGACCCGCCAGGCGGCGCGGCTGGCGCGGCTGCGCGCGGAACGGGACGGCACGGCGGTGGCCGGGGCGCTCGCGGAGCTGCGGGAGGCGGCGGCGGGCACGGTCAATGTGCTCCGTCCGATGCGGACGGCGCTGCGGGCGCGGGCGACGGTGGGGGAGGTCTGCGACGCGCTGCGGGAGGTGTGGGGGACGTACGTACCGGTGGACGCGTACTGAGACGTGACGACACCTCCGGGCGCCCCGCTCCAGGGCGGTCCCGGGGGCGGTGTCCGGCAGCCGGATTGTCCGGGCGAGGCGTCGAACTCGTATGCGACACTCCGGTACATGTTGGGTGTCACTGATCTGCCGACCTATCTCGTCGGCCTCGCACTGATCGTTCTCCTGCCGGGCCCGAACTCCCTCTACGTGCTCTCCGTCGCGGCCCGGCGAGGGGTACGCGCGGGCTACACGGCCGCCGCGGGCGTCTGGTGCGGTGACACGGTCCTGATGGTGCTCTCGGCGGCCGGTGTCGCCTCGCTCCTCCAGGCGAACGCCGTGCTGTTCGGCATCGTGAAGTACGCGGGCGCCGGATATCTGACCTGGCTGGCCGTCGGGATGCTGCGCGCCGCCTGGTCGATGTGGCGCGCCCGGCACGAACGGGTCGAGGCGGTCGCCGCCGGTGGACGGGAGACGGCCCCGGCGGCCGAGCGCCCGTACCGCAAGGCGCTGATGATCAGTCTGCTCAACCCGAAGGCGATCCTGTTCTTCATCTCCTTCTTCGTCCAGTTCGTCGACCCCGGCTACGCCCACCCCGCGCTCTCCTTCGTCCTGCTGGGGCTCCTCGCCAACGTGGCCAGCGCGCTCTACCTCTCGGCGCTGATATTCGGCGGCACGCGCCTGGCGGCGGCCTTCCGCCGCCGTAGGCGCCTCTCGGCGGGGATGACGACGGCGGCGGGGGCGATGTTCCTGGGCTTCGCGGCGAAGCTCTCACTGAGCGGCGTCTGAGCTTTCACCGAGCGGCGGCGAAGCTCTCACTGAGCAGCGTCCGACGGCGCCTTGGGGCGCCGCGTCCACCCCGACGGCGGTCCTGGGGCAGCCCGCGGGCGGTCTATCGTGGAGGCATGTCCGCTCCTGAGCTGATCCGTATCGTCTCCCGCGACTCGCCCATGGCCCTGGCCCAGGTGGAGCGGGTCCGTGCCGAGCTGGGGGCGCTGTATCCCGGTACGGCGACCGAGGTCGTGCCCGTCAAGACCACCGGGGACAAGTGGCTGGGCGACCTCTCCCTGGTCGAGGGGAAGGGCGCCTTCACCAAGGAGGTCGACGCCGCGCTGCTCGCGGGCGAGGCCGATCTCGCGGTGCACTGCGTCAAGGACGTACCGGCGGACCGGCCACTCCCTGCGGGGACGACGTTCGCGGCGTTTCTCAAGCGGGACGACATCCGTGACGCCCTGATCCATCCCGGCGGGCTGACCCTCGACCGGCTTCCCGAGGGGACACGGGTCGGTACGTCGTCGGTGCGGCGGATCGCCCAGCTCGCCGCCTCGCACCCGCATCTGGAGTGCGTCCCGTTCCGGGGCAACGCCAACCGGCGGCTGGAGAAGCTCGCCGCGGGGGAGGCCGACGCGCTGCTGCTCGCGGCCGCCGGGCTGGAGCGGATCGGGCGCACCGACGTGATCACGGAGATTCTTTCGCCCGAGACGATGTGCCCGCCCATCGGCGCCGGGGTCCTCGCCCTCCAGTGCCGTGAGGACGACACGGCGCTCATCGACGCGGTCAGCGGCCTCGGCGACACGGACACCTATCGCGAGACGACGGCCGAGCGGATGTTCCTGCATGTCCTCCAGGGGCACTGCAACAGCCCCATCGCCGGATACGCCACCGCCCGCCCCAACGGCGATCTCTCGCTGCGGGCCTGTGTCTTCACCCCGGACGGCAAGACCGTGCTCAACGCCCACGAGTGGGCCGGGCTGCTCAGCCCGGCCGATCTCGGCGCGTCCGTCGCCCTCGCGCTGCTGCGCCAGGGCGCGCGGGAGCTGATCGACACCATCGCCCACTGACGGGCCCGGTCCCGGGCCGTCAGTCGTTGCCCTTGCGGTGCTCGACCATCGTGTCCGGGCCCGGCGACATGATCGTCTCGTGGCCGTCCTCGGCACGTACCCGGAAGGGCGGCGTGCCCTCCGGGCCCAGCACCTCCACGATCTCCACGACGCGGTCGTGCTTGCCGACCACCCTGCCGTGCATGACCAGCCGGTCGCCCTTGCTCGCCTTCATGCCCACTCCCTGTGGTTCGACCGTCACATCGCGTAACGCGACGCTGTGTGGAGTGTAGAGGCGGCCCGCCTCTGTCAGCCATTCCGTCAGGCCGATCGGGTCGGCCGTGTCACGCGCGCCCCGGCGATCCGTGCACCCGTGGGTGAGCGGCCGGACACGCGCTGGAACCGCAAGGGGGCGGATCCGGCCGATCACGGCACGGGCGGCGGCGGTCCCCGCCGCCCGGAGCGATCCGTTCCGGGCGGACCCGTGCGGCCGCTTTCCCTTCCGTTCGACGGGCCGAAACGGGAAAGTCACCCACGCCGTACCTGGCGTTCCTTTTCCGGTACGGCCGGAAACGGCCGATATTTCCGCAGAATTCTCTGACAAGATCCGGGTGTTGTTCCGGTTGATTCCCGAGTTGATTCCCGAAGTAGATTCCCGAAGTTGATTCCTGAAGGGGCTGGTCATCATGCGTACTGCCGTCATGCGTGGGGTTTTCGCCGTCGGAGTGGCGACCGCGGCCGTTTTCGCCGGTACGGGAACGGCCTCCGCCGACCAGAATGCCGTGTACGCGACGCTGGTCAATGGAAAGAGCGGTAAATGCCTCTCCATATCGGGGGGTGGCTCCACCGGCAACGGCGCCGCCGCCATTCAGTACACGTGTAACAGCGGCGACGAACAGTACTGGTCGTTCGACAGCGCCGGGCTGCTCAATCTCAAGAGCGGGAAGTGCCTCTCGGTGTCGGGCGGCGGCTCCACCGCCAACGGGGCGGCCGCGATCCAGTACACCTGCAACGGCTCCGCCGAGCAGTCCTGGGTCCTCTACAACACCGGCGAACTCGTGAACGTGAAGTCCGGCAAGTGCCTGTCCCTCGACAACGGCGGCTCCACGGCGAACGGCACCGCCGCCATCATCTGGACCTGCAACGGCGGCGCGGAGCAGCGCTGGGCCTGGTGATCCGGGCGGGCGGCGGCCGGGGAGAGCCGAACTCCCGGGCCGCCGCCCGTACGTGGGCCGTGCCGAGACGTTACGACGTGCGCAGCCGCTCCGCCTGCTGTTTCATCATCCGCCTCATGCGCGGGCCGACCGGCTTCTCCACCAGCCGGTGGATCAGCCAGGCGAGCACGAGCAGCGAGACGACCGTGGCGACGAACGTCAGCCGCGCGTCCAGACCGAACTTCCGGTGGTAGACCGCGATCACGAACCAGCCCAGGTGTTCGTGGATCAGGTAGAAGGGGTACGTGAGCGCCCCGGCGAAGGTCAGCCAGCGCCAGTTCGCCCACCGCAGCCAGCCGAGCGCCACCGCCGCCACCGCGCCGAACGCGAAGGTGACCAGGAGCAGGATCACGTAGGGGGAGCGTTCCTGGAAGACGCTGGTCGCGTTCGGGTCCCACAGCGCGGTCGTCGAGTAGCGCTGGCCGAGCAGCCAGCTGGTGCCCACGATCGACCAGAGCAGAAGATCGCTGCCGTACCGGTGGATCAGGTAGAGCGCCAGGCCGCCGATGAAGAACGGGGCGTGGTCGCGCATCACGAGTTCGTCGGTGAGCGGGTGGTCGGCGACCCGGGCGAACACCCCCGCCACCGTCCACAGGCAGCAGAAGATGACGACCCGGCGGTACGTGACGCCCTTCCACACCACGAAGAGCGCGAAGAGCAGGTAGAAGCGTGCCTCGACCCACAGCGTCCAGCACACGCCGAGGACCCGGTCGACCCCCATCGGCTGCTGGAGCATCGTCAGGTTCACCAGCACCTCGTTGAGGCGCAGGGGAGCGATGACCGACGGCAGGGCCACGCACGCGGCGGTGACGAGGACGATGGCCGCCCAGTAGGCCGGGTAGAGCCGGGTGACGCGGGAGCGGAAGAAGTCACCGAGCGAACGGCCCCAACTGCTCATGCAGATGACGAAGCCGCTGATGACGAAGAAGAGCTGGACCCCCAGCGAACCGTAGGTGGCGACCGCCGACAGATCGGGGAAGAGTTCCTTCGGGGACTGGCCCCACGCGTGCTCCACCTGCCCCTTCCCCGCGTAGTGGAAGGTGCACACCATCAGGGCGGCGAGGATCCGCAGGCCGTCCAAGGCGCGCAGGCGGTTCTCCCTCGCGGGGGGCGCCGCGGGGGCCGGGGCGCCCACTGGCTCGGGCGCCGGCTCCGGTGCTTTGGCCAGGGTCGTTTGTGTCATTCCGGGGTTCCGTTCGTCCCTGCGTCGATGCGTCGATCGTGGAGTGGAGATCGTGGAATGGATGAACGCGGGCTCCGTACGGACCACGTGAGGCGGAGCGCCGCGCTTGGTCGCAACGCTCCGCCTCACGTGGCCGGCCGGGCACTCAGCCCAGGGCCGCCTTCTTGAACGAGCGCGCGTGCCGGGCGACCCTGCGGACCGTCGCGTTGCGCGGGATGAAGGCGAGCTGTGTGGGCACACCGCCCGGCAGCGCCAGCACCGCGAGCCTGCGGCGTTTGAAGTAGACCGAGGTGCGCGGGGTCAGATGCCGGGAGAGGAAGGCATCGGCGGCCGGGCGCAGACCCCGGTAGATCTGCGGCTGCATCGCGAACCCGACGGCCGCGACCAGCTCGGACAGCCGCTCGTACGGCTCGTACGGCGCGCTCCCGCCCCGCGCCGCGTCCGCGCCCCCGGAGGTGCCCGCCGTGTTCTCCAGCGGCGGCAGCAGCGCGTCCACGATCGTCACCGGCACCCGGTTGCTGTTCTGGTACGGGGCCAGCCGCTCCAGCAGCAGTTCCGTGCCCGTACGCGCGACCGGCAATCCGTAGAAGGCGTGCGCCGTGAACAGGGCCGTGGAGAAGCAGGCGATGACGAGGGCGGGGCGCAGCCGCTGGTACAGCACCTCGGCCAGCACGGGGCCCGACCGTACCGTCAGCGTGGCGCCGAGCGACGCGGCCTCCTCCTCCAGCCTGCGCGACCACTGCGCGGGCGCGGAGGGGTGGGGCTTGAAGACGACATTCCGGTGGCCCCGGGCGATCGCGCCCCTGACCATCCCCAGATGCAGTTCCTCCTCCTCCGGCACGGTGAGGATGTCGAGCGCGGAGAGATACTGGCCGAGGATGAGCGCGGGCGGCTCGTCGGAGGTGTCACCGAGCGGGGCGCCGCCGAAGTCCGTGCCCGCCGCGCTCTCCGCGTCCGCCATCTCCGCGAGCACCTTCACGAAGGTCTCGTCCGGGATGATCTCCGGCTCGACGCCGAACTCCGTCAGCAGCAGCGGCTTCAGACCCGGTACGAGATCCAGGTGCAGCAGCCGCTCGACCCGCCCCCCGATCAGCGGGTCGAGCTTGCTCCGGGTGGGCCCGTAACTCATCAGCCCGTCCGCGTACACATGGATCGGGCTGTCGCCGAAGATGGTCGCGACCGCCTGGGACGGGTTGGCCTGGATCGACTCACAGGCGATCTCCACCGGCGTGTCGCCCAGCCCCCACGCTTCCCGGACGGCCCGCTGCCACAGCGTGGCGTCCTGCTCGCGCGGGGACCAGCCGGCCGGGTGGAAGGGGCGTACGAAGTCGTTCCAGGACCGGATCTCGTCGTACTCGGGCCGCAGCGGGCGGAAACCGGGCAGCGACTCCAGCGCGGTGCCCAGTTCGGGGGAGGACGAGGTGTCGCTGATGACGAGGATCCTGCGGTGCTCCGCGCGCGGGCCGAACAGCCCGGCGCGGATCGCCGCCGTGACGGTCGCCGCCGCGTACTGCGTGCAGGCGAAGAAGAGCTGCGTGGTGCCCTTGGCCGACATGCTCATCAGGCTGCCTCCGGTCCCCGCTGGGCGATCGGACGGCGGCGGACCCGGCGCAGCCGCCCGGCGCGCGCGGAGTCCATCGAGTCCAGGGTCTCCGTGAGGAGCGGCGCCGGAATGCGCTTGAGGGCCGCCGCGCTGAGCGAGCGGAGTTTACGTGCCACGGGCGGTTCGAACCTCTCGATGGAGCCAAGGTGGTGGGCCATGACCGCGCAGTACGTCCGTACGGCCTTCGGCAGCAGCAGGTCCGCGTCCCGGTCCGCGGCCGTCTCCGCCACGACCTGGTCGAACGCGCGGATGAAGTCGAGCTGCCTGACATCACCGATCTGGGTGAGTGACGAGGTGACCCCGCGCCGGTAGAACACCCCGTGCAGGCTCACCGCGGCGAAGGACTCCGCCTCCCGGTGCAGCTTCCAGATCCAGGGCCGGTCCTCGGCGGTGCGCAGCCCGTCCGTGAAGTGCAGCAGCCCGCGGTCGACCAGCCGGCGGTGGTAGATCCCGGCCCACGCGTAGGCGTAGTCGACCGAGGTGGACCGGTCGGCGGGCAGGATCGCGTCCCGGGGGTTCAGCGGCGTGGAGCGCCGGCCGACCGGGACCCGGTGCACCGCCCGGGACTTCCCGGTGAACTGCACATGGTCCGTACGGACGAAATCGCAGTCCAGTTCCTCGGCCGCGGCGAGCAACTGCTCGAAATAGCCGGGAGCCACCCAGTCGTCGCCGTCCAGATACGTGATGTACGTACCCGTCGCGGCGTCCAGTCCGGTGTTGCGCGCGGTGGCGAGTCCTCCGTTCCGCTCATGTCTGATCACCCTGGCGCCGGGCAGTTCGCGTTCCGCACGGTCCAGGATCTCGCCCGTACCGTCCGACGAACAATCGTCGACAAGCAGGAATTCGAAGTCGGCACGCGTATTCGCCTGCAGGCTGCGCAAGGTTTCGGGGGCATATGTCCGCACGTTGTAGAACGGCACGACAACAGAGAGCTTCACCACCCGGCTGACGCTAGGGGGCATGCCGTCATCAGGGCTGACTTCGCGGGGCATGCCAGATGAACGAAGAGTGTCGGAACAGTGAATCGGTCGAAGGCGGTGCTTCTTCCGGGCGTTTCCGGGGGTGCGACGCCATTCGTAGACGTGTTGTTAACCCTCCATTGCCATTGAGTTGGGCCGACAAACGGAATGGCTTCCTAACGTCCTCGACGTGCCATCACGTATCAACCAAGCGGTCCGGGTCGCCGTGCTCGCCGACTCCGACACCCGGTGGAAGTGGGGCGCGCTCACCGCGCGCCGTATCGCCCCGGACGACCGCCCCACAGAGCTCAGCGGCTTCCTGCTGCGCGGCCGAGCCACGCCCACCGCCCGTCAGCTCGCGGAGGTCGGCGCGGACGCGGACGCCCTGCGCGAGGTGACAGGTACCGCCTTCCTGCGGGCACTGCGCGAGGAGTCCTACGACATCGTCGTGCTGGCCCTCGTCGGCGGCGCCGTCCAGGCGATGCTGCACGGCATCGCCGCGCTGAAGCTCGCGAACCGGCCCGTCGTCGTCACCGGCTACGTCGGCGTCGTCTACGAGAAGCTCTCCGACGGGCTGCTGCTGCGGCACGGCGCGGACGTCGTCCTCGCCAACTCCCTGTACGACGCCGAGCGGTTCCGCGCCGTCTACGAGGGCGTGGGCGCCGACGCCTCCTCCGTCACCGAGGCGGCGCTGCCGTTCCTCGGTGGCGAGCGCTACCAGCCCGAGGAGGGCCGCGACACGCTCGTCTTCGCCGCGCAGCCCTCCGTACCGGCGACCCGCGCCGACCGTACGTACCTGCTGCGCCGTCTTGTCGAGCACGCCAGGCTCCACCCGCGCCGCCAGGTGCTGCTCAAGCTGCGCAGCAAGCCCGGCGAACACACCACGCACATCGAGGAGTTCCCCTACCAGCGCCTCGCCGAGAAGGTGCCCGGCGGACTCCCGGACAACTTCAAGCTGGTGTACGGGAACATGGGCGAGGTCCTGGACCGTACGGACCTGCTGGTCACCGTCTCCTCGACGGCCGCACTGGAGTCCCTGCACCGCTCCGTCCCCACCGCGATCCTCACCGACTTCGGGGTGCGCGAGCCGCTCGGCAACCACCACTTCATCGGCTCCGGCTGCCTGGCCTCCTGGGACCAGCTCGACGGCGGCGGACGCCCCGTCCCCGACGCCCGGTGGGCCGAGAGGCAGGGCGTCGCCGCCGACGGCTCGTACGCCAGGGCCTTCGACACGGCCCGCCGCCGCGTCACCGAGCTGACCGAGCGGGCCGCCGCCGGGGAACTCCCCGGGATCAGCCCGTACTACACGGCCACGACCGCCCCCGGATACCTGCCGGGCCTCCTTGCCCGCTACCACCTCGCGGCGGACGGGACTCCGCTGCCCGCGGCCGCCAGAACCGCCGAGAACAGCGCGGGCGGAGTGCGGCGCGTGGTGCGCGAGGCGGTACGGGGAGCGGCGCGCGGCGCGTACCGCCACGGGGTGCAGCGCGTGGCGCCGGTCATCCGCCGGATGGGCGAGCTGTGACCGCGCCCGCCGGCCGCCCGGGCACCCCCGCACGACCTGTCATCGCACGAGCCGCGCACACCCGACCCCCTACGGAGTACTGATGACCGTCCTCGCGGTGATCCCCGCACGCGGCGGATCCAAGGGCGTACCCGCCAAGAACCTCGCGCCCGTCGGCGGCGTCCCGCTCGTCGTCCGGGCGGTCCGCGCCTGCCTGGCGGCCCGGCGCGTCACTGACGTCGTCGTCTCGACCGACGACGCCCTGATCGCCGAGGCCGCCCGCACGGCCGGCGCCGAGGTCGTCCTGCGCCCCGCCGCGATCGCGGGGGACACCGCGACCAGCGAGGACGCCGTCCTGCACGCCATGGACGCGTACGCCGCCCCGCGCGGCGAGGACGGCGAAGGCGACCCCGACGTGGTGCTGCTGGTGCAGTGCACCAGCCCCTTCCTCACCGCCGACGACCTCGACGGCGTCACCGGCGCCGTCACCGAGGACGGCGCCGACACCGCCCTGACCGTCGCGCCCACCCACGGCTTCGTCTGGCGCCAGGACGGCGCGGGCCGCACCGAGCCGGACGGCTACGGCGTCAACCACGACAAGGCCAACCGGCCGCGCCGCCAGGACCGTCCCCAGGAGTACCTGGAGACCGGCGCCGCCTACGCGATGCGCGCCGACGGCTTCCGCGCCGCACGCCACCGCTTCTTCGGCCGCACCGCGCTGGTCCCCACCGACCCCGCGCGGGTGCTGGAGATCGACGACCCGCACGACCTGGCCCGCGCCCGGCTCCTCGCGCCGCTGCTCGACCCGCAGGTCCTGCCCTCGTACGACGATGTCGACGCCGTCGTCCTCGACTTCGACGGGACGCAGACCGACGACAAGGTCCACATCGACTCCGACGGCCGCGAAACGGTCGCCGTGCACCGCGGCGACGGCCTCGGGATCGCCGCGCTGCGCCGCTCCGGGCTCCACCTGCTCATCCTCTCCACCGAGCAGAACCCGGTCGTCGCGGCCCGCGCCCGCAAGCTCCAGGTACCGGTGCTGCACGGCATCGACCGCAAGGACCTGGCGCTCAAGCAGTGGTGCGACGAGCACGGCATCGCGCCCGAGCGGGTCCTCTACGTCGGCAACGACGTCAACGACCTGCCCTGCTTCGGCCTCGCCGGCTGGCCGGTGGCCGTCGCGAGCGCCCACGACGAGGTACGCGCCGCGGCGCGCGCCGTCACGACCACGCCCGGCGGCGAGGGAGCCGTCCGGGAGATCGCCACCTGGCTGCTCGGCCCGGCGCTCTCCACCGCTCCCGCCACCCCCACCGCCCCGTGAACCCCCACACCCTCCACACTGTCAACAAGTAAGGACGCACCGCCATGAGCACCAACTCCCCTTCCCGCCTGCGGACCTTCGGTACCCGGACCGCGGGCCCCGGCCGCCCCGTCTACATCACGGGCGAGATCGGCATCAACCACAACGGTGAGCTGGACAACGCCCTGGCCCTGATCGACGTGGCCGCCGAGGCGGGCTGTGACGCGGTCAAGTTCCAGAAGCGCACCCCGGAGATCTGCACCCCGCGCGACCAGTGGGACATCGAGCGCGACACCCCCTGGGGCCGGATGACGTACATCGACTACCGCCACCGCGTCGAGTTCGGCGAGGACGAGTACCGCACCATCGCCGAGCACTGCGCCAAGCGCGGCATCGACTGGTTCGCCTCCCCGTGGGACACCGAGGCCGTCGCCTTCCTGGAGAAGTTCGACGTGCCCGCCCACAAGGTGGCCTCCGCCTCCCTCACCGACGACGAGCTGCTGCGCGCCCTGCGCGCCACCGGCCGCACCGTCATCCTCTCCACCGGCATGTCGACGCCGAAGCAGATCCGCCACGCGGTCGAGGTCCTGGGCAGCGACAACATCCTGCTCTGCCACGCCACGTCGACGTACCCGGCCAAGGCCGAGGAGCTGAACCTGCGGGTGATCAACACCCTCCAGGCCGAGTTCCCGAACGTCCCGATCGGCTACAGCGGCCACGAGACCGGTCTCCAGACCACCCTCGCCGCCGTCGCCCTCGGCGCCACGTTCGTCGAGCGCCACATCACCCTCGACCGCGCCATGTGGGGCTCGGACCAGGCCGCCTCCGTCGAGCCGCAGGGCCTGACGCGCCTCGTCCGCGACATCCGCACCATCGAGGCCTCCCTCGGTGACGGCGTCAAGAAGGTGTACGAGTCGGAGCTGGGCCCGATGAAGAAGCTCCGCCGGGTCGCGGGCGTCGTCGCCGAGGCCGCCGAGCCGGTCGCGGTCTGACGCCATGACCGGTGCCGGCGGGGGCAGCTCCCCGTACCAGAGCGAGACAGCGGCTTCGGCGCCCGCGGGCGTCCCCCTCTCCGACACCCCCGCCGCCCCCACGATCGCCTTCGTGGAGAGCCCGGTCCAACTGCTCAACGTGCTGGAGTGGGCGCACCTCAGCCGGGCGGGCGACGCGCTCACCGTCGTCGTGCTGTCGCCCACCGACCCCATGTCGCGCGGCCAGCTCCGCCGGGTGGCCGAACTGGCCCGCGACGAGGGCTTCACGGTGCGCTGGCAGGAGGCGCGCGGCGGGGCCGGGGCGCCGCTGCGGACGGTACGGGAGCTGGCACCACTGCTGCGCAAGGCGGACCGGGTCGTCATCGGTGACCCGTTCTCCCGCTACGTACAGCTCCTGCTGGCCCTGGTTCCCACCAAGGAACTGACGGTCGTCGACGACGGCACCGCGACGATGGAGTTCGTCGGGCAGCTCGCCCGGGGCGAGCGGCTGGTGCGCTGGCACCGGCGCGGCGGCGCGCGCGGGCCGCGGGAACTGGTCCTGGCGCCGGTCACCGCGGCCGCGCGCCGCCGGCTCACCCCGTCGGCCGCCCGCGCGGTCGAGGTCTTCACCTCGATGCCGGTCGAGGGGGTGCCGCACGGCATCACCGTCACGGCCAACACCTTCGCCTGGACCCGTGCGACCTTCGGGCCGCCGCGGATCACGACCGGCGCCGACATGGTCGGCACCTCGCTGGTCGAGACGGGCGTGGTCGACGCCGACCTGTACACCGAGGCGGTCATCTCGCTCGCCCGTACCCACGGCGCGACGCGCTACTTCGCCCACCGGCGCGAGAACGTCGACAAGCTCCACCAGCTCCACATCGCGACGGGCCTGGAGATCGTCCGCCCCGACCTGCCCCTGGAGCTGATCGCCCGCCGCGGCCCGATCGGCCGTACGGTGCTGAGCTTCCCGTCCACGGTGGTCCACACCCTGCCGCTGGCCCTCGCGGGCACGGGCGTACGGGTCGCGGTCTGCGACATAGCCCCGGAATGGCTCAAGGAGACGGCGTCGCCCCGCGCGCAGGGCTTCCTCTCCGGCGTCACGGGCACGGCCCGCGACGTCCACCGCCTCCCGAGGCTGCCGTCGCCGGCCTGACCCGCCCGCACCGTCCCCGGCCCGCTCCCTCTTCACGGGGGCGGGCCGGGCTCGCGTCATCCCGAGCCCGTATCCGGCCGGGGCGTCGTCGCAGACGGAACCGGTCGTACCAGCGGGGTCTGCGGTGTCTGCGGCGGCCGGGGCGGGGCACCGGGGTTGACGGGTGGTACGCGGGTACGGGCGCCGCCGCGAGCAGGTAGAGGCCGGTGTGGTCGGAGGCGCGGAAGGTGAACGCCGCACCGGCGAGGAGATGATTCCGCGCCTTCTCCTGGGCTGCGAAGTCGTCGCACCAGCAACGGAGTTCGGTGGGCGCGTCCGGGACCGGGGGGCCTGCGCGGACAAGGGTGCCCGGAGGGGCCCACAGGGACCATGGGTCGGGGTCGAGCCCGTCGGCGATGCGCCGGGCCTGACAGCGCAGGAAGAACAGGGCGTGGTCGGGCGACGCCGACTGCCGGGCGGCGAGGACGACCCGTACCCACGCGCCGTTGACCGGACCCTCGCAGATCACGGTCAGGCGGTAGAGCGGGGCGGCGCTCATCCCTCCCTCCGCGCGGGAGGCCGCTGCTCGCGGTGCAGGGCGGCGAGGGCGCGGAGCTGTGTCTGTTCCCGCGCGGTCGCCGGGCGGACCGACAATCGGGGGGCCTCCCAGGTGTGGCCCGAGGGACGGACCAGGCGGACCACCGATCCGGCGAAGGAACGGATCAGGCCGGGCATGTCCGTCCTGTGGTCGAACACCGCCATGCCCACCCGGAGTTCCTGCCCGAGGACGGGCACGTTCGGCTGTAGACGCTGGAGCCGCCGCGCCGGGTAACACCGTCCGTCGCGCGCGCCGGACGTCATCCGAGGTCTCCCGCCCTGCGGTGCGGGTGCGAGGCGATCTGCCGGGCGCACTCCAGCGGCGTCGCCGAATCGATCCCGCGCTGGGCGTTCTCCCGGCGCCGGTCCCACCAGGCGCAGAGATCGCAACCCGGCTCGGGGGCGAGGTCGACCGGGGGGTACGGCGCGACCGGCACGATCCCGGAAGAACGCCGCTCGACCGGGGACTTGGGCCCATCGGGGGCCGGGATACGCGGGGGCTGCTGCGACGTGGCGGAGACGCTGTTGTCGGACATGATGACTCCTCTCCGTAGCGGATCCACTACCAAACGCGTTCAGAGTCACCTACCCTCGGAAAAGCAAGCAACCTGGCAGCAGGGATTGAAGAGAGGGCCACGCCATGGTCAACCGCAAGGATCTGAACCCGGAAGCATCGCCACGAGCGGCGTTCGGAGCGCGTTTACGCAGTGTGCGAGAGGCGCGCGGGGTGACGCAGGACGACCTCGGGGACCAGATGGAATATTCAGGGCAGCATGTGTCCGCTGTCGAAACTGGTCGCAAACCGCCAACTCTGCGCTTCGCGCGCCGTGCTGATCTCGTTTTGGACGTCGGCGACGAATTCGAACGCGAGTGGCGCGATCTTCGGCACGGCAGCCTGTTGGAGGGCTTCCCGGAGTACGTGCGGTGCGAGGAGCGCGCCGTGGAGATCCGTATCTTCGAAGTCGGTGCCATCCCTGGGCTGCTCCAGACACCGGAGTACGCGACGGCCGTGGAGGCGGCGAACGTCAAGCGCGGAGCCATCCCGCCCGAACAGGCCGAGGAACGGCTCACCTTCCTGGCCGAGCGGCAGGCCGCCCTGGAACGGCCCAACCCGCCCATCGTGATCGCCGTGTTGGACGAGAGCTGTATCCGCAAGATGGTGGGCGGGCCCGAGGTCATGGAGGCCCAGCTGACGCGACTGATCGCATTCGCCGATCAGCCGAACACGATGCTCCAGATCGCCCCCTTCGCCATAGGAGAGCGGTGCCCGTTCAGCAGGGTGGTCAATCTGCTGACCCTGGCGGACCGGTCCGTGGTCTCCTACGTCGAGTCGCAGACCCGGGGATATCTGGACCGCGATATCCCTACCGTGGTGCCGCTGGTGAGGGCCTACCATCAACTACAGGCCGAAGCGCTCTCCCAAGCGGCATCCGTGGCCCTGATCAACGAGGTACGAAAGGGCATCCTGTGACAACCGACGCATCCCCTCGCTGGTTCACCTCCTCCTACAGCGGCAACGGCGGTACCTGCGTAGAGGTCGCCATCAATCTCGTCGCCTCGCGCGGCGTGGTCCCCGTGCGGGACTCCAAGAACCCGAGCGGTCCGCAACTGGCGTTCCCCGCCGACTCGTTCGCGTCCTTCGTCGCGTCCGTCAGCGCCGAAGAGTTCCGCGCCGCCTGAGCACGCCCACACCGGTACCACTCCCGGCCCGCCACCCTCTTCGGGTGGCGGGCCGGCCGCCGTCGGGGGCCGGGTGCGGTTCCGTGTGGCGGCGCGGTCCTCGCTCCATGCTCTGACCGACCAGTTGGAGAAAGGCCCCGACGCGTGAGCACATCGGCTCGGCTTCGCCACGCCTTGACGGACAGACTCACCGAAGAGGGCGCCCTGACGGAACCTGATTGGCGCAGCGCCGTCATGGCGGTTCCGCGCGAGCTGTTCACCGGGTCCTACTTCATGCCGGTGACGGGAAGCGTTCCGACCAGCTACCGGCCCGTCAGGGAGGGGGAGCCCGGATGGCTGGAGGGGGCCTACTCCGACGAAACGCTGATCACCCAACTGGACGGTCGGGTCAGGCCCGACGACGTGACCGAGGGGACCGTGGCCGGCTCTCCGTCGTCGTCCTCCACCCTGCCGTCGTTGGTGCTGCGTATGTGGCAGCAACTCGGCGCCGAGGCCGGTCACCGGGTGTTGGAGATCGGCACGGGCACCGGGTACTCGACCGCCCTCGGTGCGCACTGCCTCGGGGACGCCAACCTCACCAGCGTCGAGTACGACCCGGTGGTCGGTGGTGCTGCGGCAGCAGCGCTCAAGGCCGCCGGTTTCGCGCCCCGGCTGATCATCGGTGACGGGCTGCGTGGTGACCCGGACGGAGGCAGGTTCGACCGGCTGATCGCCACGTGTTCGGTCCGATATATTCCGTTGCCGTGGCTGCACCAGGTGCAGCCGGGCGGAAGGATTCTGGTCACGCTGTCCGGGTGGAGCTACGCCAACGCCCTTGCACTGCTGGACGTGACCGGCCCCGGGGAGGCCACGGGCCGTTTCCTGCCCGGCTACACCAGCTTCATGATCGCCCGGCCGCACGACCGTCCGCCGCGCGCGATGCTGGCCCTGCTGCCTGGAGATGAGCGTCCGAGCCAGATCGACCCCGCGAAGCTCGACGACTGGACGGGCGGTTGGGTCGCGCAGCTCGCGGCGCCCTCGGCCGAACGCATGGGGGCGGGGGCGGAACAGATCCTCTGGGACGTGTCCACCGGTTCGCAGGCCCGGACGGCCCCCACCTCCCAAGGCGGGTGGACCGTTGTCCAGCGGGGCCCCGTTCGTCTGTGGGATCGGGTCGAAGGGGCCGTGCAGTGCTGGCAGGCTGCCGACGAGCCTCACCAGGAGCGGTTCGGAATCACGGTCTCGGCCGCCGGCCAGAGGGTGTGGCTCGGCACCGAGGACGGCCCCGGGTGGGACCTGCCGATCTGACACAAGCGGGCCCTGTGGTCAGCCCTGCGCTCCGTACAGCGTCGCCAGGTCCACCAGTGCCACATCGGCGCGGCGTTCGGCGATGCGTGCCAGGTCCGAGTGGAAGCCGCTGAGCGAGAACAGGGCGAGAACCGTCCCGTCCGTTCGGTAGCCCTGGTCGGCCAGGAGGGTACGGATGTGCTCCAGGCGGGCGAGGTCGTGCGGGCCTCGGCGCTCGACCGTCGCCTTGGCCTCTCCGAGCAGCCGGATACGGGCCCCGGGCTGCTGACGGCGGCTGTCCAGGTCGAGGGCGATGACGTCGATCTCGTGGGCGGTGCGCGCCGCGGGGTCGGGTGCGACGGTCGTGCCGATCGCGCCCGGTTCCAGGTCGGGCAGGAGCTCGTGGGCGTAATGCCCCGTCCACTGGCGGGCCAGCTCTTCGAAGTGCGGTCCGAGGATCTTCGACCGGAAGGTGGTGGCCGAGGCCCGCCAAGCCTGCTCGGACTGGCCCCGGTCGATGAGATCGGCCCGGGGAACGGCGACGAGCTGATTGAACCTGATCACCGGGTCCACGACCTTGATGCTGGTGCTGCGGCCCCGCAGCATGTCCTGCTCCTTGACCAGGTATCCGGAGCTCTGCAGTACGTCGAGCGGGTGTGCCAGCGCCGTCCGTTCCCGGCCGATCAGACCGCCGATCTTCGCCGGTGAGGACGCTCCTCGGGCCACCGCCGTGAGGACGTCGTAATAGAGGGTGCGGCGGGTGATGCGGGGATCTTCGCGCAGCAGGTACTCGGTCTCGGTCCGGGTGAAGACGCCGATGTCCGGGCTGAGGAGGTTGTCCACGACCCAGGTGTCGAACGACGCCTCCGAGTCGGGGGTGCCGGTCGCGACCAGTTGACGGTAGCCGGGCGCACCGCCGAGGACGGCGTGCAGCCGCAGGGCGACCGCCGGGTCCTCGACCGACCAGAGCCGCCGGGCGGCCCGGTAACCGAAGGCGGCGAGCCGCATGTCCATGGCCGCCCGGCCGCGCAGTGGCTGGGAGCCCGAGAGCAGTTCGTGCATGACGCTCATGGCCGAACCGCACAGAATGATCCGGGCCCCCGAGCCGCGCTCCCCGGTGGCGCCCGCCCGGGCGCGGGAGTCGTCGTAGAGCTTCTGGAGGATGCCGGGGACCTCGGGAGAGTGCTCCAGCAGATAGGGCAGTTCGTCGATGACGAGGAGCGGAACGGCCGCGCGGGCGGCGGTCTGGTCGAGCGCCGTGGTCAGTATCCGTTCCCAGTCGCCGATCGCGACCTCGGCCTCCGGCAGCCCGGCATAGGCGGCGACGGCAGCGGTGGCCCGCCGCAGCGAGGCGGTGCGCCCCTCTTCCCGTACCGCCGTCAGATACAGACCGCCGGCCTGTTCGGCGAGGGCGCGCAGCAGAAACGACTTGCCGTGGCGCCTACGTCCGGAGAGCAGCCCGAGCCGCAGGTACGGGTCCTCGGCGGACAGGAACTGGTTCAGGACCCGCCATTCACGGTCGCGGTCGTGTACCCATGAAGGCTTCTCCAGCATCGTTCGGCCACTCCCGGAGTCGTATAACTGGACCTATACTGATCAGTATAGGTCCAGTTATACGAACCTCCGTCGTGGTCACGTCGCGGTTCGGCGCCCGTTCGTCCTCTTCCCTGTTCCCCCTCCTCCCGGCGGGCCTTCTCCCCGGCGGGGGCGCGCGGGCCAATCCCCGCCCCGCTCTCGCCGGTCTCCGGGAGCCTCTCCTCGCCGCCTGCGGCGCTGCCCATCAGGCGGACCCCGGGGCTGGGACGCGGACACCCGGCTGGGCGAAATCGCTTGTGATACCCGCTGTGAGTGATCGCCAAGCGCGGAGGCATAAAATTTCTTCGCCTGAGTGGCTGAAATTTTGTTGATCCATGGTTGGTTGATCACTAAAGGGGCCTACCCTTCGACAGGTGAGCCAGTTGATGTCCTGCGAGTCCGAGACCGATCTGCCCGGGGAAGCGACCCACCCGGCGCTCCCCGGCACGCTGCCCGACGCCCTGCGCGACGAGCTGATCGCCTTCCGCCGGGACATGCACATGCACCCCGAGCTGGGGAACCAGGAGTTCCGGACCACCGCCGCGCTCAAGCGGCGGCTGGAGCAGGCGGGGCTCGCACCGCGCGTCCTGCACACCGGGACCGGGCTCGTCTGCGACATCGGGACCCCGGACCCCGCGCGCCCCATGCTCGCGCTGCGCGCCGACATCGACGGCCTGCCCATCCCGGACACCAAGACCGGCGTCCCGTACCGCTCCACCGTGCCCGACCGGGCACACGCCTGCGGGCACGACGTGCACACCGCCGCCGTCCTCGGCGCCGGGCTCGTCCTCGCCGGTCTTGACCGGCAGGGGCTGCTGCCGTCGCCCGTACGGCTGATCTTCCAGCCCGCCGAGGAGGTCCTGCCCGGCGGCGCCGCCGACGCCATCGAGTCCGGTGTGCTGGACGGCGTCGGATCGATCATCGCCGTGCACTGCGACCCCAAGGTCGACGCCGGAACGATCGGACTGCGGCCAGGACCGATCACCTCCGCCTGTGACCGGCTGGAGATCGCCCTCGACGGGCCCGGCGGTCACACCGCCCGCCCGCATCTCACCACCGACCTGGTCACCGCCGCCGCCAAGGTCGCCACCGACGTCCCCGCGCTGCTCGCGCGCCGCGTCGACGCCCGCTCCGGGCTCGCCGTCACCTGGGGCCGTATCGAGGCGGGCCACGCCTGCAACGTCATCCCGCAGCACGCCGAACTCTCCGGCACCGTCCGCTGCCTGGACCTGCCCGCGTGGCGGGAAGCGCCGGACCTGGTGCACGCCGCGATCGACGAGATCGCCACGCTCCACCGCGCGAAGTCACAGATCACATACGTACGCGGGGTGCCGCCGGTCGTCAACGACCCCGTCGTCACCGAACTGCTCCGCACCGCGCAGGCCGCGCGCCGCGGTTCGTATGCGATCGAGGACACCGAGCAGAGCCTCGGCGGCGAGGACTTCTCCTGGTATCTCGAACAGGTGCCGGGAGCCATGGCACGGCTCGGCGTACGGGCCCCCGGCAGCCAGGCGCGGTACGACCTGCATCGTGGTGATTTCGACGTCGACGAGCATGCCATCCAGGTCGGCGTGGAGCTTTTCACCGCCGCCGCGTTGATCGACGGCGACCGTCCGTAACCGGCCGCGGAGCTCCGGCGTGCCGTCCGCTCGCCTGCTGTTCGCTTCCCGTTCGCGACGATCCGATAACGGCTTCCGTACAGGTCTTTATCTGACATCTACGCGCGTTACGATCGCCGCGAAACCAGCGCCGGAAGAGGCGCTTAGGCCAGAAGGAGCCTCCCGTGCGCCGGATCACCAGGATAGCCACCGTGGGCGTCGCGTCAGCGGCACTCGCGCTCTCCGCCACCGCCTGTGGCGGCAAGTCGTCGTCGGACGCAGGAACCGGCTCCGGCGGGGCCAAGGCCGCCATCGCGTACGACGTCGGTGGCAAGGGTGACCAGTCCTTCAACGACGCGGCCTACGCCGGTCTGGCCAAGGCCGAGAAGGACCTCGACATCAAGGGCACCGACTCGGAGCCGACGGACGGGGAGGCCGACGCCGACAAGGTGCAGCGCCTGACCGACCTGGCCCGCGCCGGCAACAACCCGGTCATCGGTATCGGCTTCGCCTACGCGCCCGCCATCAAGAAGGTCGCCCCGAAGTTCCCCAAGGTCTCCTTCGGGATCATCGACGACTCCTCGATGACCGACAAGAACATCGCCAACATGGTGTTCAACGAGGAGCAGGGCTCCTACCTCGCGGGCGTCGCCGCCGCCAAGGTCAGCAAGACGAAGACCGTCGGCTTCATCGGCGGTGTCGAGACCCCGCTGATCAAGAAGTTCCAGGCCGGTTTCGAGCAGGGCGTCAAGGCCACCGACCCGTCGGTGAAGGTCCTCTCGCAGTACCTGACGCAGCCCCCGAACTTCGACGGCTTCTCCAAGCCCGACCTGGGCAAGGCCGCCGCGCAGGGCCAGCTCGACAAGAAGGCCGACGTGGTCTACCACGCCGCCGGTCTGGCCGGCTTCGGCGCCATCGAGGCGACCGCGACGGCCGGCAAGTGGGCCATCGGCGTCGACTCCGACCAGTACGCCCAGAAGGGCCTGGCCAAGTACAAGGACAAGATCCTCACCTCGGTCACCAAGGACGTCTCCGACGCGGTCTACAACCTGATCAAGTCGGTCAAGGACGGCAAGCCCGAGTCCGGTGAGATCCGGTACGGCCTGGACAAGGACGGCGTCGGCCTGGCCGACTCCAACCCGGCGTACACCAAGATGACCGATGTCGTCACCGCCGTCGAGAAGGCGAAGAAGGACATCATCGACGGCAAGATCACCGTCAAGACCACCCCGTAACATCGCACCCGCGGACCGCACCCGGTCCGCGCTGTGCACCCCGGGTCTCCCGGGCCCGGACGACGGCGGCCGCCGCCGCTCCGGGCCCGGGAGATTCAGCTCATCCCGCCCCATCCCTCATGTTCTGGCAGCGCTAAGCGTGTTGACGGCCCTCCGGCGCGATAGCTTCACCCCCGCCCTGCCCCCGCAGCCTCACCCCCCGCTCCTTCCCCGCCGAGGAGAGTGCGTCATCAACGCGTCCAGCAGTCCGCCCAGCAGCCCCCCGAGCCCGCCCGCGACCCCGGAGACCGCCGAGCGCCCCGCGCCCGTCGCGCCGCCCGCCGTGCGGCTCCAGGGGATCACCAAGCGCTTTCCCGGTGTCGTCGCCAACCACGACATCGACATCACCATCCGCAAGGGCACCGTCCACGCCCTCGTGGGCGAGAACGGGGCCGGCAAGTCGACCCTGATGAAGATCCTCTACGGCATGCAGAAGCCGGACGAGGGCACCATCACCGTCGACGGCGAACAGGCCGTCTTCGGCAGCCCCGCCGACGCCATCGCGCGCGGCATCGGCATGGTCCACCAGCACTTCATGCTCGCCGACAACCTCACCGTCCTGGAGAACGTCGTTCTCGGCGGCGAGAAGCTGCACGGCATCGGCACCAAGGCGCGCCGGAAGATCAAGGAGATCTCCGAGGCGTACGGACTCGGCGTGCGCCCCGACGCGCTCGTCGAGGACCTCGGCGTCGCCGACCGCCAGCGCGTGGAGATCCTCAAGGTCCTCTACCGCGGCGCCCGCATCCTGATCCTCGACGAGCCCACCGCCGTCCTCGTACCGCAGGAGGTCGACGCGCTCTTCGACAACCTGCGGGAGCTGAAGGCCGAGGGCCTCACCGTCATCTTCATCTCGCACAAGCTGGGCGAGGTGCTGTCCGTCGCCGACGACATCACCGTCATACGCCGCGGTACGACCGTGGGCACCGCCGACCCGGCGCGCACCACGACCAAGCAGCTCGCCGAGCTGATGGTCGGCAGCGAGCTGCCCTCGCCGGAGACCCGGGAGTCCACCGTCACGGACGTCCCCGTGCTCACCGTCGACGCGCTGCGGCTCACCGCCACCGACCCCGACGGCGTCGTCCGCGAGGTCCTGGACGGGATCGGCTTCACCATCCACCGCGGCGAGGTCCTGGGCATCGCCGGCGTCGAGGGCAACGGCCAGACCGAGCTGATCGAGGCGCTGATGGGGATGCGCGACCCCGACGGCGGCGCGATCACCCTCGGCACCGAGGACATCTCCCACGCCCCCACCCGCAAGCGGCGCGAGGACGGCATCGGCTACATCCCCGAGGACCGGCACCGCCACGGCCTGCTGCTGGAGTCCCCGCTCTGGGAGAACCGCATCCTCGGCCATGTCACCGAGCGGCCCAACAGCCGCGGCGGCCTCCTCGACCTCAAGGCCGCCCGCGCCGACACCGAGCGGATCGTGCGCGAGTACGACGTCCGCACCCCCGGCATCGAGGTCACCGCGGCCTCCCTGTCCGGCGGCAACCAGCAGAAGCTGATCGTCGGCCGCGAGATGAGCCACCACCCCAAGCTGCTGATCGCCGCGCACCCCACCCGCGGGGTGGACGTCGGCGCGCAGGCGCAGATCTGGGACCAGATCCGCGAGGCGCGCCGCGAGGGCCTGGCCGTGCTCCTGGTCTCCGCCGACCTCGACGAGCTGATCGGGCTCTCCGACACGCTGCGGGTGATGTACCGCGGCCGGCTCGTCGCCGACGCGGACCCCGCCACCATCACCCCGGAGGAGCTGGGCTCGGCCATGACGGGCGCCGCCACCGGTCACCTTGAAGCGGCGGACGCCCCGGAGGCCCCCGGGGCGCCGGCGGCGGCACAGGCAGCAGCGGAGAGCACGGTCCCGGAGGACGACGCCCGATGAAGAAATTCGACAAGGACCGGCTGATCCTGGGGTTCGCGGGACCGGTGCTCGCACTCGTCGTCGCCCTCGCCCTCACCACGGTGGTGCTGCTCGTCTCGGGCACCAACCCGTGGGAGCCGTACCGCATCATGTTCGAGTCGGCCTCGTACGTCGACGTACAGGTGCTGATCGTCAACCAGGCCGGTACGTACTACCTGGCCGCCCTCGCCGTGGCCATCGGCTTCCGGATGAACCTGTTCAACATCGGGGTCGACGGCCAGTACCGGCTCGCCGCGATGACCGCCGCGCTCGTCGGCGCCAGTGTCGACCTGCCGGGGCCGCTCCAGATCGCCCTGATCGTGGTCGTCGCGATGCTCGTCGGCGCCCTCTGGTCCGGGATCGCGGGCATCCTCAAGACGACCCGCGGGGTGAGCGAGGTCGTCTCCACGATCATGCTCAACTCCATCGCCACCAGCCTGGTCGCCTGGCTGATCCTGCCGAAGAACTTCGGCGTCCAGCCCGCCGGCTCCAACAACCTCACCACCGGCGACATCCCGGAGTCCGGCTGGTTCCCCGGCCTGAACATGGGCGCCGAGGCCGGTGAGATCTACGGCTTCACCTTCGTCGCCGCGGCCTGCGGCATCGTCTACTGGTTCGTCCTCGGCCGGACCCGCTTCGGCTTCGACCTGCGCGCCACCGGCGCCAGCGAGAGCGCGGCCCAGGCCTCCGGCGTCGACGCCAAGAAGATGATCCTCACCGCGATGCTAGTCTCCGGCGGCATCGCCGGACTCGCCGGGATGCCGACCCTGCTGGGCGACGCCCACACGTACAGTCTCGACTTCCCCACCGGCGTCGGCTTCACCGGCATCACCATCGCGCTGCTGGGCCGGAACAACCCGCTGGGCATCGCGTTCAGCGCGCTGCTGATCGCCTTCCTCGACAAGTCGTCGGCCTCCCTCGACCAGTTCGGGTACGAGAAGGAGATCGCCACGATCATGCAGGGCCTGATCGTGATCTCGGTCGTGGTCAGCTACGAACTCGTCCGCCGCTACGGGCTCCGCCGCCAGCAGCAGAAGGTCGGCGAGGAACTCGCCGCGGGCGGCGCCCTCGCCACCACCGGGACCCCGCCGGACCACGGCCCGTCGGACAGCGACACCCCGGCCACCGGCCCGTCGGGCAACGACAAGACCGAGAAGGAGGGGTCCGCGCTGTGACCACGACCACGAGCACCGTCTCCGCCACGAGCGCCGCCCCCAGGAAGGGCGGTGGCCGGCCCACCCTCTCCCTGCCCGTCATCCTGCTGATCGTCGCCGGCGCGCTCGCCCTGGTCTCGCTCGTACGGCTGATCAGCGGAGCCGAGGACATCACCTCCGTCGGCCAGGTGGCCGGCGCGCTCGAACTCGCCATCCCCATCGGCCTCGCCGGACTCGGCGGCCTGTGGGCCGAGCGCGCGGGCGTCGTCAACATCGGCCTCGAAGGGATGATGGTCCTCGGCACCTGGTTCGGCGCCTGGGCCGGCTACCAGTGGGGCCCCTGGACCGGTGTCCTCTTCGGCATCATCGGCGGCGCCCTCGGCGGACTGCTGCACGCCGTCGTCACCGTCTCCTTCGGCGTGAACCACATCGTCTCCGGTGTGGCCATCAACATCCTCGCCGTCGGCGCCACCCGCTACCTCTCCAAGTTCACCTTCGACGCGGCCGAGGGCGGCTCCTCCAAGCAGTCCCCCCGCGTCGACCCGATCACCGAGATCACCGTCCCCGGGCTCTCCGACTGGATGCAGGACCTCCAGGCCAGACACTGGTTCCTCGTCTCCGACCTCGCGGGCCTGGTCGGCGGCCTGGTCACCGGCCTCTCGCTGCTCACCGTCGTCGCCCTGCTGCTGATCCCGGGCACCTGGTGGCTGCTGTGGCGCACCGCGTTCGGCCTGCGGCTGCGCTCCTGCGGCGAGAACCCCGTCGCCGCCGAATCCCTCGGCGTCAACGTCTACAAGTACAAGTACATCGCCGTCGTCGTCTCCGGCGGTCTCGCCGGGCTCGGCGGCGCCTTCCTCGCCATCGTCTCCACCGGCATCTACCAGGAGGGCCAGACCGGCGGGCGCGGCTACATCGGCCTCGCCGCGATGATCTTCGGCAACTGGATGCCGGGCGGCATGGCCCTGGGCGCCGGGCTCTTCGGCTTCACCGACAGCCTCAAGCTGCGCGGCGGCGCCGAGAACGTCCACGCGATGCTGCTGCTCCTCGCGATCCTGCTGGTGCTGGTCCTCTGCTGGCAGCTCTACAAGAAGAAGTACGTGCCCGCGGTGATCTCCGCGGCCGTCTCCGCGCTGCTCTTCGTCTGGTACGGCCTCACCGACCAGGTGCCCAGCCAGTTCGTGGACGCCGCGCCGTACGTCACCACGCTGCTGGTCCTCGCGCTCTCCGCGCAACGGCTCAGGATGCCCAAGGCGGACGGACTCCCGTACCGGAAGGGCCAGGGCAAGTGACGGCCCCGGACGGGACGGCCGGGGTGGACTGGGAGGCGCTGCGGGCGGCGGCGCGGGACGCGATGTCCCGCGCGTACGCCCCGTACTCCGGCTACCCGGTCGGCGTCGCGGCGCTCGCGGTGACCGACGACGGCGGTACGGCCCGCACGCTCACCGGCTGCAATGTCGAGAACGCCTCGTACGGTCTCGGGCTCTGCGCCGAGTGCGGGCTGATCTCCGCGCTCCAGCTCAGCGGCGGCGGCCGGCTCACCCACTTCACCTGCGTCGACGGCGCGGGCGAGGTGCTGGTGCCGTGCGGGCGCTGCCGCCAGCTCCTGTACGAGTTCGGCGGCCCGGAGCTGGTCATGGAGACCCCGGACGGGATCCGTACGCTTGCCGACATGCTTCCGCAGGCCTTCGGCCCCGGGCACCTCACCAACCGCCCGCCGGAGCGCACCCACTGAACCCGGCCCCGGCCCCGCCGCGATCCGGCGGCGCCGGGGCCGCTGTACGTACGTAGTCGAACGCAAGGATCAAAGGACCGCCATGGACGTCATCTCCGTCATCCGCACCAAGCGCGACCGGGGCGAACTGAGCCCGGAGCAGATCGACTGGGTGATCGACGCCTACACGCGCGGCGAGGTCGCCGACGAACAGATGTCGGCGCTGGCGATGGCCATCCTGCTCAACGGCATGAACCGAACGGAGATCGCCCGCTGGACCGCCGCCATGATCGCCTCCGGCGAGCGCATGGACTTCTCCGCGCTGTCGCGCCCCACGGCCGACAAGCACTCCACGGGCGGCGTCGGCGACAAGATCACACTTCCGCTGGCCCCGCTGGTCGCCGCGTGCGGCGCCGCCGTACCGCAGCTCAGCGGACGCGGCCTCGGCCACACCGGCGGCACCCTCGACAAGCTGGAGTCCATCCCCGGCTGGCGGGCGCTGCTCTCCAACGCCGAGATGCTGGACGTCCTCGACACCACCGGCGCGGTCATCTGCGCGGCGGGCGACGGACTGGCCCCCGCCGACAAGAAGCTGTACGCGCTCCGGGACGTCACCGGCACCGTCGAGGCGATCCCGCTGATCGCCTCCTCGATCATGTCCAAGAAGATCGCCGAGGGAACCGGCTCGCTGGTCCTGGACGTCAAGGTCGGCTCCGGCGCCTTCATGAAGACTCTTCGGGACGCCCGCGAACTCGCCTCCACCATGGTCGGCCTGGGCACCGACCACGGTGTACGGACGGTCGCGCTGCTCACCGACATGGCCACCCCGCTCGGTCTCACCGCCGGCAACGCCCTGGAGGTCCGCGAGTCCGTCGAGGTCCTGGCGGGCGGCGGCCCGGCCGATGTCGTGGAACTGACCCTCGCCCTGGCCCGCGAAATGCTCGACGCGGCGGGCCTGACCGATGCCGACCCGGCGAGGGCCCTCGCCGACGGCTCCGCGATGGACGTCTGGCGCCGCATGATCGCGGCCCAGGGCGGCGACCCGGACGCGGCCCTCCCGGTCGCCCGCGAACAGCAGACCGTCACGGCCCCGGCCTCGGGCGTCCTGACCCGCCTGGACGCGTACGGCGTCGGCGTCGCCGCCTGGCGCCTGGGCGCGGGCCGCGCCCGCAAGGAGGACCCGGTCCAGGCGGGCGCGGGCGTCGAACTCCACGCGAAGCCGGGCGATCACATCACGGCGGGCCAGCCTCTGCTGACCCTGCACACGGACACCCCGGAGAAGTTCGCGTACGCGGCCGGGGCGCTGGAGGGCGCGTACGACATCAGCCCGGCGGGCACGGCGTACGAGACCACGCCGGTGGTGCGGGAACGTATCGCCTGACCTGCGGTTTCCTCATTCGGGTGAACGGGACCGGTGGACGGCCACCGGTCCCGTTCGGCATGCTGGAATCGGTGACACAACGAAGGAGACCGCCATGAGCGCACTCACCGTCGACCACGAGCCCGAGCCGGGCTGGGACGACCTCGTCCGTCTCTGGAAGGAGAAGGACGCACCCGAGGGCTGCAAGGTGGAGATCATCGAGGGGATCATCACCGTGTCACCGACGCCGTCCTGGGATCACAATTCGACTGCCTTTCTGTTGCTGCTTCGACTCGCGGCGGTGATCCCGAGCGACTGGAGAATCTTCCAGACCCAGGAAGCGGCGGTACCGGGTCGCAAGGGCCTCTACATCCCCGACCTGATGGTGGCGGCGGAGGAGGACCGGCCCGCCCCCGGGGACCTGTTCCCCGTGAGCCGGGCGAAGCTCGTCGTAGAGATCACCTCACGCAGCAACGCCAACCACGACCGCATCGCCAAGACGCGCGGCTACGCCCAGGCCGGAGTTCCGCTCTACCTGCTCCTCGACCCTTGGGTGTCGGACAGCCCGACCGCGACGCTCTACGGCGAGCCCGAGGGCGGCACGTACCGCACGCTTCAGGCGGTCGAGTACGGGGGCAAGCTCACCCTCCCCGCCCCCTTCGACCTGGCCATCGACACCTCCGAGCTGCCTGTCAGCTAACTGGCCGGCCCGCCAGCAGCCCCGGCAGCTCCCGCATGTCCTCGAAGACGACCGTCCCCGGCCCCGCCAGCTTGTGCGGGGCCGTCAGGCCGCCCGCGTAGCCGAACGCGCGCATGCCCGCCGCGCGGGCCGCCGTCACGCCGTACGCGCTGTCCTCCACGACCGCGCAGCGCTCCGGGGCCACGCCCATCGTGCGGGCCGCGTGGAGGAAGAGGTCCGGGGCGGGCTTGCCCCGGGGGACATCGGAGGCGCTGAAGATACGGCCCTCGAAGTGGTGGTGGAGGCCCGTGGTCGTCAGGTTGCGGCGGATGGTGGCGTGGCCGCCGTTCGAGGCGAGGCAGAAGGGAAGGCCGAGGGCTTCCAGCGTCTCGGCGACGCCGTCGATCGCGGTCAGCTCCGCGTCGAACGCCTCCTGGTAGAGGTGTTCGTACGCGCGGTGCCAGCCCGGCTCCAGCGGGCGGCCGAGGCGCTGTTCGACGGCCGCGTCGTAGATCTCCCCCGAGGAGCCGACGAAGGTCTCGACGATCTCCTCCTCGGTGAAGTGGCAGCCCAGCGCGGCGAAGACCTGCGCGTCCACGCGGACGCATATCCGCTCGCTGTCCACCAGGACACCGTCGCAGTCGAAGATCACCAGCTCGACAGGGGCCTGTTCGGCGTGTTCGACAGGGGCATGGGTCATGACCGGCAGCGTACGGGCTGTGCACGGGGCGTTGCGATGAGTTCCGGGCGTGGGATCGGTCTCCTTTCACGTGGACGCAGGTGATCCGATCGTTCTTGTCGTGGCGGGCCACGTCACCCCCGGCGACGTGCCCCGGCTCCGTGCCGAGCTGGGCGCGCGGCTGTACGGGGCCGAGGGGGCCGGCGTCGTCTGTGACGTCGGCGGGCTCCGCCGGCCGAACCTGGCCGCCGTCCATGTCCTGGCCGCGCTCCAGCTCGACGCCCGCAGACAGGGCAGCCGGCTGCGGCTGCGCGGGGTGGGGCGCGAACTGCGGCTGCTGCTGGATCTGGTGGGGCTCGCCGGGCGGGACGGGGCGCCGCTCGGGCTCGGCGACGAGGAGGACGGACGGGGCCGGGAGGCGCGGGAATAGGATGCCCGGCATGGCCGAGCCGACTTCAGCCGGGTCCTGGCGCCCGGCGGACTTCTTCTGCTCGGTTTCCACGTCGGGGACGAGCGGCGGCGCAAGAAGGAGGGGTACGGCGGCCACCCCATGTCCCTCGACGTCCATCTGCTGCCGATCGAACGGGTCGCCGCTCTGGCGGAGCGCGCCGGGCTCGTCGTGGACGCCACGCTGGTGAGAGATCTGGACGGTACGGGGGCTCCACAGGGCTGCCTCCTGGTCCGTAAGAGGTCACGCGGATAGACGGGGGGTGTCCGGAACCCGGCCGCGCGGCTCGGACGTTGCCGTAGTGCGTCGTGTACGGCGTACCCCGTCGGCCGGCCCGGCCGGCCCGGCCGAGAGGACCTCCGATGACCGCTGCCGACCTCGACCCGGACCCCAACTCCCACCCCGATTCGGTGGGAACGGCGACCGGGTCCGATCCTGGCACGGAACTGAGCATCGCGACCGGAAGACTGCGGGGCCGCCGGGAGGGCGGCGTCGCCGTCTTCCGTGGCATTCCCTACGCACAACCGCCGGTGGGCGCACTGCGGTTCGCGGCGCCGAGCCCCGCCGCCGGCTGGGCGGGGGTGCGGGACGCGGGGGCGTACGGGCCCTCGTGCCCGCAGGCCGAGGTGCCGGTCCGGCTCACCCGGTCGAGCGGTGACGCGGACGACGGGGGCCCCGGGGCGGCGCCGGACGAGTGGCTGACCGTCAACGTCTGGTCGCCCGCGCTCCCCGGCACCGTCACGGACCCCGATGTCCGGTTGCCGGTCATGGTGTGGATCCACGGCGGCGCCTACATGTCGGGGACCGCGGGCGACCCCGGCTACGACGGCGGGCGGCTCGCGCGCGAGGGCGGCGTTGTGGTGGTCACCCTCAACTACCGTCTCGGGGTGGAGGGTTTCGCCTGGATCGAGGGGGCGCCCGCCAACCGGGGGCTGCTCGACCAGGTCGCCGCACTGGAGTGGGTACGGGACAACATCGGCGCGTTCGGCGGTGACCCGGGCCGTGTCACCGTCTTCGGGGAGTCGGCGGGCGCCGGGTCGGTGGCCGCGCTGCTGGTCATGGAGCGGGCCGCCGGGCTCTTCGCGCGGGCCATCGCCCAGAGCGTCCCGGGAACGTACTTCTCGTCGGAGCTGGCGGCGGACATCTCCACGGAGATCGCCGCCGAGCTGGGCCCGGGCATCCGGCCGACGGCCCGGGAGCTGGCGGAGTTCGCACCGGACCGGCTGGTCGCGGCGGGCGCCGCCACGGCCGGCAAGATGCGCGGGTGGGAGGAGCGCTGGGGCGGGGTCGCCCGTACGGGAGCGCCGTACTCACCGGTCGTCGACGGCGAGGTGCTGCCCCGCGCGCCCTGGGAGGCGCTGGCGGACGGGGCAGCCTCGGACGTCGAGCTGATCGTCGGGCACAACCGCGACGAGTTCCGGCTGTTCGCCGCCCTGAGCGGGCAGCTCGGCCGGATCACCGAGGAGCAGGCCCGTGCCGCGTTCAGCGCCTTCGGTCCGGTGGCCGACAGCGCGGCGGCCTACCGCGCCGCCCACCCGGACGCCGACGCCGAGCAGCTGCACGAACTCGTCTTCTCCGACTGGCTGTTCCGGATGCCGAGCCTGCGTCTCGCACAGGCGCAGGTGGCCGGGAGCGGCAGGGCCCGCGTCTACGAACTGACCTGGCAGGCGCCCGGGATGGGCGGCGTCCTCGGGGCCTGCCACGCCCTCGACGTACCGCTGACCTTCGGCAATCTCACGAGCGGGCTCGCGCCGATGCTGATCGGGCCGGAGCCGCCGGCCGAGGCGGAGACCCTGTCGGCCCGCCTGCGCGCCGCGTGGACGGCCTTCGCGTCCGACCGGCTCACCGACGAGGACTGGCCCCGGTACGACCCGAAGGAGCGCCAGGTCCTCGTCCTCGACGGCGGGGAGAACGCGATCGCCGCCTATCCCGAGGAGGACTCCCGTCTGCTCTGGGAGTCCCATCTGTTCACGGCCCTGCCCCTGCCGGGGGAGAAGGAGTGAACTGACCGGCCGGAGAAGCCGGTTCGGGCCGGGACGCCATCCGCGTGGCGCCCCGGCCCGCACGCGGCTACTCCTTCTCCAGCCTCATCGGCAGGTCGAAGAGCGGGAACCACCGCGCGGTGTCCAGGAAGCAGTGCATCGTGGAGATCCGGCCGTTCTCGATCTCGATGATCTGGAGCGCCCACGGCACGTACGCGTCGCCCGACTCCGTGGGCTTGTAGTGGGCGAAGGCCGGAGTGCCGTTGGCGAACGTCGGCAGCAGCCGCGAGCCGCGGCACGCGGCGCCTGGGCCGAGCATCCAGGCCACGATGTCGTCGTGTCCCTGGAGCCACAGGTCGAACGGCGGCATCGTGAACTTGGCGTCGTCGTGGAGCAGCGCGGTCAGCGCCTTCATGTCGTAGCCCTCGAAGGCCGTGACATACCGCTCCAGCAGCGCCTTCTGCTCCTCGTCCAGGGGGTCCGAGGTCTCCGTCGTGGCCGGTTCCGACTCGGCGATCGTCGCGCGGGCCCGCTGGAGCGCGCTGTTGACCGACGCGACCGTCGTGTCCAGCAGTTCGGCGACCTCGCTCGCCTTCCACGCCAGCACCTCGCGCAGGATCAGCACCGCCCGCTGTTTCGGCGGGAGGTGCTGGAGCGCGGCGACGAACGCCAGCCGGATCGTTTCCCGGGACACCGCGGCCTCCGCCGGGTCCGCCATCGACGGCAGGACCCGGCCGTCCGGCACCGGCTCCAGCCAGACGATCTCCGGCTGGGGGTTGAGCTGCGCCTGCGCCACCGGAGTCGGGCCGCTGAGGTCCATCGGGCGGGCCCGGCGGTTGCCCGCCGTGAGCATGTCCAGACAGACGTTCGTCGCGATGCGGTAGAGCCAGGACCGGAGCGAGGAGCGGCCCTCGAACTTGTCGAAGCTCTTCCACGCGCGCACCATCGTGTCCTGGACGGCGTCCTCGGCCTCGAACGCCGAGCCGAGCATCCGGTAGCAGTAGCCGGTCAGCTCCGTACGGTGCTTCTCCAGCCGCACGTCCAGATCTTGTGTAGCGGCACTCTCGCTCACGGCGTCACCCCGGCAGCCCGTTGAATCCAGTTCTGGTCCCGTCCTGATCCAGTCTCCCGGAAGCCGCCGCCCCGTGCCGACAAATGGCGTGAATTCGCCGTTTGCTCAGGTTCCCGGCTTGCGCCCGTACACGTACACCTCGTCGCCGTTCTTCAGCAGCGACCAGTACTTCACCGCGTCGGCCTTGGTCATGTTCACACAGCCGTGGGAGCCCGGCGGATTCCACATGCTGACGCCCACCGAGTGGAAGGCCTGGCCGCCGTCGAAGAACTGGCTGTACGGCATGGGCACGTGGTAGATCGACGAGACATGGTCCTTGTGGCGCCAGTAGACCTTCTTCAGCCCGGTCCTGGTCTCGTAGCCGTCCCGGCCGGTACGCACCGGCACCGGGCCGTACACCAGCTTCTTGCCGTCCTGGACCCAACTGAGCTGCCGAGTGAGGTCGACGCAGGCGATCCGCCCCTTGTTCGTGGGGCACTTCCCGGCCGCGTTGGGGGTCTTGCCCGCCGCTTTCTGCTTGTTCATCAGGTCCATCACGCCCCAGGTGACGGGGCCCGCGTAACCGATGTTCGGAGTGATGCCGTGCTTCGTCTGGAAGGCCCGGACGGCCGTGCAGTCGGCGGTGGACTGCTTGCCGTCCGCCGGCCGGCCCAGGAACTTCTCGACCTGCTTCTGGTACGGACCCGTACCGGACGTGCACGACGCGGCCTGCGCGGGCGCGGCGCCCGCCACCGACACGGCCAGTGGTACGACGAGCCCCGCGATCCCCGCGGCCACGGCCCCTCTGCGCGATATCGGTCCTCTGCGACCCATGCGTCCCCGCCCCCTTCACCGCGCGCCGCCTCAAGGGCGCGTCCTGGAGGGCTAGACGGCCGAGGGGCGCGGGCAGTTGCCCTGAACGGAGCAGTGATGGGGCGTTCTTTACGGTTCTACGAAAGTGCCAGGTGCCGCTCGGCGCGCTCCGCCCGCGCGACCCGCGTCCCGTACAGGGTGATCGAGACGACCCCGAGGACCGCCGCAAGACCCAGCGCCACCGTCGCCGCCCAGCCGCCCGCGTGGAAGGCGACCGCGCCGAGCGTGCCGCCCGCGCTGCTGCCCAGGTAGTACGACGACTGGTAGAGCGCCGACGCCTGCGCGCGCGCCGTCTGCGCCGTGCGGCTCACGGAGGACGAGGCGACCGCGTGCCCGGCGAAGAAGCCCGCCGTGATCAGCACCAGCCCCAGCAGCACCACCGACAGCGCGTCCGACAGGGAGAGCAGCAGCCCCGTCGTCGTCGTCCCGACGGCCAGGTAGAGCGCGCCGCGCCGCCCCAGCCGCGCGACCAGCCGGCCGGCCGCCGCCGAGGAGACCGTACCCACGAGATAGACCAGGAAGATCGAGCCGATGACGCCCTGCGGCAGACTGAACGGCTCCTCCACCAGCCGGTATCCGATCACGGTGTAGACCGCGCCGAACACCACCATGAAGAGCCCGCCGATCGCGTACAGCCGGCGCAGCAGCGGATCGGAGAGATGGCCGCTCACCGTCCGCGCCAGCCCCCTCGGACTCAGCGAGCGCGGGCGGAAGTGCCGCGCCTTCGGCAGCAGGATCCGGAAGGCCACCGCGCACACCACGGCCATCAGACCGACCGCGCCCAGCGCCGCGCGCCAGCCCCAGAGCTGGGCGACCCAGCCGGTGACGATCCGGCCGCTCATACCGCCGACGCTGTTGCCCGCGACGAACAGCCCGATCGCGGCGACCAGCGCCTTCGGCCGTACCTCCTCCGCGAGAAACGCCATCGCGGAGGCCGGCAGCCCGGCGAGCGCCGCGCCCTGCACGGCGCGCAGCGCCACCAGCGACTCGACGTTCGGCGCGAACGGCACCAGCAGCCCGACCGCCACCGCGACCACCAGCGAGGCGGTCATCACCGTACGGCGCCCGTATCGCTCCGAGAGCGCGCTCAGCGGCAGGACGAAGACGGCCAGCGCGCCCGTCGCCGCCGAGACCGTCCAGCTCGCCTGACCCGCCGTCACACCGAGCCCGGCGGAGATCGCGGGCAGCAGCGCCTGCGTCGAGTAGAGGAGGGCGAAGGTCGCCACCCCGGCGGCGAAGAGCGCGAAGCTCATCCGGCGGTAGCCGGGCAGGCCGGGGGAGAGAAGCGAATCCGAGGAGTTCGGAGCGGACGGCGCGGCGGAGGCACCCGGGGTGGCGGGTGCCTCGGTACTGACTGAAGGCATACGTCGAACATAGGCAGCGCCTTCTCATGCGTCCAATGCATGGAATGGCGATAATCGTTCCCATGGTGCATGAGCAGAGGTCACAGGCTGAGCTGTCACAGAACAGTGACGAACAGGACATGGATCACACGCCCCCGAGCGCGGCCCCGCGAACGTCGCCTCGAACGTCGCCGAGGACGCCCGCGAACCCGTCCCCGAACCCGTCCCCGAACTCGCCCTCGAACCCGGAGCGGGGACCGTCGGCCCCGGACCGCAGACCCCCGGACCGGGACCCCGGCCCCCGGCCCCCGGCGGTCGCCGGCCTGGACCCCGGGTCCTGGTCCGCCGTCCTCGCCCCGCGCCTCGCCTCCTTCGCCGGGGTGGCCCGCCACGAACACGTCACCCGCGCCGCGCAGGACATGGGCGTCCCGCAGTCCACGCTCTCCCGGGCGATGGTCCGGCTCGAAGAGGACCTGGGCGTCGCCCTGTTCGCCCGCAAGGGCCGTACGGTCGCCCTCACCCACGCGGGGCGGGCGTTCCTCGGCTCCGTCGAACGCGCCCTCGGCGAGGTCGAGCGCGCCGCCGAATCCGTCCGCGCCGACGCCGACCCGGCCTCCGGCAAGGTCGCCTTCGGCTTCCTGCACACCATGGGCTCCGAGACCGTACCCGGCCTGATCAGGGCCTTCCGCGCCGACCACCCCCGGATCCGGTTCCAGCTCGTCCAGAACTACGGCGAGGCGATGATCGAGCGCCTGCGCGCGGGCGAACTCGACCTCTGTCTCACCTCACCGGTCCCCGACGCCCCCGACCTGGTCGCCCGCCGCCTCGACGAACAGCGGCTGCGCCTGGTGGTCCCCGACGACCACCGGCTCGCCCGGCGCCGCCGGGTACGCCTCGCCGAGGCCGCCGACGAAACGTTCGTCACCCTCGAACCCGGGTACGGGCTGCGCCGGATCACCGACGACCTCTGCGCCGAGGCGGGGTTCCGGCCGCGCGTCGCCTTCGAGGGCGAGGAGGCCGAGACACTGCGCGGCCTGGTCGCCGCGGGCCTGGGCGTCGCGCTGCTGCCGCCCCCGGCCGTGGCCCGCCCGGGCGTCGTCGAGCTGACGGTCACGGCGCCGCGCGCGGTACGGGAGATCGGCGTCGCCTGGCTCGACGGGCATCCGGACACCCCGCCGGTGGCCGCCTTCAAACGCTTTCTGCTCTCGCGCCGGGGTCAACTCCTGCCCGTATGACCGCCGGTCACGGCCGCAGCGACCGGCCGAACCCCGCCGCCAGCGGCATCCGCAGCCCCAGCGGCGGCGGCGCGGCCAGCGCGTCCGCCACCGGGCGCGAGTACGCCCGCGACAGCAGCGAACCCAGGACGAAGTCCGAGGCCAGCGCCAGGACTTCGGCATGGTGCTGGCGCAGCGCGTGGCCGTCGGAGTGGACCTCGAAGCGGCAGATGTCGCGGCTCGTCTTCTTGGCGCGCTCGGCCAGCCGGTAGGACAGCTCCGGGTCCGTGCGCGCGTCGGTGGTGCCGTGCATGATCAGCACCCGGCGCCCCACGAGCTGGCGTACCGGCTCCGGTTCGGCGGCCCGGTCGTCCTCCGGCAGCCACGGAGCCATCGCCAGTACGGAGTTGACGGCCGGATGGCCGGCGGCCCACAGCGCCGCCCGGCCGCCCATCCCGTGCCCCACCAGGCACACCGGCACGTCCCCGTACCGCCGTACGACCTCCTCCGCCGCCCAGCGGGCATCCGCGGCGAGATGCGCCTCCGTACCGTTCCAGCCGCGCCGCGCGTACCGCACCACATGTGCCACCAGCCCCTCCGGCGCGCCCGCCGAGGCCAGCGAGCGCGCGAGCGGCAGCATCCGGGCGTGGGCGAGGAGCGAGGCGCCCTTGGCCGAGACCGGTGCACCCGAAGGGAGGACGAGGATCACACCCCCCACCGCCGCGTCCGCGGCCGGTGCGGCGACCGCCCGTCCCAGTCGCGCCCGTGGCTCCGCGCGACGCGCGCGTGCCCCACCGTCCCGGCCTGCCGTACGTCCCCCCGGCGCGGGAACCGCCTGCTGTCCCATAACAGAACAGTCTCAGAAGGGCAGGTGTACGCCACCCGTCCGCGCGGTCACTGTTACGTATCGCCCAGCTGTACTCTACGCGCGTAGGGGGAGAGGCGTTAGAGTTCACGGATGACGAGCCCGACGTACCGTCCGCCCACCGCCGATCAGATCCGCCGCGCCCCCAAGGTCCTGCTCCACGACCATCTGGACGGCGGACTGCGTCCCGGCACGATCATCGATCTCGCCCGGGAGACCGGCTACGCGTCCCTGCCGGAGCACGAGTCCGACAAGCTCGGCCTCTGGTTCCGCGAGGCCGCCGACTCCGGGTCGCTGGAGCGCTATCTGGAGACCTTCGCCCACACCTGCGCCGTGATGCAGACCCGCGACGCCCTTTTCCGGGTCGCCGCCGAGTGTGCCCAGGACCTCGCCGAGGACGGCGTCGTCTACGCCGAGGTGCGGTACGCGCCCGAGCAGCACCTCGAAGGCGGGCTCACCCTCGAAGAGGTCGTCGAGGCCGTCAACGAGGGCTTCCGCGAAGGCGAGCTGCGCGCCCGCGCCGACGGCCACCGGATCCGCGTCGGCGCGCTGCTCACCGCGATGCGGCACGCGGCCCGCGCCCTGGAGATCGCCGAACTCGCCAACCGCTACCGGGACTCGGGCGTCGTCGGCTTCGACATCGCGGGCGCCGAGGCCGGCTTCCCGCCCACCCGGCATCTCGACGCGTTCGAGTACCTGAAGCGCGAGAACAACCACTTCACCATCCACGCCGGCGAGGCGTTCGGGCTCCCCTCCATCTGGCAGGCGCTCCAGTGGTGCGGCGCCGACCGGCTCGGCCACGGCGTGCGCATCATCGACGACATCGAGGTCGCGGAGGACGGCACGGTGAAGCTGGGCCGGCTCGCCGCGTACGTACGGGACAAGCGCGTCCCGCTGGAGATGTGCCCCAGCTCCAACCTCCAGACCGGCGCGGCCGCCTCGATCGCGGACCACCCCATCGGGCTGCTGCGCAAGCTGCACTTCCGCGCGACGGTCAACACCGACAACCGGCTGATGAGCGCCACGAGCATGAGCCGGGAGTTCGAGCTGCTGGTCGACGCCTTCACGTACACGCTCGACGACATGCAATGGTTCACAGTCAATGCGATGAAATCAGCATTCATTCCTTTCGATGAACGACTGGCCATGATCAATGACGTGATCAAGCCCGGATATGCCGAGCTGAAATCCGAATGGCTGTTTCGTCAGACCGCTGTGACCAGCTAAAACGCACGCTTCGCGGATCGAACAGCGGGAATCCGGAGTTATACCGGGCGGTCGGGAACACGTGTTTCCGGCCGCCGCCGGGTATTTGCGGGGCAGGTATGCGGCTGACTACCTTGCAGAGCCGCTCATATTCCCCGTATCCCCGAGTCCCCAAGGACGAGATCCCGATGAAGCAGTCCGCCGTCAAGACCCTCGGTGTCGCCGCCCTCGGCGCCGCCTTCGCCGTAGCCGCCGCGGGCAGCGCCTCCGCAGCGCCCGCCGTCCCCGACGCGGGTGCCGCGCTCGGCGTCGTCGGCTCCGTCGCCAAGACGCTGCCCCTGGACGAGGCCGCCACACAGCTCCCGCAGCCGCTCTCCGGCGCGGCGACGGCCGCTGGAAGCGCGGTGGACACCGTCGAGTTCACCACGCCGTACGCGCTCGACGCGGTCCGCGCCTCCAACCCGCTCGGCGACCTGGTCTCCGACCCCCTCGGCACCCTTCTCGGCGGCCTGCCCGTGAACGGCCTGGCCGATGGCGGCCTCGGCGTCAACGGCATCCCGCTCGGCGGCTGACCCCTCCCGCCCCGGCCCGAGCCGACTCGGGCCCGTCCGGCTGGTCCGCGTCCGGCTGGTCCCCGTCCGGCCCGGTCCGCTCCCGAGCCGGATCCCCTGCCGTCCGGGACCACCGTCCAGGACACCACGCGGTGGGCCGCGTACCCCGGATCCGGGGTACGCGGCCCACCGTCGTGTGTGCGCGCGCCCGTACCGGCATCTACGGCGTTACGGACGCGCGCACGGCATCGGGGCCGGGCGTCGGCGGAGCCCGGCGGGCGGGCTACCAGGCCGTGGAGGCCGACGCCCGCTTCTCGCCGGGCAGCAGTATCCAGAGCGCCAGGTACAGCAGGAACTGGGGTCCGGGCAGCAGACACGAGACCAGGAAGATCACGCGCATCGTGCTCGCGGAGGTGCCGAAGCGCTGTGCCAGCGCCGCGCACACCCCGCCGAGCATGCGTCCGTGACGGGGGCGGACCAGACGACCGGCCATGGTGGGCTCCTTCACGAGACCATCGGGGGAGCATCCCTTGTCCGTGTGCTCCCGATGACTCCATGGTCGCGCGGCGGAGGGAGCAAAGCATCCCTCTACGGGGCGATCCCGACCCTGGGAATCGTCGGGGTGACCCCCTGAGGGTTCTCCTCCCGCAGAACGTTCTCGCCCGCGGCGGCCCTCCTGAGGGCCGACTCCCGGACCGTCGTCTCCCCACCGGCCCGGGCCCGGCCGCCGGCGGTACGGGGCGACGAAGGCCCCCCGCGCACCGTACGGGGCCGCCGCACCCGGCCCTCCCCGCGGAGCCTGGCCCGGCACGCGGGCACCACCGCGAGATGCGCGAGCGCCACCCCGACGGTGTTGAGCAGCAGGGAATCCACATCGACGACCCGGCCCGGCACCACGGTCTGCGCCATCTCGATCCCGAGCGAGAGCAGCGCGCCCGCCGTGACCGTACGCGTCAGGGAGGCCCAGAAGGAGACGGCGATCCGGCCGTCCACCAGCGGCAGCAGCACCCCGACCGGGGCGAGCAGCAGCAGCCCCTCACCGATCCGGCGCGCCGCCTCCAGCGGCCCGAGGGCCAGATCGGCCCTGATGCCCGCGAACGGCGTCAGATTGGCCGCGTTCACCCACATCACATCGAGAGGGCGGAGCGTCACCCACCCCACCAGTGAGAGATGCACGAGCAGGGATACGAACCCCGCCACACGGAAGCGGAAGACGGCACTGCCGCCCGGACCTTGACGCACGCTTCCCAAGACGCGGCGCGCCTCGTCATCGGTTCCGGGCGGATCGGGGCAACGCGCGGTTGAGACCGGAGTCACCCGCCCGGTGGGCCGGAGCGGGCACCTCGCTCGAACGTACGGACGATGGTGCGGGCGGCCTCGTACCGCCCGAACGGAGCGCGGTGGGCGTGACTCAGCCGCCGCTCGCGCTCGCACTCGGGGTCAGGGTCGGCACATCGGCGTCCGGATGCCGCTTCGTCTCCTGGTCGCAGACATAGGTACGCGTCGGGTACGCGCCCGGGCCGCCCAGGACGACCCGGCCGTCCGAGCCCGCGCTCTCCGCGAACGTACAGACGATCTGGGCGAGCGCCGCGGCGGGCAGATCCTCCGGCTGCCGGCTGAGGCGCAGCGCCCCGGCCGGATCGCCGCCGTGCGCGGCCGAGACGGTCAGCGGCCCCCGTACGGACGTGGTGAACCCCGCCTCGCGCTCGGCGGCGGACGGCTCGGCCTGCAACGCGTCCAGCAGCGTCTGCGCGGCCCCCACCCGGGCGTCGGCGGCCTTGCCCGCCGGGGCCCCGGCCGTACGCCCGACGGACGCGAGGCCGGAGGCGCACACCAGATAGACCCGGACCGCAACGCCGGACTCCGACTGCGCGGCGGCATCCTTCCCGGCGATCTCGCACGGCATCCGCGACGGCGCGGGCCCGGCGTCCACCGGTACGGAGGTGGTCCTGATCCCGCACCCGGCCGCGAGCGCCATGAGCACGACCAGACCGGCGATGCGCCCGGCGACCGTACGGGCATCCGCAACCGTACGGACGCCCGCAACCGTACGTCCGTCCGTACGGCGACGACCGGCCCTCTTCCCCCGCGTCACGGCGTCCCGCCCGCCTCTCCCGGCTCCGTGTCCCCGGACCCGGGACCATGGTCCCGGTCCGGCTCCTCCCCGCCGTCGCGCGGCAGCCGCAGCACGAACATCGCGCCGCCGTCCGGCACGTTCGCCGCCATGATGTCCCCGCCGTGGATATGCGCGTTCTCCATCGCGATCGACAGGCCGAGCCCGCTGCCCTCCGAACGCGGCCGGGACGCGCTCGCCTTGTAGAAACGGTCGAAGACATGCGGCAGCACGTCCTCGGGGATGCCCGGGCCGTGGTCCCGTACCTCGATGACCAGTTCGTCGTCCTCGGTCCGCACCGCCACCCGCACCGGCGAACCGCCGTGCTTGAGCGCGTTGCCGATCAGATTCGCCAGGATCACGTCGAGCCGGCGCGGATCGAGCCGCGCCATGATGCCGCGCTCCGCGTCCAGCTCCACCGCGTCCAGCCAGGCGCGTGCGTCGATGCACGCCGTGACCTGGTCCGCCACATCGACGTCGTCCAGCACGAGCCGCGCCGTACCGGCGTCGAAGCGGGTGACCTCCATCAGGTTCTCGACCAGCACATTGAGCCGCCGTGTCTCGCTCACCACCAGCGTCACCGCCGGCGCGATCATCGGGTCCAGGCTGTCGGCCTCCTCCTCCAGGACCTCCGTCACGGCGGTGAGCGCGGTCAGCGGGGTGCGCAGCTCGTGCGACATGTCGGCGACGAAGCGGCGGCTCGACTCCTCCCGCGCGCTCATGTCCGCGACCTTCTTCTGCAAGGACTCGGCGGCGCTGTTGAACGTACGGGACAGATCCGCCAGCTCGTCCGAGCCTGACACCCGCAGCCGCGTCCCGAACTTGCCCTCGCCGAGCTGCCGCGCCGCCTCACCGAGCCGCTGCACCGGCCTGAGCACGGTCTCGGCGGCGGCCTGCGCGAGCAGCGCGGAACCGATCAGCGCGAGCGTCGTGGCGATCCCCAGCGACCAGGCCAGCGAGTTGAGATCCGCCTGCTCCTGGTCGAGGGACTTGAACAGATAGCCGGTGGGACCGCCCCCGATGATCCGCGTGCCACCCACCAGATAGGGGGTGCCGCCGCGCTCGGTGCGCTGCCAGAACACGTGGTACGGGTACTTGTTGGACGCCGTGACCTGCTGCCGGTCGTTCACGGCGTTCCGCAGCGATTCCGGCACGTCGTCCATGGTGAACAGGTCGGGATCGGAGGCGCCGACGATCGGCTTCCCCTTGTCCCGCGCGGCGATCAGCACCACGCTGTAACCGGAGTTGTCGCCCGCCATCCGCTCCGCGGTGTTCTGGAGATCGCCCTGCCGCGGCCAGAGCGGCAGCTCGGCGGCGCGGCTCTGCATCTCCTGCTGGAAGTCGTTGAGCGCCGAGTCCTGCGTACGGGTCAGCACCGCCTGGCGGTTGAGCCAGTACGCGATCCCCGACGCGGAGACGGCGGCCGTCAGCGCCACGGCCCCGAAGACGATGACGAGCCGCAGCCGCAGACTCGTCCAGCGGAGCCCGGCCAGAAACGCCTTCCTGGCCGTACCGCCCTTGCCCGCGGCCGGGCTGCCGCGCCGCGGACGGACATACGGGTCCACGGCCTGGTCCGCGGACCCCTGGTCCTGGCACGGTTCCGTACCCGGGTGACGGTCGTCGCCCGCCCGCTCGCTCTTCTCCGGGCCGGTCTCCGGCCCGTCCCCCCTGGGTACGTCACTCACGAAGGCGTGTCCAGCCTGTAGCCCACCCCGCGCACGGTACGGATCAGCGTCGGCGAGGACGGCACGTCCTCCACCTTGGCGCGCAGCCGCTGCACGCACGCGTCCACCAGCCGCGAGTCACCGAGATAGTCGTGCTCCCACACCAGCCGGAGCAACTGCTGCCGCGACAGCGCCTGTCCGGGCCGTCGGCTCAGCTCCAGCAGCAGCCGCAGCTCGGTCGGCGTGAGCTGAAGGTCCTCACCGTTCTTGGTCACCGTCATCGCGGAGCGGTCGATCACCAGACTCCCGAACGTCGCGGAGTCCGTGGCCTCCCGCTCACCACGTCGCAGCACCGCGCGGATCCGGGCGTCCAGCACCCGGCCCTGCACCGGTTTCACCACATAGTCGTCCGCGCCGGACTCCAGTCCGACCACCACGTCGATGTCGTCGTTACGGGCGGTCAACAGGATGATGGGCAACTGGTCCGTGCGACGGATCCGGCGGCACACCTCGAACCCGTCGATCCCGGGCAGCATCACATCCAGCACGATCAGATCCGGCCGCTGCTCGCGGAGCAGTTTCAGGCCGTCCTCACCGGTCGCCGCGGTGGCCACCCGGTGGCCCTGGCGTGACAGGGAGAGTTCGAGGGCCGTGCGGATGGCGTCGTCGTCCTCGATCAGCAGCAGAAAAGGCACGGAGGTCATTGTGTCCCATGGGGGGACCGGAGTTCGACCGTTGCGTGCCACCGGCCCCTGTGACACGGCTGTGACAGTCGGAGGACAGGGCCATGAAACTGCCCCGGCAAGCTCATTGCCACACGGAACGAAGAGACTCCAACCGACGGGGGGCGCGGGATGAACGCACTGCACGGAACGACCTCAAGCGCAGTGGTCACGCGTCTTCACGACGTCACCAGGAGTACGGAGAAGTCCGGCGCCGTGAACGGGCGGGGGTGCGTTCGCGGCGCCGGGCGTCAGCACAAGCCGTCGTACATGACGGTGGTTGACGCGCCCCAGGCGGGCGGCGGGAAAGTCGCGTACGGGGAGGCCACGGGGGCCACGGGGGAGCGGACCGCTCCGGCGGGGACGGCGGACGCCGAAGCGGCGTTCACTGCCTACGTCCAGGAGCGCCGCGCCTCCCTGTACGCGACGGCCTACCACCTGACCGGGGACCGGTTCGAGGCCGAAGACCTGCTCCAGAGCGCCCTGTTCTCCACGTACCGGGCTTGGGACAGGATCAGTGACAAGGCGGCGGTCGGGGGCTACCTCCGCCGCACGATGACCAATCTGCACATCAGCGCCTGGCGCAGGCGCAAGCTCAACGAGTACCCGACGGAGGAGCTGCCGGAGACGGCGGGCGACACGGACGCGATGCGCGGCACGGAGTTGCGCGCCGTGCTCTGGCAGGCGCTCGCCCGGCTGCCCGAACTCCAGCGGACGATGCTCGTCCTGCGCTACTACGAGGGCCGCACGGATCCGGAGATCGCGGACATCCTCGACATCAGTGTCGGCACGGTGAAGTCGAGCATCTGGCGGTCGCTCCGCCGGCTGCGCGAGGACGAGGTCCTCAGCTTCGGCCGTGACGAGGAAGAGTCCTTCGGCGAACTGGTCGCCTGAGGGCAGTGGGGGGAGCACGGGGGAAACACGGGGGAATGCGGGGGGTCCGTCGTTTCGGGGGAGACGGCGGAAGCACGGGGGAAATATGGGGGGTTCGGGGGAGAACCCGTGGGGAACGGGGGGAACCACGGGGGACAGGGGGGATACGGGGGGATACGGGGGGACAGTAAAAGCCGCGGGGGAACTGCGGTGACCAATGGGGGAACACGAAAAAGGAAGCGGGACCGTACGGGCTGGGGGGCCGGTACGGCCCCGCTTTCGTGTTCTGTGGGGGCGGGGGCCGTGCGGCCCCCGCTCTTCGGGGGCGGACGTTTCCGTACGCGCCGAGTTCCGTCCGCGCGGATTTTCGTGCGTGCCGGTCAGGTGGAGCTGGTCAGGTGGAGCTGGTCCGGGTGGCCGTGGGCTCCGCGGGCAGCCCGGCGTCCTGTTCGGCGCGCGGCATGAGGCGCCGCCCGGCTCTCGCCGCGGCGATCCGGTCCAGCGCCTCCGGCCTGGCGCACGGGTGGGCGCCCAGCGCCGTCTGCCGTTCGACGATCGCGCGCTCGGCGCGCATCAGCCGCCAGCCGCGCCGCAGCAGGAACGGCACCGACTTCCGCCCCTCGCGCAGATCGCGCGCGAGACGCCGCCGGAACGTGGTCGAGGGCCGGCCCCGCAGACAGAGCGCGTCGGCCAGCAACCCCAGCTCCCGGCAGCGCGCGACGATGTCCGCGGCGAAGATGCCCTCCGCGAGGAACAGGGGCGCCCCTTCGACGTCCAGCGCCTCCGTGTCCACGCGCGAGCTGGTGGCGATGGAGTAGACGGGAACGGTCGTACGGCCCGTACGGCACAGCTCCACGATCGCGGCGATCGCGGCGTCGGCGTCCCAGGAGCGTACGGAGTCCCAGTCGATGTCCGCGCTGTCGGGGACCAGTGGCAGCGTCGGGTCGTCGCCCTCCTTGTAGAAGTCGTCGAGGCGCAGCACCGGCAGCCCCGTACGGGCGGCGAGAGACGACTTTCCGGAGCCGGACGGCCCCGCGAGCAGCACGACTCGGGGCGGAAGAGTGGGAGAGCTCACGGGACACCAGTGTGCGGCATCCGTCCGTACGGTGAACCCCTGGGGGCGATCAGGCGAGTTCCCGTGGTCGATTTGGCGGGTTTATCGGCATCGCGAACGGTGCGTCAACTACGCTGAGTGCCGCTTCGATTACCCAAAACCACCAACCGGCTTGCTCGATCCGGCCAGGCAGGACATCTCATGGCACGTCACGCACTTCCCCCCGCCCCGCGTCGCACCCTGCTGCGCGCCGGCCTGACCCTCACGGCGGCGGGCGCGGCCCTCGGCCTGGGCGGGGCGGCGGCCCACGCGGCCCCGGCGCCCGCACCCGCCTCCTCGTCCGACACGGAGGCGCAGATCGCCGAGTCGGGCCGGGCGGCGGGCCAGGCCCTCACCGGCGCGCTCGGCTACGGGGTGGCGGGCGCCCTGAACCCGATCACCTCCCTCAAGCTCAACCCCCTGGCCGGTACGGGCGTGGACCCGCTGGACAATTCGCTGGGCACCCAGGTGGCGGACTTCAAGCCGATCTCCACGGCCCCGCTCACCGACCCGCTGACCAAGGGGAGCGGCGCGCTCAAGGACATGCCGCTGGTGGGCCAGGTGGTGGCGCTGCTGCCGGGGTGAGCCGTGCGAGGACCGCATGGAGAAAGCCCTGTCTCCCCTTGAGCGAGGGGAGACAGGGCTTCCGCGTTGACGATTCGCTACGCCGATTCGCTACGCCGATTCGCTACGCCGATTCAGTACGCCGAGCCGGACGCACCCAGGCTGCCCGTCGGGTGCCAGACCGTCTTCGTCTCCAGGAAGGCCGTCAGGCGGTGCGTACCCGGGTCGGCCGTCCACTCCGTGGCGCCCGGGGTGCCCGTGGCGCCCGTGGCGTCCTGGGCGCGGGGGCGCCGTACGCGCTTGAGGTTGTCGGCCGCGGCGATCTCCAGCTCCTTGGCCAACGCCTCGTCCGCGCCGGTCAGATCGATCCCGTTGACGTCCTGGTGCGCGGCGAGCGGCGCGGCGATCTCCGCCGTACGGCCGGAGAGGATGTTGACCACCCCGCCCGGCAGGTCCGACGTGGCCAGTACCTCGCCCAGCGAGAGCGCGGGCAGCGGGAACGTCTCGCTCGCCACGACCACCGCCGTGTTGCCCGTCGCGATCACCGGCGCGATCACCGAGACCAGCCCCAGGAACGACGACTCACGCGGTGCCAGGACCGCGACGACACCGCTCGGCTCGGGCGTGGAGAGGTTGAAGAACGGCCCCGCGACCGGGTTGGCCCCGCCCGCGATCTGGGCGATCTTGTCCGTCCACCCCGCGTACCAGACCCAGCGGTCCACCGCCGCGTCCACCACGGCCGCCGCCTTCGGCTTCGACAGGCCCTCGGCCTCCGCGACCTCCCGTACGAACTGCTCCCGGCGGCCCTCCAGCATCTCGGCGACCCGGTAGAGGACCTGGCCCCGGTTGTACGCCGTCGCGCCCGACCAGCCGCCGAACGCCTTGCGGGCCGCGACGACCGCGTCCCGGGCGTCCTTGCGGGAGGACAGCGGGGCGTTGGCCAGCCAGGCGCCCTTTGAGTCGGTCACTTCGTACACCCGACCGCTCTCGCTCCGGGGGAACTTGCCCCCTACGTACAGCTTGTAGGTCTTGAACACGTTCAGACGGCCGGTGGCGGCGCCTGCGGAATCCTTAGACATCGAGGTACGCCTCCAGGCCGTGGCGACCGCCCTCGCGGCCGTAACCCGACTCCTTGTAGCCGCCGAAGGGCGAGGTCGGGTCGAACTTGTTGAACGTGTTGGCCCAGACGACACCCGCCCGGAGCTTGCTCGCGACCGCGAGGATGCGCGAGCCCTTCTCCGTCCAGATGCCCGCGGAAAGGCCGTACTGCGTGTTGTTGGCCTTCGCCACGGCCTCGTCGGGCGTACGGAACGTCAGCACCGACAGCACCGGGCCGAAGATCTCGTCCCGGGCGATGGTGTGCGCCTGCGTGACGTTGGTGAAGAGCGTCGGCGCGAACCAGTAGCCGGCCGACGGCAGCTCGCACGCGGGCGACCAGCGCTCCGCGCCCTCCGCCTCGCCCGTCTCGGCCAGCGCCCGGATCCGGGCGAGCTGCTCGGCGGAGTTGATCGCGCCGAGGTCGGTGTTCTTGTCCAGCGGATCGCCCACGCGCAGCGTGGACAGCCGGCGCTTGAGCGCGTCCAGCACCTCGTCGTGGACCGACTCCTGGACGAGCAGCCGCGAGCCCGCGCAGCAGACCTGGCCCTGGTTGAAGAAGATGCCCGTGACGATGCCCTCGACGGCCTGGTCGACCGGGGCGTCGTCGAAGACGATGTTCGCGCCCTTGCCGCCCAGTTCGAGCGTGGCCCTCTTCCCCGTACCGGCGATCTCGCGGGCGATGGCCTTGCCGACGGCGGTCGAACCGGTGAAGGCGACCTTGTCGATGCCCGGGTGGCCGACGAGCGCCGCGCCCGTCGTGCCGTCGCCGGTGATGATGTTGACAACGCCCTTGGGGAGCCCGGCCTGGCGGCAGATGTCCGCGAAGAAGAGCGCGGAGAGCGGGGTCGTCTCGGCGGGCTTCAGAACGACCGTATTGCCGGTGGCGAGCGCCGGGGCGATCTTCCAAGCGAGCATGAGGAGCGGGAAGTTCCAGGGGATGACCTGCCCGGCGACCCCGAGCGGGCGCGGATCGGCGCCGTAACCCGCGTGGCCGAGCTTGTCGGCCCAGCCCGCGTAGTAGAAGAAGTGCGCGGCGACCAGCGGGAGGTCCGCGTCGCGGGTCTCCTTGATCGGCTTGCCGTTGTCGAGGGTTTCCAGCACGGCCAGTTCGCGCGAGCGCTCCTGGATGATCCGCGCGATACGGAAGAGGTACTTGGCGCGCTCGGCGCCGGGCAGGGCCGACCACTTCTCGAACGCCTTACGGGCGGCCCGTACGGCGCGGTCGACGTCGTCGGCACCGGCCTGCGCGACCTCGGACAGCACCTCCTCGGTGGACGGGCTGACGGTCTTGAAGACCTTGCCGTCGGCCGCCTCGCCGAACTCGCCGTCGATGAACAGCCCGTAGGAGGGCGCGATGTCGACGACCGAGCGGGACTCGGGGGCGGGCGCGTACGTGAACGGGTTCTCGGGTGTGCTCTGTGATGCCATCTCTGCCTCAGTCCACCGTGACGTAATCGGGGCCGGAGTACCGGCCGGTGCTGAGCTTCTGACGCTGCATCAGCAGGTCGTTCAGCAGACTGGAAGCGCCGAAGCGGAACCAGTGGTTGTCCAGCCAGTCCGCGCCCACGGTCTCGTTGACCAGCACCAGGAACTTGACCGCGTCCTTCGTGGAACGGATGCCGCCCGCGGGCTTCACCCCGATCCGCACCCCGGTCTGCGCCCGGAAGTCGCGTACCGCCTCCAGCATCAGGAGCGTGTTGGCGGGGGTGGCGTTGACGCCGACCTTGCCGGTCGACGTCTTGATGAAGTCCGCGCCCGCGATCATGCCGAGCCAGGACGCGCGGCGGATGTTGTCGTACGTGGACAGCTCGCCGGTCTCGAAGATCACCTTGAGCCGGGCGGCCCCGGCCGCCTCCTTCACGGCGCGGATCTCCTCGTACACCTTGAGGTAGTGCCCCGCGAGGAACGCGCCGCGATCGATGACCATGTCGATCTCGTCGGCGCCCGCGGCCACGGCGTCCCGCGTGTCGGCGAGCTTCACGCCGAGCGCGGCGCGGCCGGCCGGGAAGGCGGTGGCGACGGAAGCGACCTTCACCCCGGACCCGGCGAGCGCGGCGACCGCGGTCTCCGCCATGTCCGGGTAGACGCAGACGGCGGCGGTCGCGGGCGTCGTACGGTCGGTCGGATCGGGGCGTACGGCCTTGGCGGCGAGCGCCCGGACCTTGCCGGGGGTGTCCGCGCCTTCGAGCGTCGTCAGGTCGATCATGGAGATCGCCAGATCGATGGCGTACGCCTTGGCCGTGGTCTTGATCGAACGCGTACCGAGCGCGGCGGCGCGGGCCTCCAGGCCGACGGCGTCGACACCGGGCAGCCCGTGCAGGTAGCGGCGCAGTGTGCTGTCGGACGCGGTCGCGTCAGCGAATGCGGGGGTGATGGTGGGCATGGTCACCAGATGAGCATATCTACGCGCGTAGCGACCTGTACAGGGGGTGTGAGGTTCCGCGAACGGGCTGTTTCCGAGCTGTGACCCGGGGCGCCCCAGGGGTGCCCGATACGCGGGCGGGGGATGACCGTGGACCGGGGCGTCGCGGGCGGGGGCGTCCATGGGCGGGGGACGGGGGCCGCGCCTGTCGGAGCCGTACGGCAGAATCGGACGTATGACGAGCCCTGCCCCCGACCCTGCGCCCGAGCCCGATTCCGAACCGGGTTCCGCAGCGGGTACTGAATCCGGCTCCGGTTCCGGCTCCGGTTCCGGCTCCGGTTCCGGCTCCGGTTCCGGTTCCGGCTCCGGTTCCGGCTCCGGCTCCGGTTCCGGCTCCGGTTCCGGGCCCGAGTCCGGTTCCGAGCCCGGCGCCGCTGCGGAGCCTGCTCGGCGGAAGGCGGAGCCGGCCTACGCCGATCGTGTCTTCCGGTCCGGCGGCGGGATCGTGGGCGGCGCCCTGCTGCTCGCGCTCGTCCTGTGGATCGGCATCGACGCGCTTGTCCGGGGTACGAGGAGTACGCCGTGGCTGGCGCTCGCCGGGATGCTCTGCGCCGTACCGCTGATCGTCGCGTTCACGCTGCGCCCTGCGGTTTTCGCGGGCGAGGACCGGCTCCGGATCAGGAACCCGTTCCGGACGATCGTCCTGCCCTGGGGGTCGGTCACGGACATACGGGCCTCGTACTCGTGCGAGGCGTTCACGCGGGACAACGGAAAGTTCCAGCTCTGGGCGGTCCCCGTCTCCCTGCGTCAGCGCAAGCGCGCCGCCCGCCAGCAGACCCGCAGGGCGGGCGACGACCCGCACGGCAGGACCTCGGTCAACGTGGACGTCACGGACCACCAGGCCAGAATGGCCACGGCGGATCGCACAACCGCCGACCTCAAAGACCTGGCCGAACGCTCCGCCACCCGCACCACGGCCCAGGGCGCCCCGGTGATCCGCTGGGCCTACGAGGTCATCGCCCCGTCAGTGGCGGGCCTGGTGGTCCTGCTGGTCCTGCTGCTGGCGCGCTGAAGGCCCAGGGAAGCCACAGGCAATCCGGGGCGCGGGCGGTCGTGCCTGTCGGGGTGGGCGCGGGGTGTTTTGTGGCGGGCGGGCCGCCCCCTCCCTGATCCGATGATCGCGGTTCCGGGCCGGGCGTCAAGGGCGCTCCTGCGTCGCGTCGGCTTCGCCGATGTCGCTGCGCTCCACCCTTGACCCCCGTCCCTGCACCGC
>NZ_JBIWFO010000018.1:0-159197 GCF_044763125.1 Streptomyces sp. NPDC096310 | reverse complement strand
CTACGAACGCAAGGCCGACCACTTTCTGGCCTTCACCAGCATCGCCTGCACCCTCATCTGCTACCGCAGACTCACCAAATGAGATGACTTCTTAGTACTGCAGCTGTAGATCGTGATCTTGCTGGCAGGGCTGCGATCAGGTGTCCGGATCGATATCGGATCGCGTGAGGTGCTTGCCCGCTGGCACGCCGCCTTCATGGATCACGCGGAAGTGCTGCTCATCGGAGGGCGAGCCGGTGTTAGCAAGACGACGGTGAGGTGGGAAGCTTCGGCACTGTTACGTGCCGCGGAGATCCCTCACGCGATCGTCGAGGGTGACTTCATGGGGGCAGGTTCGTGCGGAAGGGCCCGGTCCTGCGACAGGACCAGTTGGGCCGACGTTGGCCGACAGCTTCGCCCAGTAGGCAGTGCCGTCGTCGACGGCGTCGTGGACGAGTAAAAGGACGGGCCTGTGCCCATCGAGGTCACCGAAGGCGTGCTGCGCGTCAAGGGCGCCGCCCCACAGCTTCCCCGACGCCCTCTCCTGCAGCGCAGACACCAGCCGCGACCATCCGGACGCGCCTATCGCGGTACGGACCGGAACACTCAGAGTGCGCCCCAAAAGAGGGGGCGCTCATGCGCCGGAGCTCGTTGACGCCTTCAGCGCAATCTCGTTGAGGTGTACATCGCGGCACGTGCCTGACCGCGTGTGGGTGGCGCTGTCAGCCCTTGGGAACGACAGTGCCCGGGGCGCGGCCGACGCTACCGCCGTGTTCTTGCTCCGGCACCTGGTTTCCGGCCGCGGGTGTACTGCATGCAGGGGTCGGCCTCGCCTGGCGGGGCACCAAGCTGCCGGGAGGGATGGTCAGTGCGTGAGGACGAATCGGATGACACTGGTGAGGATGACTAGGCCGACCAGCAGTGCCGAGGTGACGGCTGTGATGCGGCCGGCACGGTCGGGAGAGGGCACCCCGATCACCTGCGTGCGGCGCTTTCCGGGGAAGACGTAGAAGACGCGCGATGGGATGGCCGTGACGGTGACTCTGGCCACGGGCAGCCAGCGCAGCGTCACGCGCCGGGTGATCTCGCCTTGGACGGGTTGGAGGCATTGGTTCGAGTGCTGCGCAGTGCTCGGAGTAGAGGTCCTCAGGCAGGGCCTCATCGTCGGTCAGGGTTATCTCCGGCTTCCAGCGCCCGGTGAGAGCCGCCCACAACCGGATGGGAAGGAACGGAGCCTGGCCCCACTGGGGATGGCGGACGGCATCGCAGTGGTGGGTGTGCTCGATCACCGCCTCGGTCCAGGTGGTGGTCACCCCTGCGCCTCCGCAGTGTGCGTCCTGTCTGATTCCCGCCCCCGCACAGTCCGCGCAGGACTGTATCCCGCGACCGCGGCATATGGTGCACCGGACGTCCCTGTCCCCTTCGCAGTCCGGACAGGCGGACTGACCGGCTCCGCACATCCGGCAGGTGGCAGCTTCCTCGGGTCCGGCGTCATCTAGTACTCCAGTCTGACTTCGCGATCTTGTCGCGGACCCGGCTGGGAACGGGTACGGCCACCGCGTGATCATCGGGGGTTGTGTGGACTCCTGAAGATCGTGCGGTGGCCGCGGGCCATAGCGTAGACCCTGCCCGTTGGCGGGCGATGTTCGACCAGGTCATGCCCGCTGGATAGATCACGAAACCGCACTGGAGTACTAGCCGGCCGCGAAGGCGGCCCGCGCCGCGTCAAGGATCGAACGTGCGCCCCGGCCGGCGAGGTCTGCGGCCAGGGTCGCACCGAGCTTTTCCGGTTCGGCTGCCGGACCGGTCAGTGTCCCTGAAATCTGCGCCGTTCCATCCAGGGAACTGACCTGCCCGAACAGCTTGAGTGTTCCGTCCCGCAGGATCTCGCCGTACGCGCCCACGGGCACACCGCACCCGCCGTGGAGTTCGGCGAGCAACGCGCGCTCCGCCCTGGTTTCCGCGTCGACCGCCAAGTTTCCCACCGTGGACAGGATCTCGCGGAGCGGGGCCGAGCGTTCATCCGTACGGACTTGAATGCCCAACGCGCCTTGCCCGGGGCTCGGCGGGAAAAGGTCGAGCGGCAGCAACTCGCCGATCGCGTCGTCGAGGCCGAGCCGGTGAAGCCCCGCCACCGCGAGGACCACCGCGTCAAGCCCTTCGGTTTCGATCTTCTTGAGGCGAGGCGGGACGTTCCCCCGGATGGCAACGATCTCAAGGTCGGGGCGTACCGCGAGGAGTTGAGCAATGCGCCGAGGGGCACCCGTTCCGACACGCGCCCCCTTCCGTAACGCGGCGAGGGTCGAGCCGCATAGCGCGTCGCGTACGTCCTCGCGTCCCGGCGGGGGCAACAACATGAGGCCGCGAGGATTGGCCGTGGGAAGGTCTTTCAGCGAATGGACGACCACGTCCACGTCGCTGCGGGCCAGTGCCGCTTCCTGCTGGCTGCTGAACGCCGAGCCGCCGCTGACGGCGGACACGTTCGACAGCGGCGACCTGCGGTCCCTGTCGCCCCCTTCCAGGATCGCCCGATGCGTGAAAGTGGTGTCCGGGAACCGCTTGCGCAGCGGGCGCAGATATTCGCGTACTTGAGCTTTGGCGAGGTTGCTCGCGCGCGAGCCGACGAGGTACTGAGCCACGGTGACCAACTCTCCGAGCCTGAGGGGGTGCCGTCAGGCTATGGCCCGGCGCCGCGTGCTCATGCAGACACCAGGTCGGCTAGCGCGCGCCGATGTGCAGGGCCAGTGCGCCGTCCGGCAGCAGTTCCACGCGTAGCTGGGTCAGGTCCTCGACATGGGCGTCCGGGGCCATCGCCGCCGCGCGCGGTCCCACGCCCACCACGCGCATGCCCGCCGCCCGCGCCGCCGCGATGCCCGCCTCGGAGTCCTCGAAGACCACGCACTCCTCCGGGGGTACGCCGAGCGTGGCCGCGCCCAGGAGGAAGCCCTCCGGGGCGGGCTTGCTCGCCGCGACGTCCTCGGCCGTGACGCGGATCTTCGGCATCGGGAGCCCGGCGGCGGTCATCCTGGCCTCGGCCAGCGGAACGTTCGCCGAGGTCACCAGGGCGTGCGGCAGGGCGGTGAGTGCAGCCATGAACTCCGGGGCGCCCGGTACGGGGACCACGCCCTCCGTGTCCGCGATCTCCTCGGCGAGCATCGCGCGGTTGTCGGCGAGGTTCTGCTCCATCGGGCGGTCCGGCAGGAGGACGGCCATGGTGGCGTACCCCTGGCGGCCGTGGACCACCTTCATGATCTCGTGCGGGTCCAGTGCGTGGGCCCGCGCCCAGCGGGTCCAGCAGCGCTCGACGGAGGCGTCGGAGTTGACGAGGGTGCCGTCCATGTCGAGGAGCAGGGCCTTGACGGCGTCGAGCTTCACGGGCGTCTCCGGGCTGGGCGGGGCGGGGCAGATCGTCGGCGGGCCGTACGACCGTGGGCCGTACGACCGTACGGGCGGACGTGGCCGGGACAAAGTGACTCCACCCGTCGGTCAGGTGAACGGGCGAAGCCACTTTGTTTCGTCATTATACAAAGAGCCTTCAGCCCCGCGCGCCGTACCCCTGTCCGTAGCCCTTCCCGTACCCCTGGCCGTACCCCTGGGTCTCGGTCTCCAGGGTGAGCCGGGTCCGGGGGCCGTACACGCCCTGGGCGTCCTCCTGGAGGTTCCGCGTCTCCTGGAAGCGGCGTACGGCGTCCTCGACGGTCCGGTCGTACTGGCCGTTCGGCTGCGCGTAGAACAGTCCGACCCCCGCCAGCCTGAGCTGTAGCTCCACGACCTCGTCGCCGGAGTCGCCGGGGGCCAGCGTGGAGCCCGCCGTCCCGCCCGGCTGCGCGGCGGCCGAGGTCTCGGCGGGCCCGCTCGGCGAGGCCGTGGCCGGCGGCTTCCTGGACGCGGACGGCTCCGGCGCGCGGGAGGACGGCGGCGCGGACGGTGTGACCTCCGCCGACGGTGACCGCGCCACGTCCGGGGGCCGTGCCGACGCGGTGGGCGAGGGAGAGGCCGGCGCGGACGCCTCCTCCGTCGTCCCGTCGTTGGCCGACGGCAGCCAGGTGCTGATCGTGTCCGGCACCGCGTGTTCGTCCCGGTCGGCCCCCGCGAACAGCCCCCCGGCGAAGGCCGCCGTACCGACCACGGCGACCGCCACCGTGCCGGCCGCGAGGAGCCGCAGCGCGGTACGGCGCCCCCTCGGCGGCCGGGTGGGCGGGAACGGCGCGGCCGGCGGTCCGGCGGAGGCCGTTGCCGGTGCGGGTACGGCGGTGGGGCTGAGCGGCGGCAGCGGGCCCGCCGTACGGAAGGACGTCGGCGCCGCGCCCGTCTCCTGGTCGCCGAGCTTCACGTACGGCCGTACGCGCAGCGGATGGAAGTCCTCGGACTCGGCGATCTCCGCGTCCTGCGCCGACCGGGCGCCCTGTTCGGCCGACGCGGCGGAATCCGGTGCGGATCCCGACGCGGTGGAATCCGGTGTGGTGGATCCCGGCACCGTGGACTCCGGCGCGCCGGAGTCCGGCGTGGATGTCGGTGGCGCCGACGCGCGCACGTGGGGCTCCGACGCCGGCGGTCTCGACGCCGCCGCCTCCGGCACCGTGGATTCCGCCGCCCCCGACTCCCCGCAGCCGCAGCCGCAGCCGCAGCCGGGTCTGCCCCCCGCGCCCGGCGGCGTACCGCATCCGGGACAGAGCTGTCCTGACACCTTGGGTTCCCCTCCCCTTGAACTGCCGCCGATTATGCAGCCCCCACATGACGGACGTACGCGCGCCCGAACGGCATCGGCCGCCGCTCGGCAGGCCATAACGGGACAGAGCGGCCAGGATGGATATCCAGTGGACCGACGGCGTACGGACAACGGCCCGGCGCCGGTCCGTCGGCGCCCCCGACGACGTATCGACACCGCCGCCCCGCGACGCGGCGCGCGGACCCAGCCCTATCCGGCCGACCCGACCGGCCCAGCCGGTCCTGGCGACCCCGTGGACCCGAGGAGTTGTTGTCCCCATGGCTCAGGAAGTGACCGCCCCGGCCGTCAGTGCGGCCCCTGCCCCGGGGCGGAGCCCGCGCACCGTCCTTCTCGCGATAGGCGCGCTGCTCATGGGCCTGCTGCTCGCCTCGCTCGACCAGACCATCGTCTCCACCGCACTGCCGACCATCGTCAGCGACCTCGGCGGTCTGGAACACCTCTCCTGGGTCGTCACCGCGTATCTGCTGGCCTCGACCGCCGCCACCCCCCTCTGGGGCAAGCTCGGTGACCAGTACGGCCGGAAGAAGCTCTTCCAGACGGCCGTTGTCATCTTCCTGGTCGGCTCCGCGCTCTGCGGCATCGCGCAGAACATGACGCAGCTCATCGCCTTCCGCGCGCTCCAGGGGCTGGGCGGCGGCGGTCTGATCGTGCTCTCGATGGCGATCGTCGGCGACCTCGTCACACCCCGCGAACGCGGCCGGTACCAGGGCCTGTTCGGCGCTGTCTTCGGCGCGACCAGCGTCCTCGGACCGCTGCTCGGCGGCTTCTTCACCCAGCATCTGAGCTGGCGCTGGGTCTTCTACATCAACCTGCCCCTCGGTGTCGTCGCGCTGCTCGTCATCGCCGCCGCCCTGCACATCCCGGTGGACCGGACCCGCCACACCATCGACTACCTCGGCACCTTCCTCATCGCGTCCGTCGCCGTCTGTCTCGTCCTCGTCGCCTCCCTCGGCGGCACCACCTGGGCCTGGGGCTCCGCCGAGACCATCGGGCTCGCCGTCCTCGGCCTGGTGCTGCTCGCCGTCTTCATCCGGGTCGAACGGCGCGCGGCCGAGCCCGTACTGCCCCTGCGCCTCTTCGGCCTCAGGACCTTCACGCTCGTCGCCTGCATCAGCTTCATCGTCGGCTTCGCGATGTTCGGCGCGATGACCTACCTGCCGACGTTCCTCCAGATCGTCCACGGCATCAGCCCCACCCTGTCGGGCGTCCACCTGCTGCCCATGGTCCTCGGCCTGCTGATCACCTCCACCGTCTCCGGCCAGATCGTCAGCCGTACCGGCCGCTGGAAGGTGTTCCCGATCCTCGGCACCGGTGTCACCGCCGTCGGGCTGCTCCTGCTCCACCAGCTCACCGAGTTCACCGGTACCTGGGAGATGAGCGCCTACCTCTTCGTCTTCGGCGCCGGGCTCGGGCTCGTCATGCAGGTCCTCGTCCTGGTGGTGCAGAACGCCGTCAGCTACCGGGACCTCGGCGTGGCCACCTCAGGCGCGACCTTCTTCCGTTCCATCGGCGCCTCCTTCGGCGTCGCCGTCTTCGGCACGATCTTCAGCAACCTGCTCCGGGACAAGCTCGCCGCCGCGCTCGCCGGCAAATCCCTGCCGCCCGGCGCCGGGACCGGACAGCTCGCCGCCGACCCGAACTCCCTCGGCCGGCTCCCCGCCGCGCTGCGCGGCCCCGTACTGCACGCGTACGCGACCTCCATCACCGATGTCTTCCTGTACGGCGTGCCGGTCGCGCTCCTCGCCTTCGGTATCGCCTGGTTCCTGAAGGAGGACACGCTGCGCGGCTCCGTGACGGCCCCGGAGATCACCGAGACCCTGGCGTCCAACCCCGTCGAACGCTCCTCGCGCGACGAGGTGGCCCGCGCCCTGTCCGTCCTGGGTACGCGCGAGGGCCGCCGCCGCGTCTACGAGACGATCACCGAGAAGGCGGGGTACGACCTGCTCCCGGCCGCCAGTTGGCTGCTGCTGCGGGTCCGGCGCGAGGGTGTCGTGCAGCCCTCCGCGCTGGCCGAGCGCGCCACCGTGTCGCTGCGGACCGTCACCGACGCGTCCCGGCAGCTGGAGGAGCGCGGGCTGACCCGCCGCCGGGGCGTGGAACTGACGCTCACGGAGCGGGGCGCGGAGACGGCCGAGGCGCTGGCCGCGGCCCGGGAGGAATCGCTCGCCGAACTGCTGGGGGACTGGTGGGGGGCCGACCGGCCGACCGATCTGGTGGCCCTGGTGAAGGAGCTGAACGGCGAACTGTGCGGCTCCGACGGCGAACAGCCCCTGGCCCCGCCGCCCAGGGACCACGCCGCCTGAGCCGGTCCACCCGCAGGAGGGCACGGTCGGCGTCTTTCTACCGCCCGGAGGGCACCGTCAGCTCCTTGCCGTACCAGATCTCGCTGTACGGTCCCGAGCTGTACGCCGGGATCTCCCGGAAGTCCCGCTTCGCGTACAGCCCCCGCGCCTCGACCAGGTCGAGCCGTGTGTCGAGGACGAGCCGGTGTGCCCCGAACCGCCGCGCGGCGTCCTCCAGGGCGGCCAGCAGCGCCGCCCCGCCGCCCGTCCGCCGCGCGGCGGGGCTCACGTACACGCGGGTCAGCTCGGCGGTCGCCGCGTCGAGCAGCCGTACCCCGCCGCAGGACGCGGCCACGCCCCCGTCGCCGTACCGTCCGACCACGAACTCCCCGGTGGGCGGGGCGAGGTGGTCGGGCGGGTCGTCCGCCAGCCCCTCGTCGATCTCCGCCTCCGTCGCGGGCCGCCGCCAGTACCGGCCCGCGACCTCGGCGTAGTAGTCCCGGCGCAGCCGGGTGGCGTCGGGTGTGGCGAAGGGTTCGGGGCGGACCGACCAGTTCATGGTCGTCTTCCTACCGGCGTCCGGCGCCGTTTGGCCAGTGGATTACGGGCAACCCGACTCCACGAGCAAGAGCCGACACGACACGGCGCGGCACGAGCCGGCCGGGAACCAGGAAGGCACACATGTCCACTGTTCTGATCGTCGTCGCTCTGATCGTGGGATTCGTGGCGATCGTCGCCGCGGTCCTCTACACGGGACCTGGCAAGGCAGGCGGACGCGGCGCCCTGAAGCGGCGGTTCGGCCCGGAGTACGACCGTGTCCTGGCCCGGCACGACGGCGACGCCAAGGCCGCCGAGCGTGAGCTGGTCGAGCGGGTCGAGCGCCACGGCCGGCTGCGGCACCAGCCTCTCCCGGACGAGAAGCGCGAACAGTACGTGGCCGAGTGGGCCGGTCTCCAGGAGCGGTTCGTCGACGCGCCGCAGGAGGCGGTGGCCCAGGCCGAGCGTCTGGTGGCCCGGCTGGCGCAGGAGCGCGGCTACCCCGCGGAGACGGACCACGACGCCCAGATCGACGCCCTCTCCGTCCACCACGCGCACGCGGTCGACGGCTACCGCAGGGTGCACCACGCGGTCTCGGACGAGGGCCGCGGTACGAGTACGGAGGAGCTGCGCGAGGCGATGGTCGGCGCGCGGGAGCTCTTCGAACGACTGATCCTCGCCCACCCGGACGATGACGGCGGCGACGGCCGCGCGTCCCGGGGCACCGGGCGGAACCGGAACTTCTCACTGCGGCCCAAAGGGAGTGGTGCGTGATGAACGACCAGCGGAAGAGTGACACGAAGGACCACGAGACACGCGAGACACGCGAGACACCCGAGACACCCGAGCCCCACACGCAGTCGCCCCCGGCGCCCCCGGTGACACCGCGGCCCGCGGCGACGTCGGTGACCCCGGTGAAGCCGCTCCACGCGCCCGACGCGGCGGCCGGCGCCACCCGGACCCCCAGGACCCCGCAGCCCCCGCCCACCCAGGACCCGGCGCACGCCCCCTCGGCCTCTCCCGCGCAGGCTCCGTCCACGCAGGCGTCCGCCGCGCCCCCGGCGAAGGCCGGGCGGGCGGCCGTGGCCCTGGAAGGGGAGGGGCGGCTGTTCCCCCGGGCCGAGAGCGACCGGCTCTCCGAGCGTCTTCAGGAGGCCCTGAACTCCTTCGTCGACGGGCCGCGCCGCTCGGTCGAGGAGGCGGCGGGCGTGCTCGAAGAGGCCGCGCGGCAGCTCACGACCGCGCTCGCGGAGCGGCCGCGTTCGCTGCGCGCCGGCTGGGACGGCGACCGCGACGCCCGCGCGGCGGAGGGTTCCGACACGGAGGAGCTGCGGCTCGCCCTCCAGAGCTACCGCGAGATGACGCAGCGGCTGCTACGGGTCTGACCCACCCGTACGGAGAACGGGAGGCGGCGGGCAAGGGACGGCCCGCCGCCTCCACCCGTGTCCGGGCGGGCGGCGCCGTGACCCCGTCAGCCCAGGACGCGGGCGAGCGCGAACCCGTCGTACCCCTTGGTGCCGACCGTCTGCACCGCCGTCGCCGACAGCCGGGGGTTGCCCGCCATCTCCTCGATCATCCGCCGGGTTCCCAGCACCGAGGGGTCCGTGGCGTCCGGGTCGGCGACCGCCCCGCTCCGTACTACGTTGTCGACGACGATGACGCTGCCCGGCCGGGTGAGCTTCAGCGCCCACTCCACATACAGCGGGTTGTTGCGCTTGTCCGCGTCGACGAAGACGAAGTCGAACGGGCCCGCGCCCTCGGCCAGCAGGACCGGCAGGGTGTCCAGGGCGGCCCCGGTCCGTACCTCGGCGATCCCGCCGAGACCGGCGTGCGCCAGATTGGCCCTGGCCACCTCGGCGTGGGCGGGGTCGTACTCCAGGGAGACCAGCCGGCCGTCCTCGGGCAGCGCGCGGGCCAGCCAGATGGTGCTGTAGCCGCCGAGCGTGCCGATCTCCAGGATCGTCCTGGCGCCCTGCGTCCGGGCCAGGAGCTGGAGCAGTTTGCCCTGGTTCGGGGCGACGTTGATGGCGGGCAGACCGGCCGCCTCACTCGCGGCGAGCGCGGCGGAAAGCGCCTCGTCGGCGGGGGCGAGCTGGTCGGTGAAGTAGTGGTCGACCGCGTTCCACCGGCTCTGCTGTCCCTGGTTTCCCTGTACTCCCTGGTCTCCCTGTGACATACGGGCCTCTCAATCGTTTCGGAGATGCGTGAGGTGTGCGGTGGGTGTGATGTGCGTGGTGTACGTGAGGTGGGCGGTAGGCGGGCGGTAGGTGTGATGTACGTGCGGCCTCATCTTGATCCCGCTCGTACCTCCCACGCATCTCCCACGACCTCCGATGTCCCGTGCGTCGTACGGAAACAGGGATGACGGTCAGGTGAAGAGGGGGTTGCCGTGGTCTTCTCCACGGGGCAGTGCGACGCTCTATGCCCCAAGGACGGGGTTTTCGGACGGAGGGTCGGCGCGGCGTGGTGAATGCAGAACACAGCGTGCACGGCGGGGTGGCGGCAGGTACGGCGGGGACCGGTTTCGGTACGGCCCGCATCGTGCTCTGGCTGCTCGCCGCGGTGCTGGCGGTACGGCAGGCGGCGGTGGTGCTCAGACAGCCGCCCGGTGAACGGCTCACGGATCTGGAGACCTGGATCGGGGACAACGGCGTCCTCCATGTGACGGGATCGCTCTACGACACCGGCAGGTTCACCGGGACGCCGTTCGCCGGGCTGGCCCTCAAACCCCTGGCCAGGTCGGCCGAGCAGAGCCTCGGTGTCGCCTGGACCCTCGGCACCCTGCTGCTGGTCGTGGCCCTCGGCCTGGTGGTGGCACGCCGCGCGCTGCCGGGGGAGCTGACGCGCCGTACGGGGCTGCTCGCCGCGCCCGTCGCGATCAGCCTGCTCATGCTCTCGCTGCCGGTGCGCAACAGCTTCTCCCTCGGGCAGACCAGCATCATCCCCGTCCTGCTGGTGCTTCTCGGCTGCTTCGCGGTACGCGGCGAACGCGCGTCCGGCGTGCTCATCGGCCTCGGCGCGGCGCTGCAACCGGCCGTTCTGCTCTTCACGCCGCTGCTGTGGCTGACGGGGCGCAAGAAGGCCGCGCTCACCTCGGCGGGGAGTTTCGCGGCGCTGACGGCGCTGGCGTGGGCGGCGATGCCGAACGACTCGTGGGCGTACTGGGTGCACCACGTGGCCGGCGCGGGGCTCGGCGAGCGCGCCGACAGCCTCGCCAACCAGTCCCTGCACGGCGCGCTGCTCAGGCTCGGTCTCGAAGGGCCGCTGGAGGTCGTGCTCGTCATCGTCCTCGCGGCCGCCGTCACCGTGCTCGGGCTGCGCAGGGCGGCCCACTACGCGCGGGACGGACAGCTCCTGCTGGCCGTCGCGCTGACCGGCTGCGTCGCGATCGCGGTCTCCCCGACGGCCTGGCAGCACCAGCTCCTGTGGGTGCTGCTGGCGCTGGTCGGCCGGGTCGGCACCCGGGCCGGGGACCGGCTGGTGTGGCCCGCGGTGGTGGTGCTGGTGATGACGCTGCCGGGCCGGATGATGCTGCCGAACATGGCCGTGCTCGCCCCGCTCCGGGAGAACGTGCCACTGATCGCGGCGCTCGCGGCGGCCTGCGCGGTGCCGTTCCTGACGCGCGCCTCGCCCTACTTCGACCGGCCGGTCCCGACCGAGTACGCGCGCGCCGAGCCGGCCCGCTGGAGCCGCGTCCCGCTGGTCCCGTTCTGGAAGCGGCTGGTCAGCCGCCCCAACCTGCTGCTCGAACTGCTGGCCATCCGCGTCGGCTACTCGGTGTACTCGCACATCCGGCTCGCCGCGACGGGCGGCCGGGAGGCGGCGGAGGAGCACGGCCGCCAGATCCACGGGGTGGAGCGCGCGCTCGGGATCGACATCGAGCACTGGGTCAACCACGCGGTCGTGGACATCAAGTGGGCCGAGAGCTTCTTCAACTTCTACTACACGTCGTTCCACTTCGTGGTGCCGCTGACGATCCTCGGTGTCCTGTACGTGCGCCGTCCCGCCGACTACCGCTGGGCCCGTACCTCCCTCGCCTTCGCCACCGTCCTGGCGCTCGTCGGCTTCTGGTTCTACCCGCTGGCGCCGCCGCGGCTGATGCCGGGCATGGGGTTCATCGACACCGTGCACGGCCCGCAGGACCTCACCAACCCGGACTACGGCGCGCTGACGGCGCTCACCAACCAGTACGCGGCGATGCCGTCGCTGCACTTCGGCTGGTCGCTGTGGTGCGGCGTGGTGATCGTGGTCCTCGCGCCCAGGATGTGGATGAAGCTCCTCGGGCTGCTCCACCCGCTCTTCACGGTGTGCGCCATCGTCGCCACCGCCAACCACTGGGTGCTGGACGCGGTGGGCGGCGCCGCGGTCGTGGGCGCGGGCTTCGCACTGACGTATCTGCTGGCGGGGCCGCGGCGGCTGCTGCCCCGGGCGGTGCCGAAGGCCGACCCGTTCCCGAGGAGCCGGGAGGCCGCCGACGACGCGACCCCGGCCCCGGACGGCGCGGGCCCCGGTTCCGGGGTGACGGTGAGGACCGCGGGCGCGGCGCGGGAGTGAGGGACGGCGGGGGAGGGGGAGGGGCTCAGGGACGGACGGAGGCGTCCCCGTCCGCCGCGCGCCTCTCCGCCCGTTTTCCCGCCCCCTCCTCCTCGGGGACCGCCTCGCCCTCGAAGACCGCCTCCGTGTCGAACGCCGCCCGGCGCGTGGCCCGGCGCAGCGCCCTGAGCAGCGCCGGGCCGACCGTCAGCGTCAGCACGACCGTCAGTACGGCCCGGCCCAGGTCCCAGCCGAAGGACGTCGCCGCGCAGTACGCGAGGAAGCGCGCCAGGTTGGTCTGGAGCGGGTCGCCCGGGTGGAAGGAGATGCCCGAGGACAGTCCGCCGAGGTACGTCCACCCCTGGAGGTTCATCACCGTGCCGTACGCGAACGCCGCGCCCGCCCCGTACAGCGCGAGCATCGCCCCTTCGGCCCGGCCGCGCAGCCGCCCGTGGCCCGGCAGCAGCCCGGCGCCCATCGTGAACCAGCCCATCGCCAGCATCTGGAACGGCAGCCAGGGACCGACCCCGCCGGTCAGCAGCGCGGACGCGAACATCGTCACCGAGCCGAGCACGAAACCGAATCCGGGCCCCAGGACCCGGCCGCTCAGCACCATCAGGAAGAACATCGGTTCCAGCCCGGCCGTCCCCGCGCCCAGGGGCCGCAGCGCGGCGCCCACGGCGGCCAGCACCCCCAGCATCGCCACCGCCTTGGCGTCCAGACCGGAGTCGGCGATGGTCGCCACGACCACCCCCACGAGCAGCGGGAGCAGCGCGGCGAAGAGCCACGGGGCGTCGCCGGAGTGCGCGAGTCCGGAGCCGGGCGCCGCGAGCAGCGGCCAGCCGAAGGCGGCCACCCCGGTCGCGCCGGTCAGGGCGAGGGCGCAGACCGCGCGCGGCCCCAGCCGCACCGCGCGCACCGCACGCCTCGCCCGTACCGCCCGTACCCGCCCGGGGGCCGCCGCCGGTGCGGCCCGGCCGGTCACGGGGTCTCCGCCGTCGTGTCGAGCGCTGTACGCACCTGTGCCACCGTCAGCCACTCCTGCGGCGCCATGACCTTGGCGACCTGCGGCGCGAACGCGGGCGACGCCATCACCACCCGGGGCGTCGGGCCGTCCGCCACGATCTCGCCGTCGGCCAGGATCACCACCCGGTGGGCCAGTTCGGCGGCGAGTTCCACGTCGTGCGTCGCCAGGACGACCGCGTGCCCCTCGGCCGCCAGCGTGCGCACCACCGCGACCAGCCGGGCCTTCGCCGCGTAGTCGAGACCGCGCGTCGGCTCGTCCAGGAGCAGCAGCGGCGGCCGTGCCGTCAGGACCACGGCGAGCGCCAGCGCCAGCCGCTGCCCCTCGGAGAGATCGCGCGGATGCGTGGTGCCCGCGATGTCCGGCAGGAGCTCCCCGACCAGGGCCAGACAGCGGCCGGGCGGCGCGCCCGCGTCCTCGTCGGCCGCCGCGCACTCGGCGGCGACCGTCTCGGCGTACAGCAGATCGCGTGGCTCCTGCGGCACCAGACCGACGTGCCGGACCATCTCGCGCGGCGGCGTACGGTGCGGGGCGCGGCCCCCGACGCGTACCGTCCCGGCGGTCGGCACGACCGTCCCCACCAGGGCGGAGAGCAGCGTGGACTTGCCCGCACCGTTACGGCCCATCAGGGCCACCGTCTCGCCGGGCGCGACGGTCAGCGACACGGCGCGCAGCGCCTCGGTCCGCCCGTGCCGTACCCGCAGTCCGTCGACCGCCACGACAGCGCCGGCGCCGCGTTCCTCCCCGGCCCGCGCGGGGCGCCGGTGGAGCAGATCCCCCAGCCCGCGCCGTACCGCCGGTCGCGGAGCGCCGGGGTCCGGCCGCGTCCGTACGGGAGGGACCGCCACCGGCGCCGCCCCGGCCAGCCGTGCGCGCAGCCCCGCCGCCCGGCGCCGCGCGTCCCGTACGGAGAGGGGCAGCGGATCCCAGCCGTTCAGCCTGCCGAGCGCCACCACCGGCGGATACACCGGTGACACGGCCAGGATCCGCTCCGGCGCGCCGATCTCCGGGGGCAGACCGGGGCCCGGCAGCAGGATGACCTGGTCCGCGTAGTGCACCACCCGTTCCAGCCGGTGTTCGGCGAGCAGGACCGTCGTGCCGAGGTCGTGCACCAGCCGTTGCAGCACCGCGAGCACCTCCTCGGCCGCCGCGGGGTCCAGCGCCGACGTCGGTTCGTCCAGCACCAGCACCTTGGGGTGCGGGGTCAGTACGGAGCCGATCGCGACCCGCTGCCGCTGCCCGCCGGAGAGCGTGGCGATCGGCCGGCCGCGCAGCTCGGCCAGGCTCAGCAGGTCGAGCGTCTCCTCGACGCGGCGCCGCATCACGTCGGGCGCCAGGCCCAGCGACTCCATGCCGTACGCCAGTTCGTCCTCGACGGTGTCGGTGACGAAGTGGGCGAGCGGGTCCTGGCCGACGGTGCCGACGAGATCGGCGAGTTCGCGCGGCTTGTGGGTACGGGTGTCCCGGCCGCCGACGGTGACCCGGCCGCGCAGCGTGCCGCCCGTGAAGTGCGGGACGAGGCCGGAGACCGTCCCCAGCAGGGTCGACTTGCCGGCCCCCGACGGGCCGACGAGCAGCACCAGTTCACCCTCGGGCACGGTCAGGTCGACCCCGCCGATCGCCGGTGGCCGGCCGCTGTCGGTGGCGTCGGCGTACTCCACCGAGACCTGCTCGAATCGGATCACGGTGTCGGCTCCTCGGACAGCGGTGGCTCTGGGGCGGGCGCGACGAACGCGGGCAGCAGCCCGATCAGCATCCCCGCCGCCGGCCACAGCGGCAGCGTCGGGGCCTCCAGCGGTACGACGCCGGGGTGCAGCGCCGCCGGATCGGCGGCGCCCGCCGCGATCAGCACGGCGGCCACGGCCGCGCCCGACCCCGCGACCAGCCAGGCGCGGGGGCCCCAGCGGTCCGGCCGGTAGCGGGTACGGACCGAGCGCCGCCCGCCGAGCCGCAGCCCGGCCGCCGCGGCGACGGCCCCGGCCGCCAGCAGGGGGATGCCGTATCCGCCGCCCGCCGTGGAGAGCAGCCCGTACACCCCCGCGCAGACGCCCAGCAGCCCGCCGAGGGTGAGCGCGGTGGTGGTGTGCCGTACGGCGGGCGGGACCTGCGCGGTACGGCCGTACCCCCGGGCGTCCATCGAGGCGGCGAGCGCCACCGAACGCTCCAGCGCGCCCTCCAGCACCGGCAGTCCGATCCGCAGCACCGCCCCGATCCCGCCGCTGGACCGGCCGCGCAGCCTGCGGGCGGTGCGCAGTCGCGCGACGTCGGCGACCATGTTCGGCGCGAAGGTCATCGCCACGACGACGGCGACGCCCACCTCGTAGAGCGCGCCCGGCAGCGACTTGAGCAGCCTGACCGGGTTGGCGAGGGCGTTGGCGGCGCCCACGCAGATCAGCAGCGTGGCCAGCTTCGCGCCGTCGTACAGCGCGAACACGACCTGCTCGGCCGTCACCCGGCCGCCGATCCGCACCCCCGCCGCCCAGCCGGGCAGCGCCGCCTCGGGCAGCGTGAACAGGACGTGCGAGCCGGGCACCGGCGAGCCGAGGAAGACCGAGAAGAGCAGCCGGACGGCGAGCACGGCCAGCCCCAGCTTGACGAAGGCCCCGTACGAACGGGCCCAGGGCGCGTCCGTACGGCGGGCCGCCACCACATAGCCGGCCACCCCGACGAGCACTCCGAGCAGTAGGGGGTTGGTGGTACGGGAGGCCGCCGCCGCCAGCCCGAGCGCCCAGAGCCACCAGGCCCCGGCGTGCAGGGCGTTGAACCGGTTCGCCTCGGGCGCCCGCGCCGTACGGCGGGGCGGGGCGGAGTCCGCGGGGCGGTGTGTCGTGCGGTCCATGGGGCGGTTCAGCCGCGCCGGCGGCGCGCCTGCCACACCCCGGCGGCGGCGAGCACGGCCACGGCGGCGAGGCCCGCGAAGAGGCCGAGCGACGGACCGCCGCCGTCCCGCTCAGGGCCGGCGGCACCCGTACGGTCGGCGCCGGACGTGGGGGAGGACGCTCCGGGGGAGGGCGGGTTCCCCGAGGACGGCGTGTCCCCCGAGGACGGCGAGTTTCCAGAGGACGGCGTGTCTCCCGGGGTCGGCACCTGCTCCCCGCAGCCCGACTCCGGGTAGCCGGAGATCGCGCAGAGCAGCGCGGCGCTGTTGTACCGCAACGGCTTCGCCACCGCGGCGAGCGCGTCGGCGGCGGTGGCGTCCGTGCCGACCCGGGCACACCGCGCGCGGGGCGCGGGCGGCTCCTCCCCGGCCGGGGCGTCCGCCGCCGTACCGGCGTCGACGACGACGGCGATCCGCTTGGCGCCGTCCCGTGCCGGGGTGGCGGCGCAGACCGCGGCGAAGTCCGGCGCGGTGCGCGGCCGGGCCGCGTCCCCGCTGTCCGCGCTCACCGCGAAGCGGAAGCCGGTGACGGTGCCGTCGGCGGGCCTGAGCACGGCGGGTCCTTGAGTGGCGTACGCCCAACTCCCGCCGGTGGTCTGCCAGAACGACCAGTAGCGGTAACCGGCGGCCTGCGCGCCGCCCGCCCCGGAACCGAGCACGAGCCCCAGCGCCACCACCGGAGCGAGGGCGCACCGTACGCGTATCACGGCTGCCGGGTCTTCCTGCGGCTGAGCAGGAACCCCGTCCCGAGCGCCGCGGCCAGGCCGATCCCGGCGACCCACAGGAGCACCGAGGCGCCGCTGTCGGCGATCGCGCTCTCCGCCGCGTTACCGGGGCGCGGCTCGGTAGGCGCCACGGACTTGGGGGTGGGGCCGGTCGCGTTCAGCCGCTCCACGAGATCGATCCCGCCGAAGTTGCGCGGATCGGTGTCGGTCGCGTACGCGGCGAAGATCAACTGGGCGTACGCGGCGGGCCCCTGCTGCTGGGCCCAGGTCCCGGAGTTCTTCTTCAGCCACTCCAGGGCGCCGGTCGCCTGGTCCCCGTAACCGGCCGCCGTCAGCGCGACCACCGCGTCCGCCGTGTTCCCGATGTCCGGCGTCGGCGCGGCCTCGCCGCCCTCGGTACCGGGCAGCGGCGGCTGGTCGAGATGTCCGGTGGCCGAGAGCACCCCGGCCAGATAGGCGGCGCCGTTACGGGCGGCACGCTCGGGGGAGGGCCGCTTCGAGCCGGTGGCCGGTACGCAGGTGGGTGCGGGGCCCGCCGTGACGGGCGCGCTGACCAGCCGCTTGCCGAGCCCGGCGAGTACGGCCGCCGCCGTGGCGTCGTCGTTCGCGGTCAGCTTGCCGCTCTTGTCCCGCTGGTACGCGAAGGCCCCGGCGTCCGCGCCCGATCCGGCGTCGCACGGGATCGAGAGATCCACGAGCGCGTCGTAGGCGTGCTTGCCGTCCGGGTCGCTCTGCGGCACACGCATCGAGGTGGGCCGGACACCGGCGGAGGTCAGCGCGCCGATCGCCAGGGAGGTGGAGTTGGCGTCGCTCGGCGTGCCCGGGGTGTAGCCCCAGCCGCCGTCCTTGTTCTGGGTGGAGCGCAGCCAGGCCACGCTCGCCGCCATGAAGGGCCGCTGGTCGCCGAGGGAGGAGAGCGCCTGGACGGCGACCGCCGTGGAGTTGGAGTCGACGAGGGTGCCCGCGTCGCAGGGCGCGGCCGGGTCGGCGCGGAACGCCGCGAACCCGCCGTTCGCGCACCGCTGCCTCTTCAGCCAGCGCACGGCGTCGTCGGAGGGCCTGACACCCGCCGCGGCCTGGCCCAGCAGGGCGAGGGACTGCCGCCAGACACCGTCGTACGTGGGGTCCTTCTCCCCGTACAGCCCGTGCGGCACCTTCACCGCCGGCGCCGGCGCGGGCGCGGACGCCGAAGGAGAAGCGGAGGGGGCGGACGAGGAGCCGGAGGCGGGAGGGACGTCGCCGCCCGCGAAGGCGGCCGGGGCGAACACCACGCAGAGCACGGCGGATACGGCGAGCGCCGCGGTGCAGCGGCGAACGGTGGTCATGGGCTGCTGGGCCTCTCCTGCGCGAGCCGGACACCAGGCACACTCAGGCACCAGACTCCGGCCTCGTGTACCTCGACGATGCCTGCCCCGGCGGTTGCCGGTGGCATGAGCCGGTCACGACCGCGTACGAAGCATTCCGACTCGCCGCCGGTGACGACGGCTCACGGCTGCGGGTCAGTGCCGGATTCGCACCGGCTTCCCTCCATACGGGCATGATGACGACCCGCCCACTCTACCGGCCCGCTCCCGCCGGCCTCCCCGGCCCCGGCCCGCCGTACTCCCCGTCGCCGGGCCGGCCGGTGCGGCGCCCCGGAGCGCTCCTTCCCGACAACCAGGTTAAATCCGGCGAACACTCGGGAAACACTTGCCTCTTGGTGTGCGGTACCTCTTGTTCGGGCAGGATCTACGCGCGTATCTTGAGCCGACTTTTCCGCCATCACGCTCATCCGCGACGTCACCGAAGGAACCCACGGGGGGCCCGCCGGAAGTCGCAGCCCAAGTAACAGAAAGAGTCACTCGTGCCTTCCTCCATACCCCCGGCCTTCCGGGGCCGACGCGCGAAGATCGTCGCGCTGGCGCTCCCCGTAGGTCTCGCCGGTTCCCTCGTCGTCCTGCCCTTCACCGCCCAGGCGACCCCGTCCCCGGACGCCGTGATCGCCGAGGTCTTCGGTGGCGGCGGCAACTCCGGAGCCACCCTCACCAACGACTTCATCGAGCTGGGCAACGCGGGCGACGGCGCCTTCGACCTCACCGGCTGGTCCGTGCAGTACCTCAGCGGCTCGCCCACCGCCACCTCCAAGTGGCAGGTCACCCCGCTGACCGGGGCCATCCCCGCCGGCGGCAGCTATCTCGTCGAGGAGGGCAAGGGCGCGGGCGGCGACACCGCCCTGCCCACCCCGGACGCGGCCGGCACGATCGCGATGTCGGCGAGCAGCGGCACCGTCGCACTCGTCCACTCCACCACCGCGCTGACCTGCCTGACCGCCGCCGACTGCACGGCCGACGCCACGGTCAAGGACGTGGTCGGCTTCGGCACCGCCGTCGTACGGGAGACCACCCCGGCCACCGGCGCGGGCAACACCACCTCGGTGGCCAGGAACGCGGCGCTCACCGACACGGACAACAACTCCGCCGACTTCACCGGCGCCACGCCCTCCCCCCGCAACAGCGCGGGCGAGGGCGGCGGTGGTTCGGAGCCCTCCCCGACCCCCTCGCCCACCAGCACCACCCCCGGCGAGCTGCGCGTCCACGACATCCAGGGCGCCACCCGGATCTCCCCGCACGCCGGGGCCACCGTCACCGACGTGCCCGGCATCGTCACCGCCGTACGCGCCACCGGCTCCTCGCGCGGCTACTGGCTCCAGGATCCGAATCCGGACAAGGACCCGGCGACCAGCGAGGCCGTGTTCGTCTTCACCGGCTCCGCCACCCCGCAGGTCAAGGTCGGCGACTCGGTCCTGGTCAGCGGCAAGGTCACCGAGTACTACCCGGGCGGCGCCGCGAGCGGCAACCAGTCCGTCACGGAGCTGACCGGCCCCACCTCCACTGTCCTGTCCTCGGGCAACGCGCTGCCCGCCGCCGAGGTCATCGACGCGAAGACACTGCCCGAGGCCTACGCGCCCGACGCGAAGGGCGCGAACATCGAGCCGCTGGCCCTGAAGCCCGGCACGTTCGCCCTGGACTGGCTGGAGTCCCGCGAGGGCATGCTCCTCCAGGTCAAGAACACCAGGGTGGTCGGCGCCTCCAACGCGTACGGCGAGACGTGGGTCACCACCAAGCCCCAGCAGAACGCCACCGCGCGCGGCGGCACGCTCTACGGCTCCTACGCCCAGCCCAACTCGGGCCGTCTGCTGGTCGCCTCGCTCACCGGCGAGAAGGCCGCCGCCAACGTGGGCGACACGCTCACCGGCGCGACGACCGGAGTGCTGGACTACTCCAACTACGGCGGTTACGGCCTCCAGGCCACCACGCTCGGCACGGTGACGTCCGGCGGCCTCAAGCCCGAGGTGGCGAAGAAGGCGAAGGCCGACGAGCTGGCGGTGGCCACGTACAACGTGGAGAACCTCGACCCGACCGACCCGCAGGCGAAGTTCGACCGGCTGGCCGAGGGCGTCGTCAAGAACCTCTCCTCGCCCGACGTCGTGAGCCTGGAGGAGATCCAGGACAACAACGGCGCCAAGGACGACGGCACGGTCGCCGCCGACAAGACCCTCGCGCAGTTCATCGCGGCGATCAAGGCCCAGGGCGGCCCCACGTACGACTGGCGCTCGGTCGACCCGCAGGACAAGGTCGACGGCGGCGAGCCCGGCGGCAACATCCGTAACGTCTTCCTCTTCAACCCCAAGCGCGTCAGCTTCGTGGACCGTCCTGGCGGCGACGCCACGACCGCCACGAAGGTCGTCAAGGCCCCCAGGACGGGCAAGGGCGGCAAGGACGGCATCACCCTGTCCGTCTCCCCGGGCCGGATCAACCCCACCTCCGACGCGTGGAAGAGCAGCCGCAAGCCGCTCGTCGGCGAGTTCACCTTCCGGGGCGAGCAGGTCTTCGTCATCGGCAACCACTTCAACTCCAAGGGCGGCGACCAGTCGCTGCACAGCCGCTTCCAGCCGCCGGTCCTCGGCTCCGAGACCCAGCGCCTGGCGCAGGCCAAGGAGGTCAACACCTTCGTCACCGGTCTGCTCGCCCAGGAGAAGAAGGCCAAGGTCGTCGTCCTCGGTGACCTGAACGACTACCCGTTCTCCGCGCCCGTCGCCGCCCTCACCAAGGGCAAGGTCCTCACCGACCTGATGGACAAGCTCCCGAAGAACGAGCGCTACAGCTACGTGTACGACGGCAACTCGCAGACGCTGGACCACATCCTGGTCAGCGCGGGCGTCAAGAAGCCCGACTACGAGGTCGTCCACATCAATGCCGAGTTCGCCGACCAGGCGAGCGACCACGACCCGCAGGTGGTCCGCATCCGCTGACCCGCCTGCGCCGGTGGCGTGCGGAGGCCCCGTGCGTGGGGCCCCCGCACGCCACATCCCGTACGGAGGCCGGCGGGTCAGCGGGCCGGTACGAGCCGTTCGTACACCGTGACCCGCCGGCCGCGGACCTGCTCGTCGGCGACCGGCGTGAAGTGCTGCCGCAGCACGGAGACCTTCACCCGGTCCCGCTCGGCCGTCACCGGCGTCGCCACTGCGGGCGCGTCCGTCACCAGCAGGATCCGTCGCTGCGCGAGCATCGCCTCACGTATCCGGTCCGGGGCCGCCTCCACACCTTTCAGCGTCCCGGACTTCTCCGGGCTCCGCGCCAGCGCTATGTCCCGCAGACCGGTGAAGGCGCCGGGGGAGACGGACGCGGTGTCCCGGCGCGCCGCCGGTACGAAGAGCACCGCGCCGCCGGTCCTCTTCTTCAGCCGGCGCACATCCGACGCTATGGCCAGGACATCGTCCACCCGGCTCTCGGGGGAGCGTTTGGCCAGCGACTGCGGGAGCAGCGCCACCGTCGCCACGGCGACCATCGCGGGCAGGAGCCACCGGGACACCTCCGGGAGGCGGGGCCGCGCCGCCCGTACCGCCGAGCCGGCGGCCGTACCGATCAGCAGCGCCAGCCCCAGCATGCTGAAGAGGATGTACCGGTCCAGGAAGAGCGGCTGGACCAGGGAAGCGCCGAGGAGGCCGAGTTGCGGCACCGCCAGCAGCGGCAGTCCGACGGCCGCCACCGACGGCCGGCCCGCCCGGGGCCGGTCCAGTACGGCGCCGGCGCCACCGATCAGCAGCAGGACCGCGGGGCCGATCATCATGTGCCAGGTCAGCGGCGGGATCCAGGACACCTGCGCGGCCTGGCTCCGGCTGAATAGGACCAGCGGCGCCACCCCCGCCACCGCGACCGCCGAAGCAATCGCCCAGCGGATCCAGACCCCGCGTCCGGCCCGCGTCAGGACCAGCGTCACCAGATGGGCCGGCAGTATCAGCAGCGAGAGCCAGTTGAGCAGCCCGCACACCAGGACCGTGGAGCCGTAGCCGGCCCAGTGCACCGTCCGGGCCCGCCCCTGGACCACGGTCACCAGCAGCAGCGTCGCGATCCCGGCCCCGGCCGTGACCAGGGCGTACGGCCGGCCCTCCTGGAGATGGAACTGCACGGCCGGCAGCAGCCCGAACGCCAGCCCTCCCGCCAGGCCCGCACCCGAACCGGCCAGCCGGCGCCCGATGACCGCCACACAGGCCGCCGCCACCCCCATGGCCAGCACCGAGGGCAGCCGCAGCGTCGTCGTCCCGGGCCCGAAGCAGGTGAACAGCCCGTGCATCAGCAGGTAGTAGCACCCGTGCACGACATCGACGTTCTCCAGCAGATGGACCGTCTCCGCGGTGGAGCGCCGGGCCACCTGCCAGGTCGCGGCCTCGTCCCGCCACACACTGTTCTGCCGGGACAGCCCCCACAGACCGAGGCAGTGGGTCCAGAGCATCGGGATCAGCCAGACGGTGACGGAACGGCGCGGGGTGACGGCTCCGGATCCCGGCGCATTTGCTGTGAACATGCGCCAATTGAACAGTCATACGATCCGGGTGACGGATGATGACGGGTCGTGACCGGCCGGAATCAGAAGGGGTCGGGTCCCGTGGGGTCGGATGCGGTGTCGCACGGGGCCGTCAGATGCGCGAAGGTGCGGGTGACGTCGAGGACCCGCCGTACCGGGGGCGAGCAGCGGAGCAGGGACAGGTCACCGCCCGCCCTGCGGCTCGCGCGGCGCTGGCTGAGAAGGAGGCTGAGGCCCGTGGAGTCCATGAAGGGCACCTGGCTGAAGTCCACTTCGACATACCGGTGCGCGAGCGGGGCCAGGGCGGCGAAGAGGTCGGGGCCCGTGTCGCAGTCCAGTTCGCCGCTGACCTGCACCAGAACGCGGTCCGGGCCGTTGACGATCTCGACGCTGAGAGGGGCGTACGGCGGCACAGCAGTGATGGGGGACCTCACTCCTCCGGTGAACGGGCGGACGCAACAACGACCGAGCACGGTACACCGCCCGCTACGTGGAGTTGACGTCTCCTCACCCGGACGCACCCCTCATGCCCCGGTTACGGCCACTTTCCGGCCACCGACCGACTATGGGCCGGACGGACTGTGTGCGGGACGGAACCGTGGGCCGGGCGGAACTACGTGCCGGACGGGCCCCGCGCCGGCTCCTGGCCGCCCCGCGCCGGCGGGTCGAGCAGCCGGCTGGCCGTCTCGATGTCCGTCCTTACCTGCGCGACCGAGGCGCGGCCCGACAGCCAGGCGATGAGGGTGGCGTGCCAGGTGTGCTCGACGACCCGGACCGCGGAGAGTAACTCCGGTGCCGGCTCCCCGGGCGTCCGCCGCCGCGTCCGGGCGGTGGGGGTCCGGGAGGCGGCCTGGGGCGCCATCGCGTCCAGGATGATCGCCGTCGTCTGCCGCGACACCGTCTCCACCTCGGCACTGACCCCCCGGTCCGCGAAGGTCAGCGCCCTGACCATCGCGTCCGCGAGCTGCGGATCGCGCTGGAGCGAGCGGAACGCCCGCAGCAGCGTCCCGGCGACCCGTTCCGACGGGCTGTCACCGGCCGGCGGCCGCTTGCGGAGCGTGGTGTGGAGGCGGTCGAGCCGGTCCTGCATCGTCGCGACCAGCAGATGGACCTTGGACGGGAAGTAGCGGTAGAGCGTGCCGAGCGCCACCCCCGCCTCCTCGGCGACCCCGCGCATCTGCACGGCGTCGAACCCGCCCCGGCAGGCGAGCCGCGCCGTGGCGTCCAGGATGCGCCGCCGCCGGGCCTCCTGGCGTTCCGTCAGCGCGGCCGGACAGGGACGCGAGGCCGTTGCCATCGGTGCCGCTCCCTTCGAAACTCTCCGGGCGCACAGCATGGCAGACGCCCGCCGTGGCGCGAATCACCTGTTCCAGCTCGTGCGCCGACGCTACCTGCCGGTAGATTCGAGGGCTGTGGGCGGCCGGGTCTGGAACTTGTTCCAGATTGTCGACAGCGGTTACGCTCCGGCGAACCTGCCCGACAAGGATGAGCGCAGTGATGAAGGGGGCCGAGTGTGACCGCTGAGGCCATGGCGGCGGGCACCGGGCCGGAATCCCAGGACGACCGGGGCGAAGGCGGCAGAGCCGACACAGGCGACGGCGACCGGCCGCTGCGTATCGCGCTCCTCAGCTACAAGGGCAACCCCTTCTGCGGCGGCCAGGGCGTCTACGTACGCCACCTCTCCCGCGAACTCGCCCGCCTCGGCCACCATGTCGAGGTCATCGGCGCCCAGCCCTACCCCGTACTCGACGAGGGCATCCCGCTCACCGAGCTGGCCAGCCTCGACCTCTACCGGCAGCCCGACCCGTTCCGCACCCCGCGCCGCGACGAGTTCCGTGACTGGATCGACGCCGTCGAGGTCGCCACCATGTGGACCGGCGGCTTCCCCGAGCCGCTGACCTTCTCGCTCCGCGCCCGGCGCCATCTCGCCGCCCGCGCCGGGCAGTTCGACGTCGTCCACGACAACCAGACCCTCGGGTACGGGCTGCTCGGCGACCTCGGCGCGCCGCTGGTCACCACCATCCACCACCCCATCACCGTCGACCGGCGGCTCGATCTGGACGCCGCCGAGAACTGGCGCCGCCGGGCCTCAGTACGCCGCTGGTACGGCTTCACCCGCATGCAGAAACGTGTCGCGCGACGGCTGCCGTCCGTCCTCACCGTCTCCGGCTCCTCCCGGCAGGAGATCACCGACCATCTCGGGGTACGGGCCGACCGCATCCGGGTCGTGCACATCGGCGCCGACACGGAGCTGTTCTCGCCGGACCCGGCCGTCCGGGAGATCCCCGGCCGGATCGTCACCACCTCCAGCGCCGACGTCCCGCTCAAGGGCCTCGTCCATCTTGTCGAGGCGCTGGCCAAGCTCCGTACCGAGCACCCCGACGCGCACCTCGTCGTGGTCGGCAGACGCGCCGAGGACGGCCCGGTCGCGCAGGCCATCGAACGGTACGGGCTCGAAGGCGCCGTCGAGTTCGTCAAGGGCATCTCCGACGCCGAACTGGTCGATCTGGTGCGCGGCGCGCGGATCGCGTGCGTACCGTCGCTGTACGAGGGCTTCTCGCTGCCCGCCGCCGAGGCCATGGCCACCGGTACCCCGCTCGTCGCCACCACCGGCGGGGCGATCCCCGAGGTCGCCGGCGCCGACGGGGAGACCTGCCTCGCCGTACCGCCGGGCGACGCGGGCGCGCTCGCCGCCGCCCTCGGACGGCTGCTCGACGACGCGGAGCTGCGCGCCCGGCTCGGCGCGGCGGGCCGCGAGCGGGTCCTCGCGCGCTTCACCTGGGCCAGGGCCGCACAGGGGACGGCGGAGCTGTACCGCGAGGCCATCGCCCGGCAGGAGCACGGGAGACGGGGCCCCCGGGCCGCCGCCGCGTCCGCGCCCGCCGCCCCGGTACGGACCGACCCGCCCCCGGCGGGGGTCACCGCTGATGGCCGGCCCGTTCCTCCGTAGCCGCCCGCGCCTCCTCCGCTCCCACCGCCCCCTCGACCGCGAAAGCAGGACGACCCTGTGCTGACCGTCGACTTCACCCGCTTCCCGCTCGCCGCGGGCGACCGTGTGCTCGATCTGGGGTGCGGCGCGGGCCGGCACGCCTTCGAGTGCTACCGGCGCGGCGCACAGGTCGTGGCCCTCGACCGGAACGGCGCGGAGATCCGCGAGGTGGCCAGGTGGTTCGCCGCGATGAAGGCGGAGGGCGAGGCCCCGGAAGGCGCCACGGCCACCGCCATGGAGGGCGACGCGCTCAACCTGCCGTTCCCCGACGCGTCGTTCGACGTCGTGATCATCTCCGAGGTGATGGAGCACATCCCCGACGACAAGGGCGTGCTCGCCGAGATGGTCCGGGTCCTGCGCCCCGGCGGCCGGATCGCCGTCACCGTGCCGCGCTACGGCCCCGAGAAGGTGTGCTGGGCGCTCTCCGACGCGTACCACGAGGTCGAGGGCGGCCACATCCGCATCTACAAGGCGGACGAACTGCTCGGCAGGATGCGGGAGGCCGGGCTCAAGCCGTACGGCACCCACCACGCGCACGCGCTGCACGCACCGTACTGGTGGCTCAAGTGCGCCTTCGGGGTCGACAACGACCAGGCGCTGCCGGTCCGCGCGTACCACAAGCTGCTGGTCTGGGACATCATGAAGAAGCCGCTGGCCACCCGGGTCGCCGAGCAGCTCCTCAACCCCGTCGTCGGCAAGAGCTTCGTGGCGTACGCGACCAAACCGCACCTGCCCGCGCCCGGCGCGCCGGCGGCCTCGGCGGACGCCTCAGCGGCGGCCGTCAAGTGACCTTGCCCAGCCGCGGCCCTGGCCCCGGCGCCACGGAACACCTCGTCCTGCCCGGTGTGCTCACCGCCGAAGAGGCCGCGCAGACCGTGGCCGGGATCCTCGCCGTGCAGCGGCCCGACGGCGCGATCCCCTGGTTCCGCGGCCACCACCTCGACCCGTGGGACCACACCGAGGCGGCCATGGCGCTCGACGCGGCGGGCGAGCACGAGGCGGCGGCGCGGGCCTACGACTGGCTGGCCCGGCACCAGAACGAGGACGGTTCCTGGTACGCGGCCTACGCCGACGCGGACACCGGGGTGAGCCGCCCCGCCGACGCGGGCCGGGAGACCAACTTCTGCGCCTATCCGGCCGTCGGTATCTGGCACCACTACCTGGCCACCGGCGACGACGCGTTCCTCGACCGGATGTGGCCCGTCGTCCACGCGGCGGTCGAGTTCGTCCTCGAACTCCAGCGGCCCGGCGGGCAGATCGGCTGGAAGCGCGAGGCGGACGGCACCCCGCTCGACGACGCGCTGCTGACCGGCAGTTCATCGGTGCACCAGGCGCTGCGCTGCGCGCTCGCCATCGCCGAGGAGCGCGAAGAACCGCAGCCCGACTGGGAGTTGGCGGCCGGTGCGCTCGCGCACGCGATCCGCGACCACCCCGAGCGGTTCCTCGACAAGAGCCGCTACTCGATGGACTGGTACTACCCCGTGCTCGGCGGCGCGGTGACCGGAGCGCCGGCCACCGCCCGGATCGAGGCGGGTTGGGAGCGCTTCGTGGTGCCGGGGCTCGGGGTGCGCTGCGTGCTGCCCAACCCCTGGGTGACCGGCGGCGAGAGCTGTGAACTCGCCCTGGCGCTCTGGGTGATGGGGGAGTCCGACCGCGCGCTGGACGTGCTCCAGTCCATCCAGCATCTGCGCGCGGACGGCGGGATGTACTGGACGGGGTACGTCTTCGAGGGCGCCGAACGCGGCATGTGGCCCGCGGAGCTGACCACTTGGACGGCGGGCTCGCTGCTGCTGGCGGTGGCCGCTCTGGGCGGCGACGAGGCGACGACCGCCGTCTTCGGCGGCGAGCGGCTGCCGCACGGCCTGGAACCGGACTGCTGCCGCTGAGCCCGCGCCGGCCTGCCGTGACCGTCTGACCCGGCCTGCGCCGGCCTGCGCCGGCCTGCGCAGACCTGCCGTGACCGCCCGCGCCCACCGCCCGTGACCGCCTGACCCGAACGGCCCAGTCCGCGTGGCGGCGGGACCCGGCGCCGGTGAGGCTACAGGCAGTCTGCCAGGGAGGTTCCCATGTCCGACACCCCTCACATACCGGGCGCACCCCGCGTCACGGTACGCCGGGCCGCACTGGCCCTGCTGCTCTCCTGCGCCCTGCTGCTGACGACGGCCGCGTGCGGGGGCGCCTCGTCGCCCAAGGCCGGGAAGGCCGCCGGGGCCGCCCAGGTGACCTCGGCCGCCGAGATGGCGGCGGCCTCGCCCACCGGCTCCGCCGAGAAGCAGAAGTTCGCCAAGACCCGCTTCGTCGCCAACGCCGGTCTCGCGGCCGGGGCGACGTACCAGTGGATCATCAAGCCGTACAAGGCGGGCAAGTTCAAGAAGGGTGCGAAGGGGCGGAAGTTCGCCCTGGTCAAGGCGGCGCTCGCCGGTGCCTTCACGTACAACAGGCTCAAGGCGGCGACGAAGAACGCCAAGGGGGATCCGCTGCTGTCGAAGGCCGTGGCACCGCTGACGGCCGGGATCGCCTCGCTGAAGGGGATGGCGACGAAGCTCCGCAAGGGCGACGCGAGCGGCACGGACATCAGCAGCTTCGAGAAGTCCATCACGGGCATCAAGAGCGCCGGCGAGAGCGCGGGCGCGCCGGTGAAGGACAAGGTGCCCTCACTGTCGCAGCTCACCAGCGGCGCCGGCTGACCGGCGACGCCGGCTGCGACCGGCGGCACCTACGCGGAAGGCCCCGGTCCGGAACGAGATGTTCCGGAGCCGGGGCCTCTTCCGTACGCCTGACGGCGTGAGCGGTCAGCCGCGCTGGATGCCCGAGGTGTCCTGGAGGACGCCGCGGCGGCCGTCCTGGGTCTGCGCCACCAGGCTGGGGCCGCGCTGCTCGACGGCCAAGTACCAGGTGCCCGGCGCCAGTTCGGCGATCGGGGACGGCGAGCCGTCCTCGCCGAAGAGCGGACGCGCCACCGGTACGGCGAACCAGAACGGCGCGAAGTCGCCCGCCGGGGCCGCCCCGCCCTGCGAGGGCTGGGACTGCTGCGCGGCCGGCTGGGCGCCGCCGAACGGCTGCGGCTGGCCCTGCGTCCCGTACGGCTGCTGGCCGCCCGGGTAGCCGTACCCCTGCCCGGGGTCGCCCGGGGCGCCCGGAGTGCCGCCGTACGGCTGCGGCGTCTGCGGCTTCGGGGGCCCGACGAGGGCGACCTTCAGCGCGGGGACCAGCGGGCCCGCCACGGCGGCGCCCGCGAGGGCCAGGGCGCTGAAGAAGCCGAGGATCTGGCCGCCGCCGGCCCGGCCGTCACCGAGCAGGTACCAGAGGGACGTCCAGGCGACGAAGATGGCGAGCGCGACCCCGAACTGGCCGAGGTCCAGACCCGCGATCTTCTTCGGGGACTGCGGGAGCGCGCGCGAGACGACGATCAGGGCCGCGGCGATGAGACCGGCGATGTGGACACTCATCACGACGCCGAGGATGTCCCATGCCTTCGGCCCGCTGCTGAAGCTCGTCGAGTCGTAGAAATTGAGGAACGAGGCGATGAACAGCAACACCGCTGCTCCGATCACCACGCCGTCGCCTCTAGTGAGGGAGCGGATGTTCACGTGAAGAATCCTTCGTCAGTCGTCTCGTCGGGGCGGTCGTCGCGGGCCGCTCAGGATGCGGTGCACGGTGCGAAGCTCGGGGGCGGCTCCCTATCGTACGGATGAATCTATCGTCTGCCCGATCGGGTCGTCTGCCGGGTATCCGGCCTGGTACCGGGCCGTTACGAGGGTCCGTTATGCGGTTCCACGACATCGAAGGACCGTCACAGGCCCCGCTCCCGCCCCCTGCGTTGACGTGCGCACCAACCGCCCCACCGACCGCCGCGCGGACTTCTTCATGACTCCTTCGGCGACTTCCTCACAGCGGTCTCACAGCGATTCACTTCTTCTTCTTTACTTCTCCAGGAAACCGCTGATGCCGGCCGCCAGTCCCCGCGCCGCTTTCTCTCGCCATTCCGCGTCGGACAGCAGTGCGGCGTCGGCCGAATCCTGCATATTGCCGCACTCCAGGAAGACTTTCGGGACGGTCGAAAGGTTGAGACCGCCGAGATCGTCACGGACGTCCAACCCCGTTCCGCCGCCCAGGTAGTTGGCCGGGGCGGTGCCGGTCTCCCGGCGGAAGTCCGCGACGATGCGCTCGCCGAGCGCCCGGGAGGGGCCGACGATCGCGGCGGTGTCCGCGGCGCCGCCCTTGACCAGGGCGGGCAGGATGACATGGAAGCCGCGGTTGCCGGCCGCGGAGCCGTCGGCGTGCACGGAGACCACGGCGTCGGCCTTCGCCTTGTTGCCGATCCGGGCGCGCTCGTCCACGCACGGGCCGTACGGGCGGTCGTCGTCCTGCGTGAAGGTGACCGTGGCGCCCTCCCGGGTGAGCAGCGTACGCAGCCGCCGGGAGACGTCGAGGGTGAAGTCGGCCTCCGCGTAACCGGACCGGGTGGCGGTGCCGGTGGTGTCGCACTCCTTGGTGGCCGTACCGATGTCGACCGTCTCGTTGATCTCGGCGGTGTGGTCCCGGTTACGGGGGTTGTGGCCCGGGTCGATCACCACGACCTTGCCGGCCAGCGGCCCGGCCGGACCGGCGCCGCCGGGGGCACCGTCGCCCGGGGCGGTGGGGGAGGCGGGCGCGGAGGCGGCGGGGGCGGACCCGGCGGTCGCGGCGGAGGCGCCGGCGCCGTCGGATCCGCCCAGCCCCTGCCACACGAGCCACCCCGCCAGACCGGTCGGCACCAGCGCGGCGACCGCGACGGTGAGAGGGCGCCGGCCGAAGCGGCGGCGTGCGGGCTGCGGGCTCTCGTCGTACGACACGTCGCGATGCTAGACGCCCCACAGGCCGATCGGGGTCAGGGCGGGCCCACGGAGGGGTCGGGGACCCCTCCGACGGGTCAGAGCCGGGGGCGAACCCCGTGGACGGGCCGGACCGCCCCAGGTGCGGACGGGGGCCTGGCGGGCCGCCGAGAAGCCCGTCGGGGGTTCCGGTGTTCCTCCGTCGCCGGGCCCGTCGTCAGTCGCCGGGACCGTCGGCGCCCCGTGCCGTACGGCGCAGGACGCGCAGCGTGTCGGTCACCGACACCTCGGTGAAGTCGCCGGACGCGAGCGCCCGGAGCCAGACGCGGTACGGGGCCTGGCCGCCGTCCGCCGGGTCGGGGAAGACGTCGTGGATGACGAGCAGCCCGCCCTCGGCGACCCGCGGGGCCCAGCCCTCGTAGTCACCGGCCGCGTGCTCGTCGGTGTGGCCGCCGTCGATGAAGACAAGGCCGAACCGCCCGTCGCCCCAGGCGCGTGCCACCTTCGGCGAGCGGCCGACGACCGCGATCACCTGGTCTTCGAGACCGGCCCGGTGGAGTACGGAGCGGAGGACGGGGAGCGTGTCCATCAGACCGGAGGCGGGGTCGACCAGCTCCGGGTCGTGGTACTCCCAGCCCTCCTGCTGCTCCTCGCTGCCCCGGTGGTGGTCCACGGTGACGACGACGGTGTCCGCCGCGCGCGCCGCCGCGGCCAGCAGCAGGGTGGAGCGCCCGCAGTAGCTGCCGATCTCCAGGAGCGGCAGGCCGAGCGCACCGGCCTCGGTGGCCGCCGCGTACAGGGCGAGCCCTTCGTGGACGGGCATGAAGCCCTTCGCCGCCTCGAAGGCGGCGAGGACGTCAGGCGCGGGTCCCGGCGCCGGGCCCGGCACGGGCGCTTCGGTCGCTGCGGACGGGGCGGCCGCTTCGGTCATGGGGCTCTCTCCTCGGACGATCCGGCGGTCCGCCGGACGGGACGCCGGGCGCGTCCATCGTGCCGTACCGCCGTGCCCGTTCCGGGGCCGGGGCCGGAGCGGGGGCCGGCCAGGAGCGGGGGCCGGGGCCGCGCGCCCCGGCCCCCTCCTTGCCGTACCACGCCCGCGCCCGGGAGCCGTCAGGTGGTGACGGCGGAGCTGTGCTCCTGCGCGCCCTGACCCTGGCCCAGGACCAGGTCGACCGCGACCGGGATCCCGTCGCCCCGGTACTCCGCCGGGCAGGCGTGTGACGCGTACCCCGAAGCCGTACCCGCCAGGACATAGGGCCCGGCGCCCGGCGGCAGCAGTGTGTAGCGGCCCTCCGCGTCGGCCGTGGCGCGGCCCGCCTGCCGGCCGCGCCGGTCGATCAGCGTGACGTTCGCCCGCGCGACCGGCGTACCGTCGGCGTCGAGCACCCGCCCCGTGAAGCCGCCGGAGCCCGCGACCAGGGTCGTCCGGTGCTCGGCCGCCCCGTACCCGGTCTCCTCGCCGGCGGCCGCCGGCTCCGGCCGGGCGGCGGGCCGCTGCCCGGGCAGGAACACCGCGAGCACCAGCCCGACCAGCACCGCGCCGGTGGCGATCAGGAACGAGATACGGAAGCCGTGCATGGACGGCAGCGCCACCCCGCCCGCCTGGACGGAGGTGTGGGCCAGCACCATGCCGATCACCGCGCTCGACATCGACGTACCGATGGAGCGCATCAGGGTGTTCAGACCGTTGGCCGCGCCGGTCTCCGAGGGGTCGACGGCGCCGATGATCAGGGCGGGGAGCGAGGAGTACGCGAGTCCGATGCCCGCGCCGAGGACGACCGAGATGATCACGGTCTGCCAGGCGGCGTTCATCAGGCCGAGGCCCGCCCCGTACCCCAGCGCGATGATCAGCATGCCGATGATCAACGTGACCTTCGGGCCGCGACGGGCCGATATCCGCGCGTACAGGGGAGCGGTGAGCATCATCGTCAGGCCGAGCGGGGCCACGCACAGGCCCGCGACCACCATCGACTGACCCAGGCCGTACCCGGTCGAGGCGGGGAGCTGGAGAAGCTGCGGCAGGACGAGGGTGACCGCGTAGAAGGCCACCCCGATCATGATCGAGGCGAGGTTGGTGAGCAGCACCTCGCGGCGCGCGCTGGTGCGCAGGTCGACCAGCGGGGCGGCGCTGCGCAGCTCCATCACGCCCCACAGCAGCAGGATGACGAGGGCCAGACCGAAGAGCCCGAGCGTGGTGCCGGAGGTCCAGCCCCAGTCGCTGCCCTTGGTGACCGGCAGCAGCAGGGAGACCAGCCCGGCGGAGAGCCCGATCGCGCCGAGCCAGTCGAAGCTGCCGGGGGCGCGGACGGACGACTCCGGTACGAAGGCGACGGTGAGCCCGATCGACAGCGCGCCGAGACCGGCGGCGGCGAAGAACAGCGCGTGCCAGTCGGCGTTCTGGGCGATCACCGCGGCGACGGGCATGGCGAGTCCGCCGCCCACGCCGATGGACGAACTCATCAGCGCCATGGCCGAGCCGAGCTTCTCGCGCGGCAGCTCGTCGCGCATGATGCCGATGCCGAGGGGTATCGCGCCCATGGCGAAGCCCTGGAGCGCCCTGCCGACGATCATGATCACCAGGTCGTCGGTGACACCGCAGATCAGCGAGCCGACCACCATGACGGCGAGGCTGGCGAGCAGCATGCGCCGCTTGCCGAAGAGATCGCCGAGCCGCCCCATGATCGGGGTGGAGACGGCGCCCGCGAGGAGGGTCGCCGTCATGACCCAGGTGGCGTTGGCGGGCGCGGTGCCCAGCAGGGTGGGCAGGTCCTTGATGACCGGAACGAGCAGGGTCTGCATCACCGCGACGGTGATGCCCGCGAAGGCGAGGACGGGGACGATGCCGCCGGGGGTGCGGGGGCGCGGATCCGGGAGATCCCCGGCGTGCTGATCGGTCGTCGTCTGCGGCATATGTGCGGCCTCCGGGGCAGAAGAAAGTAACGGTATGTACGTATGTGTGTGTAGCTGGGCGTGCGGGGTGCGTACGCGCGGGTCGGGCATGTGTGCGTCGGGCGTGCGTGCGTCAGGCGTACGAGGGTCGGGTGTGCGTGCGTCAGGCGTGTGTGACGCGGTGTGCGCCGGGGTGCGGGCCCGGTGCGGCCCTTGACACGACCCGGCCGGCCGTCAAGTGCGTGCACCATGAAAGCTTCTCAGTCCAACCCGGGGCGCCGCCGCCGTATTCCGGCCGCGGCGGCCATCTTCCGGTGAACGGTGGGTGAACGGGCCGGCCCCGGCCGCCCGGAGACTCCCGCCCGGCGAAATATCCATGTACGGGGCACTCGTCGACTGCGACCATGACGGCCATGGTCCGAGCCTCCTCAGAGTCACGACGCGATGCGAAAACCGATGCCGACTCCATATCCGCCCCTCCCGGACGCACCGGACCGGGGGCCCGCACCTGGGCCGTGATCCTGGCCGCCTGCGCCGGGCAGTTCCTCGTCGTCCTCGACGTCTCCGTGGTCAATGTCGCCCTGCCGTCCATGCGCGCGGACCTCGGGCTCTCCGCCCCCGGGCTCCAATGGGTCCTCAACGCCTACGCCATCGCGTTCGCCGGTTTCATGCTGCTCGGCGGGCGCGCGGCCGATCTCTTCGGCCGGAAGCGGACCTTCCTGGCCGGGCTCGCGGTCTTCACGCTCGCGTCCGCGGCCGGCGGATTCGCCCAGGAGGGGTGGCAGTTGATCGCCGCCCGCGCGGTACAGGGGCTGGGCGCGGCCGTACTCGCCCCGGCGACCCTCACCATCCTCACCTCGGCGGTGCCCGCGGGCGCCGCCAGGACCCGCGCGATCGGCACCTGGTCGGCGGTCGGCGCGGGCGGCGGCGCGGCGGGCGGCCTGGTCGGCGGTCTCCTCACCGATCTGCTCTCCTGGCGCTGGGTGCTGCTGATCAACGTGCCGGTCGGCGTCCTGGTCCTGGCGGGCGCCGCGCTCTGGCTGACCGAGTCCCGTGACACCACCGGTCGCCGTCTCGACCTGCCGGGCGCGGTGCTGGTCACGACCGGGCTCGCGGCGGTGGCGTACGGCATCGTGCAGACCGAGGAGCGCGGCTGGGGCCAGGTGCCGACGCTGCTGCCGCTGGTGGGCGGGGTGCTGCTGCTCGGGGCGTTCGTGGGGGTGGAGGCGCGGACGAAGGAGGCGCTGATGCCGCTGGGGGTGTTCCGTATCCGGGCCGTGTCGGCGGCCAACGCGGCGATGTTCGTCTGCGGCACGGCCTCCTTCAGCATGTGGTTCTTCATGACGGTGTACGCCCAGAACATCCTGGGCCACACGCCGCTGGAGGCCGGGCTCGCGCTCGTCCCCAGCTCGCTGAGCGTGGTGCTCGGCTCGAAGCTCGCGCCGCGGCTGATGCCGCGGACCGGGGCGCGCGCGCTCGCCGTGACCGGGACGCTGGTGGCGGCGGCCGGCTTCGGCTGGCAGTCCACGATGACCGCCGACGGAACGTTCCTCTCGGTGATCCTCGGCCCCGGCATCCTGATGATGGCCGGCCTGGGCCTGGCCACCACCCCCCTGGCCGCCCTCGCCACCGCGGGCGCGACACCCGGCGACGCGGGCCTGGTCTCCGGGCTGGTCAACACCTCCCGCACGATGGGCGGCGCGCTCGGCCTGTCCGTCCTCTCCACCGTCGCCGCCTCCCGCACGGCGGGCGGCACGGGGCCCCAGGCGCTGACCGAGGGGTACGCGCTCGCCTTCAGGACCGGGTGCGGGGTGCTGCTCGGGGCGGTGGCGCTGATGCTGCTGTGGCTGCCGCGCGCCTCGTCCGACGAGTGACGGGACCGGGACGACGCGGGCCGGGAACGGCCCGTCAGAGCCAGCCCTGGCGGCGGGCCGCCCGTACCGCTTCCATCCGGTTACGGGTGCCGGTCTTGCCGATCGCCGCCGACAGGTAGTTCCGTACCGTCGACTCGGACAGACGCAGCGCTTCCGCCATGTCCGCGACCGTCGCGCCGTCCACGGACGCGTTGAGCACGTCCCGCTCCCGCGCGGTGAGCGGGCTCGGGCCGGCGCTCAGCGCGGCGGCGGCCAGGGCGGGGTCGATCACGGTCTCGCCCGTCAGTACCCGGCGGATCGCGGCGGCCAGCTCCTCCACCGGGCCGTCCTTGACGAGGAACCCCGCCGCGCCCGCCTCCATCGCCCGCCGCAGATAACCGGGCCGGCCGAAGGTCGTCAGGATCAGCACCCGGCAGTCCGGCACCTCGGTGCGGAGCGCGGCGGCGGCGTCCAGCCCGCTCAGACCGGGCAGTTCGATGTCGAGCAGCGCCACATCGGGACGCGAGGCGAGCGCCGCGTCCACGATGGCGTCGCCCCGTGCCACCTGGGCGACCACGTCCAGGTCCGCCTCCATTCCGAGCAGCAGGGCGAGGGCGCCGCGCAGCATGCCCTGGTCCTCGGCGAGGAGGACACGTACGCACTTGGCGGGACGCTGGTCCCGGGGCATCTCCGTCACGAGCACAGGTTAGAGCGGTGACCGCCCCGCGGCGCCGCGACGGCGGCGGCCCGGTGGACGACCGCCCGGTTCACGGCCGCGGCCCGGTTCACGGCCGCGCGGGCGCGTCGTCCAGCGGACGCCCGGTGGCCGAGAGGGGGTCCACCGGCAGCACCGCGACGACACGGAACCCCGCCCCTGGTGCCGTGCCGGCTTCCGGTGCCGTGCCCGACCCGTGTGCCGGGCCCGCCTCCAGCGACCCGCCGACCGCCACGAGACGTTCGGCCAGCCCCTTCAGCCCCGTACCGCCGGCCGGCTCGCCCCCGTCGCCGCCGCCCGTCGAGTGCGCGGACTCCGTCCGTTTCCCGGCCCCGCCCGTGCCGTCGCCCGTACCGTCGTCCAGGACCGTCAGCCGTACCCGCTCCGCCGTGCCGTCCACGGTGATCGCGCAGTGGGCCGCGCCGCTGTGCCGTACGGCGTTGGTGACGGCCTCCCGTACGACCCAGCCCAGCAGCACCTCCGCCTGGGGCTCCAGCGGCGGCCCCGACCGCCGTACGGCCGGCGCGATCCCGGCCGCGCTCAGCGCCGAGCGCGCCCGGTCCAGGTCCGTGGCGAGACTGCCCTCCCGGTAGCCGGTGACAGCCTCCCGGATCTCGGCCAGGGCCTGTCTGCCGACCGACTCGATGTCCGCGACCTGGCCCAGGGCCGCGTCCGGATCGCGCGGCGCCAGCCTGCGCGCCGCCTCCGCCTTGACGACGATCACGGACATCGTGTGGCCCAGCAGATCGTGCAGATCGCGCGAGAAACGCAGCCGCTCCTGGTCCACGGCGGAACGGGCCAGCGCCAGCCGGGTGTCGCGCAGCTCCATCACCGTCTCGGAGAGCGTGAGGAGCGCGGCGGTCACCATCGTCGAGATGAACGTGCCGTACGCGACACCGACCGCGCCCCACCCGTCGTGGTACGCCGCCGTGACCGCCGCGGCGACGCTCACCGGGATCCCCACCCTGGCCAGCGCACGGCCCCGCAGCACACTGCCGCAGGCGAGTCCGAAGAGCGGGAGGAAGAGCAGCCAGCTCCCACCGTAGGCCCCGGCCAGCCCGAAGGTCATCACGCCCATCACGACGAGCGACCACCGGGTGGCGGGGCTGTCCCGGGTGGTCCGGTCGAAGGCGCGGAACACCACGGAGATGTAGAGGGAGTTGAAGACCAGCAGACCGATACCGCCGATCCAAGGGTCGGGTGTCTCGCCCTGGAGGATGTTGGAGAAGGAGCCGAGCCCCAGCAGCAGCCAGGGCAGCAGGGCGTAACCGGGCGGCGGTCCCGGCCTGCCCGTGCGCCGTCCCGTGCAGCGTTTCTTCCTCACCATGAACCTCTTCTCCGCTGTCCGCGTCATGCCGAGAACGCTACGGAGCGGCGCGGCTGCCCGGCAGAGGCGGATGTACGGACTCGACCGGTACAAATATCCTGGCCGAGGGACGTCTTCTCCGGCGGCTCGGCGGCCGGCGTGGTGTGCGGATACGGCGAGAGGCCGCCACGGGCGTTCCATGGCGGCCTCTCGGCTGTACGTTGCGTGTGCGGGTCGTGCGGGTCGTGCGGGTCGTGCGGGTCGTGCGGGTCGTGCGGGTCGTGCGGGTTGTGCGACGCTGCCTGGGTCAGGCCGCGTTCCTTTCCGCTTCCTGGCGGCGGTGGCGGCCGTAGGCGGGAGACGCGGAGTCCTCCGCCGGTGCCGCGCCTCCGCGGTGCTTACCGAGACCGTCGTGGTCGCCGCTGTCGGCGGTCGCCGTTCCCCGCGGCCGCTGCTGCGTCGTGTCGGTTCGGGTTTCAGACATGTGGGAAGTCACCCCGTTGTGTTCGCTTCTTGTCCTGTGGCACAAGGGCCCGGGAGAAAGTCTATCCAGGTGCCCCACGGCCGGTGAGCGGCGCCTGTTGCAACGGCACCGGCCTGCACAGGGCAGGAGTCCGTGGAGCGCCGGACGGTTCCCGGTCGGCGGATTCCGTTCGATCCGGATGCGCCGGTTCCAGGACCTCGTCCTGGTGCGGACGGCCGACCGGCGCCGGTACGTCCGCCCGTACGTCCGCCGGTTCGTCCACCGGCGCGTGGAGGGACGCCACCCCGCACGGCACCGCGTCCGTCGCGTACGGCAGCCGCAGCACCCCCTCGCGGGTCCACAGCCCGGCCCCCGCCAGCCACCCCCGTGGCGCGGGCCACTCGTGGAGCCGGCCGCCCGCCGGGCGCCACACTCCCACCCAGCTCCCCGCAGCGCCGTCGATCCGCAGCGCCACCGCGCAGCTCTCCGGCATCAGCACCTGGCCCGGCTGTACGGCGAAGGGCGTCACCGCCCGGTCGGCGGGGCGCAGGCACTCGGGGAAGCGCACGGGACGGCGGCTCCCCAGCACCCCCCAGCCCAGCCGGTCGTGGCCCGGGGCGTCGGAGCGGATCAGCAGCAGCCCGCTGTCCGGATCCGCCAGCAGCAGACGGTCGTTGCTCTCCTCCGTGATCTGGAGCAGCGGCGTCGCCTCGCCGCCCCGCGCCAGATCCACGGCGACGGCCTTGACCACACCGTCCGTCTCCCGGTCGAGCGCCAGCATCCGTCCCGTACGGTCGAGCCAGACCCCGCCCGTACACCTGCCCGGCACCTCGGCGACCCGCTCAGGGCCGAAGGCGCCGCCCGCCACCAGCCAGACCGTGGTGGAACGGGCGCCCACTGACAGGGCGTACGCGTGCCGGCCGTCCGGCGACGGCGGCAGCAGCGTCAGCTCCGGGTCCCGCACCGAGCCCACCGGGAGCTGACCCGTCCCCGGGCCGGTCGGGTAGAGCAGCGAGAGATCGTGCCGGTCCGCGACCCGGCGGCACACCAGCACCCGCCCGTCGGCCAGCGGCAGCACCTCCGTGTCGGGCTCCTCCGGCTGGTCGAGGGGGAGGGGCACGGCATACGGCTCGGGCCCGTCGAGGGTCCACCGCTCCGGGAACCACGCGTCCCCCGCACCTCCCTTGTGGGCCAGCCGCGCGGCGTACGCGCCGTCCGCCGTGACCGTGAACTCCATGGGCCCCGCCGTCTCGACAGCACAGACAGACATCGATCCGTCACCTCCGGCGAAGAAGCTAGTTTTCGCACTTCCTGCCGAACAACACGAGACCTCTCACTTCACACATAAGGGTGGCCGTCGCATGATTCGACTGAAAGCGCGGGGCCGGATGTGCTGGCACAGAGAGCGGCGCTTAGGGTAAGGCGACCCTAACTGACCTTGTCAGGAGCTTGAAGATGTCCGTAAGACGCCGTGGCACGGCCGCCGCCGTCGCTCTCGCCGCCGCACTCTCCCTCGCGGCCTGCGGCAGCGGCGACTCCTCCTCCGGCGACGCCGGCTCCGGTGACGGAGGCGGGAAGAAGGCGGCCGTCGCCACGGGCGGCAAGGACTTCGCCGACGCGGCAAAGAAGACCGCCTCGTACGGTACCGACGCCGGGCCGGGCGAGTTCCCGCGCACGATCACCCACGCCATGGGCACCACGGAGCTGAAGAAGCGACCCGAGCGCGTCGTCGTGCTCGACGTCGGCGAGCTGGACAACGTGGTGTCGCTCGGGGTGAAGCCGGTCGGCTACGCCCCGACCGAGGGCGATGCCTCGCTCCCCGGCTATCTGGAGAAGGGCGCGGGCGGCCCGAAGAACGTCGGCACGATCAACAACCTCAACCTGGAGGCCGTCGCCGCACTCAAGCCCGACCTGATCCTCGGCAGCCAGCTCCGTGCGGCGGACAAGTACCAGGCGCTCTCGGCGATCGCCCCCACGGTCTTCTCCATCCGGCCCGGCTTCACCTGGAAGGAGAACTACCTCCTCAACGCCCAGGCGCTGGACCGCACCGCCCGGGCGAAGGCCGCGCTGGCCGCGTACGACAAGAAGGCGGCGGCCCTCGGCAAGGGCATCGGCCCGGACAAGCCGACCGTCTCGATGGTCCGCTACATGCCGGACCGGCTGCGGCTGTACGCGAAGGCGTCCTTCATCGGCACGATCCTCGACGACGTCGGCCTGCCGCGCCCGGAGAACCAGCGGATCGAGGATCTGGCCGTGGAGATCAGCCCGGAGAAGATCGACGACGCGGACGCCGACTGGATCTTCACCGGGGTGTACGGCGACCCGAAGAAGACCGAGCGCGACAGCGCACGCTCCAACCCGCTGTGGAAGAACCTGAAGGCCGTCAAGGACGGCCACGCCCAGGACGTCGACGACGAGACCTGGTACCTCGGGCTGGGCGTGACGGCCGCCGAGCTGGTCCTGGACGACCTGCGCGGCTATCTCGTCGCGTAGCCGGCTCCGACGGCCGGACGGCCGGTCGGGCGTCCAGTGGATGGGGGGGGCCGGCCGTCGGAGCCGGCCGAGCGCGGAGCGCGGGAGTACCGGCGGTATCCACAGGCGTGGTGGGCGCGACAGCGAGGACAGGTAGCCTTTGCTCCGTGCCTCCAGTCCCCTCCGCGCCCCGTCTCGCCGACGTACTCGCCGCGCTCGACGCCCTCTGGCCCCCCGAGCGGGCCGAGCAGTGGGATGCCGTCGGCACGGTCTGCGGCGATCCCGACGCCCCGGTCACCCGTGTGCTGTTCGCGGTCGACCCCGTCCAGGACATCGCCGACGAGGCCGTCCGGCTCGGCGCCGATCTGATCGTCACCCACCACCCGCTCTATCTGCGCGGTACGACGACGGTCGCGGCGTCCACCTTCAAGGGCCGCGTAGTGCACACCCTCATCAAGAACGACATCGCGCTGCACGTCGCGCACACCAACGCCGACAGCGCCGACCCCGGCGTCTCCGACGCCCTCGCGGGCGCCCTCGACCTGCGGGTCGTACGGCCCCTCGTCCCGGACGCCACCGACCCCTCCGGACGGCGCGGCCTCGGCCGGATCTGCGAGCTGGAGCGCCCCGCCACCCTCCGCGACTTCGCCGCCCGCGTCGCCCACCGGCTGCCCGCCACCGCGCAGGGCGTCCGGATCGCCGGGGACCCGGATGCCCTCGTGCGTACGGTCGCGGTCAGCGGCGGCTCGGGCGACAGCCTCTTCGACCAGGTCAGGGCGGCCGGCGTGGACGCCTTCCTCACCGCCGACCTGCGCCACCACCCGGTCTCCGAGGCCACGCAGCACAGCCCGCTCGGGCTGGTCGACGCCGCGCACTGGGCCACCGAATGGCCCTGGTGCGAGCAGGCCGCCGCCCAGCTCGACGAGATTTCCGACCGCCACGGCTGGGACCTGCGGGTCCACGTCTCGAAGACGGTCACCGACCCCTGGTCAGCCCACCACTCCTCAGGAGCCCCCAACTGAACGCCGCGCCCGCAGACCAGATCCGACTCCTCGACGTCCAGGCCCTCGACGTACGGCTGTCGCAGCTCGACCACAAGCGCACCGCGCTGCCCGAGCACGCCGAGATCGAATCGCTCACCAAGGACCTCGCCCAGCTCCGTGACCTGCTGGTCGCCGCGACGACCGAGGAGAGCGACACCGCCCGCGAGCAGACCAAGGCGGAGCAGGACGTCGACCAGGTGCGCCAGCGCGCCGTACGGGACCAGCAGCGCCTGGACTCCGGCTCGGTCACCTCGCCCAAGGACCTGGAGAACCTCCAGCGCGAGATCGTCTCCCTCGCCAAGCGCCAGGGCGATCTGGAGGACGTCGTCCTGGAGGTCATGGAGCGCCGCGAGTCCGCGCAGGAGCGCGTCGCCGAGCTGACGGAGCGGGTCTCGGCCGTCCAGGCCAAGACCGACGACGCCGCGGCGCGCCGGGACGCCGCCGTCGCGGAGTTCGACGCCGAGTCCGCGACCGTCACCAAGGAGCGCGGCATCGTCGCCGGGTCCGTCCCGGCGGACCTGCTCAAGCTGTACGAGAAGCTCCGCGGCCAGCAGGGCGGGGTGGGCGCGGCCCGGCTCTTCCGGCGGCGCTGCGAGGGCTGCCAGCTGGAGCTGAACATCACCGAGGTCAACGAGGTCAAGGCGGCGCCCGCGGACGCGGTGCTGCGGTGCGAGAACTGCCGCCGCATCCTGGTCCGCACCGCCGACTCGGGGCTGTGACGCACTGATGCGGACGTTCATCGTGGAGGCCGACGGCGGCTCCCGGGGCAACCCGGGGCCCGCCGGGTACGGCGCCGTCGTCCTCGACGAGACCACGGGCGAACCGCTCGCCGAGGCCGCCGAGTTCATCGGCGTCGCGACGAACAACGTCGCCGAGTACAAGGGCCTGGTCGCCGGGTTGAAGGCCGCCAAGGCGCTGGACCCGGAGGCACGGGTGCACGTCCGGATGGACTCCAAGCTCGTCGTCGAGCAGATGTCGGGCCGCTGGAAGATCAAGCACCCGGACATGAAGCCCCTGGCCGCCGAGGCGGGCCGGATCCTGCCGCCGGGCCGGGTCACCTACGAGTGGATCCCGCGCGAGCGGAACAAGCACGCCGACCGGCTGGCCAACGAGGCGATGGACGCGGGCAAGCAGGGCCGCCGGTGGGAGGCGTCCGACTCCACGGCGGCCCTGGACGCGGGCGCGGCACGCTCGGCCGCCGCCGCCTCCGTGGACCTCCCCTCCGGGCCGCCCGGGGACGCCGCCGCGGGCGCGGCCAGGGCACGCGCGGCGCTCGCCGGCCGGCGTCCCGCAAGCCCCGCAGCCCCGCCGGATGTCGCGCCGCAGGACGTCCCGTCGGAGGAGGACGTCCCGCTCTCCTCCGAGTCCGCCTCGTCCGTCGGCTGGGGCCCCGCCGACCTCGGCCCTCCCGCCACCTTCGTCCTGCTGCGGCACGGCGAGACCGCCCTCACCCCCGACAAGCGCTTCTCCGGCAGCGGCGGCACGGACCCGGAGCTGTCCGCCATCGGCCGCCGCCAGGCCGACGCGATCGCCGCCGCGCTGGCCGCGCGCGGCACCGTCCAGGACATCGTCTCGTCCCCGCTGCGCCGCTGCCGCGAGACGGCGCAGGCCGTCGCCGACCGGCTCGGTCTCGGCGTACGGGTCGAAGAGGGCCTGCGCGAGACGCACTTCGGCGCGTGGGAGGGCCTGACCTTCGGCGAGGTGCGGGAGCGTTACCCGGACGATCTGACCGCCTGGCTCGCCTCGCCCGACGTCGAGCCGACCGGCGGCGGCGAGAGCTTCGCGACGGTGGGCCGCCGCGTCGCGGCGGCCAGAGACGCGCTGCTCGACCGGTACCAGGGCCGTACGGTCCTGGTGGTCACGCATGTCACCCCCGTCAAGGAGCTGGTACGGCTGGCCCTCGGCGCCCCGCAGGAGTCGCTGTTCCGCATGGAGCTGTCGGCGGCGTCGGTCTCGGTCGTGGCGTACTACGCGGACGGCAACGCGTCGGTGCGGCTCTTCAACGACACCTCGCACCTGCGGTGACCCGCTGACGCAGCCTCGCCCCAAAAGGCTTGGCCCGGACCGGGTCCGCCGTAGGACGATGGCGGCATGAGCTGGCAACTGACCCACGACGTCGAAGAGTTCCGCCGCGCGGCGGACCCGTATCTGGCGGCCGATGCCGCGCGTCACACCATCCTGCTCACGGTCGGCGAATCGCTGCGGACCGGCGGCGTGGCGTACGCCGGGCCCGTACGGTTCGGCTGGTGGCGGGAGGCCCCGGACGCCCCGGTGACCGGCGCCTTCCTGGAGACCCCGCCGCACCCGCCGTTCCTCGGCACGATGCCCGCGCGGGCCGCCGCCGAACTGGCCAGGACGCTGGGCACCGCCACGGCGGGCCACGGCACCCCGCCCTCGGGCGTACGGGGCCGGGTCGCCGACGTCGAGGCCTTCGGCGCCGCGTGGACGGCGCGGCGGACCGGGGCGGGGGACACGCCCCCGTACCGGCTCTCCGACGGCATGCGGCTCTTCCGGCTGGGCGAACCCACCCCGCCGGACCCCGCGCCCGAGGGCCGCGCGCGGTACGCGGGAGCCCAGGACATCCCCCTGGCGGTGGAGTGGCTGACGGCGTTCGCCGAGGAGATCGGGGACCCGCCGGCCCGCGACCGCAGGGCCCTGGCGGCCGCCCGGATCGAGGAACGGCGGCTGCTCCTCTGGGAGGTGGACGGCGTCCCGGTCTCCCTGGCCGGCCATGCCCCGCTCGTCGCCGGGCAGATCCGCGTCGCCCCGGTCTACACACCGCCCGCCCACCGAGGACGGGGCTACGCGGCCGGGGTGACCGCAGCGGTCGGCGAGGCGGCCCTGCGGACGGGCGCCGACGAGGTGCTGCTCTTCGCCGACAACGCCAACCCGACGGCCGGCGCACTGTACCAGCGCCTGGGGTACCGCCCGGTGGAGGAGTACGCCACGGCGGAACTCGGCTGAACAGCCCGCCGTACAGGCTGGATCAGGCCCCGCGCTTCCCGCCCAGCGCGGCGGCCTCGCGCGCCAGCGCCTCGACGCGCCCCCAGTCCTTCGACGCCAGCGCGTCCGCGGGAAGCAGCCACGTGCCGCCGACACAGCGCACGTTCGGCAGGGCCAGATACTCCGGCGCCGAGGCGGGTGTGATGCCGCCCGTGGGGCAGAAGCGGGCCCCGGGGAGCGGGCCCGCGAGGGACTTCAGATAGGGCCTGCCGCCCGCCGCCTCCGCCGGGAAGAACTTCATCTCCGTCACCCCGCGCTCCAGCAGCGCCACGACCTCGGACGTCGTCGACACCCCCGGCAGGAACGGCACGCCGGAGTCCCGCATCGCGGTCAGCAGCGTCTCCGTCCACCCCGGGCTGACCAGGAAGCGCGCGCCCGCCCTCACCGCGTCGGTCACGGCGCCCGGGGTGATGACCGTGCCGGCGCCGACCACCGCGTCGGGCACCTCGGCCGCGATCGCGCGGATCGAGTCCAGCGCGGCGGGCGTGCGCAGGGTCACCTCGATCGCGGGCAGCCCGCCCGCGACCAGCGCGCGGGCGAGCGGAACGGCGTCGGCGGCGTCGTCGAGGACGACGACGGGGATCACGGGCGCGAGGTCGAGCACGGAGGTCATGGGGTCATCCTGCCGTCCGCACTCACAATACGCAATGCCCGTTGCGCAGAATGCAACGGACGGTATCGAGCCCGGGTATCGAGCCCGGGTATCGAGCCCCCGTCAGTGGATCTCCGTGACGACGACATCCAGCGCCCAGGGGCGCCCCGCCCGCGCCGGAGCCGTCGCCTCCACCATGTACCCCAGCTCCCGCACCGTCTCCACCAGCCGCGCGGGATCCTTCGGCCGGGCGCCCGCCGTCAGCAGATCCCGTACGAGCCGGCCCTTCGTCGCCTTGTTGAAGTGGCTGACCACCGACCGCTTCTCCACACCGGTCACCGGATCGGTCTGCGCGTGCAGTACCCGTACCGTCGCCGTCCGGCCCGCCAGTTCCCCCTTCGGCTTCCATGCCGTCGCGTACGCCGACGACCGCAGATCCAGTACGAGACCGCCCCCGGCCTCCTCCGCCGCCTCCGGCAGCACGGACTCCATCGGCGTACGCCAGTGGGCGCCCAGTGCGCCGAGCCCCGGCAGCTTCACCCCCATAGAACAGCGGTACGAGGGGATACGGTCGCCGATCCGTACCGCGCCCCAGAGCCCGGAGAAGACCAGCAGCGACTTCGCCGCCCGCCGCCGCGCGGCCGATTCGAGCGTGGCCAGGCCCAGCGCGTCGTAGAGCACACCGGTGTAGATCTCCCCGGTCGGCCGGGCGCCCGCCGTCCGCAACTCCACGTTCTTGGCGATCTCGCCGCGCAGCCCCTCGCTCAGCCCGAGGACATCACGCGCCTTGTCCTGGTCGGCGGCGCACAGCTCCACCAGCTCGTCCAGTACGGCGGCGCGCGCCCCGGCCAGACCGGGCAGCGACAGCGACTCCGGCTTCAGCGGAGCGCCGCGCCCGGAAGCGGCCTTTCCTTCCGACGGCGGCAACAGCACGAGCACGGTGGTTCTCCTCGGAGGAACGCGAACGGAACAGGACGGACGGGACGGACGGGACGCGGCCACGAAGGAGCGCCCCTCGCGTCAGCGTAGGTGAACGCGAGGGGTCCCCTCTCCGCCCCGCCCGCTCTCACCCCCGTACGCCCGGGGCCGGCGGCAGCGCCTCCCTGACCGCCTTCACCAACTCCTCCGGATGATCGGCGTGGAAGCGGACCACCTGGGCCCGGCCCGTCGCGCCGAGCGGCCGTACGAAGGGGACGGGCGCCGTCAGTTCCACCCGTACGGTCGTCTGGCTGCCCACGACGAGATCCAGCACCCCGCCGCCGTCCCCATCGCAGTCCTCCGCCGGGGCGTACTGGAGGAGCCCGCCGGACGGGAACCGCCGGTCGACCCGTACGGAGGCGATGCCGTCCGCGGGGATCCGCAGGTCGAAGAGCGTGCCGTAGCGGATCCACAACGAGCCGTCCGCGCCCACCACATGGGGCCGGGTCACACAGCCCGCCTGGAGCGCCAGCACCATCAGCACCGTGTACACGTCCAGCACCAGGAAAATCAGGTGCACCAGCGGCCAGGGGATCAGCAGGGCCAGTGCCACCGTCTCGACCACGGCGACGAACAGCAGCCCGTAGAGCATCGCCGTCTGCGGGCCGGTGTACGGCACCGGACGGTCGCCCGCGCCCACCCCGTGCGGCCGCCGCGCCGCCCAGCGCGCCAGGCTGCCCAGGCTCCGTATCTCGTTGGAGGCCAGCCGCCGTACGGTCACGGGCACGGCGAACCAGGCCATCCGCTTCACGACGCCTGCCCCCGTACCCGCTCCGCCAGCGACTCCATGGTCCGGCGTACGGCCTCGGCCTGGGCCGGGCTGTACTCGGCGAGCAGGGCGCCCCCGAAACCGTCGAGGGACGGACTGTCCCCGTCCGGTATCGCGGCCAGGATCTCGTCGGTGGCGAGCGCGCTCAGGTCGTCCGCGAGCGGGGCGATCCGGGGATCGTCGGCGGGCGCGTCGGCGAGTTCGTCGAGCCGCCGGTAGAGGTCCAGGGTCTCCGGGGCGGTGGCCAGGGAACGCAACGCGTCGTAGAAGCGCCCGGCGCGCTCGTTCTCGTCCCCCGTACCGTCCGCGCCGTCCTGCCGGTCGAGCAGTACGAGCAGCGCGCGGTCCGTGGCGGCGGCCGGTGAGTCGACGGCGGGCAGGGAGTGCAGGAACCGCGCGAGCCCAGGGGAGAGCGGCCCGTCGGCGGCCGGCGGCGACTCCATCAGCTCGGCGAGCCGCCGCCGCCGGGCCCGGATCTCCGCCTCCTGGCGGGCCAGATCGGCGTCCAGTTCGCCCAGCACCTCGGTGAGTTCGCGCCCGGCGTCATCGGCGAGGATGTCCCGTACCTCGTCCAGGGAGAGCCCCAGCTCGGTCAGCCGCCGGATCCGGGCCAGGAGAACGGCGTCCCGTACCGAGTAGTCGCGGTAGCCGTTGGGACGGCGCGCGGGCTCGGGCAGCAGCCCGACATGGTGGTAGTGGCGCACCGCACGGGAGGTGACCCCGACGAGAGCGGCGATCTCGGCGATTCTCATGGGCTCAGTACAAACCCTGACGTCGCGGCAAGGTCAAGCCGTGACCATGGAGGGTGGCCCGGCCGGGTACCATGGCCAGCACGGCAGACGAGCCGGGCGGACGGCCGCGTCAAGATCTTCGATCTTGCCGAGGAACGTCCGGACTCCACACGGCAGGGTGGTGGGTAACGCCCACCCGGGGTGACCCGCGGGACAGTGCCACAGAAAACAGACCGCCGGGGGCCTCGGTCCCCGGTAAGGGTGAAACGGTGGTGTAAGAGACCACCAGCGTCCGAGGTGACTCGGACGGCTCGGTAAACCCCACCCGGAGCAAGGTCAAGAGGGGTCGTCGTTCCGCGAGGAACGGCGTCCCTGCGCGGACGATCGAGGGCTGCCCGCCCGAGTCCGCGGGTAGACCGCACGAGACCGGCGGCAACGCCGGTCCTAGATGGATGGCCGTCTCCCCGGCCGCCGCGAGGCGACCGGGCGACAAAATCCGGCGTACAGCCCGACTCGTCTGCCGCCCAGGTCCTCTGGCCGGCGAAAACACAGGTCAGAGCCGGACAGGCGCGACCGCGTGCGTACAGGTGCGCGACTTCATTCAGATCAGCGAAGGGCACGCCACGCGCCTCACCCGCGAGCAGAAGGGTCGCTTCGTCGCGATCCGCTGGGACCCGGACATCTTCGTGCGCATCGAGCGGACCGTGGCTACCTGCCGCCCTCCGCGGGTCCGCCGCCCGGGGGCCGCGTCGGCTGTTCGTCGGGCCTGGGTGGGCGGGGTTGGCGGGCCCGGACGCGCCGGCCCAGCACGAACGCACCGATGAGGACGCCGACCACCACGACGCCGAAGACGAGCGGAAGAAACGCCGCGGCTCCGGACGAGGCGGCGTACGTCATGGACAGTGTGTCGCTGTTCATGGCGACCGGCTACCCGCGAATCCCGCACTCAGCCTCCCGGAATGTCTCGGCCCCGCTCGGGCGCTGACTCGTCCGGCCGTCTCCCTGTGGCGTATCCGGGTCCAGGCGCGTGGAGTGGTGGCAGGACCCCGTCGGGCCCCGTCCGTGCTGCCCGTGAGGGGAGAACCCGCGCGCAGTGGGTACGCGTCGCGGACGCCGGAGTCACGTCCCGGAGTCACGACGCCGGGAGGGGATCCGGACCACCACAGGCGAGCCCGCGCACGGGCCGCCCGACCGTGAGGAGAAGTGTCATGCCGAGTGGTTCCAGCTCCAAGCGCGAGCGCCAGTACGAGCACATCAAGGAGGGCGCCGAGAAGCGCGGCACCTCCACCGGACGTGCGAAGGAGATCGCGGCCCGGACGGTGAACAAGGAACGGGCCAGGTCGGGGGAGTCCAGGACCGCGAGCAGGACGTCCCTGCGCGACCCCAAGTCGGCTTCGCAGCGCGGCGGTCAGCGCTCGCACAGCGGGGCCCAGGGGCCGACGAAGGACCAGCTCTACGCCGAGGCCAGGAAGCGTGGTGTCGAGGGCCGTTCCTCGATGACCAAGCAGCAGCTCGCCCGGGCGCTCGGCCGCTGACCTGGGGGTGTTCCGGCAGACGGTCCCGGTACGGCTGCCACGCGCGGGCACCGGCCGGGACCGGTGCGGGGCCCGGCCGGTGCCGGGGCTGTGACCGTACGCGGTGTTTGGGCGGTCGAACCGGTGGTACCCGATGGGGCGGAACCGATGGAGGCCGACAAGAAGGGAAACCCCATGACATCGGAGAACGACCCGCGGTACACCGTTCCGGGGATGACGGCCTCGGAGGGCGGGGAGACCATCCAGTTGCTGAGGATGCGGCTGCACGCGCTCAACGATCTCGCCCTGACCCTCAAGCATGTCCACTGGAACGTCGTCGGGCCGCACTTCATCGCGGTGCACGAGATGCTGGACCCGCAGGTGGACGCCGTCCGCGGCATGGTGGACGAGACGGCGGAGCGCATCTCCACCCTCGGCGGCTCGCCCGCCGGGACCCCGGGCGCCCTGGTCAAGGAGCGCGGTTGGGACGACTACTCCGTCGGCCGCGCCGAGGCCATCGAGCATCTCGGGGCGCTGGACGTCGTGTACTCCGGCATCGTCGCCGATCACCGGCGGGCGGTCGACGCGGTCGACAAACTGGATCCGGTCAGCCAGGACATGCTGATCCAGCACCTCCGCAGCCTGGAGCTCTTCCAGTGGTTCATCCGGGCGCACCTGGAGAACGCCGGTGGCGGGCTGAGCACCCGGAGCGAGACCACCGAGGTCGCCGCCGCCGAGGCGGCGGGCAGGCGAGCACTCCGCAGGCCCTGACCGAAACCGCGGCCTTCCGGCCTCCGGCCCCAGCGGGAGAGATGAGCATGCACGAGGACAGCGTGAGCACCGGGGACCAGGCGGCCGGTGACCGGACGGCCGGTGACCGGACGGCCGGGGAACGGATCGCCGGTGAACCGGCGGCCGGGGGCCGGCAGGCCCGCGAGCAGGTGGTCGGCGAGCTGACGGCCGGGGAACTGGCGGCGCTCGACGCACACTGGCGCGCCGCGAACTACCTGGCCGTCGGCCAGATCTACCTCATGGCGAACCCGCTGCTCCTGGAGCCGCTGGCGCCGGAGCACATCAAGCCCCGGCTGCTCGGCCACTGGGGGACTTCCCCCGGTCTCAACCTCGTGCACACCCACCTCAACCGGCTGATCAAGGCCCGGGACATCGACGCGCTGTGCGTCTGGGGTCCCGGCCACGGAGGCCCCGCGGTCCTGGCCAACTCCTGGCTGGAGGGCACGTACTCCGAGACGTATCCGGATGTGAGCCGGGACCGTGCGGGCATGGAGCGGCTGTTCCGGCAGTTCTCGTTCCCCGGAGGCGTGCCCAGCCATGTCGCCCCCGAGACCCCGGGCTCCATCCACGAGGGCGGCGAACTGGGCTACTCCCTCGCCCACGCCTACGGAGCCGCGCTGGACCACCCCGATCTGCTGGTCGCCTGTGTGATCGGCGACGGGGAGGCGGAGACCGGCCCGCTCGCCGGTTCCTGGCACGCGAACAAGTTCCTCGACCCGGTGCACGACGGCGCGGTCCTGCCGGTCCTGCACCTCAACGGGTACAAGATCGCCAACCCGACCGTGCTCGCCCGGCTGCCGGAGGCCGAACTCGACTCCCTGCTGCGCGGGTACGGACACGAACCGCTCCATGTCACCGGCGACCGGCCGGCGGCGGTCCACGGAGCCATGGCCGCGGCGATGGACCTCGCCGCCGACCGGATCGCCGGGATCCAGCGGGCCGCCCGTGCGGGCACGGCGACCGAGCGGCCCGTCTGGCCCGTGATCGTGCTCCGTACGCCCAAGGGGTGGACGGGCCCCGCCGAGGTCGACGGGCAGCCCGTCGAGGGGACCTGGCGCGCCCATCAGGTCCCGTTGAGCGGGGTCAGGGACAACCCCGACCATCTGGCGCAACTGGAGGCGTGGCTGCGCTCGTACCGCCCCGAGGAGCTGTTCGACGCGACGGGCGCCCCCACCCCCTCCGTACTGGAGTGCGTCCCCGAGGGGTCCCGCAGGCTGGGCGCGACCCCGTACGCCAACGGCGGTCTGCTGCTGCGGGAACTGCCGGTCCCGCCCCTGGAGCGGTACGCGGTGGAGGTGGACCGGCCCGGTACGGTCCTGCACGAACCGACCCGGGTGCTCGGTTTCCTGCTGCGGGACATCATGGAGGCCACCAAGGGACGGCGGGACTTCCGGGTCGTGGGCCCCGACGAGACCGCCTCGAACCGGCTGGACGCGCTCTACGACGCCACGTCCAAGGCGTGGGAGGCCGGAACGCTCGACACGGACGAGCATCTCGCCCGCGACGGGCGGGTGATGGAGGTGCTCTCCGAACATCTCTGTCAGGGCTGGCTGGAGGGATATCTCCTCACCGGCCGCCACGGGCTGTTCTCCAGCTACGAGGCGTTCGCCCATATCGTCGACTCCATGGTCAACCAGCACATCAAGTGGCTGCGGACCTCGCGGCGGCTGCCCTGGCGCCGCCCGATCGCCTCGCTCAACTACCTTCTGACGTCCCATGTCTGGCGCCAGGACCACAACGGTTTCTCCCACCAGGACCCCGGCTTCGTCGACCACGTCCTGAACAAGAGCCCCGAGGTCGTACGGGTCTACCTGCCGCCGGACACCAACACGCTGCTCTCCGTCGCCGACCACGCGCTGCGCAGCCGTGACCACGTCAATGTGATCGTGGCGGGCAAACAGCCCGGCTTCGACTGGCTCACCCTGGACGAGGCCCGCGCGCACTGTGCGCGGGGCGCGGGCGTCTGGCCGTGGGCCGGTACGGAGGACGGCTCCCGCGAGCCGGACGTGGTGCTGGCCTGCGCCGGGGACGTCCCCACGCTGGAGACCCTGGCCGCCGCCGACCTGCTCCGGCGCCATCTGCCGGAGCTGGCCCTGCTGCTCGGCCTGCCCTGCCTGATCCGCCCGATCGCGGGCCTCAGCGACCTCGCCTCCCTGACCGGACAGCCGGCCCCGGACCTCGGCCGCCTGTCGGCGCAGATCCGGGAACACGCAGCCGCACGCCGAACCGAGACCAAGGCGGCATATGAGGCCCCGGCCCGGTTCGACCTGAACTACTTCGGGAACGCCTGGGGCGACCTTCTCGCAAAGGTCCCCTGACAGGCCGCTACGCCTGCGCGGCGGCCAGCTTCTCGGCCGCCGCGTCCAGACGGGCCAGCACGCGGTCCCTGCCTAGCAACTCCATGGACTCGAACAACGGGAGCCCAATCGTCCGGCCGGTGACCGCGACCCGGATGGGCGCCTGGGCCTTGCCCAGCTTCAGCCCGTGCTTCTCTCCCACGGCAAGCGCCACGGCCTTCAAGCCATCCGCCTCCCAGTCCGCGATGGTTGCAAACTCGGCGCGGACGTCGGCCAGGATGCCGTCGGCGCCCGGCTTCATCGCCTTGTTCCACGACGCCTCGTCCTCGACAGGCGCGTCGAGGAACAGGAAATCCACGTTGCTGGTGATCTCGGACAGCAACGCCAGACGCGTCTGGGCCAGCGGTGCCACCGCCTCGAAGACGGCCTGGTCGAACGCCTCCGGCAGCCACGACGCGTACGGGGCGACAAGCCAGGGAGCACAGGCGGCGGCGAACTGCTCGGGCGCCAGAGCGCGGATGTAGTCACCGTTGAACGCCGTCAGCTTCTTCACGTCGAAGAACGCCGGGGCAGTGTTCACGTCCTCGATCCGGAAGAGCTGCTCCAGCTCCTCGTACGGCAAGATCTCCCGGTCACCGCCGGGGCCCCAGCCGAGGAGCATCAGGTAGTTCACCATCGCCTCGGGGAGGAAGCCCTCGGCAAGATAGTCCTCCAGCGCCACCTTGTCCCGGCGCTTGGACAGCTTCTGCCGCTTCTCGTTCACGATCACGGGCAGGTGCGCCCACACTGGCGGCTCGGCGCCGAGCGCCTCCCACAGCAGCTGCTGCTTCGGCGTGTTCGACAGGTGCTCCTCGCCTCGGATGACCTGTGTGATGCCCTCGTCCAGGTCGTCGACCACGTTCGCGATCAGGAAGACGGGGGACCCGTCACCGCGGGCGATCACGAAGTCCTCGATCGCGCTGTTCGGGAACGCCGGCTCCCCGCGGATCAGGTCGAGCACGACGGTCTCGCCCTCGTCCGGCGTCCGGAATCGCAGAGCACGGCCTTCCTCGAAGGCAAGCCCCCGCTCCCGGCAGAACCTGTCGTATCCGAGGTGCTCCGACCCCGTGCGTTCCTTCAGCTGCTCCCGGGTGCAGTCACAGTAATACGCCCGCCCTGCCGCGTAGAGCTGCTGAGCGGCCTCCCGGTGCCGGTCGGCGTTATGCGACTGGAAGTAGGGCCCCTCGAAGGCCGTGTCCTCACCGTGGATACCGATCGCCGCCAGCGCGTTGATGATGCCGTCGATCCACTCGGGCTTGTTCCGGGCTGCGTCGGTGTCCTCGATCCTCAGGACGAACGTGCCGCCGGACTGTCGCGCCACGGCCCAGTTGTAGAGAGCGGACCGCGCACCGCCGACATGGAACATGCCGGTCGGAGACGGGGCGAAACGAACGCGAACCGGGGCAGTAGACATGCGCTCAAGGGTACCGACGCCGGACACCTCTCTGGTCAATACTGCCTACCACTGCACCGACGTTTTCCAGCCCCCTCGCCTACTCTTCGTGCGCTCCTTCCGCCTACCCCGACGCCGACAGGCCCCAGGTACCCTCGTCACATGGGCAGGACTGAGTACTACAACGATCCCCAAGCCCCCAAGGCGAACACGCTCATTCCCGCGAACAACCTGCTCGTCGTCGACGACAACGGCGCCATCCTGCTCCAGCGCCGCCGGGACACCGGCCAGTGGGCCTTGCCGGGCGGCGCCCAGGACATCGGTGAGACAGCAGCGCAGTGCGCGGTGCGCGAATGCCAGGAAGAGACCGGCATCATCGCCGAGGTCACCGGGTTCCTGGGGGTCTATACGAACCCCCACCACATCGTGGCGTACACCGACGGCGAGATCCGCCAGCAGTACGAGAACACCTACATCGGCCGTCCAGTGGGAGGCGAGCCGACCATCAACGACGAAGCGGACGGCGTCCGTTACATCCAGCCATCCGACCTGGACCAGTACGACATCCACCCCAGCATGCGCCAGCAGATCGGCGACTACCTCGCCGGCACCTACCCCTACCTGGGCTGAGCTACCAGAGCCGACTCCACCCGGCCCACAGCAGCGCGGATGCCCGGCGATGCCCGCCGGATGAACCGCCCCACCAGGCTGTCGGAGCCGTAGCGGCTGGTGATCTCCGCCAGACGGGCGTCGAGGAGGTCTCTTCGCCATCGGGGGTCGTCGTCATGTCGCAGTAGACGAGGGCGTCCACCAGGCGCTGATCGTCGAGCAGCGGAAACTCCGCCTCCAGCACGTCTTGCAGTCCCCGCTCCTCGGCCTCCAGCAAGGCCATCGAGTGGTTCGCCACCAACCGGACCAGCCGGTCATCGGCAGCGTGGATGTCACGAAGAAACCGGGCGCCGTCCAAGGGATGAAACCCGGTCAGGGCAAGCCTCGGCGCGTAGCCCACATCGTGCAGGACGGCCGCGGAAGTCAGCAGTTCCGCGTCGTCTCCCAGAATCCCGGCCACTTCGGCCGCGCGCCGGGCGCCCACCTGCGAGGAAGCGACTCACTCAGCTCCGCCTCCGCCACAGCGCATGCCCACTTCTCCATTGCTCCTCTGCTCATGGCCGGGTACTTGCCCAGGCACAGCCGCACACAGTCCCACCCAGCCAAGAGATTTCGCAACGCGCTCCAGTATTGAACATGCGATCTTCTCCGGCATTCCTACGAGTGAGTCGATCCGCATCATGGTGATTCCTTGCCAAGTTGGTGTGTTCAGACGAGTCCGTGTCCGGAGGGGTGCAGGAGGTTGGGCGTCCCGCGTCGATGCGCACGTAACAGGCGAGTGTGGTCGGAATGAGCTGAAGGCCACTCGAACAGGTGATGGCGAAGTCTCGGGAGTTTCTCTGTCGCCGGTCTGGGAGTTACGCCTCGGCAGTTCAGTCGAGACCCGAGGAGAACAGTCATGACCAGCGCGGTAGATACTCGACGCTCGGTGTTCTGAGTGCGACATTCCTTTCGAAGCAATATAAGAGCATCCACGCTGCGGTGCTGGAGAACGCCATCTTCGTCTTCAATGCGAAGAGGAGCTGGCTGTTCCCGAAGACCAGGGAGGAGATGCTCGAAGGGTGCTCGTCAAGAAAGACAGTGAGGCGCGGGTGGTGATCGAGCTGCGGCTGGTTCCTTTCGTGGATGGGTCGTGCGGTGCGGGAGCGGCGTCAGGTGGTCAACGAGGATCTTGTGGAAGCTGTCCACTGGAGCGACCTGGCGGGCTCCACCCGAACGTTACGGCTCGTGGAAGGCGGTCTACGAGCGTTTCCGCCACTGGTCAGCGGATGGGACCTGGGACCGTCTACTGGCCATGTCCAGCAGTAGTCGCATGCCGACGGCAGGTCGGCCAGCCGGTGGTGTGCGTGGACTCCACCACCGTGGGGGCTCGGGCGTCGGATGGTGCGGGTGGTTCGTGGGCTGGTCAGGCAAGGGCCGTGCGGCGGAAGGCGTCGAGTCCTGCTGGGGAAGCGATCGGCTCAGCAGTGTGGTCGGACAGGCCCGCTCCGAGGACGTGTACGGGCACGTGGGTCACCGCGTCGAGTCCAAAACGCTCCGCCAGAGCGCCGTCGTGGCAGGCGGAGAGCTGCATCGAGCCGAGGCCGAGGGCGGTGGCGGTCAGAACGAACGTCTGGCCCAGGTGTCCTGCGTTCAGGAGGCCAACCCGGTACGAGCGCGCGGTAGCGCGATGGTCGTTCAGCCGGCCGATGACGGAGGTCAGTACGAGGAGGAACGCGGCTCGGCCGGCATGCTGCTGGCCGGCGCACAGGTCGGTGACCTCCTCGCCGGTGCAGCCTTGGGCGAGGAGTTCGAGGGAGTGCTCGATGGCGTTGTAGTGGTACCAACCCGGGGCGAGTCCGTGCACGTTGACGGCGGCCAGGTACGCCTCCAGCTCCTGGCAGGCGCCCGCGCTCGGGCTGGTACGGCGGTACCGGGCACCGCTCGGGCCCGTGTCGATGAAGTCGACGGGTGCGAAGACGGTGTGCAGCAGTGCGGCCAGCGCGGGCAGCGGCAGGGGTTCGGGGCTGAAGGAGTAGGTTGTGCGCCGCTGGTGGAGGACTTGGCCGAAGCGCGCGTCCAGGTCCGCTGGGTGCCGCGGGAGCAGCACGCGGTCGGCGTCGGGGTAACTGGTGAACAGCGGCGTGGACGCGGTGGGCGCCGCGCGGGGGCCGGTGGGGGTGTCGTGTGGGGTGAAGTCGGTGGTGTAGTGCAGGAAGGGAGCCTGCGGTGCCCAGGGGCCCCAGTGGCGGCCGATGTCGGCGTCGCGAAGGGCGCGCCGGCTGCCTTCGCTTACCAGCAGCGCGTGGTCGGCCAGGAAGCGCACGGCCTCCAGGACCGCAGGCTCCTCGTGGCGCTCGGCCAGGTGGCTCACCGCGTCGTGCGGGCTGCTCCACTCCTCGAAGGCCGCCAGGACGTCGATGGCGTCGCCGGGGAGGGCGACGGGAGTGCCGTCGGGGTAGGGGTGGCCGATCAGGACGGTGCCGTCGTCGGCCCAGTAGCAGACCAGGCAGCGGGCGCGTCGCAGCCGTGCGTGTCCCGGGGCCGCGGCCGCCTGCAAAGTCGTCGTACGGACGGGGGACGAAGCGGTGGTCATGCGGCCTCGGTGATCTGCGCGCGGGCGCGGGGGCCGGGAATGACGACCATCCCGCTGGTGACGACCATGAAACGCTCCAGTGCGGGCACGACGACGTGCACCGCCGTGATGCCCTCGGGTGCGGTGGCCGTGACGCGGTAGTACGCCTGATACCCGCGCGCGGACAGCCGCGCGGTCAACTGCCCCAGCTGCTCCTGCGGGGACGGCAGCGGCACCGCTTCGGCCGGCAGGCCGACGGGCCGCGCCTGCTCCAGGTGGGACGCGGGATTGAGGGTGGCGCAGGCGCGCAGCGCCGGATAGCGGTCCAGTCCATCGAGCAGGTACTCGGGAAACGGCTTGCTGGGGGAGGACGAGCACTGGACGAACTCGCCCAGGGCGCGCCAGGCGGCATAGCGCGGTGACAGCGAGGTGCCACAACCGAAACGGCCCTCGAAAGAGCCGGTGCCCTCCGCGCACGCGACGTAGGTGGGTACGCCGAGGTCCGTGGTGATCTCGATCAGGTGCACGGCGCTACCGCGCAGCTGCTCGGCCTGTCGGTGTGCTGCCGCGAAGGCCGGCGGCAGCGCTGCGGTGTCGATCAGCCGCGGCCGGTAGGTTCCCGCGCCCGGCCACGCGCGGGCCAGCAGCAGGGACAGGGCGTCGCGTTCGACGCACTCGTTGAGCGCGTGCACCAGTGCCTCGGCGAGACTGCTGCCGATGGCTGAGCCGTTGTTGCTGCCGTAGCGGGCCAACTGCCGGTAGTCCGTGTGGTCGCCGACGGCCTGCCGCACCTCGGGATGGTCGTAGTACCAGCTGGTGGACATGATCAACGGGACCGGCAGGGGCGACCTGGCCGGGCCGTTCAGGGGCGTGTACTGCTGGCATGCCAGCCGCTCGGCATGGCGCAGCAGAGGCGCACAGGCGTCGCCCTCCAGCGGGCCGTCGAGCAACTCGCCCCCGGAGCACCACTGCACCTGCTGCGGTTCGAACGCGGCCGGGCCCGTCAGATGGTGCTCCAATGCCTCGAACAGGGCGCCGACTTTCGCCTCCTCACCGCTGCCCTTCCCCGACCCCGACCCGTACGGGACAGCCTCGTCGGCGTCGGTGCGCAGCTTGCATGTCCACATGCTGAGCGGCTCTCCCACAGGGGCTTCGGTGAGGATCGCACGCAAACCGAGGCGCCCCAGGGCCGCGTGGGCACGGTGGCCTGCCTCGGTCAGACCGATCTCCCGTTCCACCCATGAACCGATGCCGGAATCCGACGATGTCCCCGCTGTCATCCCGTGCTCCTCCTGAATTTCCTGGCGTGCGGTTTTGTGAAGCATGGGGGGTGAGTGTGGGCGTACCCGCCAACACTCACCCCCACATGGTGTCCGGCGGCGTCAGTCCTCCTGGACTTCACCCTTTGCCGTTACACACAAACCGGCCTCGGAGAGCCGAGCCTGCTCATCGGCGGTGAGTTCCTGCGTCGCCTTGTCCAACGACCGCGAGTGGTCGTACGGGGTAGTCTGGGGGTTTGAACCCATCATTCCTCCTTGAATTGTTGCCCGAGATCAAGCATCTGTGCTTCATCTCCTGTCACCGAGCATGAGAACTTATGCTGACCGTGCAGCTCAAGCCTTCGGTCGCAGATTCATCCGTATGGGCCTGGGCGTCCGGGGTGTGGCTGTCGGCGAGGCCGGGCAGGTTCTGTGGGCCGCACCACCGGTTTCCGTTGATCCCTGCCAATATGATTGTGCGCGAAAGGTTCTTCGTATAAATGAAACGGGCTCCACGCCGCCACGCCGCCACCAGTACGCGGACAGCCTTCAGCAGGCACCTGACCATCAAAAACAGGGCCGATGAAGTCGACTCCGCCGCGGCAGCAATCAACTACAAACATCAGGTCAAAGCTGTGGCTGCGTCCCGTATCTGCTACTTCATCATGCAGCGCTCCGGCGTACGGCACGAGGAAATGAAGTACGCCGACCCCGTCCTGCATTACATCGAAGCACTGGTCTACCGCGGAGACCTCGAAACCGAACACCACCAGCGAGAAGGCCGCCACAGCACCGACTCCTCCTGGCATCAGGCGATCACGCAGATCCTGCACTCCGCCGGTCTGGCTGACACCGCGGTCCTCGCGGAACTTGACGAACTGCACGACTACTACGCCCGCGAGACCCACGTCATGCTCCACCGGCCACCACTGGACGCCGACACCATCCGTGACCTGTGTTACCGCCGTTCATCCCACTTCCGCATGCTGCTGCGCGCCTGGCACCTCGCTGTCGAGCGCCCCTACGACGAGAACTTCTTCCGCCTGGGACGGCACGCTTGCGCCCGTTTCGAGATCGCGCAAGACCTGCACACCTACGCCGAAGACTTCGACGACGACGCATTCAATCTGCTGCGGCTGGAGGTATGGAGTCACGGAGAACAGGCAGCACTTGACAAACTCCATGAAATCCATCGGGGCATCGTGGCCGACATGCACCTCGAATTGAACCGCATGCCGCGGCACACGCTGCTTTCCGTGCTCCCCGCGTTTCTTACGAGCGACAGCACGCGGTTCCTTCCCTGCCTGCCCGCGCCCGTCCTGCGCCGACTGGCACGCCGTCGCCTGGCAAAGCTGGCACGACTGACCGAAAGTCAGTCGCCATCGATCCGCCCGGAAATCTCACACAGTAACTTTTCAGAGGTCTCTCACACCGCGCCGGGAAACTAGTCTCTTCGCAGGTTGGCCACCTACCACCGCCGCGCTGACGGCGGCTATTCGCCCGTGAAGCTGAACAGCCGCCGCGCGGCTGAGAAATCATCTCATTTAGTGAGTCTGCGATAGCAGATGAGGGTGCAGGCGACGTCGCGACGCTTGCGTTCGCAGGGCTCCTTTTCGGTGCGGCGCCACCGGTAGTAGGTGGCGGAGGGGATGTGCAGTTCCCGAAGTACGCACTCGACTCCCAGACGGGGATGCTCGTCAACGAGCGCCGTCGCCTGGGCGGGGCAGGTCGAAGTTGCGCCGCGAAAAACGCCGCGGCCGTCCGCAGGACATCGTTGGCCCGCTTGAGCTGAGCGTTCTCCTTGCGCAGGGCCGCAAGCTCGGCGCGTTCGTCCGGGGTGAGCCGGTCGTCGCACTCGCCGGCGTCCGCCTCGGCCTGGCGGATCCAGCCGCACAGGGCCTCGGGATGCACACCGAGGTCGACGGCCAGCTTCGTGATCTGGGGCTTCGGCTCGGTAGTGCGATACATCCGCACCGCACGCTCACGCAACTCCAACGAGCATTTCCGGGGTGTAGCCGTGGTCGATGTTTCTCTTATGAAGGCCATCTGACTTGCTGTCAACGAATTCCGCATCTCGGGGGAACCTCACACACCGAGACCCTGGAGGTGCTGAGCCTCGCGCTCGGTTCTGCTGCGTCCCTGGCCTCGCTCGCCGAACCGCTTCGAAGTGCGATCGAGGCGCTTCTCAGCTGAAGTACCGGTTCGCCCTTCTTGCCGCGAGAAGGCCAAAAGCCAGCTGGAGGCCAAGCCTAACGGCTGCGTGGGCAGGGCCGATCAGCCCTGCCCACGTCCCGCTCTGTGCCACGCAGGGAAACGCCGAGCGGGCTGCCGTGAGCCGCTACAGGGGTTGCGACGAAACGCAGTAGGGACAACCGAGAGGACTGCTACGCATGACCTACCGGCCGGACCGAACCTGTGGGCGACCCACCCGCTCGGGCAGCCCGTGCAGGGTCCGGATATCGGGTTCCGACTTGGCGTGCAGCACGCATGCCACGGAGCAGGACAGAGCCGTGGCCGAGGCCCACCGGCGCGGGTGGAGCGAGGGCCACAAGTCGGGAAGCGAAAGCAGTGCGAGCTTCTCCAAGTCCCGCATCGAGCGGCTGGAGCAGCGCATCATTGAGCCTGAGGAGCAGCTGGACAGTACACGGCGCGTGCACGAGGTCAACGGCTGCCAGCTCGTGGAGGTTGGCGGGTATGGATACCGCTGGCGCGGGAGCGATCCACTCGAAGTCGGCGACCGCGTACTCCTCCCCGAGAATTACGTGAGCCGTCTCAAGAATGGCCCAGGCCCCACCGTGGGCCTGGGCAACAAGCTCGGCACCACCACCTACCAAGGATCCCTGTCCGACATCGTGGGGCGGGCCGGCAGCTGGTGGAGACGGCTGACGGGACCTCGTGCCACAACGTGCCAGTGGGGGCGGTGAACAGCGGCCACCAGGGGGCACGTCGGTAGCCGCATCACTGCTTCATCAGCAGGTATTTCCGCAGGTCAGGTACCATGGCGGCCGCAATATGATGAGTGATTCCCAAACTCAGAGCGTAAGTTCGATTCTCGTCACCCGCTGTGAGGGTCTGCGAGCGTACAGACCCCCCTTCGGTATCGGTATGGGTCGGTGTGGATCGGTGTGTGCGAGTCCCTCAGCGGGAGACCCGTTCCGCCCTGTCGGGCGGCGACGATCTCTGCGGCGATGGACAGGGCGGTCTCCTCGGGCGTGCGGGCGCCGAGATCGAGGCCGATGGGTGAGTGGAGCCGGGTCAGTTCGGCTTCGGTGAGGCCGATTTCGCGGAGTCTGCGGTCGCGGTCTTCGTGGGTGCGGCGTGAGCCCATCGCGCCGATGTAGGCGGCCGGCAGTCGCAGGGCCGCTGCCAGGAGAGGTAGGTCGAACTTGGCGTCGTGGGTGAGGACGCACACCACGGTGCGGTCGTCGGTTTGGGTTCGGTTCAGGTAGCGGTGTGGCCAGTCGACGACGATGTCGTCGGCCTCGGGAAAGCGTGATCGGGTGGCGAAGACGGGTCGGGCGTCGCACACGGTGACCTGGTAGCCGAGGAACTTGCCCATGCGCACCAGCGCCGCGGCGAAGTCGATGGCGCCGAAGACGAGCATGCGGGGCGGCGGCACGCTCGACTCGACGAACAGGGTCAGATCCGGCTCGCAGTGGGATCCTCCCCCAGACTCCGTCCGGGGGGACCCCCATCTCGCTCCGCTCGCCGCGATGTCGAAGGTGGCGGTGCGGCCGGCGTTCAGCAGGGGGCGGGTTTCGTTGACGACGGCGCGGTCCAGGTCCGGGTGTCCGCCGAGTTCGCCTTCGTACGATCCGTCCTGGTGCACTGCCAGAGCCCGGCCGAGGAGCTCTGCCGGGCCTCTCACCACGCGGGCGAGTGCCGCCGCCCCACCGTGGGCGGCGGCCGACAGCGCCGTCTGGAATGTCTTCCTGCCGGGCGGGTCGGCCGGTATGGGCGTGATCAGGATGTCGAGGACGCCGCCGCAGGTCAGTCCGACGGCGAAGGCGTCCTCGTCGCTGTAGCCGAACCGCTCGCGCACCGCCCGGCCGTCCTTGAGCGCCTGGGCGCACAGGTCGTATACCGCGCCTTCCACACAGCCGCCGGAGACCGATCCGATGGCGGTGCCGTCGGCGTCGACGGCGAGCGCGGCGCCCGGCCCGCGCGGTGCGCTGCCGCTGACGGCCACGACCGTGGCGACGGCGAAGTCCCGTCCCTCCTCGAGCCACCGGTTCAACTCGTCCGCGAGGTCCAGCACGTGCATGCCTTTCTTGTTGTAGGGCGGCTCGAACTGCCGTGGCCTCAGAGCAGTTTGTCCAGCGTGATCGGCAGGTCCCGCACCCGCTTGCCGGTCGCGTGATACACGGCGTTCGCCACGGCCGCACCGACACCCACGACACCCACCTCGCCCGCGCCGAGGATGCCGAGCGGTGTGGTCGGGTCCGGGTCGTCCAGGAAGGACACGTCGATCGGCGGGATGTCGGCGTGCACGGGGACGTGGTATTCGGCCAGGCTGGGGTTCATGATCCGCCCGGTGCGCGGGTCGACGAGGGTCTCCTCGGCCATCGCCAGGCCCAGGCCCATCACGATGCCGCCGCGCACCTGGCTGGCCGCCGTCTTCGCGTTGATCACCCTGCCGATGTCGAACACGCCGACCCACCTCGACACCCGCGTCTCACCGGTCTCGGCATCCACGCGCACCTCGCAGAACTGCACCCCGGAGGCGGCCTTGATCCACTGCCGGCCGTCACTCATGAATTTCGGGAGGAACCGTGCTCGCCCGGCGATCCGGCCCAGCCGCGTCTCCGATCCGATGACAGCCTCGACGTGCGGCACCTTCGCGCGCCGGAGAATCTCCTCGTTGCTGCCGCCGCCCGTCTTGCGGGCCATGGACGCCAGCGTCTGCTTCAGCTCCTCGCACGCCCGCAGCACACTGGCGGCGGTGCTCGCGGTCTGAACGGACACACCGGCGGCCGGCCCCATCGGCAGATCGGAATCGCCGTACTCCACGCGGACCGCGTCGAACGGCACACCCAGCGCGTCCGCCGTGATCTGGGCCTGGGCCGTGGCGGCGCCCATGCCCATCTCCTGGAAGCCGCAGCGCACCAGCACGCTGCCGTCGGCCGACAGACGGACCGTGACGTTGACCGGCATCGACAACCCCGGGTGGAACGCCGTTGCCACGCCCGTCCCGACCAGCCACCGCCCCTCGCGCGTCGAACGCGGCTCGGGGTTCCGGTCGTGCCAGCCGAACCGCTCCGCGCCCAGCGCGTACAGCTCGGGCAGCTTGCGGTGGGAGAACTTCTTCTTGCCGTCGATCGGGTCGACCGCGGTCTCGTTGCGCAGCCGCAACTCGATCGGGTCCATGCCCAGTTCGTACGCCAACTCGTCGATCGCGGACTCCAGCGCGAAGGTGCCGATCGACTCGCCCGGCGCCCGCATGAAGTGGTTCGGCACCAGGTCGAGCCGCACGATGTCATGCCGCGCGAGGATGTTCTCGGACGCGTAGAGATGACTCGAAGGGGAGGTGACCTGCTCGAAATGGCCGCCGACCTTGCCGGTGCGGGTGACGCTGGTGTGCACCAGCGAGGTCAGCCTGCCGTCGCGGTCCGCGCCCAGCGCGACCCGCTGGATGGACGGGGTGCGCCCGCCCACCGTCCGGTAGACCGCCTCCCGCGACAGCGACAGCCGCACCGGCCTGCTCGTCGCCCGGGCCGCCAGCACCGCGAGGATCGTGCCGGGCCACATCGCGAACTTGCCGCCGAAGGCGCCGCCGACGAAGGGCGCCAGCACCCGTACGTTCGTCATGGGCACGGAGAACCGCAGCGCGAGGTGGGTGCGGAACCAGTCGATCGACTGCGTCGCGTCGTGGACGGTGAGCCGGTCGCCGTCCCAGACGGCGGTGGTGGCGTGCGGCTCCAGCGCGTTGTGGTTGTGCGGCGGGGTGGTGTACCGCAGGTCCAGCACCACCTGCGCGGTGGCCAGCGCCGCCTCCGCATCGCCCCTCTTTGCCTCCCGGGGGAAGAACGGGTCGTCCGGTTGCGGCTGTGCGTCTTGCTCGGCTCCTTCGAAGTCGACCACGGACTTGGTCACCATGTACTCGGCGTGCACGAGCGCGGCTGCCTCGCGGGCGGCGGCGGAGGTCTCCGCGACGACCACCGCGATCGGCTGACCCTCCCAGTGCACCTCGTCGCTCTGTAGATAGTTCACGGACGTGCCGGAGAACAATGAGGTGAGGTTGAACGTTCCGCGCTTCGGCGCCGGTTTCATGGGGGGCGCGTTGAGGTGGGTGAGGACGGCGATCACGCCCGGCACCGCGCTCGCCTCGTCGGTGTGCAGGGCGGTGATCCGGCCGCGGCTGACGGTCGCGTGCACGAGTACGGCGTGCGTGAGGCCGGGACAGAAGTGCTCGGCGGCGAACTTGGCCGCACCGGTCGTCTTGACGATGCCGTCGACGCGGTCGAGCGGTTGTCCGATCGTGGTCATGCCTCCCTGCCCGCTTCCGTTCGGCCCGGTCGCTCCTGACGCGGGAGTTGAGTTCGGCATCAGGCGGCGCTCCCGTCGGTCAGCTGCCGCAGGGTCGCCACGATCGTGCGCTGCGAGAGTTCGATCTTGAATGTGTTCTGCGGCCCGCCCACCGCGGCGGCGAGTTCGGCTTCCGCCGCCTGCCGGAAGGCTTCCTCGGTCGCCGGTCGGCCAAGGAGCGCGCGTTCGGCCTCGGTGGCGCGCCAGGGTTTGGTGCCGACGCCGCCCAGAGCGAGCCGGACCTCGGTGACCACGCCGTCCTCGACGGCCAGCGCGGCGGCGACGGAGACCAGGGCGAACGCGTAGGACGCGCGGTCGCGCACCTTGCGGTAACGCGAGTGCGCCGCCACCGGCACCGGCGGCAGCTCGATGGCCGTGATCAGCTCGTCGGCGGCCAGCACCGTCTCGATGTGAGGGGTGTCGCCGGGCAGCCGGTGGAACTCGACGACCGGGATACGGCGCACGCCCCGCACGCTCTCCACCTCGACGACCGCGTCGAGCATCACCAACGCCACCGCCATGTCCGAGGGATGGGTGGCGATGCAGTGCTCGCTCGCCCCCAGCACCGCACTGCCGCGGGAAAACCCGCCGATCGCGTCACAGCCGCTGCCGGGTTCGCGCTTGTTGCACGCGGAGGCCTCGTCGTAGAAGTACATGCAGCGGGTGCGCTGCAGCAGGTTCCCGCCCACGGTCGCCATGTTCCGCAACTGGGCCGAGGCCCCCAGCAGGATCGCCTGCGCCAGCACCGGATAGCGGGTCCTGATCAATGGGGCCGCGGCGAGCCGACTGTTGGTCACCAGCGCGCCGACGCGGATCCCGCCCTCTGGCAGTTCCTCGATGCCGGTCAGCGGCAGGCGGGTGATGTCCACGACCGTCGACGGCTGTTCGATGCCCTCCCGCATGAGGTCGACGAGATTCGTCCCGCCCGCGAGGAACTTCACGTCCTCGCCGTCCGTGACCGTGCGCAGCGCCGTGGCCGTGTCCGGTGCGCTGAGGTAGGAGAACGACTTCACTTCACGACCTCCTTGATCGCCGAGACGATGCCGTTGTAGGCGCCGCAGCGGCACAGGTTGCCGCTCATCCGCTCCCGGATCTCCGTCTCGTCCAGCTCTCCGCCGGTGCCGGCGAGGTGCTCGGTCGCCGCGCTGGGCGCGCCTTCCTTGTGCTCGGCGAGCATGCCGATCGCCGAGCAGATCTGGCCGGGCGTGCAGTAGCCGCACTGGAATCCGTCGGCGCGGACGAACGCCGTCTGCAACGGGTGGTCGACGCCTTCGATGGTCGTGATCTCACGGCCCTGGTACTGCACCGCCAGCGCCAGGCAGGCGTTGATCCGCCGGCCGTCGACCAGCACCGTGCAGGCACCGCACGCGCCCTGATCGCAGCCCTTCTTGGTACCGGTCAGGCCCAGGTACTCGCGCAGCGCGTCGAGCAGGCTCACCTGTGGTGAGACGTCCAGCCGCTGGGCGGACCCGTTGATCCGCAGCTCGATCTCCACCGTGTCATTCCTCCGGTTCGCCCGTGGGCTCGTTCTCTTGAGGGGGCGCCATCAGGCACATGGGACAGGACCAGAGGGCTCTGGCCTGAAACGCTGTGTCTGCTTCGCGACGCTCGCGGATGATGATCTTTTTCAGGTCACGCGCTGTTTGCGGGTGGAGCTGAGTAGCCGGTACGGCCACGGTGGTCGGCGCTGCAGAAGGCCAACACCGTCGCATCGGGGCCGACATCGCCCCGGGTGCGCACGTGCTGGAGGATGTCGTCGAGCACTGGTCGGTGGTCGCGCCACCGGGCGCAACGCCGGGGCGCACGCCGGCAGTGCCAGCAGGCCACGGTCCCAGCTCAGCTGTCGGCCGCTGTCGGCCGCTGTCGGTAGCTGGAAGGAACGGTCGCGTTCGCCCGTACGCGCCGTCGGTCGGGTCACCCCTACCTGCACTTGTCCCTGGAGGGTGACGTGTCGGGGTCCTGGCAGTTGAACTGGTGGTCCGGAGTTCAGGATCCGGTGCTGTAGCGGGTGAGCATGAGGGCGACGGCTTCGTCCACGATGGCGGCGTCGGTGGGGTTGGGTGGGACGAAGTCCGTCCGTACGAGTTGGGGCCACAGGAACTGGCCGCAGATCATGCCGAGGAACTGTTCGGCGACTGTCGATGCCGATTGTGGCTGTCCGTCGGCCGCGCGGAAGTCGAGTGTGCCGGCCTGTGCTTCGGCGTCCAGGTAGTCGCGGAGCCGTTCGAAGAAGGGTCCGCGGTCGATGGCGAAGCCGGTGCCGACGATGTCGGCGAGTTCCGGCATCTGGGGAAGCTCGGTGATGATGAGGCGGCACAGCGCGGCCGTTCCGGGCCGCGCGACCAGGCAGGCGTAGTCGCGGCCGATGTGGTCCAGACCGTATCGAGGATCACCGGGCGGGGGCGGTTCGGCGTACTCCACAGCCAGCTGCCACTGTTCGGAGGTGACGGCCGCGAACAGCGCGGCCTTGGAGGGGTACCGCTTGAAGAGGGTGCCGGTGGAGACGCTGGCCTCCTTGGCGATCTGGGCCAGGGAGGTCTTGTCGTATCCCCGGGCGAGGAAGAGGTCGCGGGCGGCGCGGATGATGCGCGCGCGGTTCTCCTCTTTGATCTGCGCGTGATACCCGGCTTTGGTCTGCGCGTCATACCCGGCCTGGCACGTATCGCCACCGGTCTCCGCTCGGTCCGCCACCGACATACCCACGCCCCTTGCCCGTCTCCCGGCCGCATCCTCGCTGTCAGAGGACGGTCTGGCCGCCGTCCAGGATAAGGTCCTGGCCCACGGTGAAGGCGGCGGCATCGGAGGCCAGGTACACGACGGCTTCCGCGACCTCCTCGGGCATGCCCATGCGCCCCAGCGGGATGGTGGAGCTGATCGCCTCCAGAACCGCCTTCTGCTGCGCGGGGTCCTCGATCCCGAGCTTGGAGCCGGAGTACAGCGGGGTGTCCACCGGGCCGGGGCTGATCGCGTTGAACCGGATGCCGTGCGACCTGAGCAGGTCCGCGTTCCACGACCGCATCAGCGAGCCGACAGCCGCCTTCGTCGCGGCATAGGCATTCGACCCGCCGTAGCCCCCGTGCGCGCTGTTGGACGCGTTGAGGATGACCGAGGACGGGTTGGCCAGCACGGGCACCAGGGCTTGGGTGAGAAAGAAGACGCTCTTGACGTTGATGTCGAAGAGCCGGTCGAAACTGTCCTCCGTGTGGTCCTCGAACGGCCGCCAGTCCGAGACACCGGCGTTCAGGAACGCCACGTCCAGCTCCCCGAAATGCTCCCGCACCCGCTCCGCCAGGCCGCGCTGCGCATCGAGATCGCGCGCATCGGCCCGCACCACCGGCACCTTGTCCCCGAGGATCTGCCGCGCCTTGTCGATGCTGGCCGGGGTGACGCCCGTGACCAGTACGTCGGCCCCCTCCGCGATGAAACGCCGCGCGGTCTCCAGGCCGATCCCGCTCGTGCCGCCGGTGATGAGGGCACGCTTGCCCGCAAGACGATTCATGTTCATTGTTCCTTGCCGAGGTGTTAGGTAAGTCGATGGACTCACCACTTGAAGGTAGCTCCTGAGTCGCCGTTAAGGCAAGTCGATGCACTTACAAAATGCCCTGGAGCGGTTCGGCCACGCCGGAGAAGGTGGGCCGACACCGGCATGAAGACCATGTCGCTGCCGTCCGCGAGGGGCCGGGTGATGGTGGTTCTCCCGACGCCGGGCGGCGTCCGCGGAATGGTGGAGCTGACGCGCTGCTGGGCGACCGCGCGGGCCCAGCGGCGGCGTCCGCGGCCAAGAGGTGGTCCTGCCCGACGATGCCTTCCAGCTTCGTGGGGCGCAAAGCCGATCCGTTCATGGGGCGTTGCCTTCCTCAGGTAGTGACGTGCGGCATCGAAGAACGCGGAGGGCGCGCGGGCGGTCGAGGCGGCACGTCTCATCCTTCCCTCGAAGCCGGCAAAGAGGGCGGTGGACTGCGGACACCTGATGGTCGGCAAGCGACACATCGATGCGAGCGGAACCGCGGCCGGACCGGTCGCGGTTCCGCTGTACGGTTTCCAGCCCCCGGTCGGCACTCCGTACGGGCTTGAGGTGAGTACCGTCGAGGACTTCTTCGCCCAGCACGACGACTGGCCGTGAACCCGCCCCGTCCGGGCCGCGCCACCTTCCACCACCTCATCGCAGTCACCGAGGGTGAGCTGCGGTACGACGTCGACCACGTCACGCGGACCGTCGCCCCCGGCCAGTGTTCGAGCAGGACTGCCGCCGGTCCGGGGACCTCAGCGCGCTCGAGGGAAAAGCTGCTCGACGGCGGTCACCACTGCGGCGCGGCGGGCGGCGGTGGTGGGGTCCACGGCGTGTACGGCGGCGGCCTCGCTGAGTTCGGGTTGCGACGCCCAGGTCATGGCGATCTGATTGACCAGGGCGAGGACGTCGGCCGGGTCCCAGGCGGGGTCGAGCTGTCCGGCCTGTTGCACCTGGCGGAGCTGGTCGATTTTGCGGGCGATCACTGCCTGGTCGGGATCGTCGGCAACGGCTGCGGCGCGCGGCAGTTCGAGGCGGCCCCAGGCGATCAGGCGGTGGTGGTCCGGACGGGCGACGAAGTAGTCGAACAGGCGGCCCGCGTAGCCGGGGAGGTCGGACGGGTCCATCTGGGTGGCCTCGGCGATGACGACGTACTCCCGTGCGGCAACGTCGGCATAGAGCGCGTCTTTGCCGCGGAAGTGGGCGTAGACGCGTTCTTTGCTGGTCCTGGCGAGCTTGGCGATGCGGTCCACGCGGGCGCCGGCGATGCCATGGCGGGCGAACTCCTCCATGGCAGCGGTAAGGACGCGCTCGCGCGTGGTGTCGCCGGCGGCGGGCGCTGCGGTCTGGCCGGAGTCGCGGGACTGGGGCATGGCCCCAGGATAGAGCACCGAACCGTTTGGTTTGGCAGCCGGGCGATCGACGTGTAGAGTCAAACGGAACAGTTCGGTTTGACCTCTGCGGGTGAAGCCGGCGAACCACTCAGGGAGTGAACTCATGCAGCACCGCAATCTGGGCTCTCAGGGTCTGCGCGTCTCGGCGCTCGGCCTGGGGACCATGGGCATGTCCATGGCCTACGGCGCCTCGAACGACGACGAGGGCATCGCGACCATCCGCCGCGCCCACGAACTCGGTATCGACTTCTTCGACACCGCCGAGCTGTATGGCGCCGGTACCGGCAGCAACGAGATCCTCCTGGGCAAGGCAGTCAAGGACTTCCGCGACGAGGTGGTCCTTGCCACCAAGTTCGGCTTCGACATGACCGCCCCGGCGATCAGCCCCGCCTTCGACAGCCGCCCGGAAAACATCCGCAAGGTCGCCGAGAACAGCCTGCGCTACCTGCAGAGCGACCACATCGACCTCTTCTACCAGCACATCTCCGACCCCGACATTCCGGTCGAGGAGGTCGCCGGCGTGGTCGGCGAACTGATCACCCAAGGCAAGGTGAAGTACTTCGGCCTGAGCAACGTCGGCCCCCAGTACATCCGCCGCGCCCACGCCGTCACCCCGGTCTCCGTGCTCCAGTACGAGTACTCGCTCTTCGAGCGGGAGGTCGAGGAGAAGATCCTTCCCGTCCTGCGGGAACTCGGCATCGGCCTGGTGCCCTACTCCCCGCTCGGCCGCGGCTTCCTCACCGGCCAGGTCAAGCCCGCGAGCGAGTACCCCGCGGACGACATGCGCAGCTGGGACGAGCGCTGGCAGGGCGAGAACTACACGTACAACCTGCACGCCACCGAACAGCTCAAGAATCTGGCCGACACCAGGGGCATCACCACCGCCCAACTCGCACTGGCCTGGCTGCTCGCCCAGGGCGAGGACATCGCGCCCATTCCCGGCACCCGCAGCACCAAGCGCCTTGAGGAGAACGCCGGCGCCACTGACGTCCAGCTCTCCGCCGCCGATCTGGCCCGCATCACTGAGATCCTTCCCCGCGGCTCGGCAGGCAGCCGCCTCCCGGCGGCCGTACTGTCCAGCTTCACCACAGACTGACCGCGCCGACACACGCATGGGGTCTGTACGCTCACCGGGTCTTCCAAGATTTTCGTAGCTGGTGATCGGGCCAACTGGCCTGCGGTGTCGGCTGGTTGGCTGGGCCATCCTGGTGGTGTGTGCGATACGGCCGGAAGACCTGTTACCGCAGCTGGCCGCGGTACGGGTCGAGCGTGTGGAGGCCAGTGGTGATCTGCGGCGGATCGCGGCCCGGACACCCGGGACGATGCCGCAGATGTCCGACCCAGGGTGCGGGTCGGAGTCGGACCGGGTGCACTCCCGGTACATGCGGCGGTGGCGGCGGCGCCGGCGGGATCGGCCGGGGCCCGGCTGCTGGCCGTGCCGCGCTGCGGGCTGTCCTGGGCTACCGTCCTGAACTGCCTGATGCGCGTCCCCGTGCCGTCGGCGGCAGTCCCGCGCGTGCTGGGCATCGACGAGTTCGCCCTGCGCCGGGGCCACCGTTACGCCACGGTCGTCATCGACGCCGCCACGGGCGCGCGTGCCGACGTGCTCGCGGACCGTGTGAAGGAGCCGGTCGCCACCTGGCTGCGCAAGCATGCGGGATTCGAGGTGGTGTGCCGGGACGGGGCCGGCAGCTTCGCCCAGGCCATCACCGACGCAAGGCGGAGAAGAGCGCAGATCAGAGACTGTAAACGGGTGCATGTGCCGAGTGATTCGGAGCCTCAGAGTGCGCGCAGCGCGGGCAGCAGTGTCTTCTCCGACCAGTCGAGGAACGGCTCCTGGTGGTCGCCGCCGATCTGGATCAGTGCGATCTCCGTGAAGCCCGCCTCGATGTATGGCTGGACCGCCGCGGCGAAGTCGTCCGGGTCGCTGCCGCACGGGATGGCCTCGGCGATGTCCTCCGGGCGGACGTGGGCGGTGGCGCCGGCGAACGCCGCCGGGTTCGGCAGCTCCGAGTTCACCGGCCAGGGGCCGACCGACCAGCGGAACTGGTCGTGGGCGCGGGCGACGGCCGCGTGCCTGTCGGTGTCGTAGCAGACGGGGAGTTGGCCGATCCGGGGTTTTCCCGTACCGCCGTGCGCGTCGAACGCCGTGAGCAGTTCGCGCTTGGGTTCGGTGGCGATCACCAGATCGGCCAGCCGCCCGGCGAGTGAGCAGGAGCGCTCTCCGGAGACCGCGATGCCCAGGGGCGGCGGCTCGTCCGGGAGGTCCCACAGTTTCGCGTTGTCCACCTCGAAGTGGGTGCCCCGGTGGTTCACGGTGCCGCCGGCGAACAGGGCCCGGATGATCTCGACGGCTTCTTCGAGCATGTCGATCCTGGTCGGGGCGGCGGGCCAGCCGCCGCCGACCACATGCTCGTTGAGCTGTTCGCCCGAGCCCAGTCCGAGGCGGAAGCGGCCTTCGGACAGCAACTGCGTCGTCGCGGCCTTCTGCGCGATCACCGCCGGGTGGTAGCGCCTGGTCGGGCAGGTCACGTACGTCATCAGGGGGATACGGGAGGTGGCCTGGGCCGCGGCTCCCAGGACGCTCCAGGCGTAGGGGGCGTGGCCTTGGGAGTCCAGCCAGGGGGAGGAGTGGTCCGAGGTCACGGAGAAGTCGAACCCGGCCCGCTCGGCACCGACCACATGGTCCACGAGCGCGCGCGGGCCCGCCTGCTCCGTCATCATCGTGTATCCGAATTGCGCCATGCGAGGCGTTTAGCCGGTTCCCCCGGAACGGAAACCTCGCGCGGCGAACGGGCGCGTCCGCCTGGCGCGGGAGGGTTTCGGCGCACCGGCCGGAGAGGCTGCCCCCTCGGCGGTCCTCGTCAGGGCTGTGCGGTGTGGCGCAGGCGGACCCAGAGCGGCAGGACGAACCAGCAGAGCAGATACCAGGCGACCACCCCGGAGACGAGCCACGGCACGTACGGGTCATGGCCGGCCACGCGGAGGACCAGGAAGAGCGCGCAGGTCAGCGTCGCGAGCAGGAGCAGTATGCCGGCGAAGGTGAGCCGGGAGGCCCAGACGACGGCCTGCGGCTTGATACGGCGCCCCGAGACGATCCGGTGCAGGGCGACCGGGCCGATCAGCGCGCCGGTGGCCAGGGCGCCGCAGACGACGGTGATCAGGTACGTGTTCTTGTCCGTCGCCCCCAGCTCCTGGAAGTGCGGGGTGAAGACCACCGTGAGCAGGAATCCGAAGAGGATCTGGACGCCGGTCTGGGTGACTCTGATCTCCTGGATGAGTTCATGCCACTGCCGGTCCGCCCGCTCGTCCTCCGTTTCCGCCCGTCCCCGGTTGGGTGTGTCGCCCGTACCGTCCTCGTGCCTGGCCACCCCGGCCTCCTCCGCCTCGTGTCCGAAGCCGCGCCGGTGACCTCAGCCGCCGCGCGGCGGGCGCTCGCCGGACCTCGCCCCATCGTGCACCAGGTGCCCCCTCCGGCCCGGACGACTCCTCGGCCGGCATCCCGCGGTCCGGCCCGGTGGCCGGTTCAGACGGGTGACGCGCGCGAATTTAAGTCACGTGCTTGACTTGGATTACGGGATGGGCTTGCCTGACCACACCGGAAGGACCGGTTCCGAGAAGAGCTGAGGACCGATGACCAGCATCCTGAACCCGGCGGACGGACACCTGGCCGCCGTACCGGAATTTCCGATGGAGCGCGCCGCGCGCTGCCCGTTCGACCCGCCCCCCGAGCTGCGGGAGACACAGCGGGAGGGGCCGCTCGCGAGAGTGCGGCTGTGGGACGGCAGCACACCCTGGCTGGTGACCCGTTACGCGGACCAGCGCACCCTGCTCGGCGACGCGCGGCTCAGCGCCGACATCACCCGGCCCGGCTATCCGAGCAGCGCGCCGGTCACCGGCAACGCCTCGATCGGGTTCATCCTCATGGACGACCCCGAGCACGCCCGGCTGCGGCGCATGGTCGCGGCGCCGTTCGCCTTCAAGCGCGTGGAGGCGATGCGCCCCGCCGTACAGAAGATCACGGACGACCTGATCGACAGCATGCTCGCCGGTCCCGCACCGGTCGATCTCGTCCAGGCGTTCGCCCTGCCGCTGCCCTCGCTGGTGATCTCGGAACTGCTCGGAGTGCCGTACGGCGACCACGAGTTCTTCCAGGACAACAGCAAGGTCCTCATCAACCGGGATGTGACGCCGCAGGAGCGGGCCGCCGCGTCCGGCGCGCTGGTCGGCTATCTCGACGAGCTGATGAGCGAGAAGACCGCCCGCCCCGCCGACGACCTGCTCTCCGGGCTGGTCGCGAAGGTCGAGGCCGGTGAGCTGACCCGCTCCGAGGTGGCCCAGATGGGCGTCCTCCTGCTGATCGCCGGGCACGAGACGACCGCGAACATGATCGCGCTCGGCACGCTCGCCCTGCTGGAACACCCCGACCAGCTCGCCCTGTTGCGGGACACGGACGATCCGGCGCTGGTCGCCACGGCCGTGGACGAGCTGCTGCGCTACCTCAACATCACGCACAACGGGCGCCGCAGGGTCGCGCTGGAGGACATCGAGATCGCCGGGGAGGTGATCCGCGCGGGCGAGGGGGTCATCGTGCCCAACGACATCGCCAACCGGGACCCCGAGGTGTTCGAGGACCCCGACCGGCTCGACATCCGCCGCGATGCCCGCCGCCACCTGGCCTTCGGCTTCGGCGTCCACCAGTGCCTGGGCCAGACACTGGCCCGGATGGAGCTGCGGGTCGCGTACAGCACCCTCTACCGGCGCGTCCCCGGGCTGCGCCTGGCCGGCGGGATCGACAAGGTCCCGTTCAAGCACGACGGGTCCGTCTACGGCGTGTACGAACTCCCCGTGGCCTGGTGACCCGCCTCCTCCCCCCGACCGTTCTTCCCTGACCGAGGAGACACGATGAGCCACAGCGAAGCCGACCAGGCCCTCAGCTACCCCATCCCCAACGACGCGCCGCTGGACCCGCCCGCCGAGTGGGCGCGGCTGCGCCAGGGGTGCCCCGTGGCCCGGGTGAAGCTGCCCAGCGGGGACGAGGCGGCGCTGCTGACGCGGTACGACGACGTCAAACAGGTGCTGGCCGACCCGCGGTTCAGCCGACGGCTCGACGCCGAGGACGCGGCCCGGATCTCCGACACCGAGTCGGGCGGGCTCTTCAACAGCGATATGTCGGCCACGATCCCGCAGAGCGGAACGGGGCACCAGCAGTGGCGGCGGCTGGTCGGGAAGTGGTTCACGGCCAAGCGGATGGCCGCGCTCCGCCCCGGCATCGAGGCGATGGCCGACCGGCTCATCGACGAGATGGTGGCGAGCGGGCAGCCCGCCGACCTGAAGGCCGCACTCGGCTTCCCGCTGCCGGTGTGGGTGATCTGCGATCTGCTCGGAGTGCCCGAGACGGACCGGGACCGGTTCTCCCACTGGTCCGACTCGCTGCTCAACCTCACCCGCTACACGGAGGAGGAGGTCGCGACGGCGCACCGCGAGTTCACCGACTACATGGCGGCCCATGTCGACGCCAAGCGGGCCGAGCCGAGCGACGACCTGCTCGGCGAGCTGATCGTGGCCACCGGCGCCGACGGCTACCGGATGTCCGACGAGGAACTGGTCGCCACCGGACTGGGACTGCTGCTCGCCGGCCATGAGACGACGGCCAACCAGATCGGCAAGATGGTCGCCATGCTGCTGGGCGACCGGCGGCTGTGGGAGCGGCTGCTCGCCGACCGGTCGCTGGTGCGCTCGGCGGTGGAGGAGGCGCTGCGGCTGGACGCCAGCGGGGGACTCGGCCTGCCGCGATACATTGGCGAGGACACCGAGATCGGCGGGGTTCTGGTGCCGCGCGGTACCACCGTGATGTGCAACATGAGCGCGGCCAACCGGGACGAGCGGGCCTTCGACAACGCCGGGACGATGGAGCTGGGCCGCACCCCCAACGTCCATCTGGCGTTCGGCTCCGGGGCGCACGCGTGCCTGGGGCAGGCGCTGGCCCGCACCGAGTTGCAGGCCGTCCTGGACGTTCTGCTGCGCCGGCTGCCCACGCTGCGCCTCGCTGTCACGGTGGAGGAATTGCCCAAGCTCGAAGGCCTGATGGTCGGCGGGCTGCGCGAAGTACCGGTGAGATGGTGAACATGGCAGGCAGGACGGTGCGGGCCGAACAGGTCAGCGCGACACGGGAGTCGATCCTGACCACGGCGGAGCGGCTGTTCGCCGAGCGCGGGGTGTACGCGGTCTCCAACCGGCAGGTCAGCGAGGCCGCGGGCCAGGGCAACAACGCCGCGGTCGGCTACCACTTCGGCACCAAGGCCGATCTGGTCCGGGCGATCGCCCGGAAACACGCCCGGCAGATCGAGCGGATCAGGGAGGAGCGGCTGGCCGAGGCCGGTGACTCCACCGACGTCCGGGTCTGGGTGACCTGCCTGGTCACCCCGCTGACCGAGCATCTGGAGGCGCTGGGCAGCCCCACCTGGTACGCCCGGTTCTGCGCGCAGGCGATGACCGACCCCGCGCTGCGCGCCACCATGATCGACGAGTCGCTGACATCCCCGGCGCTCCAGCGCATCGTGGAGGGCTTCCACCGCGCCCTGCCCGACCTGCCCGCCGAGGTCCAGGCCGAGCGCGCTCTGATGGCACGGCATCTGATGGTCCACATGTGCGCGGAGCGTGAACGGGCGCTGGCCGAGGGGGCGGACACGGTCCGCTCCTGCTGGTACGACGCCGCCGCCGGCATGGTCGACGCGCTCGTCGGCATGTGGCTGGCGCCCACCACGCACCGCCCGTAGCCGGAGGGAGGAACGACATGAGGGTGACGGTCGACGAGGACAGGTGCTGCGGCGCCGGCACCTGTGTGCTGCTGGAGCCCGCGGTGTTCGACCAGCGGGACGACGACGGCGTCGTGGTCCTGCGCGAACCCCGGCCGGCCGCGGAGCTGTGGCCGACGGTACGGGAGGCGGCCACGGTCTGCCCGGCCGGCGCGATCGCGCTGACGGGGAGCGACTGAGCCCGGGCGGCTCCCCCTGGGCCCGGTGAGCCCCGGTGGCTCGCGCGGGCCCGGTGAGCCGGATCGGGCGACCCGGGCCCGGTGAGCCGGGGCAGGGGACGTCCGGTTCGGACGTCCCCGCCGCTCGCCCTTGCCCCCGCCGGGCGCCCGTCGGAGCGGACTCAGATGGCGGACCAGCCGTTGTCCACGGGCAGGATGGCCCCGTTGATGTTGCTCGCCGCGTCCGAGGCGAGGAAGACGATGGCCGCGGCCTGCTCCTCGGCCTCCGCCACCTTGCCCACGAGACCGAGGTACGGGGCGAGGGCGGCCGGCCCCTCGGCCTCGCGCCGCGCGTCGACCCGGATCCCCGTCGCGGTGCCGCCGGGTGCGATGGCGTTGGTACGGATGCCCCGCGTCCGGTACATCACCGCGAGCGACTTCGTCAGCCCGACGACACCGTGCTTGGAGGCGGTGTACGCGGCTCCGGCGGCGCTGCCGCGCAGACCGGCCTCGGACGCGGTGAAGACGATCGCGCCCTTGCCCGAGGCCAGCAGGTGCGGCAGGGCGGCCCGGGTCAGTACGAAGGGGGCCGTCAGGTTGACCCCGATGACCCGTTCCCACTCGGCGTCGTCGGTCTCGCCCAGTGCCGACATGCGGTCCATGACCCCGGCGTTGTTCGCCAGCACGTCCAGCCCGCCGAAGTGCTCCACGGCCGTGGCGACGACCCGGTCCGCGACCTTCCGGTCGCTCAGGTCGCCGACGACCGCGACGGCCGTGCCGCCCGCGCCCGTTATCGACTCGACGGTCGCGTCGGCGCCTTCCTGATCCAGGTCGGCGACCAGGACCCGGGCGCCCTCCCGGGCGAAGTGGAGGGCCGCGGCGCGGCCGATCCCCGATCCCGCTCCGGTGACGACGACACTGCGTCCCTGAAGGCCAGTGGTGCTCATGGAGGTGCCCGCTTTCTTCCTGCCGATAGAGTCGGGTGGTCCTGGGCGGGCGCGCGGTACGGTGAGCGCCCGCTTGGTTGAGTCAGGCAAACATATTTGACTTACTTGAGTCAAGCAAGCAGATGATAAAGTGGGGCACATGCCCACACCGCCGCGCACCGACGTCCCCGTCTCGGCCGACATCATCGAGATCGAGCGTGCCCTCACCCACATCTCGTACCTGACCAACCGGGTCCGCCAGCACGAGCGCCTGATGGCGCTGGCCGGGGTCTCACTGGACCGCGCCGCCGTCGCCCTCCTGCGGGCGATGGCCGACTCGGACGCCCTGCGCCCCGGCGAGCTGGCCGTGCGGCTCGGCGTCGAGGCGTCGCACATCACCCGCCAGGTGCAGCAGTTGCAGAAGTCCGGTTACGTGACCCGCGTCCCGGACCCCGACGACCGCCGGGCCCAGCACGTCCAGCTCACCCCGGCCGGCCGGGACGCGATCGGCCGGATCCGTGGCGCGAGCCGCCGGGGCATGGAGATGGCCCTGGGGGAGTGGTCGCCCGAGGAGCTGCACCAGCTCGCCACCCTCTTCCACCGGATGGTCGACGACTTCCTCAGCAGCGCCGCCGACGAGGACGACGCCGGGGCCCCGCCCACCGCCTGAACAGGCGGAACGTACCCATGGCGGCGAACCGGACGGTGGCCCACGAGCCCTGGCCCCAGCCCCAGCCCTACACGAACGGTCGGTCCATGTACGGGAACCTCAGCGAGAAACCGTTGCCGACGCGTGGGGCCGGGCGCCGCGTCCTCATCGTCGGCGACGACCCCGGCACGGTCGAACTCCTCTCGACCACCATGGAACTCGCGGGCTTCCGCACCGGAACGGCCGGCTCCGGCCAGGAGGCGCTGTTCCGGCTCGGGGAGCAGCCCGCCGATCTCGTCGTCGTCGACCTGACCACGCGCGACCTGGGACACGGCAGCGGCTACCCCAGCATGCCCGCCGCCGACCGTCCGCCCCTGCTCTTCCTCGCCGCCCTGGACAACCTCGACTCCCTGGCCGCCGGGGTCGGCACCGGCGTCGCCGACTACGTCACCAAGCCGTTCCGTATCGCCGAGGTCCTGGCCAGGGCCGAGACCCTGCTGCGCACCCGCGGCGAGGGCTCGCGGACCGGGGCGCCGCGCTACGGGGACCTCACCCTGGACGACACCACATGCCGGGCCCGCCGCGGCCGGCGTACCCTCGATCTCACCCCCGCCGAGTACCGGCTGCTGCGCCATCTCCTCGTCCACGCGGAACAGGTCCTCTCGAAGGAGCAGATCCGCCGGCACGTCTGGGGCGAGGACCGCGCCGACAACGCCATCGAGAAGCTGGTCTCCCGTCTGCGGCGCAAGGTCGACCAGGAGGATCCACCGCTGATCCACACCCGTAAGGGCTTCGGCTACTGGCTCGGCCACTGAGCCGCCGTGCCCTGCCCCGGATCTGGAGGAGACCTCTGAGATGAGCCCCATGTGGACGACGGTGCGAGAGGCGGCGCGGGCCACGCTCCAGCTCGCCAGGGCCGCGGCGCTGGCCTTCGGCTCGTACCTCTTCATCAGCGTGCTGCTGTTCACGGCCGCCGTCACCGTCCTGCTGGTCGGCGCCGGGATACTGCCCGAGACGGTGCTGCTGGTGCGCCGGATGGCCGGGGCCAAACGGCGCCGGGTGGCCGCCTGGACGGGCCGGGAGATCCCCGAGGTGTACCTCCCCATCACCGGGACCCTCCGGCAGCGGCTGCGGGCGGTCGTCCGTGACCCCGGCACCTACGCCGACCTGCGCTGGATGGTCGCCCACTACGTGTACGGCATGCTCGTCTGCCTGGCGGTGCCGCTGTGGGTGGCCGGTCTGGCCGTCGACGGTGTGGGGTGCGGGCTGCTGCGCCGGAAGGCGGTCGTGCTGCCGCTGATCAGCTGGCTCGCTGACCTCGACGCCGCCTGGTCGACCGCACTGCTCAAGCCCTCGCCGAAGGCCCGCCTCGCCGAGCGCGTCGAGGAGCTGACCGAGACCCGGGCGGGCGCGATCGCCGCGCACGGCGCCGAACTGCGCCGTATCGAACGCGACCTGCACGACGGCACCCAGGCCCGCCTGGTCTCACTCTCCCTGCGGATCGGCCTCGCGAAGCGGATGTACGACGGCGACCCGGTGGCCGCCCGCAAGCTCCTGGACGACGCGCAGGACCAGGCGGAGGAGGCGCTGACGGAACTGCGCCACGTCGTACGCGGCATCCACCCGCCGATCCTCACCGACCGCGGCCTCGCCGGAGCCGTACGGGCCCTCGCCGCGAGCAGCGGACTCGACGTGACCGTCACGGTGACCGGCCTGGCGGACGGGGACGACGGGGACGACGCGCGCGACGGGGCCCGCGCCCCGGCGGCGGTCGAGGCCGCCGCCTACTTCGTCGTCGCGGAGACCCTGACCAACGTGGCCCGGCACAGCGGCTCCGACCGGGCCGAGGTCCGGCTCGACCGTACGGCGACGGGGCTGCGCGTGCGGGTGCGAGACGAGGGCGAGGGCGGCGCGGAACGCGCCCTCGACGGCCCGGTGCCCGGTTCCGGCCCGGTGCCCGGCTCCGTGCACGGTTCCGGTCTGGAGCCGGGCGGGTCGGGGCTGCTGGGACTGCGGCGCCGGGTCGCCGCGCTGGATGGAACCGTCGCTGTGACGAGCCCCGCCGGGGGCCCGACCCTGATCGAAGTGGAGTTGCCGTGCGTGTGGTGATCGCCGAGGACCACGCCCTGCTGCGGGAAGGGCTCGTCCTGCTGCTCTCCTCCGCCGGGCACGAGGTCGTGGCCGTGGCGGGCAGTGGGCCCGAGGTGGTGCCGGCGCTGCTCCGGCACCGTCCGGACGTGGCCGTGCTCGACGTGCGGATGCCACCGGGCTTCCGCGACGAGGGCCTGCGCGCGGCGCTCGCGGCGCGCGAGGAGATCCCCGGGCTGCCGGTGCTGGTCCTCTCGCAGTACGTCGAGGAGTCGTACGCCGCCGAACTCCTGAGCGGCGGGGCGAAGGGCGTCGGCTATCTGCTCAAGGACCGGGTGGGCCGGGTGGACGAGTTCCTCGACGCCCTGGACCGGGTGGCGGCCGGTGGTACGGCGCTGGACCCCGAGGTGGTGACCGAACTCCTCACCCGCCGCCGGGACTCGCCCCTCGACTCGCTGACACCGCGTGAGCGCGAGGTCCTGAAGCTGATGGCCGAGGGCCATGACAACACGACCATGGCCGCCACCCTGGTCGTCACGGAACGGGCCGTGAGCAAACACATCGGCAATGTGTTCCTGAAGCTGGGGCTGCCGCCGAGCGACAGCGGGCACCGGCGGGTGCAGGCGGTCCTCACGTATCTCGACAACGTGCCGTACGGCCGTTGAAGGCGCGGCGGTTGGACGCACGCGCCTGAACGCGCGCGCCGCCGGCTGCGTATCCGTGGGCGTGATACGCCTTCTTCCGCACCGGCGGCACAGGCCGCAACCGCTGTACACCTCGCGCCCCGGCCCCCGTCCCGCGGTGGCCGGGCTGATCGCCGCGGGGGTGCTGCTGCTCGCCGGATGCGGGGGCGGCGGCACCGGCCAGGACAAGGACGAAGGCAAGGACCGGAGTACAGAGCAGGGGCAGGGCAGGGACCAGGGCGGGAACAGGGCGGCCCCCGAGCGGCCCGCCGCCTCCGTCGCACCGTCCCCCCGGCCCGCCACGGTGGAGCAACTGGCCGCCGCCGTCGGCTGCGAGGCCCAGATCAGGATGACGGTGGAGGACTACCGCCAAGGGGTCTGCGAGAAAGGCGGGACGGCCTACACCCTCATCAGCTTCACCACCGACAAGGGCAAGCGCGAGTGGGTCGACTACGCGCAGATGTACGGCGGTGCCTATCTGATCGGCACGCGGTGGGTGATCGGCACCAACGAGAAGCGGCATGTCGAGACCGCCAGGAGCAAGCTCGGCGGCTCGGTCGAGGAGGGCGAAGGCTACGCCTCCTCCGGCACCGGTAACGGTACGGGGACCGGGACCAGCACCGGAGAAGACGTCTACGGCCCCTGAGGGACCGGCCTCCCCGTTACCTGTAGGTGAGGTCGGAGGAGGAGTACTTGCAGTACGTGCTGTCCGGTCCCGTGCCGTTCTTCGTCGGCTCGGCACCGGTGTTGTTGCCGATGTACTTCTGGCACGGCACGATCTTCTTGCCGCTGTCCCCGACGATGGTGATGGAGCGCAGGGTCAGCGAGTCACCGTAGTTGGTGTTGATACCGCCGATGACCCCGCCGGGCGCGGTGATCTCCGTGTTGGTGACGTTGATCGTGCGCTTGTACTGCGAGGAGCAGTTCCCGCACGAGCGGACGAACGTCTTGAAGTCCTGCCCGGCGAAGTTGGAGATGTTCAGCGTGCCGCTGCCGTTGAACTGGAAGATCTTGTCCGCGGCCTTGCGCGCGCCGCCGCCGACGACGTTGAACGTCTTGCCGGTGCCGCGGAAGGTGGCCGCGTCCTCGCCGACATCCTCCCACCAGACGTTCTGGAGCGTGCAGCTCCCGGCGCAGTGGATGCCGTCGGAGGCGGGCGCGCCGATGATGACGTTCTTCAGGGTCGCGCCGTCGGCGAGCTTGAACAGCGGTTCCTGGTTCTCGTCCTGGCCGCCCGAGCCGAGGTCGCCGGTGCCGTAGTAGCGCTTCATGCCGCCGTCGACGGTGCCGCTGATCGGCTTGGGGGTGCCCACGGCCTCGCTGCCGTTGGCGGACGGCCAGGTGGCGGCCATCGCGGACGGCAGGGTCAGGCCGGAGGTCAGCGCGCCGACGGTGAGGGCGACGGCGCCGAGGCCACCGACGATCATCCGGCGCTTCCTGATACCGAGTTGCGTGCCGTGCTGCTGGTCAGTCATACGGAGAGGTCTCCTCGGGTTCTTGGGATCCTTGGGTTCTTTCGGTTCTTCGGGTTCCTCAGCGGGGGAGGTGCGGGGAGAGAGGTCAGGGGGTGGTGATGACCGGGCGGGGCGGCGTCGGCATGTTGTTGCCGATGAAGAAACTGGGGTGCGGCGGCTGGTTGTACGCCGTGTTCTGCCAGGCCAGCGCCGTCCGGTACATCCGGTCGTGGAGCAGGGTGGTGATCTTCCGGTCGGTCAGGTGCGGTGTGGAGTAGATCCGCAGCGCCGTGTTGTCGGCGGTGGGCCAGATGACCTCCTCGCGCCAGTCGCCGAGGATGTCGCCGGAGAGCGAAGGGGTCGCCTTCGTACCGTTGTTGGAGTGCACACCGGAGGCGGTCAGCAGCCGGGTGTCGCCGGAGGTGCCGTACTTGTCGATGCGGGTGGCGTCGACCAGTTCGCGCACCGGGTCGCCGTCCCACCAGGCCAGGAAGTTGGCCGAGGACGGCTTGCGGCCCAGCGCGGCGCCGGTGGTGCCGCGCAGCGAGCCGTCGGCCGACGACCACGATTCGGCGCCGGGGCTGCCGGCCCAGATGTCGCCCGACACACCACGGCCGTTGTCACCGGAGGCCGGGGTCGACCAGAGGACCTGTCCGGTCCTGGCGTCCGCGAAGTACGACGACGGCTTCGAGGAGTCCTCGTCCACCTTGAAGTACTCCAGCCCCGGGCGGGACGGGTCCAGGTCGCCGAGGTGGGCCGCGTCGCCGTGGCCGTTCTTGTTCGTCCACAGCCCCGAGCCGTTGTCGTCGACGGCCATCGAGCCGTAGACGATCTCGTCCCGGCCGTCGCCGTCCACGTCACCGATGGTCAGGGCGTGGTTGCCCTGGCCGTCGTACCCCTTGCCGGTGTTGGTGGAGCTGTTGGTGTCGAATGTCCACTTGCGGGTGAGCTGCCCGCCGGTGAAGCTCCAGGCGCTGATGACGGTACGGGTGTAGTAGCCGCGCGCCATGATCAGGGAGGGGGTGGCCCCGTCCAGATAGGCGGTGCCGGCCAGGAAGCGGTCGACGCGGTTGCCGTACGAGTCGCCCCACGAGGAGACGGTGCCGCGCGGCGGCACGTAGTCGACGGTCGAACGCACCGCGCCCGTCTGGCCGTTGAACACGGTCAGGTACTCGGGTCCGGCCAGTACGTAGCCGGAGGAGTTGCGGTGGTCGGCCGAGGCGCTGCCGATGACCTTGCCCGTGCCGTCGACCGTGCCGTCGGCGGTCTTCATGGCGACCTCGGCCTTGCCGTCGCCGTCGTAGTCGAAGACCTGGAACTGCGTGTAGTGCGCCCCGGAGCGGATGTTGCGGCCGAGGTCGATCCGCCACAGCCGCTGGCCCTGGAGCGTGTAGCCGTCGACGATCGTGTTGCCGGTGACACCGGACTGCGAGTTGTCCTTGGCGTTGGTGGGCTGCCACTTCAGGACGATGTCGAGGTCGCCGTCGCCGTCGAGGTCGCCGACAGAGGCGTCGTTGGCCTCGTACGTGTAGTCGGAGCCGCCCGGCGGTACCGAGATCGGCACGTCGAGATAGCCGGGACGGAACTGCGTCGCGCTGGGCGAGGCGGCCTGCTCCGTACCGTTCACGACGGCCCGCACGGTGTAGTCCGCCGAGTTGGGCGCGTCCTTGTGCAGGTAGTTCGTGGTGGTGATCGGCTCGGTGTTGACCTTGAGCGCGCCGCGGTAGAGGTTGAACGTGACGTTGTCGGCGTCGGTCGCCAGCCAGCGCCAGCTCACCAGGTTGTCGTTGCCGGTGTGCACGCTCACCAGCCCGCGGTCCAGCCGCTCCATGCGTGCGGCGGCGGCGAGTTGGGTGGACGGCGGTGCGTCGGCGGCCTGGGCGGGCGGCGCCACGGGGGACATGAGGGCGGCGACGACCGCGCCGGCCGGAGCGAGCACGCCCAGCAGCTTCCAGCCGCCGGCGCGCGGGCGTGAACTGTCCGGGGGTGGGGGTCTGAACCGCACGGAATCCTCCAGAGGGGGTGGGGGGTGGGGCCCCTGTGCTCTCTGGTCGCCGCCGGTACGGAAAAGGTTGCCGCCCCGTGTCGGGAAAGTTCCGACGGCGCGACGGCAACCCCCGGGGAGGCCTTCCGCCTCCCCCGCCCTCTCCTCCTTGCGCCCTCTCCTCCTTGCGCCCCCTCCTGCTTCCGCCTCCTACTGCTGCGGCTCTTCGGCCTGCCCGGCGCGGGCCGCGACGATAGCGGCCAGCGCCTCGGTGATCTCGGTCTCCGAGGCGGTCTTGTCGACGCCCGCCTCGTGGAGGACCCCCGTACCGTCCTCGAACTCCAGCAGCGCCAGCAGGATGTGCTCGGTCCCGACGAAGTTGTGGCCGAGCCGCAGCGCCTCGCGGAAGGTCAGCTCCAGCACCTTCTTCGCCCCCGCGTCGAACGGCACCAGGGCGGGCATCGACTCCGCCCGGGCCGGCAGCGCCGCCGTCGCCGCCTGGCGGACGGTGTCCAGCAGTACGCCCTGGGCGACGATCGCCCGTGCGGCGAGGGTGTCCGGCAGGCTGACCAGGCCGAGCGTGAGGTGTGCGGTGCCGATCTCGTCGTTCCCGGCGGCGTGCGCCTCGTTCTGCGCGGCCACCACGGCGCTCTTCGCGCCCGGGGTGAACCGGCCGAACCCCTCGTTCGGGTCGAGGGTGGACGGCTCGCCGGGGGTCTTCGGTACGAAGCGCTTCTGGGCGGCCTGCTTGGTGACGCCCATGCTGCGGCCGATGTCGGTCCAGGAGGCGCCGGAGCGCCGGGCCTGGTCCACGAAGTGGCCGATGAGGTGGTCGGCCACCTCGCCGAGGTGGTCGGCGGCCACGACCGCGCTGGAGAGCTGGTCGAGTGTGTCGGAGTGGACCTTCTTGATGCCTTCGATCAGGTCGTCGAGGCGGACGGGGTTGGTGATCCGGACGGGCTGCTGACTGGATTTCTCGGGAAGCTCCATGCCGTCAACCTTAGGTTGACGATGGTGGAACCGTCAACCCGAAGTTGACGATCTGGTGGTGAGGTCCGCGGTGAGGCCCTTGCCTTCGGGTGCGCTCCAACTCCTAGGGTGCCGACCATGGTTGAGATGCAGGGCAGGACCCTGGGAGACAGCGGGATCGGCGTCGGCGCACTCGGTTTCGGGTGCTGGGCGATCGGCGGCGAGTGGCAGAGGCCCGACGGAAACCCGCTCGGCTGGGGCGCCGTCGACGACGACGAGTCCGTCGACGCGATCCGGCGGGCGCTCGAACTGGGGATCACGTTCTTCGACACGGCCGACGTGTACGGGACGGGCCACAGCGAGAAGATCCTCGGCCGGGCGCTGCGCGGCCACCGCGACGAGGTCGTCCTCGCCACCAAATGGGGCAACCTCTTCGACGAGGCGACCCGCACCGCGGACGGCCAGGACGCCACCCCCGGCCACGCCCGGCGGGCACTGACCGCCTCGCTGCGCCGCCTCGGCACCGAGTACGTGGACCTCTACCAGCTCCACATCTCCGACGCGCCCCTCGACGCCGCCGCCGAACTCCGCGACGCCTGCGAGGAGTTCGTACGGGAGGGGCTGATCCGCGCATACGCGTGGAGCACCGACGACCCGGAGCGCGCGGCGCTGTTCGCGCCCGGGGAGCACTGCGCGGCCGTCCAGCACACGTGCAATGTGCTCCAGGACGCGCCGGAGATGCTGGAGCTGTGCGCGGAACACGGGCTCGCGAGCGTGGTGCGCAGCCCGCTCGCGATGGGCCTGCTCGCACGGGACCCCGGCGCCGGGGCGGACGCGGGGACCGGCTGGACGCGCGGCTCCGGGGACATCCGCACCGTACCGCCGGTGTGGCTGCACTGGTTCGGCGAGGGCGGGCTGCCGGTACCGGAACAGGCGGCGCGGGTCGCCGCCGTACGCGACCTCCTCACCTCCGGCGGCCGCACCCTGGCCCAGGGGGCGCTGGCCTGGCTCTGGGCCCGCAGCCCGCACGCCGTCCCGATCCCGGGCATCCGCTCGGTCGCCCAGGCCGAGGAGAACGCGGGGGCGCTGCGGTACGGGCCCCTCGGCGAGGGCGAGATGAAGGAGATCGCCGCGCTCCTGGCGGCAACCGCGGGCTGAGCGGCCCAGGGCGGCTCAGCCCGCGTCGGGGATACGGGCGCCCGCGCCGCTCACCCGGACGCGCGGGTCGCCCTCCCGCAGCTCCACGGTCAGCACACCGGGGCGGCCCATGTCCTCACCCTGGTGCAGGGTGAGGACGGCGCTCCCGGTCACGGCCCCCAGGGCGCGCAGATACGCCCCGAAGGCCAGCGCGGCGGCGCCGGTCGCGGGGTCCTCGACCACGCCGCCCACCGGGAACGGGTCGCGGACATGGAAGACCCCGGCGGACGCCCGCCACACGAGCTGGACCGTGGTCAGGTCCAGTCGGCGCATCAGCGCTTCGAGCCGGTCGAAGTCGTAGGCGAGATCCGCGAGCCGGGCCCGGCTCGCGGCGGCCAGCACGAGATGGCGGGCGCCGGCGAAGGAAATACGGGGCGGCAGGGCCGGGTCCAGATCGGCGGCCGGCCAGCCGAGGGCGGCCAGCGCCTCCCGTACGTCGTCCTCCGCCACATCGGTGACCTGCGGCTCGACGCTGGTGAGCGTGGCCCGCAGCGTGCCGTTCTCCTCGGTGACGGTCACGGGCACCGTCCCGGCGCGGGTCTCGAAGACCAGGTCGCCCGGGCCTGTGCGCTCGGCCAGGGCCACGGCGGACGCGACGGTGGCGTGTCCGCAGAAGGGGACCTCGGCCTTGGGGCTGAAATAGCGGACGGCGAACCCCCGGCCGCCGCCCGCCGGGCTCTCCTCCGGGAGGGCGGTCAGGAACGCCGTCTCGCTGTAGCCGAGTTCCGCCGCGATCGCGAGCATCCCCGCGTCGTCGAGCCCCGTCGCGTCCAGGACGACCCCGGCGGGGTTCCCGCCCAGGGGATCGGCCGAGAAGGCGGTGTACCGGAGGACGGCGGGGGCCGAGGGGGACCCGGATACGGGTGAGGCGTCAGCGGTCATGCCACTGCCCAACCGCACCGCGGGGCGACCTATTCCGGCCCTCCTCACTCCTCCGGCCCTCCTCACTCCTCCGGCTCCCCGGTCACCGCCTCATGGCAGCAGCCGCCGCTCGTTGGCGACGGCCACGGCCCCCGACCGGGTGTCCACCCCCAACTTCCCGTAGATCCGGCCGAGATGGGTCTTGACCGTGGCCTCGCTGATGAACAGGGCGCGGGCGATCTCCCGGTTGCCCAGGCCGCGGGCCAACTGCTGGAGGATGTCGCGCTCCCGTTCGGAGAGCGCGGGGCGGGGGCTGCGCATCTGGGCCAGCACCCGGTCCGCGACCGGCGCCGACAGCGCCGTACGCCCGGACGCCGCGTCCCGGATCGCGGCGAACAGCTCCTCCGGGCGCTCCGCCTTGAGCAGATAGCCGGTGGCGCCCGCCTCGATGGCGCGGGTGATGTCGGCGTCGGTGTCGAACATGGTGAGCACCAGTACGCGTGGCGCGGCCGCACCGGGCGCCGCGCCCGAGACGAGCCGGCGCGTGGCCGTCACACCGTCCATGCCGTCGCCGAGCTGGAGATCCATCAGTACGACATCGGGCCGCACCCGCGCGGCCACGGCCAGGGCCTCCTCGCCGCCACCGGCCTCGCCGACCACCTCGATGCCGTCCGTGCTGGAGAGCAGCGCGCGCAGCCCGGCCCGTACGACGGCGTGGTCGTCGCACAGGAGCAGTCGCACGGGCGGTACGGACCCGGCCGGTACGGGTCCGGGCGGCAGGGCGTCGGAAGGGCTCATCGGGCGGCCTTTTCGCGGAGTTCGGGGGTGGTGAGAGGCAGGGCGGCGGTCACGACGGTGCCTCCGCCCGGCTCGGACTCCACGGTGAGTGTGCCGCCCGAGCCGAGAGCACGGACCCGCATGGCCGGCAGCCCGTGTCCGCGCCCCGAGCCGGCGCCGGGGGCGGCCCCGGTGTCCGGGGCGAAGCCGCGTCCGTCGTCGGCGACGTCCAGCGAGACCTGGTCGCCCAGCCAGCTCAGGGTCAGCGCGGCCCGGGTCGCCCCGGCGTGCTCGCGCACATTGGCCAGCGCGCCCTGCGCGATACGCAGCAGCGCCGCCTCGGTCCGCTCCGGCAGTGGTCCCGGGGTGCCGTCGACGCGGAGGTCCACCCGCAGCTCCGGGCCGCTCTCGCGGTCGGCGAGCGCGCCCAGCGCCTGGACGAGGGTGCGTTCCGCGAGGTCGGCGGGGGCCAGGTCCTGGACGAACCTGCGGGCCTCGGCGAGTCCGCGGGCCCCGGTCTCGGCCGCCTCCCGCAGATGTCCACGGGCCGCGCCGGGGTCCGTGCGCCAGAGCCGGTCGGCCGCCTGGAGCAGCATCTGCTGGCTGGACAGGCCCTGCGCGAGCGTGTCGTGGATCTCGGTGGAGAGCCGCTGCCGCTCGGCGAGGATCCCCGCGCGCCGCTCGGTGGCGGCCAGGTCGCGGCGGGTGCGGACCAGGTCCTCGATCAGGACGCGCTGCCGGGCCGCCTGGCGCTGGAGGGCGATCAGGACGGCGGTGCCGACGGCGGCGACGGCAGGCGGCACGATCACCGCGTTGGGGTCGAACATCCCTTCCGCGAACCGTAGTTTGGAGGCCACGACCAGCGCCGTCAGCACGGACGCCAGCGCCACCGCCGTCCGGGTGGGCAGGGTGTGCAGCCCGGTGAAGAAGAGCGGCATGGCGCACCACGCGGAGCTCGGCGCGACGACGAGGAGGGCGACCCAGACCGCCAGCACCGCCCCCAGCCGGACCACGTACCGGACGGTGGGGCGGGCGCCGGGGCGCGGCGCCGGCGCGAGGACCCCGCCGAGCGCGTACAGCACCCCGAAGAGGACGAAGAGGGCGACGACCCACCCGGCCCCCGGCCCGCCCCCGTGCAGCAGCAGATGGCGCAGGAGCGAGGAGCCCAGCAGCAGGAAGAACGCGGCGTGCAGGACGAGGGGCAGCCAGCGCCCGTCGGGATCGGCCCGCCCCGCGTGACCGGTCCGCGCGCCGGGATCGGCCCGCCCCGCGTGACCCGTCCGCGCGCCGGGATCGGCCCGCCCCTCGTGACCGGTCCGCCCGCCGTGATCGGCGCCTCCGCCGGGATCGGTCCGCCCGCCGGGGTCGGCGGATATCCCGGGATCGGTCCGTACCCCGCCCTCCGCCTCACCGTGCCGTACCACCGAGGACCTCCACATCGTCTCGTTCCGTCCCTCCGCACCGGTCCCGGCCTCTCCGCCGCCGCGCCGCATCAACCGATCGGCCGATACGGACGTCACCCGTGCCGCCCGCGGACGGGGGCCGGTCCGCCGACCCCGGCACCCCGTCCCCGTACGGACGCTGGTACCAGCAAGAACGGCACCGGCCGCGGCGCCGGCACACACCAGGGAATCCACATGCCTGCCAAGAATCTCACCGTCAACCGCGCCTCCCTCGGGCACCGCGTCGGCTACGCCCTGCGCCACCCCGGACGGGTGCCCGGCTTTCTGGCCCGTGCGGCCAGGGACACCTGGCTGCGCCACCGTTCGCCGGACCACATCGCGTACTACCGCGCCGTGATGCGCTCCGACACCCGTGCCGACCCGGACGCGGCGGTCGGCAGCGCCAGTCACGAGCGGTGGCTGGCGCTCGGGGCGATGCAGTTCGACTACCTGGTCGGCCACGGTCTCCGCCCCGAGCACCGGATGCTGGAGATCGGCTGCGGCAATCTGCGGGCGGGCTGGCGCTTCATCGGCCACCTGGAGCCCGCGCACTACTACGGCATCGACATATCGCCCGATATTCTCGCCGCGGCCCAGGACACCGTGGTGGCCAAGGAACTCCAGGAGCGGCTCCCCACCCTGACGCCGGTCCGTGACCTGAAGCTGACGTTCCTGCCCGACGCCCGGTTCGACGTCGTGCACGCGCACAGTGTCTTCTCCCACTCCCCGCTCCCGGTCATCGAGGAGTGCCTGGCCAACGTCGGCCGTGTGCTCGCTCCCGGCGGCTGGTTCGACTTCACCTTCGACCGTACGGAAGGCGAGGAGCACCAGGTGCTGCGGGAGGACTTCTACTACCGTACGGAGACGCTCGTCGCGCTGGCCGGGAAGTACGGCCTGTCGGCCCGGTTCATGGCCGACTGGGAGGAGTTGGCGCACGGCCAGTCCAAGATCCGCGTCACCCACGGACCGGGCACCCGGGGCGCCTCCTGACCACGCCCCCTCCTCCCCCAAAGCCGTGAGCCACAAGCCAGAAGCCGTCAGCCCCGGCCCACGAACGGCATCGACGTCGCCAGCACCGTCGCGAACTGGACGTTCGCCTCCAGCGGCAGCTCCGCCATGTGCAGTACCGTCCGCGCCACATCCGTCACGTCCATGACCGGCTCCACCGCGAGTTCCCCGTTGGCCTGCGGCACGCCCTGCCGCATCCGTTCCGTCATGTCCGTCGCCGCGTTGCCGATGTCGATCTGACCGCAGGCGATCCGGTACGGACGGCCGTCCAGCGAGAGCGACTTGGTGAGGCCGGTCATGCCGTGCTTCGTGGCGGTGTACGCGACCGAGTCGGGGCGCGGCGCGTGCGCCGAGACCGAGCCGTTGTTGATGATCCGGCCTCCTTGCGGGTCCTGCGTCTTCATCAGCCGGAACGCCGCCTGCGCGCAGAGGAACGTCCCGGTCAGATTGGTGTCGACGACCTTCCTCCAGGCCGAGTACGGCAGGTCCTCCACCTTGATGCCGCCGGGGCCGAAGGTGCCCGCGTTGTTGAAGAGCAGGTCGAGCCGGCCGTACCGCTCGCTCACCGCCGCGAACAGCGCGTCCACGTCCGCCGGTTGGGACACGTCGGTCCGTACGGCCAGCGCGCCACCGCCATCGGGGCCCGGCCCCGTCGCCCCGGCCGTCTCCGCCGCCGCCGCGGTCTCCGCCAGCGCCGCCTCGCGCCGGCCCGCGAGCACCACCGACCAGCCCGCGCCGCGCAGCGCCACCGCCACGGCCCGGCCGATGCCCGAGCCCGCCCCGGTCACGACGGCGACGCGCCGCCCACCGCCCTGATCCTCACCGCCGCGCATGACATCCATGGCCCCGGAGCGTACCCGCTACCCCTCCAGGTCAACCGGGTAGCGGACGCCGATGCGCTCCCGTATCGCGTCGAGCGTCCGCATCACCGCGAGCGTCCCGTCCAGCGGCACCAGCGGTGACTCCGTCTCGCCCGCCCGCAGGCAGCGCGCCACCTCGGCCGCCTCGTACTGGAGGCCGTGCAGCGTCGCCTCCGGTCCCGCCGTGATCTCCTCGGGCTCGGCGCCGTCCCGGCGCAGCACGAACCGGTCCGCGTGGAAGAATCCGGACGGCACATCGATCCGCCCCGCCGTCCCCGTCACCGTGGCCGTCGCCGGGGTCCCCGCCGTGATCGAGCACGACAGCAGCGCCGTCGCCCCCGACTCCCAGCCCAGCAGCATGCCGGTGTTCAGGTCGACGCCCTCGGGGGAGAGCAGGGCATCGGCCTGGACACGGTCGGGCTCGCCCAGCAGAAGGTGCGCGAAGGAGACCGGGTACACCCCCAGGTCCAGTACGGCGCCCCCGCCGAGCGCCGGGTCCCGCAGCCGGTGGCCGGCCGCGAAGGGGCCCTGGATGCCGAAGTCCGCCTGGACGGTGCGGATCTCACCGATCGCCCCGTCCCGTACCAGCTCCGCCAGCCGCAGGACGACCGGGTTGCAGTACGTCCACATCGCCTCCATCAGGAAGACGCCGCGCTCCCGGGCGAGGGCGACCAGCTCCCCGGCCTCCCGGGCGTTGAGCGTGAACGCCTTCTCGCACAGCACCGGCTTGCCCGCCGCCAGCGCCACCCCGGCGGCGGCCCGGTGCGCGGAGTGCGGGGTCGCGACGTACACGACATCCACCTCCTCGTCGGCCACCAGCGCCGCCCAGTCGCCGTACGCGCGCGGTATCCCGAACCGGTCCGCGAACTCCTTCGCCGACGATGCGTGCCGCGAGGCCACCGCGACGACCTCGGCGCCCGCCAGTTCCCGTAGGTCGGAGGTGAACCGTTGCGCGATGCCCCCCGTCGCCAGTACGCCCCAGCGCACGGCACGGTCGTCCGCGATCCGCCCTGCTGTCATAGCCGCCTCACTCACTGTTCGCTCGCTGCCCGCTCGATGCCTGATCAATAGGTCCCGACCACTCCGCCAGAGCTGAGAGCATAGGTAAGGATTTCAACGACATGGAGATATGGATGCCGGACGGCGGCCGCACCACCGAAGGAAGCACCGCACACATACGACCCGAGCAGCGCCGCTCGGTACCCACCCCCGAAGCCATTTCCACCCCCACTCCCACCCCCACGGCCGGCTCCGCCCCCGTACCCCCTCCCATGCCCGTCCCCGGCCCGGCGGCCGTGCCCGCCGCCGTGGTCGCCGCGCGCCGCGCCGGGCTGCTGGTCACCCTCGTCCTCGGCGGGCTCACCGCGCTGCCCCCGCTCTCCATGGACATGTACCTCCCGGCCCTCCCGGAGGTCACCCGCTCCCTCGGCACGGCCGCCGCCACCGCCCAGCTCACCCTGACCGCCTGCCTCGCCGGCATGGCGCTCGGCCAGATCGTCGTCGGCCCGATGAGCGACAAGTTCGGGCGGCGCAGGCCGCTGATGGCCGGCATGGTCGTCTACGTCATCGCCACGGCCATCTGCGCCTTCGCCCCCACCGTCGAACTCCTCATCGGCTTCCGGCTGCTCCAGGGCCTGGCGGGCGCGGCGGGCATCGTGATCGCCCGCGCCGTCGTGCGCGACCTGTACGACGGCGTGGAGATGGCCCGCTTCTTCTCCACCCTGATGCTGATCTCCGGTGTCGCCCCGGTCATCGCGCCCGTGATCGGCGGCCAGGTGCTGCGCCTCACGGACTGGCGCGGCATCTTCGCCGTCCTCACCGTGGTCGGCGTCCTCCTCACCCTCGTCGTCTGGAAGTGGCTGCACGAGACGCTGCCCCCGGAGCGGCGCCACAGCGGCGGCGTCGGCCAGGCGCTGCGCACCATGCGCGGCCTCCTCGCCGACCGGGTCTTCACCGGCTACACCCTCGCGGGCGGGCTCGCCTTCGCCGCGCTCTTCGCGTACGTCGCCGCCTCGCCGTTCGTCGTGCAGGAGATCTACGGCGCCTCGCCCCAGACCTTCAGCCTGCTCTTCGGCGTCAACTCCGTCGGTCTGATCGCGGTCGGCCAGATCAACGGCAAGGTGCTGGTCGGCCGGGTCTCCCTGGACCGGGTGCTCGGCTTCGGGCTGCTCGTCATCGCGGGTGCCGCGCTGGCGCTGCTGCTGATGACCTCCGGGGTCTTCGGTGACGTCGGTCTCTTCCCGGTCGCGGCGGGCCTCTTCGTCCTGATGTCCGCGATGGGCCTCGCGATGCCCAACACCAACGCCTCCGCGCTGATGCGCGCCCCGCACGCGGCGGGCTCGGCGTCCGCGCTCATCGGCACGGCGTCGTTCCTGATCGGGGCCGTCGCCTCGCCGCTGGTGGGGATCGCGGGCGAGGAGACGGCCGTACCGATGGCCGTCGTCCAACTGGTGTGCGCGGTGGGCGCGCTGATCGCGTTCGTGGCGCTCGTACGGCCGTGGCGCCACCAGCGCCCCATGGACCGTCCGGCGGCCTGAGGCTCCTCGGCCCGCTCGCCCCGTCAGCTCCAGTCGTCGCGGTGCGGATACCCGGTCAGATGGGACCGGTCCCTGCCGTCCGTCCAGCGGAAGAGTCCGACTCCGGCGATCTCCGCGCCGGGCAGCCGGACATTGAGGGCCAGCGTCTCCGGCGTCGCCGTCGTCAGATCCACGGTGACCGGGGCGCTGCCCCCGCCCGCCAGCGCGTCCGCCGCGTTGCGGGCGCTGCGCGCCCCGTACGCCGTGCCGTCGTCCGCGACCGTGGCCAGCGTCAGCGGGCGCGTACCGTCCTCCTCCTCGAAGCAGTACGCGCGCTTGCCCGCCAGGTCGAAGGCGAGCCGCCCGGCGACCAGATGGTCACCCTTCGGCGAGACGACGAGCTGCGGCTCGTCCGCCGGGGTGATCGCGGGCTTGCGGCAGCCGACCTGGAGCACCGCCTTGCCCGTCGCCGCGTCGTGCAGCGCCCACACCTCATGCGTACGGGCGTCCTTCGCACCCTTCTTCTTCTGCCACGTGGCGAGGATGTACCCGCCCGCCATCGAGGCCGGCACCCCGGACGCCGCGTCCGTGTCCTTCGGCGCGACCTTCCTGCTGTACCAGCCGCCGCGCACCCAGAACTCCTTGGCACCGCTGACGAGCAGGCCCTTGTCGGTCGTCCCGCGCACCTGTGTCAGCTTGCGGCACTCCGTACACCCCTTGGGGTAGCCGAGCGCGCCCGGCGGAACACTGACCACGTCCCCGCTCACCGGGTCCACCACGGTGCTCGTGGCCTTGCCGTCGCTGATCAGCACGCCGGGCCCCCACGTGGTGACCTTCGGCGCGTCGGCCCAGGGGAGTTCGACCCGGCGCGCGGAGCCGTCGGTCGCGCTGTAGATGTCCAGGGAGACGATGGCGTCCGAGGGCTGCCCCGGACCCCGGTTGATCCGCCCGTACGACCAGGTGACGAAGTACTCCCGGTTGTCGCCGGTCGTCACGGGGAGCAGCCGGGGGAAGCGGTCGGGCGGGAACAGGGTGCGCCGGGGCTCACCGCTCCAGCCGGGCTTCCCGGTGGCGGGATCGACCGTACGGATCAGATACCGGTCGTCGTCGGTCCGGTCCAGATAGGCGACGAGCCCGGTGTCCTCGGCGACCGCGTAGCCCGGGGAGCCGTCGATGATGTCCCAGCCGCGCGCCGTGTCGTACGTGGCCGGCACGGGGAGCTGCGGGAGCCGTGGCGCACTGCTCGCCGACGGCACCGTGGCCTTGGTGCCGGTGGTGGTCGTGGCCTTGCCTTCCCGGCCGCTCCCGGTCTTGGCCGCCGGTCCGCCGCAGGTGGCGAGCAGAAGCAGCAGCGCGAGTACGATCACTCCGGCCACCAGGGCCGCGCGGACGATCCGCTCCCTCCTGGTCGGGACTTCCCCCAGGGGCCGCATGCGCCGCATGGGCCTGAAGGTCCCTGTGGGCCCGAAGGCTTTGAGCCGGATCCGCTGCCACATGGTCCCCATGGTCCCCGTGGTCCTCCCGTGAGAGCCCCCGCCCCGCCTGACAAGGCCGTCAGCGTAGCAACAGGCCATCGGGCCATCGGCGTTCGCTCCGGGGTGACAGGGGGCGACGCCGCGGGTTGCCCCGGTTGCCTACAATTCGGCCGGTGAACGCCACCCTCTCCACCGCGGAAACCCTGCGCGCCCAGCTCGGCCGCCTGCTCGACGGGCTGCCGCCCAAGCAGGCCACTCAGGCCGTCGACCGGCTGATCGCCAACTACCGCGGGACCACCCCGACGGACGCGCCCGTACTCCGGGACCGCTCCGACGTCGCCGCGTACGCCGCGTACCGGATGCCCGCGACCTTCGAGGCCGTACGGTGCGCGCTGGAGGCCCTGGCGGACGCGGCGCCCGGCTGGACGCCGGGCAGCCATCTCGACGTGGGCGGCGGGACGGGCGCGGCGGTGTGGGCGGCGGACGCGGTCTGGGACGACGCCCCGGACGCGCCGCGCGCCACCACGGTCCTGGACTGGGCCGAACCGGCGCTCGCCCTCGGCCGCGAACTGGCCCTGTCCTCGGGCATCCCCGCGCTGCGCGCCGCCGAATGGCGCGGCGGCCGGATCGAGGAGGCCCTGAAGCTGGCCGGGAGCGACCTCGTGACGGTCTCGTACGTCCTGAAGGAACTGGCCGCTCGGGACCGCACGGCACTGGTCACGGAGGCGGCACGCGCCGCCCAGGCCGTGGTGGTCGTGGAACCGGGCACCCCCGACGGCTATCTGCGCGTCATCGAGGCCCGGGACGTGCTGATCGGCGCGGGCTTCCACGTGGCGGCCCCCTGCCCCCACGACCGCGCCTGCCCGATCATCCCGGGCACGGACTGGTGCCACTTCTCGGCCCGGGTCAGCAGATCGTCCCTGCACCGCCAGGTGAAGGGCGGCTCACTCCCGTACGAGGACGAGAAGTTCAGCTATGTCGCGGCGGTCCGCTTCACCCCGGACCCGGTCCGGGCACGTGTGACCCGCAGACCGCAGATCCGCAAGGGCCAGGTACTCCTGGAACTGTGCACGGCGGACGACGCCCTCCGCCGCGAAACCGTCACCAAGCGCCACGGCCCCCTCTACCGAGCGGCGAGGGACACGGACTGGGGCGACCCCTGGCCGCCGCCCGGCCCCTGACGCGTTTCCCACCGGTCACTATTTTGGTGCTCGTCGAGGGGGCTGTCGCGTATCCCGATGGATACCAGGGGTTCGGCTGGTGAAGGCGAGAATCCAGCGGATAGAGTATGGCTCGCGACGGCGGTCGGCGAGGTCGGCGGTGGGGGCGAAAACGCTGTGATCGAGTTCCAGAAACAGGTAACCCGGGGCTGTCCCGCCCGAGGTTCTGAACGCGCGTTCGCTTTTCCTGACCTGCGACGCTTACAACTCGACCACAATTTCCTCAAGCGATCACCACAAAGCGGTCCACGCGAGAGCAGTGGACCCTTTCGCATTTCCGTGGGTGTTCGCGGTCGGCATCCTCGCCGGGGCCACGAAGTGGACGTACAGAGAGAAGCGGGTGCTTCGTTTTCATGACAAGAGAAGTGTGGAGTGTGATGCCATGAACCGAGTCGGCAGAGACGCGCGCCGGTCGGCTTTAGGCTTTGTGGAGCCGCTGGCGCGCATGGGGTTGGCCGGTCTTTTGCTGGCAGGCGGTGCCATCGGGGCGACGGCCGGACCAGCCGCCGCTTCGACCGCCGATGGCACGCTGACGGTTGAGGTGCTGCGTGACTTCTTCGGCACCGGCGTGATCAACGCGGCGATGGACGTGCCGCAGCGGGGCATGAAGGTGGAGGTCTCCGACCCCACCGGGCACAAGGTCACCGGCGTCACGGATGCCACCGGAAAGGTCGTGGTGTCGCAGTCGACCGTGCTGAGCGGCGGCCAGTACCGCGTCGACGTCAGCATCCCGGCACCGTACGGCGACTATCTGCGGGCGGCGCCCGCGTCGACGGAGGGGAACCACTTCGACAGCTTCACGTCGTTCGTGGACGTGTCGGAGGGAAAGAACGACTCGGTGGTGACGGGGGTGTGGGACCCGGCCGACTACACGCTGCCGGACTCGCGGTACTTCGTACCGATCCACAACGGCGCCAACGGGACCGACAACCGGGCCTTGGTGGCCTTCGGGACGCAGACCCGGGGCACGTGTCCCACCGATGTGGCGTGCCCGACCACGCTGGCCACACAGGACCAGGTGGGCACGACGTTCGGGCTGGCGTACGACAAGGACCGGACCCGGCTGTTCCAGAGCGCGTTCGCCCGCCGGTACGCCCCGTACGGGCCGCAGGGCGGGGGCGCGATCTACACGGTGCCGGTCGACGGCTCGGCCGCGCCGGAGCTGTTCGCGCGGGTGCCGGACGCCGCGGTGACGCGACACGACACCGCCAACATGATCAAGGATCCCGGGTTCACCGACGCACCGGGCAAGGAGAGCATAGGAGGCCTGGCCCTCTCGGGGGACGGCTCCACGCTGTACGCGGTGAACCTGCGGACCCGCAGCCTGGTGAGCTTCGACGCGACAGGGGACACCGCCGCGGCGCCCAGGTCGACCGTCCGGATCCCGGACCCGGGGTGCGCGAGCCCCGACGACTGGCGGCCGTTCGGTCTCCAGTCCCACAACAACACGCTGTACGTCGGCGGCGTGTGCAGCGCGGAGAGCACCCAGCAGCGCGCGGACCTGAAGGCCTTCGTCTCCACCTACGACGGCAAGCGGTTCACCACGGTGCTGAGCCAGCCGCTCACGGACAAACGCGGCAGCGTCTTCGGTTCCGGCGACAAGGCCACCCACTGGAACCCGTGGAACACCAGCCTGGACACGTGGGACGACCGCAATACGGGCAACGTCTTCATCGATCCGCAGCCGGAGTTGTCCTCTCTCGCCTTCGGCCGCGACGGCTCGATGATCCTCGGTTTCCGCGACCGGTTCATGGACGTGCTCAGTTGGGGAGGGCTGGACCCCCGCCCGGGGAACGACACGCCGGAAAACGGCATGTCCGGTGGTGACATCACCATGGTCTGCGCCACTCCCACCGGTGAATACCAGTGGGAAGGAACCGGGAGCTGCCCCAACAACGCCACCCCCGCCAACAACGGTGGCCAGGACGCCGATGTCGTCGAATACTTCCCGGGCGACTCCTACGCCAACGCGCACCAGGAGACCGCGCTGGGGTCGGTGGCCTATATCCCGCAGCAGCAGTGGGTCGTCAGCACGGAGTTCGACCCGGTCGTCGACGTCGCGGCCTCAGGGACCGGGTACCACCACATCGAGACCGGTGAGGGACCGGGCAACAACCCGAAGGCCAACGGGTTCCAGTTCGTCAGCCGGCAACAGGGCGGGTTCGGCAAGGCCGGCGGGCTCGGTGACATCGCGTACGCTGCGGCGAACGCGCCGATCCAGATCGGCAACGTCGTGTGGTTCGACGGCGACCACAACGGGATCCAGGACCCGGGGCACGTGCTGCTGCCGGGGGCGACGATCAACCTGCTGGACGCGGACGGCGAACAGGTCGCCACGACCACGACCGATGCCGCCGGCGAGTACTACTTCGGCGGTGTCGGCGCCGAGTACGAGCTCACGCGGGGCGCGAAGTACACGGTGCAGTTCGACGTGTGCACCGCGGACACCAGCCAGGTGCCCGAGCAGCCCGCGGCGAGCGAGCTGAGGTTCACGCTCCCACGTGCCGGTGCCCACCATGCGCACGACTCCAATGTGACCCCGCCGACCACCGGACCGTTGTGCAACGGCTACGCGCCGGTCACGGCGCCGGACAAGCCGGGCGGGGTCGATCACACGATCGACGCCGGGGTGTACATCCCGAAGGAATCGCCGACCCCGACGCCGACTCCCACCCCGACCCCGACCCCGACTCCGACGCCGCCCGCGGCCTCCACGCCGCCGTCGCCGCACGCGCCGCCTGCCAACCACCCGGCCCCGGCCGGTGGAGGCGGGGGTTCGCTGGCGCACACCGGTACGTCCGGGCTGGCGGAGATGATCGGCCTCGTCGGTCTGCTGGTGGGTGCGGGCCTGGTCATCGCGTTCGTGACCCGGAATCGTCGCGCCGGGCAACACTGACGGAACCGCACAACGGTGATCTGCCCGTCCGCGATCCGTACGGCGCGGACGGGCAGTTCACCTCTCGGCCGGTCCACAAGGGCCGGCCTTGGTGTCGTCTGCCACCGGACTGCCGAGCGCCGTCGCGAGCCCGCGGCGGCCGGCCGGTGTGGCGATCGAAAGGATGAACCGGAGAGTGTCAGCGTCGAACCGCGTGCGGAGCGTGAGAATCCGGCAAGCCCCACCGGGTCGTCCGGCTGACCGGCGCCGATGGCCGCGGTCGCGCCGGGCCGCGGCCGTCATCGGCATCGCGGCCGCCGGGGTGGTCGCGGTGGCCGCGTTCCTGATCGCCGGCGACGGCTCCGGCGACGGCGGCCCGCGCCCGCTGACGTCGGATGAGGCGAACCGGCTGGCGATCACGCGATTCCGTAACTACCAGGCGCAGGGCCGCGCGGTGACGATCACCGTGCCGGGCACCGCCGGCGAGCTGACCGTCACCGGATCCGTCGACTATCGGCGCAAGGTGGGTTACGGCGTGGTGCACGGCACCGGGCGCGCCAAGTCCAGCGACGGGCTGATCCAGTGGACGCCCACCTCGGTGCACGTCCGCCCGATGACGGACGCCCCGGCGCACGCACCCGCGTCGCCGCCCTCTTCTGGCTGGCACGACCGTCCGCTGCTGTCCTCCGGCAGCGCGCTGGACACCTCACTGTCCATCGCGCTCGGTCTCGGCGGCAACCGGCCGGACAACGCCGAACTGCTGCCGCAGAACGGCGCCGCCTGGTGGGGGCGGGAGCAGGTGGACGGGCGCCGGGTGGACGTCATGACCGGGCCTTCCTCCCCCGGCCGCTCCGGTACGGCGGGCAACGTGCGCTACTGGGTCGGCTCCGACGGCACCATGTACCGGGTCCGGGTCAGCGTGGATTCGCAGCCCGAGCCGGTGGTCATCGATTTCGCCACCCACACGTACGTTCCGGTCCAGCCGGTGCCCGGAACCACCCCGAACGGGTAGCCGCTGTTCAGGGCGTCCGCACCCGGGCGTTCGCGGCGAGCAGGGTCGTCGGCGGCAGCCGGATGCCCTCCGTCCTCGGCAGAGCCGGGACGGTCGGGACAGTGGTGGCGCCCGCGGTGGCGGCGTCGGGGAACTGCGGCTGCGGAGCAGGCGCCGCGACGTCGGTGAACGGGATGCCACCGGGTGCCGTCGGCGCCGACCACGTACCGGCGGGCGAGGACGACCCGGCCGGAAGAGGGCAGGCCGAAGTCGTCGCGAGCCGGTCCGGCACGGTGGTACGCAGATCGTTGCCCCGCAGGCAGTTGCCCCGTCCTCGTGCGGCGGTGGGGAAGGTCCAGCCGACGTCAACTCCGTTGCCGGTGAAGGTGTTGTCCACGATCTGGTTGCCGACCGGAGGTATGTCGACGGTCGCGGTGATCACCAGCCCGGCGTTGCGGTTGTCGGCGACGCGGTTGCGGAGGAACCGGTTGTCGCTGCCGCCGTCGATGCCGACGCCGATGCCCCACCCGCCGTCGGCCTGCTCCGGGGTGGCCGTCTGCTGGTTGGCGGCGATCAGATTGCCCGCGATGACGGAGCCCTTCTGCGGGAGCAGTTTCTCCTGGTGGTTGGAGTTGGTGGTGAGTCCGACCCGGTTGCCGACCAGGCGGTTGCCGACCACGTACATGTTCTCGCTGGCGTTGGTGCCTTCGTAACCGACCGCGTTGAGTTCGGCGACGTTGTCCCGCACCACGATGTTGCAGGGCTTGCACTGGCCGACATAGATCCCCGAGTCGGCGCCGCCCGACGCGTACGAGTGCGCGATGACACCGTTCTGGGCGGAGAACGCGTAGATGCCGTACAGACCGTTGCGGGTCGCGGTCACGTGGGAAACCAGGAACGACTTCAGGAAGGTGACGGGCTCGTCGCCGGTGTCGTAGCCACCGCTTCCCCCCGGCAGACCGGCGGCCGCCTTCGCCGAACCGGTGACCAGGACCCCGTTCTGCGTGTTGTTCTCCACGGTCAGGTTCTCCACGGCCACCCCGGGCGCCGAGACGACGACGCCGTTCGGCTGCCGCAACCGCCCGTCGATGACCACCTTGTCCCGGGACTCACCACGAAGAGTCACGCGAGGCGTGGAGACCTTCACCGACTCGTGGTACGTGCCCGGCGCGACCAGCACCAGATCGCCGGGGCGAGCGAGAGACACCGCGTCCGAGATACTCGGGGCGTCGGCCGGCACTCTGATCGTCACCTGCGTGCCGGACGGTCGCCGGCCGTCGCCCGACCCGTCATCGCCGGACCCGCAGCCCGCCAGTACACAGGCCAGGGTGCTCAATGACGCGGCCATCACGCGAAGACGGGGACGAGGCATGGCCTCATCCTGGCATGAAGTCATCCCCGGCGCGGAAGCTGCCCAATTCGCCGCCGCCGGAGGGGATATGGCATTCTTCGCACCGTGAGCCGAGCCGAACCCCGTCCGTCACGCCGCGCGTTCATCGGCGCCACCGGGGCCGTGGCGGCCACCGGGCTCACCGCCGGGTGCGAATCGCCCGCACAGCCGAGCCGGCCCCCTTCCCCCGCGTCAACCGCACGGGTGTCGCCGACCGGTCGTCACCAGGCCGGCATCACGCTCCCGCAACCGGCCCAGCCGAACCTCCTGGCGGTGGTCGCCGACCTCGGCGACGCCGTCGCCGTCGGCCCGCTGCTGGCCGAACTCGGTAAGGCCATTGACACGCTCACCGCGGGGACCGATCCACGGCTGCTGGGCCTGCCGCCGGGCGATCTCACCGTGACGATCGGAGTGGGCCCCCGCCTGGTGCGCATGGCCGATCCCTCTCTGCCGGGCGCGGCGGACCTCCCCCGGTTCTCCCGCGAGCGGATCGCCTCCCAGGCGCGCGGCGGCGACCTGTTGATACAGATCTGCGCCGGCGATGCCCTGCTGCTACCGGTCGTCACCGCCGCGCTCCTGGCGCAGGCCGGTGACCGGCTCCGCGTACGCTGGCGCCAGTCCGGGCGCCGCGGCGCGAACATCCCCGTGGATCAGGGCCTTTCCGCGCCACGAAACCCGCTCGGTTTCATCGACGGCATCGTGGGACCGCACACGACGGCCGAAGAACAGCGCCACCTGTGGCTGGCCGGGCCGGCTCCGGTCGCCGGCGGCACCCTTGCCGTACTACGGCGCATGGAACTCGACCTGCCGCGGTTCGCCGCGCTCTCCGTCGCCGACCAGGAGGCGGTCTTCGGCCGACGCCGATCCACCGGCGTGCCTCTCTCCGGCGGCACCATAGCCTCGGACCCGAACCTCGGCGCCAAAACACCGGACGGGCGCTACCTCATACCGGCAGACGCCCACCTCCGCCGGGCCCACCCCAACGTGGTCGGCGTCGGCCTCATGCTCCGCCGCTCCTACAGCACCGACGAGCCCACGCCCGGCCTGCTCTTCATCAGCTTCCAGAACGACCTGCGCACCTTCACCAACACCCTTGCCCATATGGATGGTTCCGACGCACTGCTGCGATTCACCACCACCACCGCAGGCGCGACCTTCCTCATCCTCCCCGGCTTCGACCAGCGGCACCCGCTCGGCGCCCGGCTGTTCCGCTGAACAGGTCGACGAGGGCGCCGTCGCCGAGATCTTCCGGATGATCGAGGCGGCCTGGCAGGCCATCGGCCCCTCGGTGGCCCGTCGCTGACCGGCGGTTCTCAGGGAAACGGCCGGTTGCGCGGCGCGGCGTCCGCCAGCGCCTGGAGTTCATCGCGGCAGACACCGGTCGCGGCCTGCACGGCGAGGCCGAACGCGAAGGTGGTGACGTAGCGTGCCAGTAGCCCCGGATCGGTCGCCGCCGGCAGGCCGCCCTCGTCGACGGCCCGCTGGAACCGCTCCCGGGAGTGGCCGGGGGTGGCTCCCACCGGCGCCTCGTTCGAGATCACCGAGTACGCCATCTACCAGGTCCGCGAGGGGCGGTTCGTCCATATGACGGCCCTGCACGACGCCGCGGAACTGCTCCGGCAGCTGACCGGCTGACCTCCGGGCACCGGACGCCGATCACGGGCACCAAGCGCGGGTCAACGGCCCTCCGCGTCTTCGACACCAACGCGGTGGGAATCGTACGCGTCACGGAGGCGGCGCTGCCCCTGATCGGCAGTCCTCGAACCCGACCGTGGTCACCGTGTCGAGCAGCTCCGGGTCGTTCTGGGCCGCCCCGGCCCCCGACCGACGCCGTTGCGACGGTCAGGAGCCGGGGCCGGGCGCTCACGAAGCCTTCCGCCGCGCGTTCCCGGTGCGGCCGGTCATGGCAGGATCTCGACGTATCCGTCGGTTCCGTGCACACGGATCCGCTGCCCGTCCCGGATCAGCCGAGTGGCCCGGTCCACGCCCACGACGGCCGGCAGACCGTACTCCCGGGCGATCACCGAGCCATGGGTCATCAGGCCGCCCACCTCCGTGACCAGGCCCGCGATACCGACGAACAGCGGCGACCAGCTCGGGTCCGTATAGGTCGTGACAAGGATGTCGCCCGCCTCAAGGTCGGCCTCCGCCAGGTCGAGGATGACGCGGGCCCTCCCCTCGACGGTCCCGGCGGAGACCGGCAGACCGACCAGGGCACCGGCCGGTACGTCGTCGCGCCGGTACGCCCCGGTGACGGCCTCGCCGTCCGAGGTGAGGACCCGGGGCGGGGTGAGCGCGTGGTACGAGCGGAACGCGTCCTTCCGCTGCCGGACGAGCTGGTCGTCCACCTGGTTCGAGCGCACGGCCTGGTGCAGCTCCTGGAACGTGAGGTAGAAGATGTCCTCCTTCTCAGGGACCACGCCGGCCCGCACCAGCCGCTCGCCCTCCGCCAGCAGCGCCCGCTTGTAGACGAAGTAGCGGCTGACGATGATGTACTTGGGGTACTCCCGGTACCCGATGAAGGCCCGTACCTGGTCGATCATCCGCTTGGTCTCGTCGGCCTTCCGCTCCCCGTCCGGCAGGGCCCGCAGGCGCGACAGCACGTCCTGTTCCTTCTCCCGCGCCTTCCGCCGCCCTTCCTCGAAGCGCCGTTCGGCCCCGCCCGGTTCGAAGTTCCTGACGTTGTCGAGGATCAGGGGGAGAAGCGTGGTGGGGCGCTCGCGCCACCGCGGCCTGGTGATGTCGATCTCGCCGACGCAGCGCATGCCGTACCGGTCGAGATAGCCCTCGATGGCGTCACGCGCCTCGCTCCCGCCCGGGAGTTCCGCCAGTTCGTCCAGGAAGCCGTCGTCCTCGGTTCCTCGCAGGAACGCCACCACCTCCGGCCACGGACGGATCACGTCCGCGACGTCGAGCAGCGCCAGCCCCATCTCCGACGTGATGTTGTCGGGGGCGGACAGTGTGAGCGTGTCCGCCGCGTTCTTCTCGCCCAGCCACTCCCACAGCGCGTCGCCCAGCCACCATGTGGCTTCCATTCCCGCCATGATCGCCTGAATGCTCCGCGGATCACCGAGGACCCGTTTGTGCTCCTCGAAAGCCTCCAGCAGGAAGTCGAACAGCGCCGGTCCGGTCTTCGTCCGGATCTCGCGCTCCAGGGCGGCGACGGACGCCCGGCCGCGCTCGATCAGTCCGGGGACGAGGGCCGGATCGATCTCGGCCGGGGTGGAGCGCCCGCCCGGCGGCGGGCCGCCGGGACCCGCGTCCGGGAGCGACGGGACGAAACCCTCGCTGTCGAGTACGGTCTCCAGCGCGTCCCTGACCAGCGGATCGCCTCGGCCCATGGCGTCCAGGAGGGCGGCGCGGCTCGTGGGCGCGGCCAGGCGCCGGGTGACATCGACGAACAGCCTCCCGCCGGCCTCGTGCATCGGCACCATGGCCGTCAGCCGCCACATGGAGAGCCCCAGGGGCTTCATGGGGTCGGTCATCATCTGCCCGTGACCGACGGAGACATAGACGTGATTCTCCTGGTCACCGGCGTCCGGGATGGGGAACAGCGTGGTGATCGGCCGGCTCTGGACGATCTGGAAACCCTCGTCGTCCAGACACCATTCGATGTCCTGCGGGCTGCCGAAGTGCGCCTCGATCCGCCGCCCGAGCCCCACGAGCCGTATCACCTGCGCATCCGTCAGTGACGGCTGCTCCTGCCGCCGCGGGTCGATCGCCACCTCCCGCGTACCGCCGGCCGGCAGGGCGTGCAGGGCACGCTGTTTGACGGCGATCGTCCTGGCGACGACCTCACCCTGCCGCACCGTGAAGACGTCCGGGTTCACCAGCCCGGAGACCAGCGCCTCACCGAGGCCGAAGCCGGCGTCCACGGTGGCGGCCTTCCGGTTGCCCGTGACGGGGTCGGCCGTGAACAGGACACCGGCCGCGTGGGGGAGGACCATCCGCTGTACGACCACGGCCATGTGGACCGTACGGTGGTCGATGCCGCCCCGCCGGCGGTAGGTCACGGCCCGCTCGGTGAACAGTGAGGCCCAGCACCGGCTGATGTGCCGGAGGACCGCCTCCGCCCCCACCACGTTCAGGTACGTGTCCTGCTGCCCGGCGAAGGAGGCCGTCGGCAGGTCCTCCGCCGTCGCGCTGGACCGGACGGCGCAGGCGGCCCCCTCGCCGAGCCGCGCGTACGCGCCGGTGATCGCCGCCGCGAGATCGGCGGGCACGGTGATCTCCTCGATGGTCCGGCGGATCCGCGCGCTGAGCGTACGGATCGCCTCCCGGTCGTCCGGGTCCAGCCGCGCCAGTCGGTCGAGCGGTTCGTCGAGCGACGGCGCCTCCGCCATGATCCGCCGGAAGGCATCCGTCGTCACACAGAAGCCTTCGGGCACACGGACGCCCTCGATCCGCGCCAGCCCGCCCAGATGCGCGCCCTTACCGCCGACGACCGCGCCCCGCGTCTCGTCGGCCTCGCTCAGATCCCACACGTAGTCCCTCGATGGTCCGACGTCACCGCGTCCCCCATACGTCGACAACACACGCACGTCGTGCCCCCAAAATCAGCAGGTGATGGCCTCGGCCGACGATTTTGCGTCACCCCCGGGGTCTTGCCGCAAGCCCCCTACTGCGCTATACCTTGAAAGTGGCGAGGAGAGTGAATCTCCTCGCCTTTGCCGTGGGCCGCCGCTTCTGGCCGCCGCCTCGGGGCCTTTGGACCTTTGGGCCGCGCGCCCGCGTTCAGGAGCCGCGCGGGCCGCGCAGCTCCTGCGTGCAGCACTTCACGCTGCCGCCGCCCTTGAGCAGTTCCCCGAGGTCCATGCCGATCGGCTCGAACCCCCGCTCCCGCAGCGGCTCGAAGAGTCCTGTGGCGGACTGCGGCAGCAGGACGTGGAGCCCGTCGCTCACCGCGTTCAGGCCGAGCCTGGCGGCGTCGGCGATGTCGGCGATCAGGGCGCCGGGGAAGAGGCGGCCGAGGACGGAGCGGCTGCCGGGGGAGAACGCGTCCGGGTAATACATGATCTCGTCGGCCGTGTCGTCCAGTACGCAGAGCGCCGTGTCCAGGTGGTAGAAGCGCGGGTCGACCAGGTCCAGGCCGACCACCGGCCGGCCGAAGAACTCCTGCGCCTCGCCGTGGGAGAGCGGGCTCGACCGGAAGCCGCGCCCGGCCAGCAGATACGAGGCGGTGACCGCGAAGTCGCCCTCGCCCTCGTTGATGTGCACGGGCTCGCTGATGTCCGGGTAGCCATGGGTCCGGAACCAGTCCCGATGCGCCTCCGCCTCCCCGTACCGCTCCTCGTGCGCGAAACGCGCCCCCAGGACCCGGCCGTCGACCACCGTCGCGCCGTTCGCCGCGAACACCATGTCGGGCAGGTCGGGCTCCGGGGCGAGTACGGAGACGGTGTGGCCGAGCGCCCGGTAGCGGTCGCGCAGATCCTCCCACTGGACGAGCGCCAGGGCCTGGTCCACGGGCTTGGTCGGGTCCATCCAGGGGTTGATCGAGTACGTCACCCGGAAGTGCTCCGGCGGACACATGAGATAGCTGCGGGGCGAGGCGTCACGAGGCAACGGAGGCTCCTCACGAGCGGCGGTGCGCACGATGTGTGCGTGAGAGTCATGGTCCGCCGCGCGCGGTCTTCGCGCTGTGCACCGTTCGGGTGGTTCTTCGCGCACGTCAGACGGGTGTACGAGACGGTACGTACCGCCTCGCCCAACCTCCCCGCGCCCCTCCCGGCGCACGGCCTGGTTGCTACATTGACCGCCATGGCTGAGAGCAAGGCACCCGACCCCTCCCGCCGCAGCGAGCGGTCGCGCCGCGCCATCTACGACGCCGCTCTCGCCCTGGTCACGGAGGCCGGCTACGCGCGGACCACCATCGAGGGCATCGCGGCCCGCGCGGGCGTCGGCAAGCAGACGATCTACCGCTGGTGGCCCTCCAAGGCCGCCGTCCTGATGGAGGCCTTCCTCGACCTCGGCGAGCAGGCGGCGCGCGAGGCGGGCGGCGGGGACGGGGCGGAGTACGAGATCCCCGACACCGGTGACCTGGAGACCGACCTCAAGCTGGTGCTGCGTGCCACGGTGGACCAGATGAACACCCCCGTCTACGACGTGCCGTCCAGGGCGCTCGCCGCCGAGGGGGTCATCGACGCGGAGCTGGGCGCCGAGTTCGCGCGCAAGCTGCTCGAACCGCAACTCAGGCTCTACGTACGGCGCCTGGCCGCCGGGCAGGACGCCGGTGCCGTACGGCGCGACCTCGACCTGCGGATCGCGCTGGAGCTGCTGGTCGGACCGGTCGCCCACCGCTGGCTGCTGCGGACGCTCCCGCTGACGCACGAGTACGCGGACACGATCGTCGAGTACGCGCTCCACGGACTGGCCCCCCGGAGCTGAACCGGCCGCGGGCGAGGACCGGCGCCCCGGGGGCGCGCGGGGGCGCGTGGAGGCATCTGGGGCGGGTGTGGTGAAGACCACCGGGCGCCTGAGCCGCCCCGGAGCCGCCGATCACCCCCTCGTAACGCCACATAAGCCGCGATTCTCCCGCTTGTGAGGGATGAGCCCTCCGCCCCCGGTGCGGGAGCGCGGCCACCCGAGGCGCAGGATGGTGCGACCATGGAAAGAAGTCCACAGGGACGAGCTTGAGGGTGAGGGGATAGATGGGCGACGATTTCGGCCGCTACCGCGGCACGGAGAGCAGGATTCCCCAGTGGCTGCGCAGGCGACCCAGGAAGAGCGTCGGCGATTCCACGCTCGAAGGGGACACGGCGGGCCGTGAGGCGCTGCTGCTCGCCGTGGCCGAAGCGGGAATGCCCGTCTCGCCCGCCGCCCACCCGGTCGGCTACCGGTGTTCGTGCGAACGCATCGGCTGTCCCACCCCGGCCAGACACCCCCTCTCCTTCGCCTGGCAGACCCAGTCCACCACCGACCCGGCGCAGATCGAGCGCTGGGCGCGCAACCAGCCCGAGGCGAACTTCATCACCGCGACGGGCATGGTCCACGACGTCCTCGACGTCCCCCTCGAAGCGGGCAGCCGCGCCCTGGAACGCCTGCTGGAGCAGGGCATCGACGTCGGCCCCGTGGCCGACTCCGGCGGCGACCGCATGCTCTTCTTCACCGCGACGCGCGGCACCCCGGAGGACGAGGACGAGTGGTGGCCCTGCGAACTGGACTGCCACCCCGAGACGATGGACGAACACCCCGGGCTGCGCTGGCACTGCCGGGGCAGCTACGTCCTCGTACCCCCGGCGCGGCTCCCCGGTGAGCTGGCGGTCCGCTGGCTGCGCGGCCCCGAGCAGCCGCTCCCCGACCCGCTGACCCTCCTGGAGACGCTGACCGACGCGTGCGCGCGGTACGCGGGCGAGAACGGCGAACTGGACCCGCACGCCGTGGCCTGGCCCCTGGGTCGTTAGGGCCGCTGTCGCCGCGCCCCGGCCCGGTCGCCGCACCACACGACCGCCCCCACCAGCAGCGCCGCTCCCAGCCCGTACACGGGCAGCCACAACGTCGTCGTGGCGGACAGGCACTCGGCGACGGCCTTGCGGGCCTCGACCTGCTGCGCGAAGGCCAGGGCGGCACCGTCGCCGCCGGCCAGGTTCCCCAGCGCGGCCCTCGTCTGGAGCGCCGCGTACCGTCCCGCCAGTTCGCACTCGCCGCGCGTGCCCGGCATGGGGAACAGCCAGGCCTCGCGTTGCAGCAGGGGAGCCAGCGCGATCGCCACGCACAACCCGGCGACCAGCGCGTACGCGATCAGGCCGCGCGTGTAGGCCGAGCGGAGGCCCGGTGTCCACGCCGCGCGCTGCTGGAAGGCGAACATCACCGCGAGGAGCGTCACCCCGATGAACGTGGCGAACCACTGCCACGAACCCTGGGCGAGCGCGAAGGTCAGCACCGCGGCGAGTCCGATACCGATGACCCCGGGGACGGGGAGGTCGTGTGCCCCGGCGGATACCGGCCTCGGGGCCGGGCGCGGGCGGGGATCTCTCACGGGGCTCTCCTGCGGGGGGAGGCCCCAGCATCCGCCGCGGGGCGCCGCGCCCCCGGGCACCATGCCGTACGGTCCCGGCGCCTCGCCCGGATGGCCCGCGCCCGCGAGCCCCGCGCGAACCCCTGCCCACGACTGCCGCGCCTGCGACCACCGCGCCTGCGGCCCCGCGCCTACGAGCCCTACGGAGCCCCGCCTACGCCCCCCGCCTACGAGCCCTTCGCCGCGATGACGCCCTGGAGCCGTCCCGCCACCGTCACCTTCGGGTCGCCCGCGTCGGCCGGCGGGACCAGGACGGCCTGGCTGGAGATCCACTCCTTGGTGAGGGTGCTGGTCACCTCGCCCGTCGTCAGCGCCTTCACGTCCGCGTTCACCTGCGGCTTGACGCCCTTCGCGCCCGTCAGCCGCTCGAAGTAGCGCGTGGCGAAGAAGACCAGCGCGCCGCCGTCCTCCGTCGCGAGCCCCAGCGGATCGAAGTCGCCGCTGCTGGCCGCCTGGTCGATGTACTGCGTCGTCAGACCCGGCAGCCGCTCCTTCTGCCTGCGGGTCTCCCGCCATCCGCTGGTGTGCGGTCCGTCCGCGAAGCGGTCCGGTTCGCCGTCCTCCAGATACGAGGCGTACTCCGCGCTCAGATCCTTCGGCGCCACCGAGAGCCCCTTGCTGCCCGGCTCCACCGCCTCGCCCCAGCCTTCGCCGTCCGTCCGGAACTCCGGGACCGCGTCCGCCGCGAGGATCGTCAGATACGGGACCTCCCACCTCTGGCCGGGCCCGTTGCGCAGGAACACCAGCACCCAGCGGGTGTCCTGCTCACCGCCGTTGTCCTGGTCCCGGTTGCTGTCGGTGTCCGCCACGAACCAGCGCGGCCAGCCGGCCTTCTTCGGGATCGTGAACTTCGCGTCCGCCAGCTCCAGCGGCTGGTGCTGGGGGTTCCCGTTCGGGGAGGTGATGGAACGCGCCTTCAGACCGGCCTGGTTGATCGCGCCGAGCGCGCCGGTGACCCGGTCCGCGTCGAGCGCCGGATCGTACGCCTTGTCCGCCGCGTTGTACGCGTCGGTGAAATCCTTCAGGGCCCGCTCGGCCTCACTCCGGTCCGCCGACGGCAGGACCGCCAGCTCCCCGTGCACCGTCACGCACCCGCTCGCCGTCAGCGACAGCACCGTCACCGCCGCGAGGGCCGCCACCGTACGGCGCGTCGTGCGTCCCGCCGTCCGGCCCGTTCCCCGCATCGGCCTTCCCCGCCTGCTCATCGGCCGCCTCTGCTCCTTGACGCCTACCAAGACCCGTACGAACGGATCGCCACCCTACCGGGGCCAGGAAGAGCGCGAGCGTCGGGACCAGATACAGGAACCAGACGGTGACCTGAAGGACCGTCGGGTCCGGCTGGAAGTTGAGGACGCCCTTCAGCAGCGTGCCGTACCAACTGTCCGGCGGGATCGTCGTACTGATGTCGAAGGCCTTGTCCGACAGCCCGCCCAGGAAGCGCGCCTCCTGGAGGTCGTGGACGCCGTACGCGAGCACCCCCGCCGCCACGACCACCAGCATCCCGCCGGTCCAGGTGAAGAACCGGGCCAGATCGATCCGCAGCGCGCCCCGGTAGAAGAGCCACCCCAGGAGGACCGCGGTGGCGATCCCGAGCAGCACTCCGATCAGCGGGGCGTGCGTACCGTCCGACGAGGCGCGCACCGACGCCCACACGAACAGCGCCGTCTCCAGCCCCTCCCGGCCCACCGCCAGGAACGCCGTCGCGACCAGCGCGCCCGTCCCCATCCGCAGCGCCGCGTCCAGCCTCCCGTGCAGCTCGGCCTTGAGATGGCGCGCCGTACGGCGCATCCAGAAGACCATCCAGGTCACCAGCCCCACCGCGAGGATCGACAGGGAGCCGCCCAGCGCCTCCTGCGCCTCGAACGTCAGCTCCTGCGAGCCGAATTCGAGCCCGAAGCCGAAGCCCAGCGCGAGCACGGCGGCGACCCCGATACCGGTCCAGATGGGCCGCAGCGCGTCGCGCCGCTCCGTCTTGACCAGATACGCGATCAGGATGCAGACGACAAGGCTCGCCTCCAGCCCCTCGCGCAGGCCGATCAGATAGTTTCCGAACATGTCGGAACTCCTTTGCGATGGTGCACGGGTCAGGTGAGCAGGGCCCGGCCCCACCAGTCGTCCTTGTCCCGGACGCCCGGCGGGATCGCGAAGACCGCTGAACCCACGTGCTGGATGTACTCGTTGAGCGCGTCGGATCGCGCCAGTGACCGCTGTACGGGGATGAACGCGTCCCGCACGTCCCGCTGGTACGCCAGGAAGAACAGCCCCGCGTCGAGCCGGCCGAGCCCGTCCGTACCGTCGGTGAAGGAGTAGCCGCGGCGCAGCATCCGTACCCCGTGATGCGACTCCGGATGGGCCAGCCGTACATGCGAGGTCGGCAGCATCGCCGCGAGGCGGGGCTTGTCGTGCTCGCGCGCCCTGCCGACCGCCGCGCCCTCGCCCTTGTCCCGGCCGAAGACGTCCTCCTGCTCCTTGAGCGAGGTGCGGTCCCAGCTCTCGATCCGCATCGAGATCCTGCGGGCGACGAGATACGAGCCGCCCGCGAGCCAGCCGGGGCCCTCCTTCGAGCCCACCCAGACATACCGGTCCAGCGCGTCGGTCTCGGTGACGGCGATGTTGCTGGTGCCGTCCTTGAAGCCGAACAGATTGCGCGGGGTCTGCGCGCCGGGCGTCGTCGACGACGTCTTGCCGAAGCCGAGCTGCGACCAGCGCACCGCGACCTTCCCGAAGCCGATCCTGGCCAGATTGCGGATCGCGTGCACCGCGACCTGCGGATCGTCCGCACATGCCTGGACGCAGAGATCGCCGCCGCCGCGCGCCGGGTCGAGGTTGTCGCCGGGGAACTTCGGCAGGTCGACCAGGGCGTCGGGCCGGTGCGCCGCCAGCCCGAACCGGTCCTCGCGCGCCGTGCCGTGCGCGAAGAGCCCGGGGCCGAAGCCCACGGTCAGGGTGAGCCGGGAGGGCCTGAGCCCCAGCGCCTCGCCCGTGTCGTCCGGCGGCGCCTCGGCGAGACCGCCGTACGCGCCCTCCCCGACCGCGTGCCCCGCCGTCATCCGCTCGGCGGCCCGCGTCCAGTCCTTGAGCAACTGGACCAGTTCCGCACGGTCGTCGGTCGTCACGTCGAACGCCGCGAAGTGCAGCCGGTCCTGGACGGGCGTGGCGATACCCGCCTGGTGCGCGCCCCGGAAGGGCACTGCCGCGCCGCTGTCGGCGGGCGGCCCGGCGGTGTCCCCGCCCCGGACCGCGGCCACGGCGCCGCCGGTCGCGGCGGCCCCGAGCGCGAGCCCGGCACCGCCCCAGCCGAGCAGGGCGCGCCGGGACGGGACGGCCGGGGCCCCGCCCTTCGCTTCGTTCGTCTCCTCGATGGCTGACATCGCGCGCGTTCCTACTTGACCACGGCGGCGGCGAGCTTCGAGAGCGGCTCTGCCAGTGCGTTGACGCCGTCCGACAGCTCCTTGCGCTCCGCCTTGCCGACCTTCTCGTACGACGTGAACGCGTACGAGTCCGGCGAACCGGTCGCGTCCGTCGAGCCGGTCGCGTCCGCGCCCTCCCGGTACGTGTCCAGCAGCGTGTTGAGCGCGGCGAACCGCTTGTCCAGCTCCGTCACCAGTGCCGGGTCGTTCTTCGCGGCCACCGGCTTCAGCAGCTCGTAGGAGTGCTCCGCGCCCTCGACATTGGCCTTGAAGTCGACGAGGTCGGTATGGCTGTACCGCTCCTCCTCGCCGGTCACCTTGCCGGAGGCGACCTCGTCGAGAAGTTCCTTCGCGCCGTTGGCCATGGACGTCGGGGTGATCTCGGCGCGGCCCACCCGCTTCTGCCAGTCCAGCAGGTCCTTGTCGAGGGCGTCGGCGAGGGACTTCGCGTCCGGGCCGAGCTTCCTGTCCTGCCAGAGCTCCTTCTCCAGCCGGTGCCAGCCCGTCCACTTCTGGCCCGGCTCCAGGCCGTCGGCGCGCACGTCCACCTTCGGGTCGATGTCCCCGAAGGACTCGGCGACCGGCTCCGTACGCTCCCAGCCGATCCGCGACGGGGCGTACGCCTTCTTCGCGGCCTCCAGGTCACCGGCGCGCACGGCGTCGGTGAAGACCTTCACCTTCGGCAGCGTTCCGTCGGCCTGGGCCTGGACGTACTTCCGGTACGCGGCGACCGCGGCGTCCATCTCCGGGCTGCGCCCGGCGGCGGTCCCGCCGGTCACGGTGACCTTCTGCCGGATGCCGTCACCCTTCATGCCGGGCTTGCAGGCGATCTCGTACGAACCGGACTTCACCTCGGCGGTGATCTTCGCCTTCGTGCCGGGGCCGATGTTCTCGCGCTCGGTGACGATCCGGTCGTCGGGGAAGAGGAGGTAGACCTCGGTGACCTTGGACCCCTTGTTCTCGACGGCCAGTTCGAGATGGCCGGCCGGGAACTCCTTGGTGGAGACCTCGCAGGCGTCGTCCTTCGCGGTGACCTGGACGGCGCCCGCGCCGCCCTTGGACTCGCTTTTCTCGGCGCACCCCGTGACGGCGGTCAGGGCCACCACCGCGGCGGTGGCGGTGACGACGGAGAGACGGGCAGGTCGCATACGGGGCTCCACGAGGGGCGGGAAACGGATGGGATCCGAACAGGACAACGGCAGCGGCAGCGGGCAACGGGTAACGCCAACAGGCAAGGGAGCAAAGGGGATGCGGGGCGGTATTGGAGACATGACAGGAGAATGCGGCGGGATCAACTTAACTTAGGCTTACCTGAGTGGTACCCCTTCGTCCAGTGATTCAGCTCTCACTCCCGCCCCGGAGTGACGCCCGGACACAGGCAGGTCACAGCCGCCCCTCGGCCGCCCCACGACAGGGCAAAGCCGGGGTCAAGAAGGGCCGCACAGGGAAAGGCCCCCGGGACCGGCCTTGCGTCCCGGGGGCCCGAGCCGTGCCCGGTGTTTCCCGCGTACCGCTACGTGCTACTCCCGACTCCCTGCTTGCCGCCTGCTCCTGTCCGCGGCTACGGGAGTCCCCAGGCGGCGCCCGGTTCCGAGACGGCGACCGGTGCGACGACCAGGTCCGGCCGTGCCCCGGAGTGGACCAGTACCTCACGGCCCTTGGGCACGGTGATGGCCAGCGTGCCGTTGCCCAGGTCCTCCGTCCTGGCCGGCGTACCGTCGTCGAGCAGTACGGTGAGGGTGCCGGTCAGCCCGTGCTTGAGCCTGAGCGGTTCGCCCGCCAGGCTCCTGACCCGGATGAACCGGGTGACGCCCCCCTTGCGCACCGCGCTGACGAGGAACGCGCCCTGGGTCCGGAAGTCGTGCAGGGTGACGTCCTGCCAGGCGTCCGGGACGGCGGGGAAGACCCGGACGGTGCCGCCCCAGCTCTGGCAGACCATGTCGTGCACCGACTGCGAGGCCGACAGCGGCGTCTCGATGACCGGTCCTGCCTCGGTGTAGTGGGTGTTGGCGCGGCAGGGGAACCGGGTGGTGGGGTCGAAGAACAGCTTCAGATAGTCGAGCGCGGTGTTCCCCCGTCCCGCCATCGCGTACAGCGAGGCGGCGCCGGTGTAGCTGTACCCCCGGTGTGCGCCGGTCAGTGCGTGCCAGTGGACGAGCGACTTCTCGATCAGCTCACGGTTCTCCGGCTGGTCCCAGTTGACCAGGTAGAGGGGGTACACCATCAGCAGGTGCGAGTAGTGCCGGTGCGACTGGGCGTACGGTGTGTCCGCGCCGATCATGAAGCCGTTCTTGTCGGTCGGGTACGGCGTGAGCCGCGCCAGCACCTCCTGCCACCGCGCCTTCAGCGGATCGTCGACGCCGAGGTGCGCGGAGGCGTCGAGGAGGGTCTGGCAGCCCCAACGGATCAGCGCGAGATCGTAGTTGGTGTCCTGCGGCGGCACGACCGGATACTCGGGGGAGAGCGTGCTGGGCAGATGGAGCTTGCCGTCGCTGCCCGGTGTGAGGAAGTGCAGGTAGTAGTTGATCGCGCGGCGCAGCAGCGGGAAGAGTGTGTCCCGCAGCAGTGTCTCGTCCATGGTGTGGCGGTAGCTCAGCCACACGTTGTGCAACGCCCAGGTGAGGTCCCCGACTTCGGCGCCGCTGCCCGGGGTTCCGACGCTCCGGGTGGCGAACATGTCCGAACTGCGGCCCACCCCCGCGCTGTCGGAGCGGTACGCGGCCGGCACATTGGCGGTCAGCCGCTCCTGGTTCTGGCGGAGGGTGGCGGTCAGCGAGTCGAGTTCCAGGTGGTTGGAGCCGTGGATGAGCCAGTACTCCAACTGGACGTTGAGGTTCCACCACACCGCCGGCCAGGGGGTGGGCTCCAGCCACGGCCCCGAGGTGGCCATCACCGGGGCACCCGCCCGGGTGGCGCAGGCGACCTTGTAGAGCTGGATCCAGTAGAAGCTCTGCAACCGCTCGTCGGGGAGGGAGACGAAGCTCTTCCGGTAGAACTCGTGCCACCAGCGGGTATGCCGGTCGCGGAGGGTTCCGTACGCCTCGGCCCGCTGGATCTTCCGGAGCGAGACGGCCGCCGCCTCGCTCGTGGACGGGTAGCTGTGCGCGACGCTGAGCAGGAACACGTCACCGGTCCGGCGGTAGGCCGTCGCGGTCTGACCGCCACCGGTGAGCGGCTGGAGCACCTGCTCGACCCCGCTGGTGGTACGGGTGGACCAGGCGGGGTTGGCGACGTAGTCGGCGGGCGGCTCCTCGCTGATCTGCCGGGGGCTCATGGCCTCCTCGGGGTGGAACGTCCAGCGGACCCGCTCGCCGCCGCCCGCCCGCGCCCGGGCGACAAGGGTCTCGTCGTGGATGAAGGCGGTGAGTGTCAGCGTGCCGGACGAGGTGGTGACCGTACCGCTCAGCTCCGCGTTCCACAGGCTCAGCCGCCAGTCGACCGCCGTGATGGTGCCGACCGGGTCGAGCGTCAGATGCCCCACCGGCAGCCGGCAGGTGCCCCAGCCGCTGCCGAGCGCGGGACGGTGATCCTGCACCCGCCCGTGCTGGACGGTGAAGCGGATCTTGTTGGCGTCCGGCTCCTGGTAGACCATGCTGCCCAGCAGCCCGTCGCCCAGGAACGGCCCCTCGTGCCACAGTGCGGGCAGCCGGTTCCAGACCAGGTCCTGCTTGCGCAGGAAATCGGCCCAGTCGCCGCTGCCGGACATACGGTTGGTCAACTTCCACGGCCGCGCCCGCACCGCCTCCGCCCCCGTGGCGCCCCCGGCGGGCTGCTCCTCCGCCCGGGCGACCCCGGGCAGCGACGCGAGCGCGGCGCCGCCCAGCGCGGAGCCCAGTACGGCTCTGCGCGTCGATAAGACCTTTCTCGGCTGTGAGGTCATGCGTGTGCCCTCCATGCCTGATAGACCGTCAATACATCGGGTGTATTGCGGGAAGTTACGGTCTAGGTCTGTACCTGTCAATGGATACGGTGGCACTCTGGGGTTGCCCGGATCGAAACTCACCTCGACACATCGGACCTATTAATCGTCCCACTGACATCGGGATCCGAGGGCTACCTCACGGCCGCGTGCGCGGCGTCGAGGATTTCCTCGGAGAGGGCGGAGTCCCTGGTGGCGCGGGCCAGGACGAGTGCGCCGACCATGGTGCACAGCCGGGCGATGCCGTCCTGGTCCTCGGTGCCGAGTCGTTCGGCGAAGTCGCTCACCCCCTGGGCGAAGACGCGGTGGGCCTCGTGATCGCCCGGTTCCCTCGCCATGTCGGTGACGAGCCCCGCGACGGGGCAGCCGTCCCCGGGGGTGTCGCGGTGCCGGACGGAGAGATACGAGTCGATCAGCGCCTGCCGGGCGGCGTCCCGCTGCCCGGCCTGCTGTTCGAGGCCGGCGGTGTAGAGCTGGCGGAGTTCGTCGAACGCGTGGGCGGTGGCTTCGTCGATGAGTGCCTCCTTCGAGGCGAACTGCTTGTAGAAGCCGCCGTGGGTCAGGCCGGACGCCTTCATCAGATCGGCGACGCTGACATGGGTTCCTCGCTCCCGGAACAGCCGGGAGGCGGTTTCCACGACCCGTCTGCGGTTCTCCCGCGCCTGCGCCTGCGATACGCGGCCCATCGGCCACCCCCTTCTTTGGATGTCGGCTGGCATCTATCGTACGCCCGTGTTTAGATTGTGACCGTAATCCAAAAAGGAGAGGGACATGGAACTGAAGGACGCGGTCGCCGTGGTCACCGGAGCCAACCGGGGACTGGGCCGCCATCTCGCCGCCCAGCTCGTGGAGCACGGAGCGCGCGTGTACGCGGCGGCCCGCCGGCCCGAGACGGTGGATCTGCCGGGCGTCACCCCGCTGCGGCTGGACGTGACGGACGAGGAGTCGATACGGGCCGCCGCACGCATCGCGTCCGACGCGACACTGCTGGTGAACAACGCGGGGATCTCCACCGCCACGCCGCTGATCGCGGGCGCCCTGGACGCGGTGCGGCTGGAGATGGAGACGAACTACTTCGGGCCGCTCCATGTGACGCGGGCCTTCGCCCCCGTCATCGAGGGCAACGGCGGCGGCGCCGTGCTCAACGTCCTGTCCGCCCTGTCCTGGCTGCACCCGGCGGGCCTCGGCTCCTACGCCGCGGCCAAGGCGGCGGCCTGGGCGCTGACCGACGCGGCCCGCGAGGAACTGGCCCCGCGCGGCATCACGGTCTCGGCGCTGCACGTCGGATGGATGGACACCGACATGGCCGAGGGCGTTCCCGCCGATCAGAAGGCCGACCCGGCCGATGTCGCGGCCCAGGCCCTGTACGGCGTCGAGAAGGGCCTGCCGGAGATCCTCGCCGACGAGGTCAGCCGGACCGTCAAGCAGAGCCTGGCCGCCTCACCGAACGCGGCGTGAGGAACACCCCGCGATGCGCCAATGTGTCTGCCTGTTGATTTCATGAATGAGGAGATCTGATGCGTTACACCACCTTCGGGCACCGGACCGGACTGCGCGTGTCCGAGTACGCGCTCGGCGCGGGGAACTTCGGCACCCGCTGGGGCGCCGGGGCCGAGCCCGACGAGGCGCGCCGTATCTTCGACCGCTTCGCCGAGGCCGGCGGCACCTTCCTGGACACCGCGGACGCCTACCAGTTCGGCGAGTCGGAGGAGCTGACGGGGAAGTTCATCGCCGCCGACCGGGACCACTTCGTCCTGGCCACCAAGTTCACCCTGGGGGCCGCGCCGCAGCCGGGCATCTCCACGACGGGCAACAGCCGCAAGAACATGGTCGCCTCGGTGGAGGCGAGCCTGAAGCGCCTGGGCACCGACTCCATCGACCTGCTCTGGGTGCACTTCCCCGACGAACTCACCCCCATCGAGGAGATCCTGCGCGGGCTCGACGACCTGGTGAGCGCGGGCAAGATCCACCACGCCGGTCTGTCCAACTTCCCCGCCTGGCGCGTCTCCCGCGCCGTGACGCTCACGGAGCTGAGGAACTGGGCGCCCGTCGTGGGCATCCAGCACGAGTACAGCCTCGTCGAGCGGACCGCCGACCGTGAGCTGCTGCCGATGGCCGAAAGCCTCGGACTCGGCGCCGCCCTGTGGTCCCCGCTCGGCGGCGGACTGCTCACCGGAAAGTACCGGCGCAGCGCCGAGGGACGGCTGAATGACTGGGGCAGGGTCGTCCACACGGAGAGCACCGGCCAGAAGACCGCCGTCGTCGACACCGTCCTGGCCATCGCGGAGGAGACCGGCGTGACGCCCGCCCAGGTGGCGGTGGCCTGGGTACGGGAGCGTGCCGCACGCTCCGCGACCCCGCTCGTCCCGATCATCGGACCGCGCAGCCTCACCCAGCTCGACGGCTACCTGGGCGCTCTCGACATCCGGCTGGAGCCCGAGCAGTTCGCCCGCCTCTCCGAGGTCAGCGCGGTACCGCTCGGCGCTCCGCACGAAAAGGTCGCCGACTCCCTGCCCAACATCCAGGGCGGCGATCCCGGCCGCGTCATCGCCCCGGCCCCACCGGTGGCCTGAGGATGAACAAGAAACCCCGTCGCGGACGGGATGGTTGGAGGAGACGGCGATGAGAGCCTTCACCATCGAGCGGTACGGAGACAAGGGCGGCGGACACCACACCGAGACTCCGGATCCACGGGTGGGCGCCGACGATGTGCTGGTCCGGATCCACGCGGCGGGCGTCAACCCGCTCGACCACAAGATCAGCGACGGAGAGTTCAAGGCGATCCTCCCGTACCGTCTCCCGCTCATCCTGGGCAACGACCTCGCCGGGGTCGTGATCGAAGTCGGTTCGGCCGTGACCCGGTTCGCGGTGGGCGACGAGGTCTACGCGCGGCCCGGCAAGGACCGCATCGGCACCTTCGCCGAACTCATCGCCGTCCACCAGGACGACATCGCGCTCAAACCGGCCACGCTCACCATGGCGGAGGCCGCGTCCCTTCCCCTGGTCGCCCTGACCGCATGGCAGGCCCTGGTCGAACGGGCGCAGGTGCGGCCAGGGCAGAAGGTCCTCATCCACGCGGGCTCCGGCGGCGTCGGCACCATCGCCATCCAGCTCGCGAAGCACCTGGGCGCGTACGTGGCCACCACCGCGAGCACGGCCAAGACCAGTGTGGTGAAGGACCTGGGCGCGGACGAGGTGGTGGACTACACGAAGCAGACCTTCGAGTCGGTCCTCGACGGCTACGACGTCGTCCTGGACACCCTCGGCGGCGAAACGCTGGAGAAGTCCCTGCGGGTGCTCAAGCCCGGCGGGAAGGTCATCAGCGTCGCAGGCCCTCCCGACGCGGCCTTCGCCCGCGAGCTCGGTGCCAACGCCTTCCTCCGGCTGGCGATGAGCGCGCTGAGTTTCCGGACCCGGCGCCACGCCGCACGCCGTGGCGTGACGTACTCGTTCCTGTTCATGAAGGCGGACGGCGACCAACTGCGCGCACTCACCCCGCTCATCGACGCCGGAACGATCCGTCCCGTCGTCGATCGTGTCTTCCCGTTCGATCAGACCCGGGAGGCGTTGGAGTACGTCGAGAAGGGCAGCGCCAGGGCCGGAAAGGTCGTCGTCACGATGACAGGAGAGGCCCTGGCCTGAACATCGTGTCAGAAGGCGGTGGCCAGCCAGGCCGCGACCACGGCGAGGATGATCAGCGGTACGTTCATGCCGGTCTCCTTGACCTCCCCGCGCGACAGATGAAGAGCCGCCGCCAGGATCTGGAGGACCGCGAAACCGGCCGCTGCCGCGATCGCGAGGACCGGCGCGATGCCGGTCAGGGGCGGCAGGATCAGTCCGGCCGCCCCGAGTATCTCCACGGCGCCGATGAGCCGTACGGCCGGCATGGGGACCGTGTCGACCCACCCCATCATCGGCGCCAACTGCTCCTGGCTCTGGGTGAGCTTCTTACCGCCGGCGAAGAGATACAGCAGACCCAGCAGCCCGGCGACGATCCAGTACGCGATGATCACGACGCAACCTCCCATGGTTACCACTTGTGAGTAGAGCCATGATGAGTCACCGTCGAAGGGCTTACAAAAGGCACATCCCTGTGCCTGACCGCCCTGACCGCCCTGCCGGCACCGGGAGCACCATGTCGCAGTACGAGAAGACCTGTTTGATCCGGGGCGACGGCGGACGCGCCATCCGGGGCATCCTCGACCGCATCGGCGACAAGTGGACGCTCCTCGTGGTGGCGACCCTCCACGGGGAGCGCATGCGCTTCACCGAACTGCTGCGCCGCATCCCCGGCATCTCGCAACGGATGCTGACGCTGACGCTGCGGCACCTGGAACGTGACGGCCTCATCGGACGCACGGTCTTCGCCGAGGTGCCGCCACGGGTCGAGTACGAACTCACCCCGATGGGCCGCACGCTGATCGAACCCGCCGTGACCCTGGCCGAATGGGCCGTCGAGCACAACCCCGACATCGAACGCAGCCACGACGCCTACGACTCCCGCCAAGCCTGACGCCCGCGCCCTGCGCCGGGGCCGGGGTGCGGGGCCGGGGGTGCGGGGGTGCGGGGTGCGGCCGCCGGGCGAAGGGGGGCTGCCGGGTGGGGTGGGCCGGTGGTGGTTCATGGCGGGCCCGCCCCCTCCCAGGGTCGATGTTCGCGGTTCCGGGCCGTGCGTCAAGGGCGCTCCTTCGTCGCGTCGCTGCGCGATGGCCTGCGGCCACCCCTGACCCACGTCCCTCCACCGCTGGTAAAGCAGTGGGGAGGGGGCGGGGGGGGGGAAGGGTCCCCTGGAAAGCCTGTTTGTTGTCGAGGCCGGACCCAGGCTGCCGGGTCGGTTCGCCCTGCGGGGCACGCGGTCGTGCAGTGGGGTAGCTGGGCTCTCGTCAAGCGGCTCTCCACCGGGTGTGGGTGGGGGGTACATGCCCCGCTGGTCACTCGCCGTGGGGGTGCGCGGTTGTCGTGTGGGGTGGCTGGGCTCTCGTCAAGCGTCTGCCGACCGGTTGTTGGCCGGGCTTCATGCCCCGCTGGTCACTCATGGTGGGTGGAAGGGATGTCGGGCGGGGTCCGGTGGCGTAAGGCGTAAGCGGAGTGACGTGTGTGAACTGGTGTGACGTGGGGGGCGTCTTTCGGGAGAGTCGTGTACCGGAAGTCCCGTCCTGGGCAGTTTTTGGCACCGACGGGGAGATTCAGGGCCGCCCTGCCCCTGACCGGCCCCCCGCGCCGCCCTTCCTGCCCGATCATTCCTCACCCGGTCCGATCGCCACCGTCCCCACCCACCGTCAGTGACCAGCGGGGCATGTACCCCCCACCCACACCCGGTGGAGAGCCGCTTGACGAGAGCCGGGCCACCCCACTCCACGACCGCGTGCCCCGCAGGGCGAACCGACCCGGCAGCCTGGGTCCGGCCTCCGCAACAAACAGGCTTTCCAGGGGACCCTTCCCCCCGCCCCCTCCCCACTGCTTTACCAGCGGTGGAGGGACGTGGGTCAGGGGTGGCCGCAGGCCATCGCGCAGCGACGCGACGAAGGAGCGCCCTTGACGCACGGCCCGGAACCGCGAACATCGACCCTGGGAGGGGGCGGGCCCGCCATGAACCACCACCGGCCCACCCCACCCGGCAGCCCCCCTTCGCGGCCCGCGCCCTCCTTCGGCGCGTCCGGTTCTTCGGACCGGCCATGCTCTCCTGGCGCCGCCGGGCCCCTCAGTGGTGGTGGCCGTGCCGGCTGAGGGTCTCCACCGGGGCCGCGCCGGGGCGGGTCCACTGCGGTACGGGGCGGCTGGTCGGGCCCCAGGTGGCGTTCCCGTTCGCGTCTGAGCGCCAGTACCAGCACGCGTCGCGCCCCGCGGGCCGGCCCTCCGGGTTGTCCTCCCACGCCTCGCCGCGCCCGTAGGGGGTCCTGTCCAGCAGGCCGAGTGAGCCGTTGACCCGCTCGTTGCCGCGGCTCGTTGTCGCGTACGTGAGGAACACGCGGTCGCCGTCACGCAGGAAGCAGGCGAGGTGGCCCATGGTGCCGCCGATCGGCGCCGCCACATCGCGCACCGAGTACCAGGGCTGCGTGCAGCCCATGAACGCGACGTATGAGGCCACCTCGTCCCAGCGTCCCGTCGTCAGGATGGCGAACGAGACGCCGCGGGCGTTGAGATAGACGGCGTCCCTCAGATGCCAGGCCGTGGTGGTGCAGCCCTCGCACTGCCCCTGGTGCGGTGCGCCGTCGTACCACATGTGCTGGTAGACCATCAGCTCGTCGCGGCCCTGAAACAGGTCGGTGAACGGGACCGGGCCGTCGGCTCCGACGACTCGACCGTCCCGTCGAGCTCCACCATCGGCATCCGGTGGCGGGCCGCGCGGTCTGGTAATTGCCCTGGTAGCCCCGCCCGGGAGAGCGTCGAAGAATTCGGTACGGGTAGGGAGGCCCGTCCGGCCGAGGAGTCGGCCTGGGAGGCCATCCGGGGCGCCTTCCTGACGCTCCCAACGGTCGGTGGCACGCAGGCGGAGCAGTTCACCCTCGCCCGGCTGCACCACGAGGCGCCCTCCCTGCGCGCCCGGCACCTGGAGAAACACCTCCACTGGCAGGAACTGCTCGCCCCCGAGGCGCAGCGCCGCCTAGGCCTCCCCGCGTCCCCGACCCCCGGGCCCGCGCGTTCGTCGCGGCGGCGCTCGCCTGTCTCGACGCGGCCGTCGACGAGTGGTACCGCTCGGGCGGGGAGAGAGATCCCGTGCGCCTCTTCGACGAAGCGGTCGCCACGCTCCGGAGCTGACGCCGGGCGGCGCCGGGGGAGAAGCACCCGGGACGGGCCGCGCGGCGCGGTGGCCGTACGAACTCCCGCGCCGGACAACGCTGCTCAGCCCGTCGGACCCCGCGTCCGGCGGTTACGGACGTACGGTCCGGCCGCGCGCGGTGCCTTCGACCGCCTCCACATACGCCCGGGCCACCTCGGAGACGGGGGTGCCGCCGGCCCCGTCTGCCGACGTTATTCGGCCGAGCCGACAAGCCTGCGTCCAGACAGGCCCTCTGGTCAGCCTTGGCTACCTTCAGTAGTCTCTTGATTGCTGTGGGGTTATGTTTCAATGGTGCCGAAAGAGTGACCGAGATGACCCGTGATTTCACTCCTCCTCCGCGACGACGTCGGACGTTCGAGGATCTGTTTGCCACAAAAGCGGTGCGCCGCGTCCAGAGTCCGGCCGAGACTCACGAATACAAGAAGGAGCAAGGCTCCTCGGATGGTGGACACACCTACGACACGACCAAGGTTTGATCGAACGGAGCTCCCGCAGTCTGGCGTTGCCCCCCGATCCCATTGGCTGGAGAGATCGTGCTCAAACTGCGTCTCACTCCGTACGCGGAAACCAAGTGGCAGTGGGTCGGGGATCGGTACCGGACCGGAGATCGACGGAGTGAGGTAACCCCCTATCGGCACCCGATGGTTGAGCACCTGGCGGTGACCGATGGGGAACGCTCATTGCTGGTGGTGCGGGAACGCGCTGCCGGTCGGCCTCGTTGTGAGTCGGCGGTTCGGGAGGCTTCCGCCCGCGAGTACGATCGCGCCCGAGAGTTGGCCGATCAGCGGCAGGGGGACTACATCCTGGTGGAAACCGCCCCGGACGAGCCGGTGCAGGTCACTGCGGGAGCCTGTCGCACCACCCCGCTGTACCTCAGTCATGATGCTGACAGCCTCCATGGTCCCTGGGACATGGCGGACCTTCGGTCCTACGCGCACGGCGTCAACCTCAGGGAGGCGGCGCGGCTCTTGTTGTACCGGCCGCGCTACACCACCGACACCCTGTTCACCGGAATCCACCGGCTCACGGAGCGGTCCTGTGCCTATTTCGGTGGCCATCTTTTTGTCCGCTATCCCACGCCGGCACTCCACACTGGTTCCCGTGAGCTTGTGCCGGGGGCCGACGTGCTGGGCGCATTTATCCGGGTGCTCGACGACGCTTTGGACTCGCGCCCCATAGACCCGGACCGTACTCTGTTCCACCTCACGGGCGGGTTTCGACTCGGGCACCGTGGCGACACGAGCCGCCGAACGCTTCCCTGGGCGCCTCAATACCGCCGCTCTGTTGATCGGTGGGGCCGGCAGGGAGCAGCAGATCCGGCGTCGCGCGGAGTTGCGAGCCGCAGTGCCGTTCGGAGCTGTGGACGAGTTGGTCGATGCCATGACCAGCCTTCCTCTGCACCCTGCCTGTCTGCGGGTGAAGGGCGCGGCGATCAGCCCGTATGAGGACCCGCTCCATTATCCCTTCGCTCTTCTGACGGCCCGGATCGCAGCCGTAGGCGCCCACACCGTGGTCACCGGGCTTGGCGGTGATGAGATGGTCGCGCTGACACAGGAGGAGTATCCGCACCGTGCGGCAGGATCGATGGAGGACGCCGAATCCTTGCCGTGGACAGGCCATCAGGTCAGGTGGCTCTCCGAGTTCGGCGACGACGGGATCGCGCCGCCGGCCGCTGTGAACAGCATGACGCTGCTCTCCTTGGAGAGCGCCGCGCCGGTTCTGCTGCGGGCGGGCCTCTGGCCACTGCATCCGTTTGCGGATGCCGACATGGTGGCTTTTGGCGAGGCCCTGCCCATGGACTGGCGTGAACTCAAGCAGCTTCAGCGACGACGTCTTGCGTCGCTGGGCATGAGCAACGACGTGACGCTGCCGACAGAACGGGAGAGCTTTGCCGAAGTCGTCGAACATGCCCTGATCGGGCACGGCACAGGGCTGATGCGTGGCATGTTGAGGTCAGGTTCGGCCCTTTTCGAAGCCGGCCTGGTCGACCCGGACGGCCTGCGCGCGGGGCTGGAGGAGTTGAATCATGTTGGGTACGACGAAATGCGGCACTCGCAACTCATTGAGGTTATTCACCTGCACCTGGCCACGGCGGCGTACTTGTGACTCGTTACCGGGGAGAGCGCAGGCACCGGTCGGCTATGCGGAAGGCTTGAAGAGCCCGTTGAAGCGGTCCTCCAAGTCCGTGATGCGCTCAGCGCGGCGGCCCATCAGATACATCGGGCCGTGAGTTTTTTGCAGCTCGTGGATCACGGTGAATTTCTGTCGCTGGTAGTACGACACAAGTCCCGGGAACCTACATCCACGGCGTACCCACAGCTTTTCCTCCTTCGCTGCCCGGTCCACCGCCCACAGCGCGATGAGGGTTCCCGGCTTCCACGGGACGGTCTCGGGGTGAGTGACCGTGGTGTAGAGGTAGAGCGCCGGTTCGGCCAGTTCCTCGTCGGTCCAGGCCATGGGTGGAGTCGATTCCGTCACGGTCGTGCACCCGATCGGCCTGCCGTCCGCTTCCAGTACGTACATGGCCCCATCGGGGTTCTCCGCCTGCACGCTGACGCTCTCCACGTCCGCGCGCCAACTGGGCAGTCCACGCTCTACCAGCCAGGCAGACCGGGCGAGCACGATCTCACTGACCGCCCCGGCGTCCTCCGCACGGGCCGGGCGGATCATGAACTTCACTGTGCCTCCTGAGGGCGGCAGGGCGGGACCCATGGGGCACCACTTTTTCACCCGTGCGGGCTCCTGCCCGGGGCTGTTCAGCGCGCGTCGAGCGTGTCCGAGCGGAGCGCCTGGACGAACGAGGTGAAGGCCGTCGCCGGGAAGAGGAGCGCGGGGCCTTCTGGGTTCTTGGAGTCGCGTACGGGAACGGTGCCGGGGAGGTTGAGGGCGGCTTCGACGCACTCGCCGCCGTCCGAGTTGCTGTAGGAACTCTTGCGCCACGCGGCTGCGGCTACGACGCACTGGCCGCCGTCCGGGTTGCTGTACGAACTCTTGCGCCAGACAACGGGGCTCAGGTCATTGGGTCCCACGAGACCTCCTCCAACATCTGCGTGATCAGCTTCCGTGACTCGACCGGGGACAGCGCGTGGTCGCGCATCGCATCGTACGCGAGTTGAAGCTGCTCAACCGGTTTCGGTTCCTCGATCAGATCGCCTCGCAGCGCGTTCTCCGTGTAGGCCACGGTGGAGCCGTTCGGCGCCCGCAGGAACATTACGTGGGTGCTGTTCAAGCCGTGCGGTCCGACGGTGAACGGAAGGACCTGGAGTGCGATGTGCGGGAGTTCGGTCATCTCGATCAGATACTGAAGCTGCTTCCGCCACTCCTCGGCATCCAGCAGCGGGGTGCGCAGCACCGCTTCGGAGAGGATCGTGCGGAAGCGCGGCGGATTCTCGCCCTCCAGCAGAACACGACGCCCTATGCGCGCCATGACCTGCCGCTCCATCTCCAACTCGCCCTCGATGCCGCCCACCGCGAGCACTTCACGCGCGTACCCCTCCGTCTGGAGCAGCCCGGGCAGGAGGCTGACTCCGAAGTGCCAGAGGCTCACCGCGTCCGCCTCCAGGGTCATGTACCTGCGGTAGCGCTCCTTGAACTGTCCTGGATCCGCCATGGCCAGTTCCCACAGGGTCAGTAGCAGGCCCGGTGTCTTGTAGTGGTGGTCCAGCGCCTGGGCGACCTCCGGGCCGCCGAGGGTGTCGCCGCTCTCCATCTTGCCGAACAGGGACGGGTCCCAGCCCAGCGTGTCGCCGAGTTTGCGCAGGCTGTGGCCCTTCTCCGCGCGTAGTCGAGTGAGTTCCTCCACGAACCGCTTGCGCGGCTCCTGGCTTCGTCCCGTGATGATCCGCCTGGGGGGCATCGCACCGACCTCTCGTCGAAGGTGTGGAATTACCGGAATGTGGCGGCGACTTACCTCCCGCCAGCGGCATTTGAGCCAGTTTCCGGGTGCATTCTCGTAGCTGTCCGAGTACGCACGGTAATCCACCCTCCGCCTCCGCAACAGGTGGATGGCGACAAGTAGACAGGTGTCCGATGACGCGTAACCAGGAGGTTCCTGCGGCATTGTTGTACGTGCCTCCGGGGGCCGCCCCGCCCCGCCGGGCCCCCACGCCACTGCCCGTAGTCGGCTGCGATGTGTGCGGCTGGTGGGCGAAGCGCCGGGAGAACGCCCGGCGGGGGATCGGGGAGGCGACCGTCGAGGAGTGCGACCGGCAGATCGCCGCGCACCCGCACCGCAGGCGGCTCGGGCCGCCGTGTTGCGGGCAGGGGTGACGGTGTACGTGGTGACCGTCGTCGCGGAGGGGCCGGTGAACGGGGCCCGGGTACGCGTCGTACTCGGTGCCCGGCGGATGTACACGTCCGAGGGCGCCCTGAGTTGGTTACGGGATCAGGCCCACCGGGTGGCGGACGGGCTCGACCCCGACCCGGCCGCCGCCTGGTTGCCCGCACCCGGGCCGGGGCGGGGTGTGCTGGTGCCGGTGGCCTCGTACGTACCGGACGTGCCCACGGCGCTGCGCTCCTGGTGCGACGACCACCGGCAGCAGTCCCTCGCCCTGGGGCGGCTCGTCACCGGTGAGCGGGTGGTGATCGGTGCGGCCGACGACTCGGGGCGGTACACGCTCACCGCCCAACCGGCCGCCTCCGCCGTCCAGCGGCACAGCGGGGCGCCCCGGCGCCGTTGGTGGTGGCCCTTTCGGCGGGTCCACCGCTCCGGTGGGCGGCACGCGCGTACGAGGGCGGGGAAAGGGGGACCCTCGTGGCTCGAAGCGCTCGCCGTCACCCTGGGAGCCGTCCTCGGGATTCTCGCTCTCGCCGTGGTGACCGTCGTGAAAGGTGAGTGATGTTTGAATGCCCGGGTGAACGTGACTGACATCGACGTACTCAGCGTCTTCTGCGGCGCCGACGGCCGGCACGGCAATCTGCTCGGTGTCGTCCGCGAGGGGCGGCATCACCCCGACCGGGCGGACCGGCAGGCCATCGCCGCGAAGTTCGGTTACAGCGAGACCGTGTTCGTGGACGACCCCGACCGGGGCGTGGTCGACATCTACACCCCCGGGCTGCGGCTGCCGTTCGCCGGGCATCCGCTCGTCGGCGCGGCCTGGCTGCTCGATCTGGAGGCCGTGAACCCGCCCGCCGGGGAGGTCTGGGTGCGTCAGGACGGCGAGTTCACCTGGATCACCGCGCGCCCCGAGTGGGCTCCGCCGCGCACGCTGGAGCAGTACGCCTCCGCCGCCGAGGTCGACGCGCTGCCCGCGCCACCGCCCGGCGAGGGGTGGCTGTACGCGTGGGCCTGGGAGGACGAGGCGGCGGGACGGGTCAGGGCGCGGGCCTTTCCGCGCCGAGGCGACGGCATCGTGGAGGACGAGGCGACCGGGGCCGCCGCGCTGCTGCTCACGGCGCGGCTCGGCCGGGCGCTCAACATCACGCAGGGCCGGGGTTCGCAGCTCATCACCGCCCCCGGACCCGACGGCTCGATCGAGCTCGGCGGGCGCGTGCGGCTGATCACGGAGCACGCCCGCTGAGCCCTGAGCCCTGGGCGCCGAGCCCTCGGTCCTGAGCCCCTGGGTCCGGGCCCGGCCCCGCCCGTACCCCTACGCGCTCAGCGGGAACTCCGTGCTCAGCTCCTCGAACACCGCCGCGTTGAAGTCGAAGGCGCGCTTGCACTCGTCGATGATCCGCTGCTTCTCCAGGTCGTCCGCCGCGATCGTGTCCAGCAGCTCCCGGTAGCCGCGCTTGAAGGCCGCCGGGTTGGCGATCCCCTCGAAGACGTAGAACCGTACGCCGTCGCTCTTGCGCGCGAAGCCGTAGGTCTTCTCCGCCTTGTCGCGGACTATCTGGCCGCCGGAGAGGTCCCCCATGTACCGCGTGTAGTGGTGCGCCACGAACCCGCCGGGCCACTCGCGCGCGCACTCCTCCACCCGCGCGGCGTACGCGGCCGTCGCGGGCAGCGGTGCGAGCCCCGTACGCCAGTCGGCGCCCCGCAGATGCGCCAGATCGCGCTCCAGCTCCGGGGTGCGGGCCAGCTCGCCCCGGAGGAAGGGTCCGGCGACCGGGTCCTCTCTCAGTGTCTCCGACGCGTCCTCCATCGTGCGGTACACGAACCAGAGCTGCTCCGTGTAGCGCGTGTACGCCTCCACACCGAGCCGGCCGCCGAGCAGGTTGCTCATGAACGGAGCCGCGTTCGCCTCGTCGTGCTTCTCGTGCGAGGCGACCCGGATCAGCGTGGAGAAGGGGGTGGCGGTGGTGGCGGATGCGTCCAAGGCGGGCCTCCGGAGACCGAGGGGGACGGGAAGGACGGACTGGCGGCGGATACGGGCGTACAGCAGCGGATGCGGGCGTACACACGTACGGCCGCCCTGATCGATACTCTTACTTAGGCTTACCTAAGTCAATGGTTCCCGACTTCCTGTCGGTAAAAACGTTACCCCGGGACCGCCAGATGGCAATCCCGGGGTTTCGCGTGGTCAGCCGCCCGCGAGGGTCACGGCAGCGTCAGGATCTCCGCGCCCGTCTCCGTCACCACGAGCGTGTGCTCGAACTGCGCGGTCCGCTTGTGGTCCTTCGTCACGACGGTCCAGCCGTCGGCCCACATGTCGTGCTCGTACGTGCCGAGGGTGAGCATCGGCTCGATCGTGAACGTCATGCCCCGCTCGATGAGCGTGGTGGCGTGCGGGCTGTCGTAGTGCGGGATGATCAGCCCGGAGTGGAAGGACGAGTTGATCCCGTGCCCGGTGAAGTCCCGGACCACGCCGTAGCCGAACCGTTTGGCGTACGACTCGATGACCCGCCCGATCACATTGATCCTGCGCCCCGGCCGAACCGCCTTGATGGCGCGGTTCAGCGCCTCGCGCGTCCGCTCCACCAGGAGCTTCGACTCCTCGTCGACGTTCCCGCACAGATAGGTGGCGTTGTTGTCGCCGTGCACCCCGTTGATGTACGCCGTGACGTCGAGGTTGACGATGTCGCCGTCCTGGAGCACGGTCGAGTCCGGGATCCCGTGGCAGATGACCTCGTTCACGGAGGTGCACAGCGACTTGGGGAACCCCCGGTAACCGAGCGTCGAGGGGTAGGCCCCGTGGTCGCACATGAACTCGTGCGCGACCCGGTCCAGCTCGTCCGTGGTCACGCCCGGCGCGATGAGTTTCGCGGCCTCCTCCATCGCCTGGGCGGCGATGCGCCCGGCGATCCGCATCAGCTCGATCGTTTCGGCGGTCTGCGCTTCCGGCCCGGTGTACGGGGTGGGAGCGGGCTTCCCGACGTACTCGGGGCGCCGGATCTTTCCGGGGACGGAACGGGCGGGAGAGATCTCCCCTGGTACGAGCAGCGACTGGCCAGACATACCGGCGAGTCTATGGCAGGGCTCAACCGGCCCAGGTGGGGCAGCATGACGGGAGAGGCGTCGGGCGTGAGGCGCCAGGCGCCAGAGGAAGGAGCCGATGATGGCCCTGTTCAAGAAGCGTACGGTCGGCAAGCCCGGCGAGTGGTTCTACTGCCTGCGGCACCAGAAGGTCGAGGAAGGGCCGGACTGTCCCGCCAAGGACCGCTTCGGTCCTTACGCCACCCGCCAGGAGGCGGAACACGCGATGCAGACGGCCCGGGAGCGCAATCTGGAGTGGGAGACGGACCCGCGCTGGCACGACCCGTCGAAGAGCGGGAAGAGCGGATCGGACGGCTCCGAACCGGCCTGACGGGCCGGCGGCGGGGGTGACCGGACCGCATACGGGCCTCGCTCCCGCTGTCCCGTCGCCCCGCTCGGCCCCGCCCTGCGCACCCCGAGCTGCCAGCGTGCCGCGTTGAGCGCCGCCGCCGCGGTGAGCTGGTCGTGCGGGACGATACGGGCCATCAGCGAGTCCAGCGCGGGCCGTTGGAGCCCGGCGAGCGCGGAGACCCCGGCCGCCACCACGTACAGCGGCCAGAGCAGGGGCCGCGGCAGCAGGGCGTTCAGCAGCAGGACGGCGGCCAGCAGACCGAGCCCCGCCTCGGTGAGCAGGATGACGCGGCGCCGGTCGACGGCGTCGGCGAGGGCCCCGCCGTACAGCCCGAAGACGATCAGCGGCACCAGCTCCACGGCCCCCATCGCGCCGACGGCGAGCGGGGATCCGGTGAGGTCCTTGATCTGGAGCGGCAGCGCGATCATCGCCATGAAGCTGCCGAAGGTCGTCACCAGCCCCTGCACCCAGAGCAGCCGGAAATCCCGGGAGGAGCGGAGCGGGGAGAGATCCGGCAGGATCGAGTGCGTCGAACGGAGGGGGCCTGTGGTCACGAGAGGCCATGCTGCGTGGCGCGGGGGCGTCACGGCAAGCCGACTGTGCGGAGGCCGGAACCTGTTCACCGGGCAGGCCGTACCCCGCCACCGGGCAGGCCGTACCCCGTCATCGGGCAGCCCCGCGCGGCTCACCAGCGGGCTGGCGGCGGCGCCGTCAACTGGTCCGCCAGCCGCGACAACCGGTCCCGGAAGCGGCGCCGGCCGCGTGGCGCCGGGAGGGTGTTCTCGCCGGTGGCGGCGGCCACGAGATGCTGCACGGTGTCCAGGTCCACACCCTGTGCCGCGTCCGCCGCGGCCACCGTCAGCGCGTCGTGCGCGAGCCCCTGTACCTCCGCGTCGCCGCCGTCCAGCGACAGCACCGTCGCCCCGGCGCGCCGCGCGTCGTGCACCCGCTCCAGCAGCCCGCCGTCGGGGCGTTCCGGCGCCACGACGAGCAGCGTCTCGCCCCGGCCCGCCGTCTCCAGACGGCCCAGCCCGACGGCGAGATGCGCCGGATCGCCGGGCCGCACCCGGTGGCGTACGAGGGTGGGGTTCAGCTCGGGCTGGCCGGACCAGGCCGCCTCGTCCACCAGGTGCGCGGCGAGATGCCACGGTTCGTACGCCTCGGTCCCGACGAGCAGCAGCCCGCCGCCGTGCGGTACGACGGAGGAGCGCAGCGCCCCCGCGAACCGCCGGGTCGCCGACGGCCACTCCGTACCGGTCAGGACTTCGCGCAGCAGTGCGACGCGTACGGCATCCATGGGCCCGCATCCTGCCGCAGGAGGGCGCCTGGCGTGGCCGGTACCGGCGCTTCTCACCCGAACGGGGCTGCCGGACGCCCGGTTACCGCCCCGTAGAGTCTGACCATGACTTCAACGGACAGTGGCAGCACGCCGAACCAGCCCGCCCAGCCCGCCGGACAGCCCGGCGCCGAGCCCGGCGCCGCGCCGTCGGCCAAGCCCGCCGCCAAGGACCCGTGGGACCTCCCCGACGTCTCCGGGCTGGTCGTCGGCGTGCTGGGCGGTACGGGGCCGCAGGGCAAGGGGCTCGCCTACCGGCTGGCGCGCGCCGGACAGAAAGTGATCATCGGGTCCCGGGCCGCCGAGCGGGCCGAGGCCGCCGCGGCCGAACTCGGCAACGGCATCGAGGGCGCGGACAACGCCGGCTGCGCGCGCCGCAGCGACGTCGTCATCGTCGCCGTGCCGTGGGACGGGCACGCCAAGACGCTGGAGTCGCTGCGCGAGGAGCTGGCGGGCAAGCTGGTCGTCGACTGCGTCAACCCGCTGGGCTTCGACAAGAAGGGCGCGTACGCCCTCAAGCCCGAGGAGGGCAGCGCCGCCGAGCAGGCCGCCGCCCTGCTGCCCGACTCGCGGGTGACCGCCGCCTTCCACCACCTCTCCGCGGTGCTCCTCCAGGACGCGGAGGTCGAGCGGATCGAGACGGATGTGATGGTGCTGGGCGAGGTACGCGCGGACACCGACCTGGTCCAGGCGCTGGCGGGCCGGATCCCGGGGATGCGCGGGGTCTTCGCGGGCCGGCTGCGCAACGCCCACCAGGTGGAGTCGCTGGTGGCCAACCTCATCTCGGTGAACCGCCGTTACAAGGCCCACGCGGGGCTGCGGATCACGGACGTCCAGTCGGAGGCGTAGCTTCGGACACGGACCGAGGGCCTGGTGCCCGGCCTCGTGGTGGGCCGGGCCCCAGGCCCTCGGTTCTCGTGAGGCTCCTACGGGCCGTCAGGCGGAGCGCCGGCGGCGGCTTCCCGCCGTCACACGATGAGCTTGAACGCTTCCAGCGCCAGATCCTTGCTCAGAGTGCCGCCGAACTTGTAGCCGCCCGGCTCGGAGCACGCCTTCTCCAGCCACTCCTGGCTGTGGACCCGCGCGGTCACACAGACGCTGCCCTCACCGACGCTGATCGCCATGCCCCGCATGAACACGTCCTTGTCCGGGGTGCCGATGTACAGGTCCTTCAGGTTCTCGACGCTCTTCCAGGCCGGCTCCCAGTCCGTGTTCTCGATGAACCCGTTGGCGCTCACCCGGGCCGTGCCGGACACGGCGATGTTGATGCTCTCGACGGGCCGGTCCTGGCCCTCCGTACCCGACGTGATGCCGTCGCAGACCGGGTCCTGCCAGCCGGTGCCCCGTACATACGCCCGGTAGCAGATGTGCCGGCCCGGGGACCGCTCGTTCAGCTTGGTCACGGCGACTGCCGCGGTGTTCTCCACGGGCTCGGCCGGCTCCTCCTCCTTCTTCTCCTTCTCACCGTCCGAACCCCCGCCGCCCTCCTCCTCGGACCCGGCCGGCGACTCCCCCACGGGCGCGCTGGGTACCGGCGCGGCCGGTTCCGAGGGCAGCGCCGGCGGCTTCGACGGCTCCACCGTGGGTATCGCACGGGCGGCGACCGACTGGGGCTGCTCGCGGGCGAGGGAGCGCAGCGAGGGCTGATAGGCGAACCAGAGCACGGCGAAGGTGATCGCCAGCGCGAGGAGGATGCTCATCAGGGTGGCGAGCCACAGCGGCAGGAAGCCCCGCTGTACATAGGTTCCCTCGGTGTCGAGCGGAGTCGTTCCCGACCGCTGGAGAGCCAGTGCGTACGGCCGTTCCTGTTTCTGGCCGAGCCAGATGATCTGCCGGGGCTTGAGCTTCGCCTTCACGAAGGCGGCGCGGCCCGGCTGGATCTGCACGCTGGCGGGCAGCAGTTCGTACGAGAGCGCGTCGCCGTTGTCGTTGCCGGAGAGGGAGACGGTGAGAGGGGTGTTGCCGAGGTTGTCGATGGCCAGCTTGGGCCGGCCGCGGAACCGTCCCTTCACGGTCGGCGGGACCAGTTCGGTCCGTACCTCCGTGAACGGGGTGAAACTGACGTTGCCTTCGGCGACCGTTGCCGAGTCGGTCTGCTCGGTCGGGACGACCTGGACCCCGTACGGATGCGGCCCCGCGGTCGCGTCCGGGGTGCGGGGCGGCGCGACGGTGAGCTGGAGGAGGCCCGTGGTCCCCGGGAAAAGCCGGATGGACGAGGGTTCGAGGGTGATGTACGGGGCAACATCACCGACGGGAACGAAGTGGTATTCGTCGACGACATCACCGGTGTTGCGCAGGCGCAACCGCACGGTGGTCGTGTCGCCAGGGGCCACCGTGGTGGACGCGGGCTCAAGAGAAGTCCAGAGGCTCACGCGCTGACGTTAGCGGGTGCCGGGACGCCCGTCAGGTAGCGCGGGGGCGAAGTATGCTGCCCGCGAGGACCACGGACTCTGCCTTCCGTTCCCTCCGCACGGGGGCCGAGGGTGTCCGTACGCCCCTCCTGGCCCCACCGGGGCCGGGAACGCCCCCCCCGACAGGAGCCGACCCGCATGCCCCGCCTCGCTCTCTACGCCCTCGCCGTCTGTGTCCTGACCGTGGTCGCGGCCGTGGTCTCCTTCGTCCAGGGCAACTGGCTCGGTGTCGTATGGGTGCTGCTCGCGGGGCTCTCGTCCAACATGGCCTGGTACTACCTCCGCAAGGCGAGGGCGGACCGGGCGGCGCCGGCACGGCCGTAGCGTCCCGGGTGCGCTATCCGGCGGATCCGCAGACGAATTCCTGCCGGCTCGTCCAGAAGCTGTAGAGGTTGCGACCACAGTACGTCTCCAGCTCCGAGACGCCCAGCGTGCGCAGCAGCGCGTCGATCCCGTCGAAGAACGCGCCGTTCACCTCGGGGATGAAGAGAATGATGAAGACGGCGAGCAGCCCGAACGGCGCGAACGGCTCCACCTGGCGGCGGATCTTGTACGAAAGCCAGGGCTCGATGATCCCGTATCCGTCCAGGCCGGGCACCGGCAGGAAGTTCAGCAGCGCCGCAGTGACCTGGAGCAGGGCGAGGAAGCCGAGCGCGTAACGGAAGCCCAGCGGGACACCGGAGAGGGCGTCCAGCCAGAACGGCGCCGTGCAGACGATCGCGAACAGCACGTTCGTCAGCGGGCCCGCCGCCGAGATCAGGCTGTGCTTCCACCGGCCCTGGATACGGCCCCGCTCGATGAAGACCGCCCCGCCCGGCAGCCCGATCCCGCCCATGATCACGAAGATGACGGGCAGCACGATGCTCAGCAGCGCGTGCGTGTACTTGAGCGGGTTGAGCGTCAGATAGCCCTTCGCGCCGATCGAGATGTCACCGCTGTGCAGCGCGGTGCGGGCGTGCGCGTACTCGTGCAGACAGAGCGAGGTGATCCAGGCGCCCGTGACGAACAGGAAGACGCCGACCCTGATGTCCGCGGCGAAGCCCGTCCACACCGCCCAGCCGGCGACCGCCGTGACGGCGACGATGCCCAGGAAGACGGGGGAGATCCGGCGGTCGCTGTTGCGGGTAGTGACGCTGCTCATGGTGGGGCTCCGTGGTCGTGGGTGGGGCACCCCGGGAGGGCGGATCCGGCGGGCCGGGCAGGGCGGGACCGTTCGGCGGGAGACCTGCCCGACCGTACAGCCGACTCTTACCGAACGTCCGACACGCGGAAAACGTCTCGCCCCCGGGCACGGTTCCGGGGAGGCTGGGCGTATGGCGCTGTGGACGATCCCGCACGACGACGGGTGGCAGGACGGCCCCGGGGCGGAGCCCGGGGGCGGGGCCGTGACAAAGGCCGGGGCCGGGGCCGACTACGCGGGGGTTGGTGACGGTATGTGCGTGCCCCGTCACCCGCTCCGGAAGCCTCGTAAGCCCCGGAAGTCCCGGAAGTCCCGGGCCGCTCTGCGGCCCGCCCTCCGCCGTCCGACGCCACCGGATGCGGGGCGGTCCCACTGAGTGCCGTCCCTGACAATGGGCCCATGCGTCCGCGCTATCGCATCCTCGGCCCCACCCTCGCCCAGCACGCCGACGGCACCCCCGCCGCCCTCGGCGGCGCCCGGCTGCGCGCGCTGCTGACCGTGCTGGCGCTGCGGCCCGGCCGTACCGTCCCGGTCGGTGTGCTCGTCGCCGAGGTCTGGGACGGCGAGCCGCCCGCCGACGCGGTCGGCGCGCTCCAGGCGCTGGTCGGGCGGTTGCGGCGGACCCTCGGCGCCTCGGCCGTGGCCTCGGAGAGCGGCGGCTACCGGCTCTGTGCGGACGAGGACGACGTGGACCTCCACCGTTTCGGCTCCCTCGCCCGCGAGGGCGCGCGGGCGCTGGAGGTGGGCGACGCGGCCAAGGCCGCCAGTCTGCTGGACGACGCGCTCGCGCTCTGGCGGGGGCCCGCGCTGGCCGACCTCCCCGACCGTAGGACGGAGGCGGCCCGCTGGGAGACCCGCCGCATGGAGGCCCGCAGGACCCGGCTGACGGCCGCGCTCGCCCTGGGCAGGGCGGACGAGGCCCTGCCCGAACTGGCCGCGCTCTGCGGTGAGTTCCCGCTCGACGAACCCCTCCAGGCGCTCCGGATCCGGGCCCTGCGCGACGCGGCGCGCCCGGCGGCGGCGCTGGCCGCCTACGAGCAGGTACGGCGCGCCCTCGGTGACCGGCTGGGCACCGACCCGGGCCCGGAGCTGCGCGCCCTGCACGGGGAGTTGCTGCGCGGCGGGAGCGGTGAGCCGGGCGGCGCCTGGGGGAGCGGCGCGGATGTACGGGCGAACGGCGCCCCGCGTCCCCCGGAGATATCCACCGGCCCCCTCACCACCGGCCCCACCGGGACCACTGACCCCACCGAGTCCACCGACACCACCGGGACCACCGAGTCCACCGACACCCCCGCTCCGCCGCTCGCGCCCCGGCCCGTACGCCCCGGGAACCTCCGCGCCCGCCTGACCAGCTTTGTCGGGCGCGAGGCGGACATAGAGGCGATACGGAGCGACCTCGGCGGCGCCCGGCTCGTCACCCTGCTGGGGCCCGGCGGGGCCGGGAAGACCCGGCTCTCGCAGGAGGCCGCCGAGCTGATGACCGGGGACCGGCCCGGCGGGGACTGGCCCGACGGGGTCTGGCTGGCCGAGCTGGCCCCCGTCGACGATCCGGCGACCGTCCCCGAGACCGTACTCACCGCCCTCGGGGCGCGCGAGGCCGTGCTGCGCGGCGCCGGGGCCGAGGAGCTGCGCGCGGCCGACCGGCACGCCGGCGATCCGCTCGTACGGCTGACCGAGCACTGTGCGCGCCGCCGGATGCTGCTCCTGCTCGACAACTGCGAGCATGTGATCGACGCGGCGGCCTCGCTCGCCGACGAACTGCTCGCGTACTGCCCCGGGTTGACCATCCTGGCGACCAGCAGGGAGGCGCTGGGGGTGCCGGGAGAGGTGGTCCGCCCGGTGGAGCCGCTGCCGCCTGACCCGGCGCACCGGCTGTTCGCGGAGCGCGGGCGCGCGGCACGGCCGTCGTTCGACCCGGCGGACGACCCGGGGGCGGTGGCGGAGATCTGCCGCCGGCTGGACGGGCTGCCACTGGCGATCGAGCTGGCGGCGGCGCGGCTGCGGATGCTGACGCCGCGTCAGGTGGCGGACCGGCTCGACGACCGCTTCCGGCTGCTGACCAGCGGGAGCAGAACCGTACTGCCCCGCCAGCAGACCCTGCGCGCCGTCGTGGACTGGTCCTGGGACCTGCTGGACGCCCAGGAACGCGCGGTGCTGCGGCGGCTGTCGGTCTTCGCGGGCGGCTGCGACCTCACGGCCGCGGAGGCGGTCTGCTCCGACGACACCGGCCCGGAACCCGGCGCCGGTACGGAGGCCGGCCCCGCCACCGGCCCCGGCCCCGGAGGGCACCCGGCGGTGGCTGTCGTCGATGCCCGGGACGTCGCCGGGCTGCTCGGCTCCCTCATCGACAAGTCCCTCGTCGTCGCGGGCCCCACGCCGGACGGCACCATGCGCTACCGGCTGCTGGAGACCGTCGCGGAGTACACCGCCGAACGCCTCGACCAGGCGGACCGGCCCGGTGCCCCGGGCGACTCCGGCCGGCCCGAGGGTGCCCGTGGCGGCGCCGGGCGCGCGGTCACCGAGCGCGTCGCGACCGAGCGCCGCCATCTCGTCCACTTCCGGGAGCTGGCCCGCACCACGGACGTCGCGCTGCGCGGGCCCGGCCAGGGCGCCGCGATCCGGCTGCTCCAGCAGGAGTACGAGAACCTGCGCACCGCCCTGCGCCGCGCCCTGGCCGCCGCCGACGAGCAGGAGGCGCTCTGTCTCATCCTCTCCCTGGTCTGGTTCTGGCAGATGCTGGATCTGCGCTCCGACGCGCGCCAGTGGACGCAGGCAGCCTCGGCCCTCGGGCCCGATCCGTTCGCCCCGCCCGGGGAGCCCGCCCCGCCGATCCTGCCGCGCTGCACGGACGCGCCGCCGCCGATGTCCCCCGAACTGCTCCAGGAGGCGCGGCGCCAGGTGCGGTTGATCGAGATGGCCAACATGGACCACGACGACGGCGACTGGCTCTCCCCGGAACGGCTCGGCTGGCTCCGTGTGGTGGCCACCGTCTACCGGCCGGGACTCCCGCAGACCTGCCGCTACCCGGCCAACCTCCTGTTCCTTGCGATCATGCTCACCGGGGACTCCGATGGCCTGCGGGTCGCGCTCGACGAGACCGTGCGCGCCTGCGAGGAGTCCGGATACGAGTGGGAGCTGGCCGGCGTGCTGCACATGCGGGCCAACGTGCTCTCCAACCGCGCCGAATGGACGGGCGACGCGCGCGAGGACGCCGACCGCAGCCTGGAGATCTACGACCGGCTCGGTGACCGCTGGGGCACCGCCGAGGCCCTGTCCGCCCGGGGCGAGGCCCGGGAGAAACGCGGCGAGTACGCCCTCGCCGCCGAGGACTACGCGGCGGCCGTCGGCCATGCCGAGCGGCTCGGCGCGCTCAGCCAGGTGGCCCTGCTGCGCACCCGGCTGGCCGGGACGATGTTCGAGACGGGCCCGGGCGACGAGGGCGAGCGGATCCTGCGCGAGGTGCTGCTCGGTGAGCGGGACGGCGGGCAGGAGGTGATGGCCGCGGCCCGGCTCTTCCTCGCGCTGCGGCTGGGCCGTACCGGACGCCGCGACGAGGCCAGGGAACAGATGAAGGTGCTGCTCGGTACGTTCCGCAACGAGTCCCTGGACACCTTCGAGGGGTTCGTACGCAGCGGCATGGCCTGGCTGGACTGCCAGGAAGGCCGCTTCGCGGAAGCGCTGGCGGGCGTGCGCGCCGCCCTGGAGACAGCGCTGACCCCGCTGTCGCTGGTGATCGCGCCCGACATGGGCGCGGGGCATCTGCTGACGGCGGCCTGGGCGCTGAGCGGACTCCCCGCCGCCGAAGGGCGCCGGGGCCGGGACGCTGCCCGGCTGATCGGCGCGTACGAGGCGCTGCTCCCCGCCGGGCACTTCCGGAACACCCTGGAGCGGGAGCAGTTCGCCGCCGCCGAGGCCGCCACCCGGGCCGTGCTCGACGGGCCCGCGTACGACGCGGCGCGGGCCGAGGGCGCCGGCCTCTCCCTGAAGGAGGCCGCCGCCCTCGTCTGATCCGTGCCGCGTCCGCACGTCACGACTTCTTGCGGAACTTGGCCACCGCCAGCGGAGCCGTTATCACCGTGATCGCCGCCGCCCACGCGAGCGTCATCCACACGGAGTGCGCCACCGGGCCCCCGTTGATCAGATTGCGCGCGGCGTCCGCCAGGTTGGAGAGCGGGTTGTAGTCGGTGAACGTCTGGAGCCAGCCGGGCATCGTCGAGGGCGGGGCGAAGATCGACGAACCGAACTGCATCGGCATCAGCACGAGCATGGCCACCCCCTGGACGGCCTGCGCCGTCTTCATGGTGAGTCCCAGCAGAATGAAGATCCACATCAGCGAGGCGCCGAACGCCAGGGAGAGACCGATGGCGGCGCCCAGGTCGAGCACCGACGTCTTGATCTCCATGCCGAGCAGGAAACCCATGCCGAGCAGAATCGCTATGGCGACCAGCATCCGGCCGATCTCCACGACTATCTTCGCGATCAGCACGGAGGAGCGGGCGATCGGCATCGTACGGAAGCGGTCCATGACCCCCTTGCGGAAGTCGTCGTTCACCCCCGTGCCGACCGCCATGGAGATGTTCATGCCCATCATCGCCATCAGGCCGGGGACCACGTAGTTCACATAGTCCTCGCGGCTGCCGCCGAGGCTCGCTCCCACGGAACCGCCGAAGACGTACACGAACAGCAGCGTGAAGATGATCGGCATCAGCAGGACGTCGAACATCGACTCCGGGTCCTGCTTGATCTGTAGGGCGTTGCGGCGCACCAGCGCACCGATGTGGCGCAGATTGGAGCGCAGTCCGATCCGGCCCTCGTCCGTACCGGCGGGCGGAACGGCCCGGGAGCCGGGGCCGCCGGAGCCCGCGGGGGCCGCCGGGGCGGCCTTCGCGGCCTCGGGCACGGCGGGTGTGGTGGTGGTGTCGGTCGTGCTCATGCCGCGACCTCCTCGGGCGTGGTGTCGGACGGGGTCGCGGACGAGGTCTTCTGGCCGGTGATGGCCAGGAACACCTCGTCCAGGCTGGGCAGATGGGTCCCTATGTGGGCGATGGCGAAGCCGCGCTCGGCCAGCAGGCCGATGACCGCGGTCAGTTGGCCGTCGCTGAGGATCGGCACATACAGCAGCCCCTCGTCGGCGACGGCCTGCGCGCCGGCGATCCCGTCGAGGCCGCTCTCGGTGACCGCCCGCGCCATGGCGGGGAGCTGCGCCGGATCCGCCGGCCTGATCTGGAGCGTACGGCCGCCGACCTTCGCCTTCAGCTCGTCCACCCCGCCGTTGGCGATGACCCGGCCCCGGTCGATGACCGTCAGCTCGTCGGCGAGCTGCTCGGCCTCCTCCATGTACTGGGTGGTGAGCAGGACGGTGGCGCCCTCGTCGACCATCCGCCGCACCTCGTCCCAGACCTCGTTACGCGTACGGGGGTCGAGCCCCGTCGTGGGCTCGTCCAGGTAGAGCACCGAGGGCCGGCCGATCATCGACGCGGCCAGGTCGAGCCTGCGCCGCATTCCGCCCGAATACTGCATCGTGGCCTTCTTCGCCGCCTCGGTGAGCGAGAAGCGCTCCAGCAGCTCGTCGGCGCGGCGCCGGGCGTCGGACCGGGAGAGGTCCAGCAGCCGCCCGATCATGTACAGGTTCTCCCAGCCGGAGAGCTTCTCGTCGACCGAGGCGTACTGGCCCGTGAGGCCGATCCTGCGGCGCAACTGGCGCGGCTGGCGCAGCACGTCGTACCCCGCGACCATGGCCGTGCCCGCGTCGGGCTCGACGAGCGTGGAGAGGATGCGGACGAGGGTGGTCTTGCCCGCGCCGTTGGGCCCGAGCACGCCGAGCACGGTGCCCTCGCGCACATCGAGGTCGACGCCGTCGAGGGCCCGGGTGCCCTGCGGTCCGCCGTACTGCTTGACCAGCCCCCGTACCTCGACGGCGTGACCGGCCCGGCCGCCGTTGGGGTTCTTGCCGAATTTCGTCATGTGCCCCATCAGACCAGCCGCCACCGACAACGCGCCGACAAGCCGCCGACAGCCTGTGGATAACTCGTCGACAACCAGGTGCCGAGCGCTCGACAGCCCGCCGACGGGGGAAGATCGGCGGGCTGTCGTCGTGCGGGCAGTGGTCTGGGGGGCGGAGCCGGGCCGGCCCGGCCCGGCCGAACCGGCCTAGTGGAAGGTGTGCTCCTCCTGAGGGAACGTTCCTCCAACGACTTCCTCGGCAAACTCCTTCGCCGCGTCCCCGAGGGCCTTGCGCAGGTTCACGTACTGCTTCGAGAAGCGCGGCATCTTCCCGCTGGTCAGTCCGGCCATGTCGGTGTAGACGAGCACCTGCGCGTCCGTCTCGGCCCCGGCGCCGATCCCGACCGTCGGGATGTGCAGGACCCGCGTGACCTCGGCGGCCAGCTCGGCCGGCACCAGCTCCAGCACGACCGCGAAGGCGCCCGCGTCCTGCACGGCCTTCGCGTCGCGCAGCAACTGCTGCGCGGCCTCCTCGCCGCGGCCCTGGACCCGGTAGCCGAGGGTGTTGACGGACTGCGGGGTGAGCCCGATGTGTCCCATCACCGGGATGCCCGACCGCACCAGCAGCTCGATCTGGTCGTGCGAGCGCTCGCCGCCCTCCAGCTTGACCGCGCCGACCCCCGCCTCCTTCACCAGCCGGGTGGCGCTGCGCAGCGCCTGTACGGGGCCTTCCTGGTACGAGCCGAACGGGAGGTCGCCGACGATCAGGGCGCGCTTGGTGCCCCGTACGACGGCGGCGGAGAGCATCGCCATCTCGTCGAGGGTGACGGGCACGGTGGTCTCGTACCCGAGGTGGCAGTTGCCCATCGAGTCGCCCACGAGCATGACCGGGATGCCGGCCTCGTCGAAGACGGACGCGGTCGTCGCGTCGTACGCGGTGAGCATGGGCCACTTCTCGCCGCGTTCCTTGGAAGCGGTGATGTCGTGGACGGAGATACGGCGGGAGATCTTGCCGCCGTAGAGCGCCAGTTGAGCGGTCATGGCCGAAGGCCCTTTCGTCATCTCGAGGCACCCTGACGGTGTCCCCGGACCGCCTCCATGGTGGCATCCCCGGCCCCGCACGGGAAGTGCGGCTCCCTCAACCCTTCCGCCCGGCCGGCGGCGCCCTCGCCGGGGCGCGAAACGCCCGGGCCGTGAGACCTGTCACACCCGTTCCGGCGCCTGTTCCGCCCGCTGCTCTCCGCCGCGCTCCATGAGCGTTCTGTCACAGCTCCCGGTCATTCGTCCGCGGCAGGAACTCACGGCGACGGCTCCTTCGTCCCTGTCTCCGTACGGTCGTCGCGGGACGGCGCGGAAAGGGCCCGTTCATCGCCTAGGGTCTGTGGCGAGCGTGCGTGCCCGGCGTCGTGACGCCGCGGCGAGGCACGGAACAGGCCCTACGGTCAGGGGCGGGCGTGCACGGGGCAAGGCAGCGAGGGCGGACATGACGCAGGAGTACACGGCGCAGTCGGTGACGGCGGAGGGCGAGGACCACCGCCCCCGATCCCGCGTCAGGGACCTGCTCGACCGCTTGCGCCGGGACCGCGGCATCTGGCGGCGGGGCATCGTGCTGGCTCTGCTCGCCCTGCTGGCCGCCCTGCTGATGATCCTTCACGCGCAGATCCCCAACACCATCGGCAACCTCGGCAGCCTCACCGAGACGTTCCTGCCCTGGCTGGGGCTGGTCGTCCCGCTGGTCCTCGTCCTCGGCCTGGTGCGCCGCTCCGCCACCGCGCTGATCGCCCTGCTCCTGCCCGCCATAGTCTGGCTCAATCTCTTCGGCGGCCTCATCACCGACAAGTCGGGCGGCGGCGGTGACCTCACGGTCGCCACGCACAACGTCAACGCGGACAACCCCGACCCGGAGGGCACCGCCGCCTCGCTCGCGCAGTCGGGGGCGGACGTCCTCGCGCTGGAGGAGCTGAAGGCGGGCGCCGTCAAGACCTATGTGAAGGCGCTGGCCGGCACGTACAAGTACCACTCGGTGCAGGGCACGGTCGGGCTCTGGAGCAAGTACCCGATGTCCGACACCAAGCCGGTCGGCATCCGGCTCGGCTGGGTCCGCGCGATGCGCTCCACCGTCACCACGCCGCACGGCCCGGTGGCCTTCTACGTGGCCCACCTGCCGTCCGTACGGGTCAAACTGCACGCCGGGTTCACCGCCAACCAGCGTGACAAGAGCGCCGACGCGCTGGGCGAGGCCATCTCCCACGAGCCGCTGAAGCAGGTGATCCTGCTCGGCGACCTCAACGGCACCATGAACGACCGCTCCCTCAAGGCCGTCACCGCCCAGATGCGCTCGACCCAGGGCGCCGCGGGGGACGGGTACGGCTTCTCCTGGCCTGCGGCGTTCCCGCTGGCCAGGATCGACCAGATCATGGTCAAGGACGTCGAGCCGACCTCGTCGTGGACCCTGCCCAGGACGGACAGCGACCATCTGCCGATAGCGGCACGGGTCGAACTGCGCTGAGCCGGGCGGGAGGGACAGCCGGGCGCCGTCCGGGCGCCCGCCCGTCCGGCGGCCGAGTGATGCCCGAGTGATGCATCGCACGCAACGCTCCGTTCACCTGCCGGAATACCGGGCCTGAGAGACTTTGTTCCGCAGGGGTACTAACTGATCCTCCGGTACCCCGCGTAACCCCCTTCGAAAGGTTGTCCCTCTCATGCCCCTGGCTCTGCTCGCCCTCGCTGTGAGCGCCTTCGGCATCGGCACCACCGAGTTCGTCATGATGGGCCTCCTGCCCAATGTCGCGGCCGATCTGGGAACGTCCGTGCCCACCGCCGGCTATCTCGTGTCGGCCTACGCGATCGGCGTCGTCATCGGCGCCCCGCTGCTCACCGCCGTCGGCTCCCGCATCCCGCGCAAGCGGATGCTCCTGCTCCTGATGGGGCTCTTCATCGTCGGCAACCTCGCCTCCGCGCTCGCCCCCGGCTTCGGCTGGCTGCTGGCGGGCCGGGTCCTCGCGGGGCTGCCGCACGGCGCGTTCTTCGGCGTCGGCGCGGTCGTCGCCGCCCGGCTGGTCCACGAGGGCCGGCAGGCACGCGCCGTGGCCACCATGTTCCTCGGCCTGACCGTCGCGAACATCGTCGGTGTCCCCGCCGCCACCCTGCTCGGCCAGCACCTCGGCTGGCGCGCCACCTTCCTCGTGGTCACCGTCATCGGCCTGGTCGCGCTCGCGGCGCTGGCCCGGCTCGTCCCGTACGTACCCGTGGACGAGCAGCAGAGCGTGCGCCGCGAGGTGCGCGCCCTCGGCAACCGGCAGGTGCTGCTCGGCCTCGCCACCGCCGTCCTCGGCTTCGGCGGTGTCTTCGCCGTCTACTCGTACCTCGCCTCGATGACGACCGAGGTCATGGGCTTCGGAGAGTCCTCCGTCACCCTCGTCCTCGCCCTCTTCGGCATCGGTATGACGCTCGGCGCGCTGGCGGCCGGGCCGCTCACCGACCGGGCGCTGCGCCCCACGCTGTACGGCTCGCTCGCCACCCTCGCCCTGGTGCTGGTCGCGTTCCGCTTCACCGTCCATGTGCAGTGGGCGGCGCTGGTGACCGTCGTCGTCCTGGGCGCGGTCGGCTTCATGACGACCACGCCGCTCCAGATGCTGGTCATGCGGAAGGCCAAGCACGCCCCCACCCTCGCCTCGGCCTCGAACCACTCGGCGTTCAACCTCGCCAACGCGGGCGGCGCCTGGCTCGGCGGTATGGCGATCGCGGCGGGCTGGGGCTGGATGTCCCCGACGCTGGTCGGCGCGGTTCTCGCGGTCCTCGGCCTGGCGGTCGCGGTCACGGCGGGGCTCCTCGACCGGGGCGGCCGGGGCGACCGCGACCCGGCGCCGGAGGTCTCCCGCGTCGTCGCCTCGGGCGGCGCGCAGACCGAGCCGGCCGGCGCCGAGGCGGCCGAACGCGTCTGACGGCCCCGAGCCCGCCGGCCCCGAGCCCGCCGGCACCGGGCCCGCCGGCCGGCGAATCGGCCGGCCGCGGCCCGGTGCGTGGCGTCAGACCTGCTCGCGCCAGTGGTTCGTGATCGGCAGCCGTCGGTCCTTGCCGAAGCCCTTGGCCGAGATCTTGGTGCCCGGCGGGTACTGGCGCCGCTTGTACTCCGCCGTGTCCACCATCCGCAGCGTCTTCGCCACCAGCTCCGCGTCGAAGCCCGCCGCGACGATCGCGTCCATGCCCTGGTCGCGGTCGACGTAGAGCTCCAGGATCCGGTCCAGTACGTCGTAGTCGGGCAGCGAGTCCGTGTCGACCTGGCCCGGCCGCAGCTCGGCGCTGGGCGGCTTCGAGATGGACGCCTCGGGGATCGGCGGGGTCTGGCCGCGCTCCTCGGCGGCGCGGTTGCGCCACCGGGCGAGCCGGAAGACCGACGTCTTGTAGACGTCCTTGATCGGGCCGTACGCGCCGACCGCGTCGCCGTACAGCGTCGAGTACCCCACCGCCAGCTCGGACTTGTTGCCCGGCGCGAGCACGATGTGCCCCTCCTGGTTGGAGAGGGCCATCAGCATCGTGCCGCGCAGCCGCGCCTGAAGGTTCTCCTCCGCGAGCCCGGTGAGCCCGAGCGACCCCATGTAGGCATCGAACATCGGCTCGATCGGGTGCGTACGGAAGTTGAGTCCGGTACGGCGCGCCAGCTCGGCCGCGTCGCCCCTGGAGTGGTCCGAGGAGTACTTGGACGGCATGGACACCCCGTACACGTGCTGCGCGCCGAGCGCGTCGCACGCGACGGCGGCCACCAGCGCCGAGTCGATCCCGCCGGAGAGCCCGATCAGGACGGAGCGGAAGCCGTTCTTGGCGGCGTACGCGCGGAGCCCCACCACCAGCGCCGAGTACACCTCCTCGTCGTCGTCCAGACGGTCCGCGTAACCGCCGGTCAGCTCCGGCTCGTACGCCGGGAGCGGGTCCTCGGAGAGGACGACCCGGTCGATCCGCAGCCCGTCGCCCACGATGCTTCCCTGAGCGGCCGCGCCGCCGCCCTCCACCGGCTCCGCCGCGGCGGCCGGCAGATCGAGGTCCAGGATCACCGAGCCCTCCGCGAACTGCGGGGCGCGGGCCACGACCTCGCCGTCCTTGTCGACGACGATCGAGTCGCCGTCGAAGACCAGCTCGTCCTGGCCGCCGATCATCGCGAGGTACGCGGTGGTGCAGCCGGCCTCCTGGGCGCGCTTGCGGACCAGCTCCAGGCGGGTGTCGTCCTTCTCGCGCTCGTACGGCGAGGCGTTGATCGACAGCAGCAGCCCCGCCCCGGCGGACCGGGCGGCCGGCACGCGCCCGCCCTCCTGCCACAGGTCCTCGCAGATGGCGAGCGCGACATCCACGCCGTGCACCCGGAGGACGGGCATCGTGTCGCCCGGCACGAAGTACCGGAACTCGTCGAAGACGCCGTAGTTGGGCAGATGGTGCTTGGCGAAGTTGAGTACGACCTCACCTCGGTGCAGTACGGCGGCGGCGTTGCGCGGGGCGCCCGCGGGCTGCCCGTACCGCGGCTGCGCCGACTCCGAGCGGTCGAGATAGCCGACGACGACGGGCACCTCCCCGAAGCCCTCCTCGGCGAGGCGCCCGGCGAGCGCGCGCACGGCGGCCCGGGACGCCTCGACGAAGGACGACCGCAGGGCCAGGTCCTCGACGGGGTAGCCGGTCAGCGCCATCTCGGGGAACGCGACGAGATGCGCTCCCTGCTCGGCGGCGTGCCGGGTCCAGTGCACGATCGCCTCGGCGTTCGCGGCGAGATCGCCGACGGTCGAGTCGATCTGATTCAGAGCGAGGCGTAGTTGAGGCACGCGGCCCAGTGTAATCGTCTGTCTGACGCGATACCCCGGGCGCGCGTGTGGGGCGGGCCACTCGGCCGGGCCACTCGGGCGTTCCCCCGGGTGTTCACCCCGGTGTGGCCGTCCCGGTGTTCACGGAGAGGGAAAGCCGTGGTCAGCGGTGCGCGTAGACCTGTTCCGCCCACGCGGCGATCTGGATCTCGGTGAGATGCCGGGCCAGATCGGCCTCGCTGATCATCCCGACGAGGCGCTTGTCCTCGATCACCGGCAGCCGGCGGATCCGGTGGCTCTGCATCTCGCTCAGGACCTCCTCCACATCCGCGTCCGAGTCGATCCAGCGCGGTGTGCCGTGCGCCATCTCGCCCGCGGTGGTCTGCGCGGGGTCATGGCCGCGCGCCACACAGCCGACCACGATGTCCCGGTCCGTGAGAATGCCGGTCAGCCGCTCCTGGGAGTCGGCGATGGGCAGCGCGCCCACGTCCAGCTCGCGCATGAGCTGTGCGGCGCGGTCCAGGGTCTCGTGCGCCGGGATCCACCGGGCGCCGGTATGCATGATGTCCTTGGCCATGGTCATGGGTGCTCAGCCTCCTGAGTACGGTGCTGTTGCCTGTCCACCCCGAGCCAGAACCATCATCGTGCGTACGTTCGGGTGACGCGACCGCAGTCACCCGAACGGGGGAGCCGGTGGCCCCGCCGCCAGGCCGTACGGTGCGGCCTGACGGCAGGTGTCCCTCGGACCGGCGTCAGGTACGCGCCTTCGCGCCGCGCTCCGCGAGCAGGTCCGCCATCAGGGACAGCTCCGACTGCTGCGCGGCGACCATCCCCTCGGCGAGGCTCTTCTCCGTACCGTTGGAGCAGAGCCGGACACAGCCCTGGGCCATGGAGACGCCGCCCTTGTGATGGTCGGTCATGAGCTGGAGGTAGAGGATCTCGGCCGCCTTGCCGCGGGCCTTACGGAGCTGGTCCAGCTCCGTCCTGGTGGCCATGCCCGGCATCAGCGAACCGTCGTGGGCCTCATGGCCCGCGTCGCCGTGGTCCATGCCCTCCATCCCCTTCATGCCGTCCGTCTGCGCCATCCAGGCCATGGGCTCCGTACCGGCCTCGACCTTGGGCAGCCCCCACAGATCCAGCCACCCCATGAGCATGCCGCGCTGGTTCGCCTGGGTGTTGGCGATGTCGTACGCCAGCCGGCGCACGTCCTCGTCGTCCGTGCCGTCCCGCACGATGAAGGACATCTCCACGGCCTGCTGGTGGTGGACGGCCATGTCCCGGGCGAAGCCCGCGTCCGCGGAGTCCGAGGACGGCGCAGCGGCGGACGCCGCCGCCGTGCCGTCGTCCCGCGCGGCGGAGGCGACCGTGGCCGTACCGGCGAAGACCAGCGCCAGCACGACAGCGGTGAGCGCCGCCCACTGCGTACGTGTCATGGACCGCCGGGGGGTCCCGTCCGGGTCCGCCCCGCTCACTGCGCGCCCATTCCGCCCGTGCAGGCGGCGCCCGGCTCGGGGGTCTGCTGACCCTGCACGTACTTGGTGAAGAACTGGTTGACGCGGGAGTCCGACGCGCTGTCCACCGCCACCTGCTTGCCCCAGGCGCTCAGCATGATCGCGCCGGCCTGGTCCTTGACCGGGCTCATCAGCGTGTACGGGGTCTTGCCGACCTTGTCGGCGAGCGTCTTCACGTCGTCGTCGGACGCCTTGTCGTTGTACGTGACCCACACCGCGCCGTGCTCCAGCGAGTGCACCGCGTTGACGTCGGGGATCTCCTCCTTGTAGACGTCACCGTCGCAGTTCATCCAGACCTGGTTGTGGTCACCGCCCACCGGCGGCGTCATCGGGTACGTGACGGCCTCGGTGACATGGTTGCGCCCCAGCTTCTTGGCGTCCCAGGACTTCTCCTCCTTGACCGGCGCCGCGGCGGCGGCCTTCTCCGCCTCCTTCTTGTCGGACTCCTGGTTGAGCGCGTATGCGCCGAAGCCGACGAGCCCGACCACCACGACGGCGCTCACCGTGATCGTGATGATGCGGCTGCGCCGCTCGCGGGCCCGCTCGGCACGGCGCATCTCCTCTATTCGGGCCTTGCGGTCGGCTGACTGGGACTTCGAACCCATGATGTTTTCGTCCTTCTGGCTTCTGAGGATGGCTGCGGAATCACGGAACGCTGCATGCTGAACGCGAAGCGTGGAACACGGTGCGGGGTACGGGCCCGGCTACGTCCGCAGTACTTGAAGGACGTGAAGGTCCGGCGCGCGCGGGAACACTCCGGAACGGGGCGCCCGGCCGGCCGGGCGCGGCGGTTCGAGGTACGGCTGCTGTAGGGCGACATCGGGCGCCGCGGCGGGCGCCGGCACGGTGAGTACGGCCGCGCCCAGGTGCGGGATGAGTCCGCAGTCGCCGTCGCGGTACGGGCACACGTACCGCGAGTCGCCGGTGTACGGCGCTTCGGCCGCGCCGGCGGCGGAGGTGCCCGCCTCGGAGGTGTCCGCCACCGAGATGGTGACGGCGGCGGCGTCCCGGTGGTGGCCCGTCGCCGTCTCGGTGTCGGTGCCCAGACAGAGGAACAGCGCGGCCAGCAGCGTCGCCACGGCGCTGACCAGAGCCGTGGGGCGCGTGGTGCGTATGTGGCCGATGCGGCCGCGCGGCTGTCCCCCCATGGGGCCAGATCGTAGTGCGTGACGCGCCGGAGCAGCAGTCCGGGCGTCGGCAAAGGCGCCGCGTACCGCCGCTCCGGCCGCTGTGTCCTGGGTGTGTACCGCCGCCGGTACGGTATGAAACGGTCCCGCTGAAACAGGCACCGGCGCGATACAAAGAGGCATGGCCGAACAGAGAGGCGGGTCCGGGCGTCCCCCCGCCGATGTCGACGCGGTGACCCACGCGGTACTGACCGCGTCCCGGCTGCTGGTCGCCATCTCCGCCCGTTCCCTCGCCGCGATGGGGGAGCGGGTCACGCTGCCCCAGTTCCGTCTTCTGGTGGTTCTCTCCACCCACGGCGACGCCAAGCTCGTCTCGGTCGCCGAGCGGCTCGGCGTGAACCCGTCCACCGCCATGCGCATGCTCGACCGGCTGATCGCGGCGGGCCTGGCGACCCGCGAGAGCAACCCCGGCAACCGCCGCGAGACGGTGCTGCGCCTCACCTCCGAGGGCCACTCCCTGGTCGAGCGGGTCACCGCCGTACGCCACCGGGAGATCTCGGCGATCGTCGAGCGGCTCACCCCCGGGCAGCGCTCGGCCCTGGTCGAGGCGCTGACGGCGTTCACGGAGGCGGGCGGGGAGCCGGCCGTCCCGGGCGACGAGGGGGAGCCGTACCCGCTGGGCTGGACCGACACCCATACGCGGTACCCGGAGCGGACGGAGGAGCCGAGGAGGGCGCCGACGGAGCCGTCCGTGACGGATGAAGGCTCAACCGATGGCTGACAGTCGCCAGAAGTGATCTTCGCCGTCGGGGATTGCGCTCACCTGTTTCATGGGCACCACCTGGGCAGGCACTATGGGCGTGTGCCCGTACACGCGCACGTTCCGGATCGTTGGACGGGCGTTCGCAACGCGCCGGAAATCGTGTGGTGGGATGCTCGTGTGCCCCAACGTGCCCCGCGACATGGGAGCAGGTGGCCTGACCAGCAAGGATGGGTAGGATATGGATAAGCAGCAGGAATTCGTGCTCCGTACGCTGGAGGAGCGCGACATCCGCTTCGTGCGGCTCTGGTTCACCGATGTCCTCGGCTTCCTGAAGTCGGTCGCCGTCGCACCCGCGGAGCTGGAGCAGGCCTTCGACGAAGGCATGGGCTTCGACGGCTCCGCGATCGAGGGCTTCGCCCGTGTCTACGAGTCCGACATGATCGCCAAGCCCGATCCGGGCACCTTCCAGATCCTCCCCTGGCGCGCCGAGGCCCCGGGCACGGCCCGGATGTTCTGCGACATCCTCATGCCCGACGGCTCGCCGTCCTTCGCGGACCCGCGGTACGTCCTCAAGCGGATGCTCGCCAAGACCTCGGATCTGGGGTTCACCTTCTACACCCACCCCGAGATCGAGTTCTTCCTGCTGAAGGACAAGCCGGTCGACGGCACCCGGCCCACCCCGGCCGACAGCTCCGGCTACTTCGACCACACCCCGCAGAACGTGGGGATGGACTTCCGGCGCCAGGCGATCACGATGCTGGAATCCATGGGCATCTCGGTGGAGTTCAGCCACCACGAGGGCGCCCCCGGCCAGCAGGAGATCGATCTGCGGTACGCGGACGCGCTCTCCACGGCGGACAACATCATGACCTTCCGCCTGGTCATGAAGCAGGTCGCGCTGGAGCAGGGCGTACAGGCGACGTTCATGCCCAAGCCGTTCTCGGAGTACCCGGGCTCGGGCATGCACACCCACCTCTCCCTCTTCGAGGGCGACCGGAACGCGTTCTACGAGTCCGGCGCGGAGTACCAGCTCTCGAAGGTCGGCCGCTCCTTCATCGCCGGGCTGCTCAAGCACGCGGCGGAGATCTCGGCCGTCACCAACCAGTGGGTCAACTCCTACAAGCGCATCTGGGGCGGCTCCACCCGCACCGCGGGCTCGGGCGGCGAGGCCCCCTCGTACATCTGCTGGGGCCACAACAACCGCTCCGCGCTGATCCGCGTCCCGATGTACAAGCCCGGCAAGACCGGCTCCGCCCGCGTCGAGGTCCGCTCCATCGACTCCGGCGCCAACCCGTACCTGACCTACGCGGTCCTGCTCGCCGCCGGCCTCAAGGGCATCGAGGAGGGCTACGAACTCCCGGCGGGCGCGGACGACGACGTCTGGGCACTCTCCGACGCCGAACGCCGTGCGATGGGCATCGAGCCCCTGCCGCAGAACCTGGGCGAGGCGATCTCCCTGATGGAGCGCAGCGAGCTGGTGGCCCAGACGCTGGGGGAGCATGTCTTCGACTTCTTCCTGCGCAACAAGAAGCAGGAGTGGGAGGAGTACCGCTCCGAGGTCACCGCGTTCGAGCTGAAGAAGAACCTGCCGGTGCTGTAACCGCAGGTCAGCGGTAGTTTTCCGAATGAGCGGCACGCCGGGCCCGCACCGTGATGGTGCGGGCCCGACGTCGTCTCACTCACCCTGGGCCGTCTGTGGGCCGTCGGGCGTCGAGTCGGCCACTTCGTACATGCGGTCCACCGCCCTACGGGTCCGCCCCTCGCTGCTCGGCATGAGGTGCGTATAGGTCCGGAGGGTGAATCCGGGATCACTGTGTCCCAGGTACGTACTCAGGGCCTTGATGTTCTCTCCGGCGTCCAGCAGAACCGACGCGTAGAAGTGCCTCAGCGCGTGCATGCCGTGTTCGCGCGCCGCTTCGTGCCGCTGACCGGCCTCCGCTTGGGGGATGACGCCTGCGGTCGCGAGGGCGGGTTTCCACAGTCGCGTATTGAAGTCGGTGCGGCGAACGGCGCCGCCCCCGGTGAGGGAGAACAACAGAAGCTTGGTTACGGGCGGTCCGTCGGGGCGGAGCCAAGGGAGTGTCACCTTTACCGGCGGAAAGTCCTTCCGATGCTGTTTCAGAACGTGAGCTACCCGATCAGGCAACGGGACATCCCTTTCCTTCCCGCGCTTTGGCGGCGCGAATACGAGGTGACCGTTCACCACCTTCACTTGATTGGCGACGTGCACCCATTCCGTCTCGTAATTCACCTCGTCGTCCGGCAGACCGAAAATTTCGCCCTGCCTCAGACCACAGCCACCGCCGATATCCGTCATGGCCTGGTAGCGCTCGGGAAGGGCGGCCCGTACGGCGAAGACGCGATCCGCCGACCAGGGACGCACGCGCGGCGCTCCCCGCTCGGGTGCGCGGACCGACCGCGCTCGGCACGGGTTCTTGGCGAGCAAGGTGTCATCGACGGCGGCACTCATCACGGACGACACGCTTGCGAAGATGACGCGCCGATAGGACGACGCTGGGACCGCACGCTCCAACTCCGCAAGCCATTCCCGGATGTGCCCAGGCTGGAATGAATCCAGAGGGCGGGATCCCATGTACGGGAAGGCGTGGAGCCGGAGTTGTACCGCCACGGGGACGCGCGTGGTCATATCGGTGGTCTGTGCGGCAATCCACTTCTCGCCGTACTGCCGGAACGTGGTCCGGCCGGCCGCAGGGTCGATGTACTGCCCGCGCGACATGTCCGCCTCAATGTGGGAGAGCCACTGTTCGGCGAGGCGCTTCTGTCGGTCGGGGAAGCTCTTGGACTTCTCGGTGCCGTCGGGGCCGATGTAGCGGGCGCGGTAGCGCATGCCGGTGCCGTGGCGGTCGGTTTTGACGCGGGTGGTCTTGCCGGTGGGGCTGGTCTCGGTCTTGTACCAGCGGTCTTGGATGTGGCCGGCCATGCGGTGAGTGCTCCCTTGGGAATGGCGGCGGCCGGTGGCGAGGGGCGCTCGCCACCGGCCGTCAGATGAGGTGGTTATGCGGCGGTCTCGGCCATGCGGTCGTTGACCCAGGCGTGTACGGCGGCGGGGTCGTAGCGGACGTGTTTGCCGATGCGGAAGCCGGGTGGGCCGGTGCGTTTCTTGCGCCAGGCGTAGACGGTCTCCAGCGGGACGTCGAACATGGCGGCGATGTCGTCGGGGGTGAGGTAGCGGTCCGGGAGGCCAGACCGGAGCGTGGTCGTGGCGGACGCCGTTGCCATACGGGATCTCTCCGTTCGGGGCCGGGCCTGGCCCCCTCTCAGGAGTCCGCTACATCCGCTACATCCGCTACTTTGCAGGTCAGGGGCCTGTTTTTTGTAGCGGATGTGTGGGATGTAGCGGTTAGGTTCCGCTACGCGGTGCGGCTGGCAGGCGCTGATGTAGCGGCTTCGCTGGCGATGTAGCGGATGCCGGGTAGCTCTTCCGCTACATCTGCACCCTGGTTGACCTGGGGTGTAGCGGATGTAGCGGATGTAGCGGTTTCTGGAGGGGGCGGGGGGCAGTACCGGGTCCAGGCGTCGGTGAGGTCATCGGCGTAGTAGCCCCTGGGCACACCGTTGGCGGTGCGGATCGGGCGGGGTTTGACGGGCTTGTTGGCCCCGGTGACGTACTCCCCGAGCATCCGGGAGAGGGCGCGGGAGGAGAGGGGCTTGCCGTCCATGTCGCCCCAGGGCGCGTCGTCCATGGCGTTGAGGAATTCGAGGATGACGGCGGTGGGCATCCTGTCGGCGCCGCAGAACACTACGTCTCGGAGATCGGTGAGCAACTGGATACCCAGCGACGCCTTGTCGTTCTCCTTGGCGGCCTTGACGAGTTCGAGGCAGGCGGCGCGGGCGCGCTTGGGCCAGTCCCCGCCGGCCGCCTCTGCGACGGCCAGCAGGGGTTCCCATACGTCGGCCGGCCGGTCGGTGACGCCGTCCGGCATGGTGGGCCAGGCGCCCGCGACATTGTCTCGGACGCTGTCTGCCCAGCGTGCGAGGCGGTCCCGCAGGGCGTTGCCCTGCTTCTCGTGAAGGCGTAGGCGCCAGGGCTCCACATCTTCGTTGGGGGCGCGCTTGCGCATGCGGATGATGACGGAGCGGGTGAGGATCGTGTCCGGCAGGGAGCCGAGTCCCGCCATGGCGACCGCGCAGTATGAGGGGAATTCCTGCACGGTCTGGTTGGCGCCGTCACCGACGCACCGCCACATGCCCACGCCGCGCCGGTGTCCGGCGTTGAGGAATCCGCGCAGCGGTTCGTTGTCCCCTGCTTTGGGGCCGAACACGGTGTCGACCTCGTCGAAGAGGATGGTGGGCCGCGCGTTGCCGGCCACGGCCCGGAACATTGCGCTGGCGGATGCCTGGGCTGCCACCATGCGGTTGGGTACGAGGGTTTCCATCACCTCCAGCGCCCTCGACTTCCCCGACCCCGGTTCGGGGGAAAGAAACGCGATCCGGGGGGTGGAGTCGAAGCAGTCCAACAGGTGTGCGTGTGCGTCCCACAGGGCGACCGCGACGTAGGCGGCTTCCCTGGGGAAGATGTTGAAGCGGCGGTGGAAGGCTTCCACCTCGTTGAGCAGGGCCGCGCCGTCAATGGTGGTGCCGGTCATGCGGCGTTCCTCTCTTCCTGGGGGGCCCGGAGCGGGCAGGTGTCGCGGTGGGCGGTGTGGTCTTCGATCAGGGCGAGTACCTGGCGGTGGCCGGCGGCGAAGAGGTCGCGTCCGCAGCGGCACCACGATCCGGCGGTCGGGGCGGCGCCCTTGGGTGCGGTGATGCGGAGCCAGGCGACCGGGTACCGTCCGCCGCCGGTCTGCGGGCCAGGGCGAACAGCAGAAAGGACGCCTTCGGCGACGACTTTCGGCGCGCTACGGCCGGAGGGGGCCGGGGTCGGTTCGGCGGGGCTGGGCTGGTCAGTGGGGTGGGAGAACTGCCTCTTAATGGGGGGATTGGGGGGCGCGCTCATGACGCCGTGCCGCTGGGATTGTGGGCAATCGACCAGTTCAGGGCGCTGGTGATGACCGGCGTGCACTCGCTTTCCCGCAGGCCGGCCGCCAATCCCGCTTGCTTAAGAGGCTCTTCAACCTCGCTGCGGGTGAGGGCGCCGGACGCGACGAACCGTCCCAGGGCGCGCGCGGCCCTGGTGAGCGTCCAGTTCCGTACGCCTTCACCGGCCCCCGCGACGTTCGCCAGTTCGGCCCTGAGGGCCGCCGTGGCGTAGCGAGAGGTCCCGGACGGCGGTGCGACGACTGTTACCTGTATTGCCTGACGGGTCGTCAGGCGGACGTACAGCCACTCAGGGAGCGGGGCGGGCGGGGTGGGGTCGATGACCGCGTAGGGACCGGCAGGGGTGGTACTCCCGGCGGCGACGACGTATCCGCCCGACGCGCGGGTGTCGATCAGCTTGCCGAGCCTGCCCGCGCTGTTGCCGAGACGGATGCCGGGCGGTGCGGTGAAGTAGAGGTGCTGTCCGCCGCTTGCTGTCCGGGTGCGGTAGGTGGTGGGGACGGTGTTGGCGGTGCGCTCGCAGAGCGCCTTGAAGGTCGTCACGCCGGAAGGCGTGTCCGTACTGCTGTTGGTCCTGGCCTTGTTCTTGGTTTTGGGCATGTCCAGGTCGATGACGACCAGGCCGGCGGGGCCGGTCGCGATGCCGATGTTGAACGGGATGTCGGCCCAGGCCCGGCGGATGCGGTTCGGGTCGGTGGTCGCCCGGTCTTCCCACTTGCGGTGGCCGGCCGCGCAGTGCCCGGTGCCGGGGCAGGCGGTCTCGCCGTGGAGGGCGGGGCGCTTGTCGCCGGGGCGGAGCGGGAAGACGGGCCAGCCGCGTTCGGCGGCGTCGAGCGCTGCCCACAGCAGCGCGGACAGGGGTTCAGATGTCATGCTGGAGACCTCCAAGGGTCTGTAGGGACTGGAGACCGGGGCGGCCGTGACTTTGGTGAGAGACGGCCGCCCCAGCCGTGTTCAGGAAGCGAGTGCGGGTTGCTGCCACGGGGGTAGTGCGTTCAGGACGCGGGTGCGCCACTGGAGCGCGTAGGGGAGGCAGTTGGCGCAGTTCTTGTGGGTGTGGCCAGTGATGGGCGGGCGGCGGCGTGCGTGGGAGCTCCAGGCGAGGGAGTCGGCGGTGGCCATGAGGTGGCCGACTTTTTCCAGGCCGAGGGTTTTGAAGCCGAACCCGTGGAGTTTGAGCCCGTGTGAGGCGAGGGTGGTGACGATTGCGGCGCCTTCGCGGGTGGACTGGCGTCGGCAGACCGAGCCCAGTCCCACCAGCGGTTCGGCCGTGAGGTCGATCCCTGCGCGCTCGTACAGGGCTACGCAGTGTTCGTAGTCCTGGATTTCCCAGCCTTGTAGCACGGGGATGATGGGGAGGTCGGGGGCGAGTTCCCTCAGTTCGAGGTAGTTGGCCACCGTCCGGTGCTGATGCTCGGCGACGCTGAGGCCGGTTCCGGCGAAGGTGAGGGGCCCGGCCTGCCCGCCGTGGATGATGAGGGGTTCACACATCCAGTCCTGCGGGGCGGCCCAGTCGAACGGGCCGACCCCTTCCCAGATGCGGTACAGGTCATCGATGTACTGGCGCGGGGTGCGGGTCCAGCGGCCGTGTTCCTGGAGCTCTGAGAAGCCGCCGGAGTCGACCGCGTACCGGCCGATCGCGACCGGCAAGGTGCGGGCCACGGCGAAATGCTCCGACTTCAGGAACAGCGGCACGTCGGTGAGCCTCACCCAATGCCGCTTGTGCGTCGTCAGGTAGAACAGCAAATCCGCTCCTCTACAGGTTGGGGAGTGCGGCGATGAGTGTGGTGGTGAGGGTGTTGATGGGGTCGGCGGCGCCGGTGGAGGCGAGGGAGAATCCGAACATGGTGGCGACGGTGGCGGAGCCCCATCCGAGGGCGCGGGAGCGGAGGAGGAGCAGGAGGATGATTCCGAGCAGGACGACGAGGGAGACGGTCAGGGCCACGGTGGTCTCTTTCTCGGGGGTTACTTCTTGGGGCGGGCGAGTTTGAGGGTGAGTCCGCCGATGCCGATGGGGCCTGCGGTGGTGGCGATGAGGGCGGCGGTGCGGGCGGCGAAGTCGATGAGCGCGATGATCGCGGCGACGGTGCCGAGGATGCCGATGGCGCCGGTGGTGATGACGACGATGGGGAACAGGTAGGCGCGGGCCGGGCGTCCGGTCGGGGCGGTGGTGTGGATGACGACGATCGGCTGGCCGGTGGCCCGGGCGCGGTCGTAGAGGTCGGCGGGTATGTGCGGGGTGGTCGGCCCGTGGGTGTTCCCGGGCGGTTCGCGGTGGTGCATGGGTGTGCTCCTTCCGGTCGTTCCGGGACGCGAGGACCCCCGCCCGGGGATGTCCGGGCGGGGGTCTGGTGGTGACGGTGTGTGGTTGTAGTGGGGTGTGGCTACTGGGTAGTGGGTAGTGGGGTCACCAGTAGAAAACCGCCTGTGAAGCCCTGTGCGGGCCTACTGGGGTGTTCTGGCGGTTAGTGGGGTGTGGCCCCAGTACCCACTACCCAGTAGCTGTGTGTGGCTGTTTCAGGCGTGGTCGGGGTGGACGTAGACGGAGTGCGGTCCGTTGTCCCGGTAGACGAGTTGGCCGCGTTCGGCGGCGGCGCGCAGGGCGGCGCGGACGGTTTTGCGGTCCTTGCCGACCATGTCCGCGATCGCGGAGGGCTTCATGCCCATGGCGCCGGCCGACTCGATCGCGTCGACCGCTTCCGCCAGCCACGCCGGTCCCGACTCCACCCCTCCCTCGGCACCCGCGTTCCCGGTCTCGCCGTTGCCGTCGTGCAGTGCGGAGAGGTTCAGCCCCGTCCCTCGCTGCGTCGGGGGCTTGTGCTGCGGATCGTTCGGGGTGCTCGGATCGGCCGTGGGCGGTTCGGGGGTGGTGCCGAACTGGGCGTCGATCTCGTCCATGAATGCCCGTACGGCTGCGTCCTCGTCGCCGGTGCCGG
>NZ_JBIWFO010000017.1:31067-172322 GCF_044763125.1 Streptomyces sp. NPDC096310 | reverse complement strand
GCCGAGACGGAGCGAGCGCAGCGAGTGCAGTGCACCTGACACCTCCCCGCCCGCCCCAAGGGGCGGACGACGCTACTTCGGAATGACTCGTCCAGAGGGCCCGCCCGCACGCCTCCCTTCCCCGTACACGCAACCGAGTAGGGTCAGCCGCCATGGACCTTGAGACCTTCCGCAAGCTGGCGGTGGACCGCCGTGTCATCCCCGTCAGCCGGCGCCTCCTCGCGGACGGGGACACCCCGGTCGGCCTGTACCGCAAGCTCGCCGCCGAACGCCCCGGCACCTTCCTGCTGGAGTCCGCGGAGAACGGCCGCTCCTGGTCCCGCTACTCGTTCATCGGCGTACGGTCGGCCGCCACCCTCACCGAGCGCGACGGGCGGACGCACTGGCTGGGCACCCCGCCCGTCGGCGTCCCCGTCGACGGGGACCCGCTGGCCGCCCTGCGCGCCACGGTGGAGACCCTGCACACCCCCCGTGACCTGGCCTCCGGCATGCCGCCCTTCACCGGCGGCATGGTCGGCTACCTCGGGTACGACATCGTGCGCAGGCTGGAGAAGGTCGGCGACCACGCCCGCGACGACCTGCGCATCCCCGAGCTGACCATGCTGCTCACCTCGGACCTCGCCGTCCTCGACCACTGGGACGGCTCCGTCCTGCTGATCGCCAACGCGATCAACCACAACGACCTCGACACCGGGGTGGACGAGGCGTACGCGGACGCCGTCGCCCGGCTCGACGCGATGGCCGCCGACCTCGACCGGCCCTGCCACGCGCCGGCCGCGGCGCTGCCCGCCTCCGAGCTGCCGGAGTTCACCGCGCTGTGGGGCGGCGCCGCCTACCAGGACGCCGTCGAGGACATCAAGGAGCGCATCAGGGCGGGCGAGGCCTTCCAGGTCGTGCCTTCGCAGCGGTTCGAGACGCCCGTCACCGCGAGCGCGCTCGACGTCTACCGGGTCCTGCGGGCCACCAACCCGAGCCCGTACATGTATCTCTTCCGCTTCCCCGCCACCGAGGGCGGAGCCGCCTTCGACGTCGTCGGCTCCAGCCCCGAAGCGCTCGTCAAGGTCGAGGACGGCCATGCGATGGTCCACCCCATCGCCGGCACCCGGCCGCGCGGCGCCACCCCGCAGGAGGACCAGGCGCTCGCCGACGAACTCCTCGCCGACCCCAAGGAGCGCGCCGAGCACCTGATGCTCGTCGACCTCGGCCGCAACGACCTCGGCCGGGTCTGCGAGCCCGGCAGCGTCGAGGTCGTCGACTTCATGTCGGTCGAGCGGTACTCGCACGTCATGCACATCGTGTCCACCGTGACCGGCCGGGTCGCCACCGGCCGTACCGCCTTCGACGTGCTGACGGCCTGCTTCCCCGCGGGCACCCTCTCCGGCGCGCCCAAGCCGCGCGCCCTCCAGATCATCGACGAACTGGAACCCACCCGGCGCGGTCTCTACGGCGGCTGCGTCGGCTATCTCGACTTCGCCGGGGACTCGGACACGGCCATCGCCATCCGTACGGCGCTGCTGCGCGACGGCACCGCCTACGTCCAGGCGGGCGCGGGCGTCGTCGCCGACTCCGACCCGGTCTCCGAGGACACCGAGTGCCGCAACAAGGCGGCGGCGGTGCTCCGGGCCGTCCACACCGCGAACCGGATGGGTGGCGCCTGACCGCCGCCCGGCGCCACCCCGGGCTCCGGCGGGTTCGTGGCGGTAGGGGATAGTGGACGGCGTGAGTGCCGTACCCGTACCCCAGCCCCGTACCGCCGCAGGCCCTGCGGCCACCGACACGCGCGGCAGCCGCCGCAGTCTCGCCGCGGCCCTGCTCCTCGGCGCCCTCGGCGCCGCCGTGGTGCTGATCGCCTCCGGCCAGACCTGGGCGGAGGGCGCCGCGGCCGTCGGCGGCGGTTCGCTGCCGCTCGACGCCGACGGCCGGGACATCACCGGCGTTCCGGCGGCCCTCGCCATCGTCGGGCTCGCCGCGCTCGTCGCCGTCTTCGCCGTCCGCAGGGCCGGGCGGCTGCTGGTCTCCGCGCTGCTCGCCCTGAGCGGCGCGGGCGCGGCCCTCGCCGCGTTCCTCGGCGCCTCCGACAGCGCGGCGCTCAACGACAAGGCCGCGCAGACCACCGGCGACACCGCCGCCACGATCTCCGGGCTGAGCCACACCGCGTGGCCCTACGTGACCGCGGGGGGCGGCGCGCTGATCCTGCTCGCGGGGGTGCTCGCCCTCGTGTACGGCGGCCGCTGGCCCGCGATGTCCGGCCGGTACGAGCGGCCGGGCCAGGGAGCCGCGGCCGGTCCCGGCGGCGCCCGGGGGCGCGGCCGCGCCGCCCGCACGGCGCCCGTGGTCGACCCCGACCGGCCCGAGGACCTGTGGAAGGCCCTGGACCGCGGCGAGGACCCGACCCGCGAGAGCTGACTCACACCGGGCCACCCCGGGGACGTTCCGGCCCGCGTATGCGGGACAATATGGCGTGAGCGTACGGCTCACCCGGCGCATCCGGCGCAACAGCAACGAGGAGCAACTCATGGCGGGCAGCAGCCACGGACACACCCCGGCGGCCTGGACCGGCGTCACCATCGCCTTCATCGGCTTCTGCGTCTCGGGAGTCGGCATGGTGGCGGTCAACTTCCTCGCGTTCTACGGCGGCCTCGCCGTCGTCGTGCTCGGTGGGATCGTGGGCGTGGCGATGAGCGCCGCGGGCATGGGCATGCCCAAGGAGTCGCCGGAGCTGACCGCGGCCCGGAACGCGGCGGCGAACAAGCAGGTCAACCTGCGCTCCGAGGACATCAGGGCCCAGATCCTGGCCCGGACCGAGGCGCACACGACGCACGAGGCCGCCGCGCCGCTCACCGGCCAGGCGCAGGCCCAGACCGTCTGACCCGCACCCCGGCGAACCCCTGGCGGGCCGCCGCACCCGACGCAGTCCGGCGAGGCCGGGCTGCGTCTTTCCGTGGGACCGGCGACAATCACCGCGTGGACCACGCCCCGAACCCCCGGAACACGCCGGACGCCCCGCACCCGCCCGCCGAGCGGCCGTACCCGCCCGCGCCGCCCGCCGAGCGGCCGTACGCGTCCCCCTCCACCTCGTACGGCCCGTACCCGCCGTACGAGATGAAGCAGTCCGCGTCCCGGGCCAGGCGGCTGCTGACGCCGCTCGCCACCCTCGCCGGGATCGCCGCCGCGTTCACCTACGTCGGCCTGGTCGACCCGAACGAATCCGGCCACTACCCGCCCTGTCCGCTCTACAGCCTCACCGGTCTGTACTGCCCCGGCTGCGGCGGTCTGCGCGGCGCCCACGCCCTCGCCCACGGTGACCCGCTCACCGCGCTCGGCGACAACGCGCCGGCCTTCCTCGGCTACGGGATCTTCGCCGTCGTCTGGGTGATCTGGGTGGTGAGAGCCGGAAAGGGGCTCCCCCTGCGCATCACCCAGCGGCCCCTGTGGTGGTGGAGCCTCGGCGTGGTCCTCATGGCCTTCACTGTCGTCAGGAACCTGCCCTTCGGGGCGTGGCTCGCGCCCTGAGGGGCCCTGGGGGTGGCACGCGCGGCCGCCCGGATGCGAGCCCTTCGGCCACTTCCGGCTAGCATCGAAGGAGCGGACACGACGACATGGCCGAACAGGGCCCGATGGCGGCCCCGGCCGCCGTCGGTACGATCCGTAACTGAACCGCACCCGTCCCGGAAGGGGGCCGCTCGCGTGAGTGTGCTCGACGAGATCATCGACGGCGTACGCGCCGACCTCGCAGAGCGGCAGGCGCGCGTCGGCCTCGACGAGCTCAAGGAGCGCGCGGCCAAGGCCCCCCAGGCGAAGGACGGCGTCGCCGCACTGAGCGGCGAGGGCGTTCAGGTGATCTGCGAGGTCAAGCGCTCCAGCCCGTCCAAGGGCGCGCTCGCCGCCATCGCCGACCCCGCCGCGCTGGCGGCCGACTACGAGGCGGGCGGCGCCGCCGTCATCTCCGTACTGACCGAACAGCGCCGCTTCGGCGGTTCGCTGGCCGACCTGGAGGCCGTCCGCGCCCGGGTCGACATCCCGGTCCTGCGCAAGGACTTCATCGTCACGTCGTACCAGCTCTGGGAGGCGCGCGCGCACGGCGCCGACCTGGTGCTGCTGATCGTCGCCGCGCTCGAACAGCCGGCGCTCGTCTCGCTGATCGAGCGGGCCGAGTCCATCGGGCTCACCCCGATCGTGGAGGTCCACGACGAGGACGAGACCGAGCGGGCCGCCGACGCCGGAGCGAAGATCATCGGTGTCAACGCGCGCGACCTGAAGACCCTCAAGGTCGACCGCTCCACGTTCGAGCGGGTCGCCCCGGAGATCCCGGCCGGCATCCTGAAGATCGCCGAATCGGGTGTGCGCGGGCCGCACGACCTCATCGCGTACGCCAACGCCGGGGCCGACGCCGTACTCGTCGGCGAGTCCCTGGTCACCGGCCGTGACCCGAAGTCCGCCGTCGCGGACCTCGTCGCCGCCGGCGCGCACCCCGCGCTGCGGCACGGGAGGGACTGACCCCGCCCATGCCCACCGCCGCCCGCTCCGCAGCCGTCACGCCGGACACCCACGCGCCGCTCGCGCGCGGGTGCCGGCCGCGTGGCTGCCGCGCGCCGGCCAGGCGGGTGCACGGACGGCGGGTGCGGTACGTGATCGGGGACGAGCCCGGTCAGGTCAACGGCATGCGATGGCGCGTCTGACCGCGCCCCGGGCCTCCGCGAACCGACAGGTGCGCGGGGGCACTCGGCGCGGTCCGCGCCGGAGCCGGACGATCGCCACGAGGTGTGCGGCGACGCCCGCGCGGCGCACTACGGTGCTCTCCGTCCGTTGCTTCTGAGGAGTTCCCGCGTGTCCGAGTTCTTCATTCCCGACCCCGAAGGTCGTGTCCCGAGCGCCGAGGGGTACTTCGGTGCCTTCGGCGGGACGTTCATCCCGGAGGCGCTGGTCGCCGCCGTCGACGAGGTCGCCGTCGAGTACGACAAGGCGAAGAGCGACCCCGCCTTCGCCGCCGAGCTGGACGATCTCCTGGCCAATTACACCGGCCGGCCCAGCGCGCTGACCGAGGTCCCCCGGTTCGCCGAGCACGCGGGCGGCGGGCGGATCTTCCTCAAGCGGGAGGACCTGAACCACACCGGCTCGCACAAGATCAACAACGTGCTCGGCCAGGCCCTGCTGACGAAGCGGATGGGCAAGACCCGGGTCATCGCCGAGACCGGCGCCGGACAGCACGGCGTCGCCACCGCGACCGCGTGCGCGCTGTTCGGGCTCGAATGCACCATCTACATGGGCGAGATCGACACCCGGCGCCAGGCCCTGAATGTGGCCAGGATGCGGATGCTGGGCGCCGAGGTCGTCCCGGTGAAGTCCGGCAGCCGCACGCTGAAGGACGCCATCAACGAGGCGTTCCGCGACTGGGTCGCCAACGTCGACCGTACGCACTACCTGTTCGGTACGGTCGCGGGCCCGCACCCCTTCCCCGCCATGGTCCGCGACTTCCACCGGGTCATCGGCGTCGAGGCCCGCCGCCAGATCCTGGAGCGCGCCGGACGGCTGCCCGACGCCGCCGTGGCGTGCGTGGGCGGCGGTTCGAACGCGATCGGGCTCTTCCACGCGTTCATCCCCGACGCGGAGGTCCGCCTGGTGGGGTGCGAGCCCGCCGGACACGGCATCGCGACCGGCGAGCACGCCGCCACCCTGACGGCGGGCGAGCCCGGCATCCTGCACGGCTCGCGCTCGTACGTCCTCCAGGACGAGGAGGGCCAGATCACCGAGCCGTACTCGATCTCGGCGGGGCTCGACTACCCGGGCATCGGCCCGGAGCACGCGTACCTCAAGGACAGCGGGCGCGGCGAGTACCGGGCCGTGACCGACGACGACGCGATGCGGGCGCTGCTGCTCCTCTCGCGCACCGAGGGCATCATCCCGGCGATCGAGAGCGCCCACGCGCTGGCCGGGGCGCTGGAGCTGGGGCGTGAGCTGGGGAAGGACGGCCTGATCGTCGTCAACCTCTCCGGGCGCGGCGACAAGGACATGGACACCGCCGCCACGTACTTCGGGCTGTACGACGACGCCGCCACCGGCGAGGGCGACCGGACCGCCGACGGGACCGGCAACGGGGAGGACGCGAAGTGAGCGGGAACATCGGGCTGCTGAGCGACACGCTCGCCGCCGCCAAGGCCGAGAACCGGGCCGCGCTGATCGCCTACCTCCCGGCGGGCTTCCCCACCGTGGACGGCGGCATCGCGGCCGTGAAGGCCGTCTTCGAGGGCGGCGCCGACATCGTCGAGGTGGGGCTGCCGCACAGCGACCCGGTGCTCGACGGCCCCGTCATCCAGACCGCCGACGACATCGCGCTGCGCGGCGGCGTGAAGATCGCCGACGTGATGCGCACGGTCCGCGAGGCGTACGAGGCGACCGGCAAGCCGGTGCTCGTGATGACGTACTGGAACCCCGTCGACCGGTACGGCGTCGAGCGGTTCACCGCCGAGCTGGCCGAGGCCGGCGGCGCCGGGTGCATCCTGCCCGACCTGCCCGTCCAGGAGTCCGCCGGCTGGCGCGAGCACGCCGCGAAGCACGGTCTGGCGACCGTCTTCGTGGTGGCGCCCAGCAGCAAGGACGCCCGGCTCGCCACGATCACCGAGGCCGGCAGCGGCTTCGTCTACGCGGCGTCGCTGATGGGCGTCACCGGAACCCGGACCTCCGTGGGCCTGGAGGCCCAGAACCTGGTGACACGGACCCGAGCCACCACGGATCTGCCGGTCTGTGTCGGGCTCGGGGTCTCCAACGCCGAGCACGCCGCCGAGGTCGCCGGATTCGCCGACGGGGTGATCGTCGGCTCCGCGTTCGTCAAGCGGATGCTGGACGCGCCCGACGCGGCGGCCGGGCTGGTCGCGGTGCGCGAGCTCGCCGGTGAGCTGGCCGAGGGAGTCCGCAAGCGCTGACCGTCCGACCCCGGGAACACCGGGTGACGGGGTCACCCGTACGGGTGGAAGTGGGACCGGGGAGGTGCGCAGGCACCTCCCCGGTTCGTTTGCGGGACGTGAGCGAGAAGAACCGTGAGGCAAAGAGGAGCGCGAGAGAGCGGCTCCAGCAGGAACGCGTGGCGGACGCCGCGCGCGAGAAGCGCAGGCGCACGCTGATCATGGCGGCGGCCGTGGCCGGGGTGGTCGGCATGGTCGGTGTCGTCGGGGTGATCGCGGCGAACGTGAAGAAGAACAGAGGAGCGGAAGCGGCGGCAGCGGCGAGCGCGCCGTCCGGTGTGAGCGGCAAGGACGACCTGGCGATCCCCGTGGGGGCGACGGACGCGCCGTCCACCCTCACGGTGTACGAGGACTTCCGCTGCCCGGCCTGCGCCCAGTTCGAGAACGGCTTCCGCGGCGTGATCCACGAACTGGAGCGGTCGGGCGAGCTGAAGGTCGAGTACCACCTCACGACGATCATCGACGGCAACATGGGCGGTACGGGCTCGCTGCGCTCGGCCAACGCCGCCGCGTGCGCACAGGACGCCGGGAAGTTCCCCCCGTACCACGACCTGCTCTACGCGAACCAGCCGATGGAGACGGATGACGCCTTCGCGCAGAACAGCAAGCTGCTGGAGCTGGCGGGCAAGGTGAAAGGCCTGGAGTCGGCGTCCGGCTTCCGCCGGTGCGTGGAGAAGGGCGAGCACGACCGGTGGGTGGAGAAGGCCGCCGAGGCGTTCCGCACGGGCGGCTTCTCCGGGACGCCGACCGTGCTGCTCAACGGGGAGGCGGTCTTCCCGAAGAAGGGGGGCGAGGACATCACCCCGTCGAATCTGAGGAAGTGGGTCCAGGAGGCCAACAAGGGCAGGAAACCGGGCACGGCCACGCCCACGGCGCCCTCCTCGATCCCGGCGGGCGGCGCACAGAGGGGCCAGCGGGGCCCCGACGAGGCGCCCGCGTCCGAGCCGGCCTCCGCGGCGGCCTCCGAGTCGGCGACATCCGCGCCCGGGGCGGCGACCGAACCCCAGGCCCTGCCGGGCACGCTGCCCGCCGCCTGAGCGGAGGGAGCCGGGAGCACCGGAAGGCCCCTGATCACGGAGAAAAAACGCCGGGCGGGTTGCCGCAGCTCCCGCCCGGCACTGTACCGTCGGGTCTGATATGGACCTTGCCTACATTCCCAGCCCGTCGACCGGAGTGCTCCACCTCGGACCACTACCGCTGCGCGGCTATGCGTTCTGCATCATCATCGGTGTCTTCGTCGGCGTCTGGTACGGCGGCAAGCGGTGGGTCGCCCGGGGCGGAAAAGTCGGCACGGTCGCCGACATCGCTGTCTGGGCGGTGCCCTTCGGACTGGTCGGTGGCCGTCTCTACCACGTGATCACCGACTACCAGCTCTACTTCAGCGAGGGCGAGAACTGGGTCGACGCCTTCAAGATCTGGGAGGGCGGCCTCGGCATCTGGGGCGCGATCGCACTGGGCGCGGTCGGCGCCTGGATCGGCTGCCGCCGCCGGGGCATCCCGCTCCCGGCGTACGCGGACGCCATCGCGCCCGGGATCGTCCTCGCGCAGGCCATCGGCCGCTGGGGCAACTGGTTCAACCAGGAGCTGTACGGCAGGCCGACGGATCTGCCGTGGGCGCTGAAGATCTCGGCGGGCCCGAACCGGGAGGCCGGTCTCTACCACCCGACCTTCCTGTACGAGTCGCTGTGGTGCGTGGCCGTCGCGGTCCTGGTCGTCTGGGCCGACCGCCGCTTCAAGCTGGGCCACGGCCGGGTCTTCGCCCTGTACGTCGCGGCGTACTGCGTGGGGCGCGCCTGGATCGAGTACATGCGTGTCGACGAGGCGCACCACATCCTGGGCGTCCGGCTGAACGTCTGGACTGCGGCGCTGGTCTTCCTGCTCGCGGTCGCCTACATCGTGATCTCGTCGCGGCTGCGGCCGGGGCGTGAGGAGATCGTGGAGCCGGACCTCGACCCGCGGGCAGACGCGACGACGGACGGCGAGCCCGACTCCGGATCCGGGTCCGACTCCGGGTCGAACGGCAAGGCGGACGCCAAGAAGGCCGGTGCGAAAGCGGACCCGAAGGCTGATGCCACGGCGGACGCGAAGTCCGGCAAGGGCTAGCCGGCGGCGGTCGGCGGACAGCGGTGTACGACGGCGGCCCGGCCTGTGCCGGGCCGCCGTCGTATGTTTCACGAGGTGTCGGATGACGGTGTACGGCGGCCACGTACGGCCGGGGCCTTCCGTGGACCGACGGACGGTGTGCTCCCCGTCAGGTGACCGGCTGCGAGCCCCGGACCGCCAGGGCCAGCGTGCGCCGCGCCGCCGCCACGATCGCCGCGTCCACGAAACGCCCGTCCACCAGCGCCTGCGCGCCCGCCTCCTCGGCCGCCGCCTCGACGATCTCCTCCGCCGACGCGATCTCCTGCGGGGAGGGCCGGTAGGCGCGTTCGATCACCGGGAGCTGGCGCGGATGGATCGCCGCCCTGCCCAGCAGGCCCAGCGCCCGGCCGTGGCGGCAGGAGGCGGCCAGCCCGTCCAGGTCCCGTACGTCGGGGAAGACCGACTGGGCCGGAGGCGCCAGCCCCGCCGCGCGGGCCGCCACCACGGCCCGGCCGCGCGACCAGTCCAGGCCGCTGTCGTCCCGTACCCCCAGATCGGCGCGGAGATCCGCCTCGCCCAGCGCGATGCCACGGACCGCCGGGTGCGCGGAGGCGATGGCGTGGGCGTGCTCCACGGCGAGCGCCGATTCGAGCAGGGCGTAGAGCGGGATCCCGGGGGCGCGGGCCGCCGCGCGGTGGATGTCGGAGGCGTGGGTGACCTTCGGCAGCCGGAGCGCGGCCAGCCCCGGCAGCGCGGCGACGGCGGGGAGGTCCGTCTCGTCCGCGACCCGCACATGGACGGGGACCGGATGGGGCCCGGCCAGGAACTCGGCGGTGGCGGCCCGCGCGTACGCCCTGCGCTCCGGCGCCACCGCGTCCTCCAGGTCCACGATCACCACATCCGCGCCCGAGGACAGCGCCTTCGCCATCACCTCCGGCCGGTCCCCGGGAATATACAGCCAGGTCAGCGGGGTGGGCGCGGAGCTCACAGCGCGCCCTCCGCGCGCAGCCCCGCGATCTCGCCCGCCGACAGACCCAGCTCGGCGAGGACCGCGTCCGTGTCCGCGCCGTGCGGCCGGCCCGCCCAGCGGATCGCGCCGGGGGTCTCGGAGAGCCGGAAGAGGACGTTCTGCATCCGCAGCGGCCCCAGCTCGGGGTCCTGGACCTCGGTGACCGAGTCCAGCGCCCGGTACTGCGGATCGGCCATCACGTCGCGGATGTCGTAGACGGGCGCGATCGCCGCCTCGGCACGCTCGAACGCGGCCAGCGCCTCGTCCCGGGTGTGGCGGGCCATCCAGGAGCCGACCGCGTCGTCCAGCGTGTCCGCGTGGCCGGCGCGCCCGGTGCCCGTCGTGAACCATGGCTCGTCGACCAGCTCCGGGCGGCCGACCAGCCGCATCACCCGCTCCGCGACGGACTGCGCCGAGGTGGAGACCGCCAGCCAGGAGCCGTCGGCGGTGCGGTAGGTGTTGCGGGGTGCGTTGTTGCGGGAGCGGTTGCCGGTACGGGGCTGGACATAGCCGAGCTGGTCGTACCAGAGCGGCTGCGGCCCCAGCACGGTCAGGATGGGCTCGATGATCGCCAGATCGACCACCTGGCCCCGGCCGGTGATGTCCCGCCCGCTGAGCGCCGTCATCACCGCGTACGCCGTGGCCAGCGCGGCGATCGAGTCGGCGAGGCCGAAGGGCGGAAGCGTGGGCGGCCCGTCCGGCTCGCCCGTGGCGGCGGCGAAACCGCTCATCGCCTCGGCGAGGGTACCGAAGCCGGGGCGGTGCGCGTACGGTCCGAACTGGCCGAAGCCGGTCACCCGGGCCAGTACGAGGCGGGGGTTGGCCAGGGAGAGTTCGTCCCAGCCGAGGCCCCACTTCTCCAGGGTGCCGGGCCGGAAGTTCTCGATGATCACATCCGTTCGCGCGGCGAGGCCGAGCAGCAGCTCACGGCCGCCCCGGGTGGAGAGATCGAGTGTCATGGTCCGCTTGTTGCGGCCGAGCAGCTTCCACCAGAGGCCCACGCCGTCCTTGGCGGGGCCGTGCCCGCGCGACGGGTCGGGGCGGGTGGGGTGCTCGACCTTGATCACCTCGGCGCCGAAGTCACCGAGGAGGGTGGCGGCCAGCGGTCCCGCGAAGAGCGTCGCGAGATCGAGGACACGCACCCCGGCGAGGGGGAGGGGGCGGGCGGCGGCCTCGGTAGCGGTGGCGGTCGTGTCGTCCGTCGTGTCGTCCGTCAGGTCGGTCATCGGGCCTCGGTCTCGGTGCGGGTGGCCTCGCGGGTCAATTCCGCGAGGGTGTCGAAGCCGGTGCCGTGGAAGCCGCCGACGGAGGTCGCGAGCCGGTTCTTGAGCGGTGCCGTCCAGCGGTCGGGCAGTCTGGCCGGGTGCCCGGCCAGCAGCCCGGCGATCGAACCGGCGCTCGCGCCGTTCGAGTCGGTGTCCCAACCCCCGGACACGGCACGGCAGATGGAGCCGCTGAAGTCGCCGTCCGCATGAGTGAGCGCGGCGGCCAGCAGCGCGGCGTTCGGCACCGCGTGGACCCAGTGGTAGTGGCCGAGTTCGGTGTGCAGCACATCGGCCACGTCGTCGAACTCCCGCTGCTCCAGGGCAGTTTCGATGCCGAGACGGACGGCCTCGGCCAGCCGGGAGCGCGGTGGTACGACGTGGAGCCCGGCCCGCAGGCAGGCGTGCACATCGGCGCTGCTGGCCGCAGCCGCGATGACCGCCGCCACGAACATCGCGCCGTACACCCCGTTGGCGGTGTGGGTGAGCGTCGCGTCCCGGTGGGCCTGCGCGGCGGCGGACGCGGGGTCGCCGGGGTGGGTCCAGCCGTGGAGGTCGGCCCGGATGGCGGCCCCGATCCACTCCCGGAACGGATTGCGGTACCGGGCGGTGTCCGGCGGTTCGATCCCGGCGAGCAGATTACGGTACGCGATTCGCTCCGCGGTGAACGTACGCCCGGCGGGCAGCTCGTCCAGCCACACCCGGGCGACCTGCGCGGTGGTGAACTCCCGTCCGTGGCGCTGGAGAAGCAGCAGATTGAGCAGCGGGTAGTTGAGGTCGTCGTCCTCGGGCATCCCGTCGATGTTCTCGGCGAGCGAGGTCGGTGCGGAGCGCCGGTTCCAGGGGTAGGCGGCGGCCAGCTCGGCCGGTACACCGCGTGCGGTGAACCAGGTGCGCGGCGGCCAGTTGCCGGTGGCGCGGCCGAGGGCGCGGATACCGGCGAGGGGAAGTCTCTCCACGGGCTTGCCGAGCAGACAGCCGGCGGCCCGGCCGAGCCAGGCGGCATGCAACGCCGGCTGGGTGAGGGCGGGTTGGGCGCCGTCGTGCCGTGGTTTCTCCGGTCCGGGCGGCTCGACGGGTCCCGGCGGTTCCTCCGGCCCGGTGGGCTCCTGAGGCCTGGTGGGCTCCTGAGGCCCGGTGGGCTCCTCCGGTCCGGTGGGCCAGGACGGGCAGGCAGCCCGGATCGCGGTCAGCTCCGTCGGCTCGGCCTCGGCGCGCGGAGCGGGCAGCCCGGCCAGTTCGTCGAGCAACCGCTCGGCCAGCGAACGCAGTTGAGGCGAGGCCGGTTCCGGCGAGACGCCCGCGCGGTCCGGGGCGGGGGCGCCGCCCGCCGCGTACCAGCGCCCGGCGATCTCCGAGGCGTCGCGGCCGTCCTCCGCCGCCTGGCGCAGCTCATGGCCGACCAGGTCCTCGGGCTGCACCCAGGTGAGCCGCAGGACCGTCACCGTACCCCCTGGAATTGACGTCCCGTCAGCCGGACGAAGGCCGACTCATGGGCGCGGCGCCGCTCGGTGTCCCGCGCGAACATCTCGTACGCCACCTCCGTCAACTCCCGTGCCGGGGCGCCCAGGTCGAGGCGGCTCGCCTCGGCCACCCGGTCCGCCCACTCCGCCGGGACCGCCGCCTCGCCGCCCAGCGCCCCCGCGAGCGCGCCGCTCATCGTGGCGATCGAGTCGCAGTCCCGGCCGTAGTTGACCGAACCGAGCACCGTGCGGCGGTAGTCGCCCGCACCGATCAGCAACATGCCGAGTGCGATGGGGAGTTCCTCGATGGAGTGCAGCCGGGAGGGCCTGCGGGCGCCCAGGGAGGGTGCGCGGTAGTGCGGTCCCACCGTGTCGAAGGGGATGACGGCGTCGCGCAGGCCGCGCAGCGCCGACTCCGTACAGCGATGGCGGGAGGCGACCTCGCACACCGCCTCGATCGCGGCGCGCGTGCCGTCCTTCGCGACGCCGAGGCAGGTCTCCACCACGGTGGCGGGCGTGGCGTCCGGCGCGCAGGCGGCGGCGACGGCAGCGGCGAAGACTCCGGCAGCCTCCCGTCCGTACGAGGACTGGTGCGCGCCCGCCACATCGATCGCCTCGGCGTACGCGGCCCGCGGATGCGCGGCGTTGACCAGCCCCACCGGCGCCATGTACATCGCGGCGCCGCAGTTGACGATGTTCCCCGTGCCCGCCTCGCGCGGGTCGACATGTCCGTAGTGCACGCGCGTGACCAGCCACTTCTCGGCGAGGAAGATCCGCTGGAGGGGCAGCGCCTCGGCCTCCAGTTCGGGGATCCAGCGCGGGGTGGAGATCAGGTCGGGGACGAGGTGTTCGGCGATCGCGTACGCGTCGAGGTGGTCGCGGACCGTGGCGTACACCCGGATCAGGGCGTGGGTCATCAGGGTGTCGTCCGTGATGTGGCCGTCGCCCTTGTGGTACGGCGCGAGGGGGCGGGCGGTGCGCCAGTCCTCGTACCAGGGACCGACGATGCCGGTCACCCGGCCGCCGTGCCGCTCCACGATCTGCTCGGGGGAGTACCCCTCGACCGGGCCGCCGAGCGCGTCGCCGACGGCCGCGCCGGTCAGCGCGCCGGCGATCCGGTCCGCGAGCGTCGGTGCGGCCGTCGTGGTCGTCGTGGCGGCGGATTCGGGGGAGTCAGGTGTGAGGTGAGGTGGAGGTGTGCCCGGCGGTGGGGGAGTGCTCAGTGTCGTCATGTCGGAATTGTCCCCCCGGGGCGGTCAGTTCCGTGGCGCTGAGCCGCCCGGCGAGTTCCACCAGATCCGTCCCGGCGAGCCGGGGCAGCGCACACCCGGCGAGCGTGCGGCAGGCGTCACGCCAGGCGAGGGGCACCGCGTCCCCGCCGCCGAGCGCCCCGGTCAGCGCGCCGGCCAGCGCGGGGGCGGAGTCGGCGACCCGGGAGAGACAGGCGGCGGCCGGCACCGCGCCGCTGATCTCGCCGCGGGCGGCGAGGGTCAGGGCGAGGGCGACGGGGACGGTCTCGGCCGCGGCGATGCCGTAGCTGTAGACATGGTCGACGATCTGATGCTCCAGCAGCGGTACGAGGGCGAAGGCGCCGGCCGGTTCATGGGTGAAGTCCCGGGCCAGTTTGACGGCGTGGCGGGCGTTGCGGCCGATCTCCGTGGTGCCGGGGAGCTGGGCGAGAGCCGCGTCCACGGCGGCCTCGGGGCCCGCGCCGCCCAGCGCGGCGGCGACGGCCGCGGCCATCGCGCGGGCGCCGTGCACCCCGTCGCCGTCCTGGGTGTACCGGGCGTCGAACTCCGCGAGCGCGGCGGCGCCGGCGGGGTCGCCGGGGTGGACGGTGGCGAGGACGGCGGCGCGGACACAGGCGGCGTCGTCGAAGTAGTGCGGGTTGTCGTGGCCGGTGGCGGGCGGGCGCAGCCCGGTGGCGAGATTGCCGAGGCCCGCGCGTACGGAGATCCGGGCGCGCAGTGGTGGCACGGCCGACTCGACCTCGGGTGCGCGGGCCGCGGCGGCGGCGATCTCGCCGGCCAGGGAGTTCCAGGCCTGGTCGACGGCGACGCGGATCCTGCGGCCCGCGGTGAACCCGTCGAAGCGCCGGCCCGCGGCGGCGAGCACGCACCCGGCGGCGAAGGCGGCCCACTCGGCGTCGTCGGAGGGCCCGAGCCGGAGCGGTTCGGGCGGCTGGTTGAGGGCGATGGGGACGGGGAGGGTGGTGGTCGCGTTCTGTTCGGCGAAGGTGTCCAGCTCACGGGTGAGCCGCCGGGTCCACTCGGGCATCCGGGCCGCCCGGTGGCGCGCGGCGGGCCAGCCGGCGCCGTCCCCGGCGGCGAGCCCGAGGAGCAGGCCCTCGATCCGCCGCAACGGGTCGCGTCCGGTGGGGGAGGCGTCTGCGGGGGAGTCCCCGGTGCGGGGAACGTCGTGGTGGGGGACGCCTCCGGCCGCCCACACGAGGCGCCGCCCGGCTGTGTCCGTACGGGCCGTGTCCGTACGGGCCGTGTCCGGGTCGAGCGCCAGGCCGGAACCGTACCCCCGCGCGACGGCCCCGCCCGGGGCGCGCCCCGCCGTCCGCCGTGCGTCGTCGCGTCCCGTCGTCATGAGGCCGCCTTCTCGTCGTCGTACGAAGCGCCGAACGAAGCTTCGTGCGGATCGTCGTCATGGGAGTCGTCGTCATTCGAGTCGTCGTACGAGTCGTCGTCGTACGGGGTGAGCAGGTCCGCGATGTCCAGGACGTGGTAGCCGCGCATCGAGGGCAGACAGCTCCCTCGTACCGGGCCGATGGCCGAGGCCCACTCCGAGGGGATCGCGCGGGCCCCCGACAGGGCGCCCGCCAGCGCGCCCGCGACCGCCGCCGTGGTGTCCGCGTCGCGGCCCATGTTGACGGCCGTGAGCACCGACGTACGGAAGTCGCCGCGCGCCGCCGCGAACGCGCCGAAGGCCAGGCCGACCGCCTCGGGGGCCAGGTCGGTCCACGGGTAGCCGCCGATGACCACCGCCGAGCGGACCGCGCGCTCCCTGGTGAGGGCGTCGGGGTAGGAGCGCTGCGCGGCGACGACGCCACGGCGCAGGGTACGGGCCGTCCAGGAGTCCATGGGGACGACGGAGAGCGCGGCGGCGATCACCGAGGCGGGGCCGGCGCCCGTCATCGCGGCGGCGACCCCCGCCGCGACCGCCCGGCCGCCGTAGATGCCCTCGCCGTCGTGGCTGACCCGGCCGTCCACCGCGACCAGCCGGGCCGCCTCCTCGGGGCGGCCCGCGGCGAAGACCCCGAACGGCGCGGCCCGCATCGCGAGCCCGTCGCTCCAGGCGTGCCGGTGCTGGGCGGTGATCGGCGCGGCGAGCCCGCGCCTCAGGTTCTCCAGGGTGCCGCGCTCACTGAAACCGGCCCCGCGGAACGGGCCCTCGTCATGGTCCGCGAGCCAGTGGTGCCACGCCTTCTCGACATGGGCGACGGTCAGCGCCGAGCCGTGCCGGGCGAGCAGCAGCCCGGAGAAGACGGCGTACTCGGTGTCGTCCGTACCGGCCGGCTGCTCGGCCACGAAGCCCTCGATCCGGCCCCAGCGGCGCCGGATCTCGGAGGGTCGCATGTTCTCGGCGGGTGCGCCGAGCGCGTCGCCGACGGCCAGACCCAGCAGCGCGCCGCGCGCCCGGTCACGTACCACCGCGATCCCGGCGGCGGGGTCGCCCGCGGTCTGTTCCATGGCGTGACCCCTCACCTCGACCTCCGCACCACGGCGCCTTCTGCCATCCCTGCCACGCGGAACACCGGACGAGTCGGGTGGCACCCCGCTGTCACCCGGGTGGCATCCCCGGCGCGGGGCACCCACCACGCTCGTCACCACGGGGGGCGCCTGCCATGCTCGTCACCATGGAGTCGAACGGGACCCGGATCGAACCGGCGAGGACGGCGGACGTCCACCAGGTGCTCGCCGACCATCCCCGCTACTGGGGTGAGCGCGATCTCCGGTCGCTGCACCTGCTCGCACTGGTACGGGAGTTCGGCCCGACCTGTCTGGTGGCGCGCGCCGAGGACGGCATCCGCGGCTATCTCCTCGGGTTCGTCACACCGACGGGCACGGGGTACGTCCATCTCGTCGCCACCCGGGACGACGCACGGGGCGCCGGCCTCGGGCGACGGCTGTACGGGGCGTTCGCCGAGGCCGCGCGGGGGCAGGGCGCGCGGCGGCTCAAGGCGATCACCTCCGTGGGGAACACCGGCTCCATCGCCTTCCACCGCCGTCTCGGTTTCACCGTGGGGATCGTCGACGACCATGACGGGCCTGGGCGGCCCATGGCGGTCTTCCACCGCGTCCTGCCGGTCGCCGGCCCGGACGCCTGACCTCTTTCCTCCCTCCCCTCCCCCGCACTCCTCCGCACTTCCCCTCCCCCTCCTCCCAGCCCGGTAAGTACGGCCTTCCTTGCTGGCGGGAGCGGTTTTCCGTGCGTATTTTCGAAGCATTGGGAGGTGTGGACCGGTCCGCGGACGGGCCGGGATCCGCCCCCGTGAAGGGGAGAAGCATGTCCATCATCGAAACCGAGGCCACACTCCACGAGGCCCACCGTGACAATCACACGCACCGCGATGTGAACGGCGGCTGGCTGCGTCCCGCGGTGTTCGGCGCGATGGACGGGCTGGTCTCCAACCTGGCGCTGATGACCGGGGTCGCCGGCGGCGCCGTCTCACAGCAGACGATCGTGATCACCGGGCTGGCCGGGCTCGCCGCGGGCGCCTTCTCCATGGCCGCGGGCGAGTACACCTCCGTGGCCTCCCAGCGGGAGCTGGTGATGGCCGAACTCGACGTCGAGCGGCGGGAGTTGCGTAAGCATCCGGCGGACGAGCTGGCCGAGCTGGCCGCGCTCTACGTCTCCCGGGGCGTGCAGCCGGACCTGGCCCTTGAGGTGGCCACCCAGCTCTCGCACGACCCCGAGCAGGCGCTGGAGATCCATGCCCGCGAGGAACTGGGCATCGACCCCGACGACCTCCCGTCGCCGCTGGTCGCCGCCGTGTCGTCGTTCGGCTCCTTCGCGCTGGGCGCGCTGCTGCCCGTCCTGCCGTATCTGCTCGGCGCCACCGTGCTCTGGCCCGCGGTGCTGCTCGCCCTCACCGGACTCTTCGCCTGTGGCGCGCTGGTGGCCCGGGTGACCGCGCGGAGCTGGTGGTACAGCGGGCTGCGGCAGCTCGTCCTCGGCGGTACGGCGGCGGCGCTCACCTACGGACTCGGCGTGCTGTTCGGCGCCGCGCTCTGACCCGCCCGCCGCGCAGCCCCGTAACGCTCACCCGGTAACCTCCGCCCCGTACATTCCCGGTACGCGCCGTACATACGTACGACACATGGCGCGGCCGAAAACTTTCCCCCGCCCGGCCCGGCGCGGCGGGGGAAAACGTCCCCCCTGTGACCTACGTCCCTGGGCATTCCGGCCATGCGGATGCGACACTATGCCTGGCGCCACATATGTAGCCGTAACCCGGCGGTTTCGAGTCGTTCATCACCGGGCATGAGCCGTAGGCGCCGCAGGCAATGAAGCCAGCTCCGCCCCAGCCGAACGGACGACGATCCGTCCGTCTGCGCCCCCCATTCACCGCTATGAGCGGTGTCCACATGCTGGAACGCGCTATCCGCTTCCCGAGAAGCTTTCCATCATGTAACCTGCACGAAATTTCTTGGAGGGCCAGCGTCGTCCCTCGGTAATCGCATATGCCAAGCCGATACACACGACGACGGGAGAGCCGATGCGTTCCGACGCCTGGTCGCCCATGGACGGTCGCCCCGCCCCGCAAGGGATGTACGACCCCCGTAACGAGCACGACGCCTGTGGCGTCGGCTTTGTGGCCACCCTCACCGGTGTTGCCAGCCATGAGCTGGTGGAGCAGGCGCTGACCGTACTGCGCAATCTCGAACATCGCGGAGCCACCGGCTCCGAGCCCGACTCCGGCGACGGCGCGGGCATCCTGCTCCAGGTGCCGGACGCCTTCCTCCGCGAGGTCGCGGGTTTCGAGCTGCCCGAGGCCGGCTCGTACGCCGTCGGCATCGGCTTCCTGCCCGCCGACGACGCCACGGACGCCGTCTCACGGATCGAGACGATCGCCGCCGAGGAGGGCCTGAACGTCCTCGGCTGGCGCGAGGTCCCCGTCGCCCCCGAGCTGCTCGGCTCCACCGCCCGCGCGACGATGCCGGCCTTCCGCCAGCTCTTCGTCGCGGACGGCACCAGCACCGGCATCGCCCTGGACCGCAAGGCCTTCCTGCTGCGCAAGCGTGCCGAGCGTGAGGCCGGGGTCTACTTCCCCTCCCTCTCCGCCCGGACCGTCGTCTACAAGGGCATGCTCACCACGGGCCAGCTCGAACCGTTCTTCCCCGACCTCTCGGACCGCCGGTTCGCGACCGCCGTGGCGCTCGTCCACTCCCGGTTCTCCACCAACACCTTCCCGAGCTGGCCGCTCGCCCACCCGTACCGCTTCGTCGCGCACAACGGTGAGATCAACACGGTCAAGGGCAACCGCAACTGGATGCGCGCCCGCGAGTCCCAGCTCGCCTCCGACCTCTTCGGCGCGGACACGGCGGAGAAGCTGGAGCGGATCTTCCCCGTCTGTACGCCCGACGCCTCCGACTCCGCCTCCTTCGACGAGGTCCTGGAGCTGATCCACCTCGGCGGCCGGTCGCTGCCGCACTCCGTGCTGATGATGGTCCCCGAGGCGTGGGAGAACCACGACTCGATGGACGCCGACCGGCGCGCGTTCTACCAGTTCCACGCCACGATGATGGAGCCGTGGGACGGCCCCGCCTGCGTCACCTTCACCGACGGCACCCAGGTCGGCGCCGTACTCGACCGCAACGGACTGCGCCCCGGGCGCTACTGGGTGACCGACGAAGGACTCGTCGTCCTCTCCTCCGAGGTCGGCGTCCTCGACATCGACCCGGCGAAGGTCGTCCGCAAGGGCCGCCTCCAGCCCGGCCGGATGTTCCTCGTCGACACCGCCGAGCACCGCATCATCGAGGACGACGAGATCAAGGCGTCCCTCGCCGCCGAGCAGCCCTACAAGGAGTGGCTGGAGACCGGCGAGATCGAGCTGTCCGACCTCCCCGGGCGCGAGCACATCGTGCACACGCACGCCTCGGTCACCCGCCGCCAGCAGACCTTCGGCTACACCGAGGAAGAACTGCGCGTCCTGCTCGCACCCATGGCCCGCGCGGGCGCCGAGCCCATCGGCTCCATGGGGACCGACTCGCCGATCGCCGCGCTCTCCGCCCGGCCCCGGCTGCTGTTCGACTACTTCACCCAGCTCTTCGCGCAGGTCACCAACCCGCCGCTGGACGCCATCCGCGAGGAACTGGTCACCTCGCTGCGCTCCTCGCTCGGCCCGCAGGGCAACCTGCTGGAGCCGACCGCCGCGTCCTGCCGCAGCGTCACCCTGCCCTTCCCGGTGATCGACAACGACGAGCTGGCCAAGCTCGTCCACATAAACGCGGACGGCGACATGCCGGGCATGAAGGCCGCCACGCTCTCCGGTCTCTACCGGGTCAGCGGCGGCGGCGACGCCCTCGCCGCCCGCATAGAGGAGATCTGCGCCGAGACCGACGCCGCCATCGAGAGCGGCGCCCGGAACATCGTGCTCTCCGACCGGCACTCCGACGCCGAGCACGCCCCGATCCCCTCGCTGCTGCTCACCGCGGCCGTCCACCACCACCTCATCCGTACCAAGCAGCGCACCCAGGTGGGGCTGCTGGTCGAGGCCGGCGACGTCCGCGAGGTGCACCATGTCGCGCTGCTCATCGGCTTCGGCGCCGCCGCCGTCAACCCGTACCTCGCCATGGAGTCCGTCGAGGACCTGGTCCGCGCCGGCACGTTCATCGAGGGCCTGACGGCCGAGCAGGCGATCCGCAACCTGATCTACGCATTGGGCAAGGGCGTTCTCAAGGTGATGTCCAAGATGGGCATCTCCACCGTCGCCTCCTACCGCGGCGCCCAGGTCTTCGAGGCCGTCGGCCTCGACCAGGTGTTCGTCGACAAGTACTTCAACGGCACGGCCACCAAGATCGGCGGCGCCGGTCTCGACATCGTCGCCCAGGAGGTCGCCGCCCGGCACGCCAAGGGCTACCCCGCCTCCGGGATCTCCGCGAGCCACCGCAAGCTGGAGATCGGCGGCGAGTACCAGTGGCGCCGCGAGGGCGAGCCGCACCTGTTCGACCCGGAGACGGTCTTCCGCCTCCAGCACGCCACGCGCACCCGCCGCTACGACATCTTCAAGCAGTACACGGGCCGCGTGAACGAGCAGTCCGAGCGGCTGATGACGCTGCGCGGCCTGTTCAACTTCAGCTCGGGACGCGCCCCCGTGCCGCTGGACGAGGTCGAGCCCGCCTCCGAGATCGTCAAGCGCTTCTCCACCGGCGCCATGTCGTACGGCTCCATCTCCCAGGAAGCCCACGAGACCATGGCCATCGCCATGAACCAGCTCGGCGGCAAGTCCAACACCGGCGAGGGCGGCGAGGACGCGGAGCGGCTGTACGACCCGGCCCGCCGCTCCTCCATCAAGCAGGTCGCCTCCGGCCGCTTCGGCGTCACCAGCGAATACCTGGTCAACGCCGACGACATCCAGATCAAGATGGCCCAGGGCGCCAAGCCCGGCGAGGGCGGCCAGCTCCCCGGCCACAAGGTCTACCCGTGGGTCGCCAAGACCCGGCACTCCACCCCCGGCGTCGGCCTGATCTCCCCGCCGCCGCACCACGACATCTACTCCATCGAGGACCTCGCCCAGCTCATCCACGACCTGAAGAACGCCAGCCCGCAGGCCCGCATCCACGTGAAGCTGGTCTCCGAGGTCGGCGTCGGCACCGTCGCCGCCGGTGTCTCCAAGGCACACGCCGACGTCGTGCTGATCTCCGGCCACGACGGCGGTACGGGCGCCTCCCCGCTCACCTCGCTCAAGCACGCGGGCGGCCCCTGGGAGCTGGGCCTCGCCGAGACCCAGCAGACGCTGCTGCTCAACGGCCTGCGCGACCGTATCGTCGTACAGACCGACGGTCAGCTCAAGACGGGCCGTGACGTCGTCATCGCCGCGCTGCTCGGCGCCGAGGAGTACGGTTTCGCGACCGCGCCGCTCGTCGTCTCCGGCTGCGTCATGATGCGCGTCTGTCACCTGGACACCTGTCCGGTCGGCATCGCCACCCAGAACCCGGTGCTGCGCGAGCGCTTCTCCGGCAAGGCCGAGTACATCGTCAACTTCTTCCAGTTCATCGCCGAAGAGGTCCGCGAACTCCTCGCCGAGCTGGGCTTCCGCAGCCTCGAAGAGGCCGTGGGCCACGCCGAACTCCTCGACACCGAGCGCGCCGTCGACCACTGGAAGGCCCAGGGCCTCGACCTCGCGCCGCTCTTCCACGTCCCGGAGCTGCCCGAGGACGCCCCGCGCCACCAGGTCGTCGAGCAGGACCACGGCCTGGAGAAGGCCCTCGACAACGAGCTGATCAAGCTCGCCGCCGACGCCCTCGGCGCCGACAGCGCCGAGGCTGCCCAGCCCGTCCGCGCCCAGGTCGCCATCCGCAACATCAACCGGACCGTGGGCACCATGCTCGGCCACCGGGTGACCAAGAAGTTCGGCGGCGCGGGACTGCCGGATGACACCATCGACATCACCTTCACCGGCTCCGCGGGCCAGTCCTTCGGCGCCTTCCTGCCGCGCGGTGTCACGCTGCGCCTGGAGGGCGACGCCAACGACTACGTCGGCAAGGGCCTCTCCGGCGGCCGGGTCGTCGTACGCCCCGACCGCGGCGCCGACCACCTCGCCGAGTACTCGACCATCGCCGGCAACACCATCGGCTACGGCGCCACCGGCGGCGAGCTGTTCCTGCGCGGCCGCACCGGCGAGCGCTTCTGCGTCCGTAACTCCGGTGCCACGGTCGTCTCCGAGGGCGTCGGCGACCACGGCTGCGAGTACATGACCGGCGGCCACGCCGTCGTCCTCGGCGAGACCGGTCGCAACTTCGCGGCCGGCATGTCCGGCGGTGTCGCGTACGTCATCGACCTCGACCCGGACAACGTCAACGCCGGGAACCTCGCGGCCGTCGAACCCCTCGACGACAGCGACAAGCAGTGGCTGCACGACGTGGTGCGCCGCCACCAGGAGGAGACGGGCTCCACCGTCGCCGGGAAGCTGCTGGCCGAGTGGGAGACCGCCGCCGACCGCTTCAGCAAGATCATCCCGACCACTTACAAGGCAGTGCTCGCCGCCAAGGACGCCGCCGAGCTGGCAGGTCTCTCCGAGACCGAGACCACCGAGAAGATGATGGAGGCGGCGACCAATGGCTGACCCGAAGGGCTTCCTCACCACCGGGCGCGAAGTCGCCACGTCCCGCCCCGTCGAGGAGCGCGTCAAGGACTGGAACGAGGTCTACGTTCCGGGCTCGCTGCTCCCCATCATCAGCAAGCAGGCCGGGCGCTGCATGGACTGCGGCATCCCGTTCTGCCACAACGGCTGTCCGCTCGGGAACCTGATCCCCGAGTGGAACGACTACGCCTACCGCGAGGACTGGACGGCGGCGAGCGAGCGTCTGCACGCCACCAACAACTTCCCGGAGTTCACCGGACGGCTCTGCCCGGCGCCCTGCGAGTCCGCCTGCGTCCTCGCGATCAACCAGCCGGCCGTCACCATCAAGAACGTCGAAGTCTCCATCATCGACAAGGCGTGGGACAGCGGCGACGTCACCCCGCAGCCCCCCGAGCGGCTCTCCGGCAAGACCGTCGCCGTCATCGGCTCGGGCCCGGCCGGCCTCGCGGCGGCCCAGCAGCTCACCCGGGCCGGTCACACGGTCGTGGTGTACGAGCGCGCCGACCGCATCGGCGGGCTGCTGCGCTACGGCATCCCCGAGTTCAAGATGGAGAAGTCGCACATCAACCGCCGTATCGAGCAGATGCGCGCGGAGGGCACCAAGTTCCGTACCGAGACGGAGATCGGCCGGGACATCACCGCGTCGACCCTGCGCAAGCGGTACGACTCGGTGGTCATCGCGGCGGGCGCCACCGTCTCGCGTGACCTGCCCGTACCGGGCCGCGACCTCAAGGGCATCCACTTCGCGATGGAGTACCTGCCCCTGTCCAACAAGGTGCAGGAGGGCGACCTGACGGTCTCCCCGATCAGCGCCGAGGGCAAGCACGTCGTGGTCATCGGCGGCGGCGACACCGGCGCGGACTGCGTCGGTACGGCGCACCGCCAGGGCGCCGCCTCCGTCACCCAGTTGGAGATCATGCCGCAGCCCGGCGCCGAGCGCGCCGCGCACCAGCCCTGGCCGACCTTCCCCATGCTCTACAAGGTCACCTCCGCGCACGAGGAGGGCGGCGAGCGGCTCTACTCCGTCTCCACCACCCACTTCGAGGGCGACGAGGACGGCAACGTCCAGTCCCTGCACCTGATCGAGGTGGAGTTCAAGGACGGCAAGCTGGAGCAGAAGGCGGGCACGGAGCGCGTGATCCCCGCCCAGCTCGTCACCCTCGCGATGGGCTTCACCGGCACCGACCAGCAGAACGGCCTGGTCGAGCAGTTCGGCCTGGAGCTGGACGAGCGCGGCAACATCGCGCGTGACGCGCAGTACGCGACCAACGTGCCCGGCGTGTACGTCGCGGGCGACGCGGGCCGCGGCCAGTCCCTGATCGTCTGGGCGATCGCCGAGGGCCGCTCGGCCGCGGCGGGCGTCGACCGCCACCTCACCGGGGCCAGCGACCTCCCCGCCCCGATCCGCCCGACGGACCGGGCGCTGATGGCCTGATCTGTACCATCCAAGAGACTCCCGTACAACGGCGTACGGGCGGTGTCGGCCCGGGGAGCGTCTCCCGGGCCCTCCCGCAAGACGCGGCGCCTGCCTCCAGTCCCCGACCGGACCCATGGCAGGCGCCGTGGCGTGCGTGGGGACCGGATCGTCCGAACCAGTGGGAGAATCAGGGGAATTCAGCCCCGCAACCGACCGCAGAGGACGCGTATGGTCACCGCTCCCGGTTCCGCCCCTTCCGTTCCTTCCGGCCTTTCCGGCCTCTCCGACCCTTCCGGCCCGGGGATCAGCCTGCGGAAGATCGAGGAGACGGCCCCCGCGCTGGTCAGCCTCTACAAGAGCGCGAAGATCTCGCTGGAGAAGAACGGACTGGGCGGGGAGCGCGCCGCCGTCTATCTCGTCCTCGACCACTCGGGCTCGATGCGGGAGTACTACCGGGACGGCACGGTCCAGGCCCTCGCGGACCGGGTGCTGGGGCTCTCGGCGAACCTGGACGACGACGGGATCGTCCCGGTCGTCATCTTCTCGACGGACATCGACGCGGAGACGGAGATCTCCCTGGCCGGTCACGAGGACCGTATCGCCAAGATCGTCTCCTCCCTGGGTCACATGGGGAAGACCAGCTACCACCTGGCGATGGACGCCGTGATCGACCACTACCTGGACAGCGGCTCGACCGCCCCGGCCCTGGTCGTCTTCCAGACGGACGGCGGTCCGATCAGCAGGCCGGCGGCCGAACGCTACCTCTGCAAGGCCGCCGAACTGCCGCTGTTCTGGCAGTTCATCGGCTTCGGCGACCCGGACAGCCGCCAGTTCGACTTCCTCCGCAAGCTCGACGAACTCCCGGTCCCGCAGAAGCGCGCCGTCGACAACGCGGGCTTCTTCCACGCGGGCCGGGACCCGCGCGAGATCCCGGACGGTGAGCTGTACGACCGGCTGACCGCCGAGTTCCCGCACTGGCTGGCGGCCGCACGGGCACAGGGCATCGTCCCGTGACCCTCCGCGTCCTGCGCGCCGGGAGCCGCGCCGCCGTGCCGTGGCGCAACGGCGGCGGCGTCACCCGCGAGATCGCCTCCTGGCCCGAGAACGCCGGTACGGCCGGATTCGACTGGCGGATCAGCCTCGCGGAGGTCGCCGGGGACGGCCCGTTCTCCGTCTTCCCCGGCGTCGACCGGATCCTGACCATGGTCGAGGGCGCGGGGATGGACCTCACGGTCGGCGGGCGGCGCCGACGGGTGGACGAGCGGTACGCCCCGGCGTCCTTCCCCGGCGACCTGCCGACCGGCTGCCTCCTCCTGGCCGGCCCGGTCGTCAACCTCAACGTCATGTACGGCAGGAACCGTACGGCCGCGGAGGTCGCCGTCGTGCGGGGCACCCTCCCCGTACCCGCGGCGGACGGCGGGACCGTGGTGGCCGTGGCCGTGGCCCTGGAGACACCGGTGGTCCTGGAGCCGGCGGCGACCCGGGGCGGTACCCCGCTCGACCGCTATGACGCGGCGGTCCTGATGCCCGGATCCGGCCCGATGACCCTCCACGGCGAGGGGCACACAGCGCTCGTCACGCTCCGGGCCGTCCCGCTCGCCCGGTCGTGCTGAGGGGGCCGGTCTCCTCACCCGTCTCCAGCGCGAGCGCCCCGCTCGGGCAGATGTGCACGGCCTCCCTGACCCTGTCGAGGTCGTCCGCCCCCACCTCCTCGGCCAGGACGACCACCGTGCCGTCGTCCTCGCTCTGGTCGAACAGCTCCGGCGCGGTGAGAACGCACTGACCTGCGCCCACACAGCGCGCACGGTCCGCGACGATCCGTGGTGCGGTACTCATGACGATGCTCCTTCTCACCAGCTGACCGGCATCTCGTAGACGCCGTAGACCGTGCTGTCGTCCTTGAACGGCAGCTTCTCGACGGGCGCCGCGAGCTTCAGCCCCGGGACCCGCCGGAACAGGGTGTCGAAGACGATCTGCAACTCCATCCTGGCCAGGTTCTGCCCCAGGCACTGGTGCGCGCCGAAGCCGAAGGCGAGATGGTTACGGGCGCCACGCTCGATGTCCAGCTCGTCCGGGCGCGGGTAGACCGCAGGATCGTGGTTGCCCGCGTTGCTGAGGACGAGGACACCTTCGCCCGCCCGGATGAGCACCCCGCCCAGCTCCACGTCCGCCGTGGCCACGCGGGACACCGCGGCGTCGGCGATGGTGAACGAGCGCAGCATCTCCTCCACGGCCGCCGGGGTCCGCGCCGGGTCCGCGCGCAGCGCCGCCAGCTCGTCCGGGTGCTCCAGCAGCGCCAGGGTGCCCAGCGAGATCATGTTCGCGGTGGTCTCGTGACCCGCGATGAGCAGCAGGAACGCCAGACCGATCAGGTCCTCACGGTCGTACGAGCCCGCCTCGCGCTGCTTGACGATCTGCCGCCCGAGCAGATCGTCGGTCGGCTCCCGCTCCTTGTCCGCGATCAGAGACCCCAGATACCCGCGCAGCCCGTCCAACGCGTGGGCCTTCTTCTCGTACGACTCGGTGCGGCTGATCAGCCGGGACGAGTGGTGCTGGAAGAACTCGTGATCCGCGTACGGGACCCCCAGCTGCTCGCAGATCACCAGCGAGGGCACCGGCAGGGACAGCGCCGTCACCAGATCCGCCGGGCGGGGGCCGGCCAGCATGGCGTCCAGGCACTCGTCCACGATCTGCTGGATCCGCGGCTGGAGCCCCCGCATCCGCCGTACGGTGAACTCGCCCAGCACGGTACGCCGCGCCGTACCGTGCTCGGGCGCGTCCATGCCGATCATCGTGGGCCTGGTCCCGGCGGCCAGCTTCTGCGCCGACGGGCTGAGAGCGGGGAAGCCGGGCGCCGTCCGGTCCGAACTGAACCGGGGATCGGCCAGCACCGTACGGATGTCCTCGTGCCGGGTGATGGCCCACGCGGTGGCTCCGGAGGGCAGGGAGACCCGCGCGACCGGAGTCTTCTCGCGCAGCCGCCCGTACTCGGCGGGCGGGGCATAGGGGCAGGTGCGGAGGAGAGGCATGTTCACGTCGGACCGGTCGGTCACGTCGGACCGGTCGGTGACATCGGGGGGCTTGCTCATCGGATCACTCCATTCCGGGCAGTGGAGCCAAAGCGGGATCACCTGTGCGCACTCTCGACGCTAACTAAGTGGAGGTTTTTCGTCCATATGAGGAGTGGCAGAATCGGCCATCCCCGTACAGGAGAGGCGGTGACATGACGCAGGACCCCGCAAGACCCCTGCGGGCCGACGCCCGGCGCAACCGCGACCAGATCCTCGCGGCGGCCAAGCGGGTGTTCGGGGCCCAGGGCCCCGACGTGCCGATGGAGGAGATCGCCCGCCAGGCGGGCGTCGGTACGGGCACGCTCTACCGGCGCTTCCCCGACCGGACCTCACTCATCCTGGCGGTCGCGCACGACAGCTACGCCCAGGTCATCACCGGCGCCCGGGCCGCCCTCGCCGAGGAGTCCAGCGCCTGGAACGCCCTGGTGAGGCTGCTCCGTACATCACGCGAACTCCAGTTGAGTGTGCAGCTCACGATCCTCTCCCCGCTGGTGTCACGCGCCGTCGTGGCGGACCCGGAAGCCGCCGAATTCCGGCGTGAACTGCTCGCGATCCTGGACGAGGTGGTGCGCGCCGCCCAGCAGGAGGGAACACTGCGCCCGGACGTCGGGACCGGCGACGTGGCCGCGCTGCTGTCGCTGCTGCTGCGCCCGATGCGCGCCGTGTCCGACGCGGCGTCCTGGCAGATCTCGGAGCGGGCGATGGCCCTGCTGCTGGACTCCCTGCGCGCCCCGGCCGGCTCGACGCTCCCGGGCGGACCCCTGACCCTGGACACCCTGAAAGAGGGCCTCGGTGCGGACCCGCACTGACGGGCGCACCGGGGCGGGGGAGCGTGAGGACGGGCGGGGTCGCCCCCTCTCAGGAATCGGACCATCCCGGCAGGGCGGCCATGAAGTGCGTCACACCGGTGCGGGCCGAGCGATGTCCGCCGACCGGCGCGGGTGACGGCAACGGCCCACCGCCGGCGGCCGATCCGACGGGTGTCCTCGCGCGGGGCCGGGCGGAGTGTCGCCCGGACGATCAGGGGGAGACTTAGGCCACCCTTCCCTGCGGCCGGGTGCGCCTGGTAAGGGTGGTGGTGTTCCGTCCGCACATCGGAAGTCTCGCCATGAACCAGGACAACGCCCACGAACTCACCCCCTTCATGATCGACCTGACCTTCGAGGAGGCTCGGCGACGTACCGAGGTCATGGCCGCGCTCGGCCCCGACTGGGACCCGGTGGCCGCCCTCCAGGGCGAGGACGAGGCGTACGCCCTGCTCTACTCGGGTCTGGACGCCGAGCAGCAGCGCACCTACGACATGCTGGTGGCGGCCGGCATCCTGCCAGGAGAGGACCCGGGCCGTGCGGCTGCCCATTGATCCGCAGGCGGACCCCGCCCGCCGCGCCTGGGTGGCCTGCCCCGTCTGCGACGACGCCCGCCACTGCGCGACCTGCGCGGACCGGCGCAACTGTGGCGAGCACTGGCGCTACCTGATCTCCAACAGCGGACCGGTCGTCCACCTCCAGTGCCCGCGCTGCACGCACATGTGGTCATGGAACACCCGCCCCGGTGTCTCCCGCCCCGGCGGCGGCTCCTGCGCCTGACCGAACCATCGGTAAATGGCGACAGAAGATGTCGGGTATTCCCGATTGGCTGGCCCCATGACATTCACCTGGGCCGATTTCGCCTCGGCGGAGCCGCGCTTCGCCGAGGCCGTTCGGTGGCGGTTCGAGAAGTACTCCCACCATGTGCTCGCCACCCTCAGAAAAGACGGCTCCCCCCGCGTCACCGGGCTCGAAGTCACCTTCCGGTGGGGGGAGTTGTGGCTCGGGATGATGCCTCATTCGCGGAAGGCGCGGGATCTTGAGCGCGATCCGCGATTCGCCGTGCACGCGAATCCGGGGCCGGATGACCGAATGGCGGACGGGGACATCAGGATCGGCGGGCGCGCGGTGGAGGTGCGGGACGAGGCGGTACGGGCGCGGTTCGCCGTCGATCAGTCGCCGCCGGAGCCGTTCCTGCTCTTCCGGGTCAGCCCCGAGGAGGTCGTGGAGACCACCGTCGACGGCTCTGACCTGGTCATACGGGTCTGGCGGCAGGGGAGCCCGGTCCGCACCCTGCGGCGCGGCCCCGGTGAAGGACCGCCCCGCGAGGATCCTCGTGACGATCACCGCGTGGATCACCGCGAAGAGGGCTGAGAAGAGGGCCGAGAAGGGGTGTGCGGGGACCGGTGGCGGAAGATCGCGAGGGTGTGAGGTGTCCCTCTCGATCTCCGCCGCCGGGGCGTGCTAGGCTGACTGCGTTGCAGTTTTGGTACCCATGAACTTTATGTGCGCCTGACGGGAATGTTCCTCAGGCGCATTATTGTTTTTGCCGGCTTCTCCGGATGGGGCTCAATGCGGCGACGAGGAATCCGTAAAGTGCGGATTTCCGGCTCTGCACCTGTTTTAGGAGAATGACATGGCTACTGGCACCGTGAAGTGGTTCAACTCGGAAAAGGGCTTCGGCTTCATCGAGCAGGACGGCGGCGGCGCCGACGTCTTCGCCCACTACTCGAACATCGCCACCTCGGGCTTCCGTGAGCTCCAGGAGGGCCAGAAGGTCTCGTTCGACGTCACGCAGGGCCAGAAGGGCCCGCAGGCGGAGAACATCGTCCCGGCCTGAATCCGGACGTTGCACCTCGCAGCCGGGGCTCGCACCTGCACGGTGCGGGCCCCGGCTCGCGCTGTCCTCAGGCCCAAGGCCCAGGCCGTCCTCAGGCCCAGGAAGGCTAGGGCCTTCCGTTTGGATCTTGCTGGGCTCGCGTGCCTGGCACCGCGTCTCGTGGCGTTGTCGTCGGTCCACGACGCTTCGCGTCGCCTCCCTCCTCCGCCTTGCGATCCACGGCACCCAGACCTCGCTCCCTGATCCAGCCAGACCCAAACGAAAGGCCCTAGTACCGAATGACTCGATCCGAACGCCCGGCACGTGCACCCCGACCTGCTGGTAAGCGCCCGGTGAACTCTCGCGCCAGGGGAGGAGCCGCGAAGGCACCCGCCCGCCGCGCCCCGGCCCGGCCGCAGGAGTTCACGCTGCCGGAGACCCTCACCCCCGCACTGCCCGCTGTCGAGGCGTTCGACGAGCTGGACATGCCCGCAGGGCTGCTGAAAACCCTCACCGCCCAGGGCGTCACCCAACCCTTCCCGATCCAGGGCGCGACCCTGCCGAACTCGCTCGCCGGCCGGGACATCCTCGGCCGTGGGCGGACCGGTTCCGGTAAGACGCTCGCCTTCGGTCTCGCGCTGCTGGCCCGTACGGCCGGGCGCCGCGCCGAGCCGCGCGCGCCACTCGCCCTCGTGCTGGTGCCCACCCGGGAGCTGGCGCAGCAGGTCACCGACGCGCTCACCCCGTACGCGACCGCCGTCAACCTGAAGCTGACCACGGTCGTCGGCGGGCTTTCCATCGGCAAGCAGTCGGGTGCGCTGCGGCGCGGCGCCGAGGTGCTCGTGGCCACGCCGGGACGGCTGAAGGACCTCATCGAGCGCGGCGACTGCCGGCTCGACCAGGTCTCGATCACCGTGCTGGACGAGGCCGACCAGATGGCCGACATGGGTTTCATGCCGCAGGTCACGGCGCTGCTCAAGCAGGTCGAGCCGGACGGCCAGCGGATGCTGTTCTCGGCGACGCTGGACAAGAACATCGACCGTCTCGTACGGCAGTACCTCACCGACCCCGTCGTGCACTCCGTCGACCCGTCCCAGGGCGCGGTCACCACGATGGAGCACCACGTGCTGTACGTCCTGGACGAGACGGACAAGAAGGAAGTCACCACGCGGATCGCCGCGCGGGACGGCCGGGTGCTGCTCTTCCTGGACACCAAGCGTTCCGTGGACCGGCTGGTCAAGCGGCTGCTGGCGAGCGGTGTACGGGCCTCGGGGCTGCACGGTGGCCGTTCGCAGCCGCAGCGCAACCGGACGCTCGAACAGTTCAAGACCGGTCTGGTCACCTGCCTCGTGGCGACCAATGTCGCGGCGCGTGGCATCCACGTCGACGATCTCGACCTGGTCGTGAACGTGGACCCGCCCGTCGACCACAAGGACTACCTGCACCGTGGCGGGCGCACCGCCAGGGCGGGGGAGTCCGGCAGCGTGGTCACGCTCGTCCTGCCCGAGCAGCGGCGGGAGATGACCCGGCTGATGTCCGACGCGGGCATCGCGCCGAGGTCCGCGCGGATCAAGTCCACGGACGAGGAGCTGGCGACGCTCACCGGTGCGCGGGTGCCCTCCGGGGTGGCCGTCACCATCGAGGTGCCGCAGCCCGTGGTCCAGCAGAAGCCGAAGGCGCAGCGGACGCGTACCTCCCGCCCCGCCCGGGGCAACCCGGACGGCGGAGCGCGCGCGGCCGGTGGCGGTTCGTCACGCGGCAGCCGTGGCCGCCGCGGTGGCTCCGGCGGCGCGGGCGGGGCCGGTGGCTCGGGCCGTGGCGCCCAGGGCGGCCGGCGTACGGCCGCCTGAGCGCGGACAACGGCAGGCGGGGCCCGGTGGCGTGGCGGAACACGCCGCCGGGCCCCGGCCGTTCCGGGAGGCGGCGGAAGGCTGCCGACGGCCCGGAGGCAGGGGCCCGGGGGAGGGCGTACGGGGCGGTGTACAGGGGGCGCCCGGACGGGGCGGACCGTTAACTTCGGGGAAATTCCACGCGGTTGTTATTGACGTGTGCACGTCTACGCGCGTCATCATGAGGCATGCGAATTCCCCCACGTATCGCCACCCTCGGTGGTCTCGCCGCTCTGGTCTCGACTCTGCTCGTCGGTGGAGTCACCGCTACCGCCACCGCCGCCCCCACAGCGGTCGGCAGCATCTGCTACTCCAACCTGCCGTCCCAGGCCCACGACACGCTCGACCTGATCGACGCCGGCGGACCGTTCCCGTACTCGCAGGACGGCGGCGTCTTCCAGAACCGCGAAGGCATCCTGCCGTCCCAGTCCGCCAGCTACTACCACGAGTACACCGTCATCACGCCGGGCTCCTCGAACCGTGGCGCGCGCCGTATCGTCACCGGCGCCAAGGCCAGCGAGGACTACTACACGGCCGACCACTACGCGTCGTTCTCGCTCGTCAAGTACTCCTGCTGAACTCGGCTCCCCGGAAGGTAACCTCCGTCCCATGACGGTGACATATGTGATCGACGGGGCGGAGGTCACCGGCCTCGACCGCTTCTGGCAGGTGATCGGCGCCGCCGTGAACGGGCCCGGCGGGTACTTCGGGGGCAACCTCGACGCGCTCGCGGACTGTCTGCGCGGCGGCTACGGAACACCGGACGACGGCGACTTCGTCATCGAATGGCGCCGGCACGAGCTGTCGCGCCGGGCGCTCGGCCAGGAGGAGACCGTGCGGACGCTCCAGCGGCGGCTGGAGCGCACGCACCCCGACAACCGGCCCGCCGCGCGGGCCCGGCTGGAGGACGCCCTCGCGGGCCGGGGGCCCACCGTCTTCGACGAGCTGGTCCAGCTCATCGAGGAAGAGGCGCCCGGGACGCTGCGGCTCATGTGAACCACGGTGCGCACCGCGGGCCCCGTACGGTCCGTCAGCGGCGGCGCGGGAGTGTGCACTCCAGGCGCTGCCGCTCCGGGCCCTGCGGTACGTAGGCCACCGCCTCCGCCGCCGTCCGGCGCGCCCGCCCTGCCGGGTCCTCGTCCAGCAGGATCCGCTCCAGCGCGGCCACCGCACGGGGATCACGCCGTACCGCGAGCCCCCACGCCGCCCGCGCGGCCGTCCGCGCGTCCGGCTCGTTCAGCCGCGCCGCCAGCGCCTCCCGGATCTCGTGCGTGTCCGCCTCCAGCACCGCCAGGGCCAGCACCGCCCGGTCCCTGACCGACGCGTCCGCGTCCCGGCTCAGCCGCAGCTCCGTGCGTACACCGTTGCGGTGGTCCGCCGGTACGAGCCCGGTCAGCGCGACGGCGACCCGGCGCCGTACCCCCGTGTCCGGGTGCGCCGCGTGGCGCAGGATTTCCGGCAGCGCTGCCGGGTCGCCGTGCTGGCCCAGCGCCACCACGGCCGAGCTGATCAGCTCCGGCTCCACCGCCTGCCGGGACAGCTCCCGCAGCAGGGGCACCGCGCGGGCCGCGAACGGGCTGCCCCCGTCGGCCGCCTCCGGGACCACTCCGGGGCCGCCCGTCGCGCCCAGCCGCGCCAGTACGTCGGCGGCGAACGCCTGCCGCAGCGGTTCGTCGCTCGCGCACCACGCCGCGCAGGTCAGGAACGTTTCCTCGTCGCCGCGCCGCCACAGCGCGGCGACCGCCTCGGTCCAGTCGTCCAGCTCAGGATCCCCGCAGCCCAGCGCACGCTCAGCCAGCTCCTCGTACGGCGTCGCGATCCCCAGCTCCGTCTCCAGCAGCGTCACGACGGCCGCGTGCCCCGTCTGCTGCTCGCGCCCGGCCACCGGGCCGCCGTCCCGCAGCAGTTCGACCACGACGGTCTCCGAACCCTCCTCCCGGATCCGGCGCACCACCGTCTCGTACCCCTCGCCGTAGGCGCTCAGCAGCCCCGCCCGCAGCTCCTGTTCGACATCGAGCGCCATCCAGCGCCGCGCCTCGGCGAGCGCCGCCCCGCGCGTGCCGGGGTCCGTGTGCGCCGGGGCATCCAGCGGTCCGCCGGCGTACACGGATCCGCCATCGCGCTCGCCGGCGCCGTACCGCAGCAGGACGCGTACGGTCGCCGTCGAGCCGCGCCGGGCCGCCAGCACCAGCGGCGCCTCCCCGCCCGGGCCCGGCAGATCCGGGTCCGCGCCGTACTCCAGCAGGGTCTCCGCCGTGTCCGCGAACCCCTGCACCACCGCCCAGGCGATCGCCGTGTAGTCGAACGCCTCCCGGCCGTCCGGCGCCGCCCCGGCCGCGAGCAGCGCCCGTACGACCTCGGTGTGGCCGCCGCAGGCCGCCGCGCACAGCGGCAGGTCCCAGCCCTCGGGGCCGCTCGCGCGCTGCGGATCGGCGCCCGCGGCGAGCAGCAGCCGTACCATCCCCGGCTCGTCGCTGACCGCCGCCCGGTACAGGACCGTCTCGCCGTCCGTATCCGTCGCCTCGGCCGACACGCCCGCCCTGAGCAGCCGTACGACGGTGTCGTCCGCGCCGTCGGCCACCGCCTCGAACAGGCCGCTGACCCCGACTGCCGCCTCTTTCGTCATACTTCGACCCTACGTTTCCCGGACCGGACGTGTGACCGGGCGTTCGCTCACGTGTCGCAGTGCAGGACCGTCCCGCAGAGTCCGCACCGCGCCCTGACCCGCCCCCGTACAGGCACCCGGATCCGCTGGAGACACGTCGGGCAGGGGAACGAGACGCGCGGCCCGTCCCGCAGCGTCTCGAACGCGTACGGCGAGGCGGGGTCGGAGACGGCGCCCGGGTGGTCGAGCGCGTAGCGGCGGTCCTTGGCGTAGCGGTGCCGGCCCGCCCAGCCCGCCGTCGTCAGCGGCGGCTGCTGCTCGTCGCGCTGCGCCTGCGCCCTGCCTTTCGTATACGACGTGTACCCCTGCGGACTGGTGAACCAGATCCGCGGATCCTCGTCGAAGACCGCCGCGCGCTTGGCGAGGACGTAGCCGAACTCCTCCGGCGTCAGATAGCCGAGCTTCTGGCTGGAGTCGCGGTCCTCGCGGTACGCGTCGAGCAGCAGCCAGCCCGCGCCCAGGTAGGTGGTGGCCGTGTCGGTGAGGATCTCGTTGTCCCGGGTGCCGGGGAAGGACAGCCCCAGCCGGTGCAGCAGGACATGGGTGATCTCGTGGGCGAGCGCGGCGCCGATGTCCCTGCGGTGGGTACGGAAGCGGTCGTTCAGTTCGACGAAGTACTCGGGGCCCGCCGTCAGCTCCACGTTCGCCGCGTGCGTCATCTCCCGGAAACTCACGATCACGCGCGCGTCGGGCAGCCGGAGCTGCTGGACCAGGGCGTGCGCCACCCGCTGGGTGCCCAGATGGAGGTCGTCCAGATCGGAGAAGGCGACATCGGCCGGGGCCACGCTGGGGGCGTACGCCCGGATGCCGTCGGCCGACAGCCGGTGGTAGAGCGCGCTGATCGCGGCGCGCACCGTGTCCAGATGCGGATAACCGTGGACGACCTCGCCGCCGACTGTCACGTCCCCTGCCCCCTCCGCCTGCCCTGTGGCCCGGCGCGCGGGGCGGTCGGGCCCGCACCCGTCAACTGTACGGCGGTACGGGGGCGGGGCGCGGGAGCGCACCGCGCCGGTTCTCCGGGTCCGCCGTGGGCGGGGGTGGGTGAACCGCCGGGCGTCCGGTCAGCGGTCGGTGGCCGACAAGTGCTCGTTCACCGTGGCCGAAAGCAAGTTCTTGTGGCGCGGTGTATTCCCTCCGCATAATCCGGATCACGCTTTCTTGTCGGGCCCATGTCATCGCACGCAACGCGCGTCGACCCGGGCCCGCCGCACCACCCCCACACGCATCCCCCACGAAAGGCAGACCGTTGAGCATTCTTGGTGCCCTGAAGAGATGCGCCGCCGTCGGCGCCGTCGCTCTCGCCGCCATCAGCCTTCAGCCGTCCTCCGCCTCCGCCTCACCGCTGCCGGCCCCGGCCCCCGCCGCCCAGGCCGCCGCGCCCCTCGCCCCGCCCGTCGTCGGCGGCACCCGAGCCGCCCAGGGCGAATTCCCCTTCATGGTCCGGCTCTCCATGGGCTGTGGCGGCGCGCTGTACTCCCCGACCGTCGTGCTGACCGCCGCGCACTGTGTGAGCGGCTCCGGCAACAACACGAGCATCACCGCCACCGCCGGCGTCGTGGACCTCCAGAGCGCCAGCGCCATCAAGGTCAAGTCCACCAAGGTCCTCCAGGCCCCCGGCTACAACGGCGCGGGCAAGGACTGGGCGCTGATCAAGCTCGCCACGCCGATCAACCAGCCGACGCTGAAGATCGCGACCACCACGCAGTACAACACCGGCAACTTCACCGTCGCCGGCTGGGGCGCGGCCACCGAGGGCGGCGCCCAGCAGCGCTACCTGCTCAAGGCGACCGTGCCGTTCGTCTCCGACGCGAGCTGCAACTCCTCGTACGGCGGCGACATCATAGCCGGCGAGGAGATCTGCGCCGGGTACGCGAGCGGCGGCACCGACACCTGCCAGGGTGACTCGGGCGGCCCGATGTTCCGTACCGACAACTCCGGCGCCTACGTCCAGGTCGGCATCGTGAGCTGGGGCAACGGCTGCGCCAGGCCCGGCTACCCCGGCGTCTACACCGAGGTCTCGACCTTCGCCTCCGCGATCGCCTCGGCCGCCGCGACTCTCTAGCACCACCACCTGGTAGTACCCCACACACCGTGACCTGAGGGGGTGTGTGCCGGACCCGCCGGTCCGGTGCACGCCCCCTCGCCCCTGTCTCAGGACAGACGCACTCGCGAATCGCCCGCCGCGTCCAGCTCCAGCACCCACAGCTCGTTGGCACCCTCACGCAGCACAGGACCCGGGACATACAGCGACTCCTGCGGCCCGGCGGACCAGTAGCGGCCCAGGCAGAAACCGTTCACCCAGACGAAGCCCCGGGTCCACGACGGCAGCGACAGCCTCGCGTCACCCGCGCCCGCCACCGTGAACGACGCGCGGAACAACCCGCGTTCCCGCCCCCCGTCCGGTGAACCCTCCGGTGAACCCTTCGACGACTCCTCCGACAGGCCTCGCGGCACCGCCCCGTACGGGATCCGCGCCACCGCTTCCGCGTCGTCGAACGCGTCGAGCCGCAGCCCCCGCGCCCGCACCCCGTGCAGAAACTGCCGCTCATGCAGCACCCCGCCCGTGATCCCCTTCGACTCGCCCAGATGCGGCCCGTAGTTGATCCGCGCCAGCGACTCCACCCAGATCTCCACCGACGCCGGCCCCGCCACCGGCTCCGCGAGCGCAGGCGCCCCGTCGCTCAGCGCCCCCGCCCCGGCCCGTACACCGTCCACGTACACCACCGCCAGATCGCGCAACCCCGCCAGCGTGAGCCGCTGCGGCACCCGAGGACCCGGGATGTCCACCCGGTAGCGGACCAGCCCCCGGTCCACGCCCAACTCCTCGAACGTCGGCGGCAGCACCCACTCCGACTCCGGGCCGCCGAGCGTCTCCAGGACCGCGGCCAGCGGCGCCCACCCCGTGAACTCCGCCGCCACCGGCGCGGCCAGCACAGGGGGCGCCTGCGGGATCTCCGGCAGCGGACCCTCCTGATACTCCGCGAACACCTCGCGGAACAACCGGAACTTCTCCGTCGCACGGCCCGCCTCATCGATCGGCGCGTCGTAGTCGTACGACGTCACATCCGGCTCCAGCGCCCCACCGTTCAGCTCACCGGCCCGGTTCGCCCCCGCCCACCCCGCGAAGTTCGTCCCCCCGTGCGCCATGTACACATTGACCGACGCCCCGGCCTCCAGGACCTCCCGCAGCGCACCCGCCGCGTCCGCCGGATCCCGTACGACCGGCTTCCCGCCCCAGTGCTCGAACCAACCGCACCAGAACTCCATGCACATCAACGGCCCTTCGGGACGGTAACGGCGCAACGTCTCGAACGCCGCGCCCGCACCCGAACCAAAATTCACCGTCGCCAGCAGCCCCGGAACCATGCCGCCCGTCAGCATGTGCTCCTCAGGCCCGTCCGACGTGAACAGCGGCACCGTGATCCCGCCCGCCCGCGTCAGCTCCGTCAGCCGCTCCAGATACACCTGATCCGTGCCGTAACTCCCGTACTCGTTCTCCACCTGCACCATGATCACCGGACCGCCCCGGCCGAACTCCCGCTCCGCGACCAGCGGCAGCAGCTCCCCGTACCAGCGCCCCACCGCACCCAGGAACTCCGGATCCCTCGTCCGCACCCGCGCCCCCAGCGGCCCCGTCAGCCAGTGCGGCAACCCGCCGTTCTCCCACTCGGCGCAGATGTACGGACCCGGCCGCACGATCGCCCACAGCCCCGCCGCGTGCGCCGCGTCCAGGAACCGGCCGAGCGCCCCGACCTCGTGGAACCGGCCGGGCTCCGGCTCATGCAGATTCCACGGAACGTACGTCTCCACACAGTTGAGGCCCATCGCCCGCAACATCCCGAGCCGGTGCGCCCAATGCTCCTCATGGATCCGGAAGTAGTGCAGCGCCCCCGACAGCAGCCGCACCGGACGGCCGTCCACCTCGAAATGCTCTTTCCCCACCGTGAAACCGGTCATCGGCTCAGCCACCGTCCGTTCTGGTCGTCCGCCCTCATGTCGGCCGAACCACGTCAGCCGTCCTGCCTGCCCGTCCCACCCTCCCCGGTGGCGGACCCACGGTCCATGGACAAAGATCAGCACTCATTGGACGGAACGGCGGGGAGAAGGAGAAGAAAGGGGACGGGGGAGCGGATGACCCACCACACCTGGATGCGGTTCTTCAGCCCCGGACCGGTCCACCACGGGCTCGGACTCGTCTGCCTCGGCGTCGGCCTCCAGCAGGGCGCCATCCCCGTCGTCGGCCCCCGCACCCTCGACCACCACGTCGCCGTCGTCATCAGCACCGGCAGCGGCTGGTACCGCTCCGCCGACGGACGCCGCACCACCGTCACCGCGCCCGCACTGCTCTGGCTCACCCCGGGCATCACCCACCACTACGGCCCCGACCAGCAGGACGGCTGGGACGAGAGCTTCGTCGACTTCACCGGACCCGCCACCACCACCTACACCGAACTCGGCTACATCGAACCCGACCGGCCCGTCGTCCCCCTCGCCGACGCGACCGCCCCCCGCGCCGCCGTCGCCCGCATCGCCCGCGCCGCCCGCCACGGCAACCCCCTGCTCGAAGTCGAGACCGGCGCCGCCGTCCACGAACTGCTCGTCGCCCTGCGCCGCGCCCGCGCCGACACCGACGCCGAAGGCGACCCCGTACTCCAGGCACTCGCCCGCGACGCCTGCCGGCCGCTCACCGTCGCCGAACACGCGGCCCGCCACGGAATGACCCCGGCCGCCCTGCGCGCTGCCGTACGCCGCGCCTCCGGACGCAGCCCCAAGGACTACCTGCTGGGGATCCGCCTCGGCCACGCCAAGGAACTCCTCGTCGCCACCGAACTGCCCGTCGCCGCCGTCGCCCGCCGGGTCGGCTACGACGACCCCGCCTACTTCTCCCGGCTGTTCACCCGCCGCGTCGGGACCGCACCCGTACGCTTCCGCGAGCAGCAGAGCCGTACGGTGCCGGGCGCGGCCGAGACGGAAGGCCTGGGGGACCCCGGCGTACCGGCGGACGGCGCGGGGGCAGGCGTGCACGGCGTACCGGCGGACGGCGACGGCGCGGGGGAGTCCGGCGTACCGGCGGACGGGGTCCCGCATACTGACCACCCCGAAAGCGCCCCACCCCGCTCCGTCTAAGCTGCCGGACCATGACCACGAGCGACCCCGGCACCACCCCCGGCAACGACAGCGGCGGCGGCAGCGCCATCGACCCGTCGGTGCAGTCCGAACTGACCCGCCTCCGCCAGAGCATCGACAACATCGACGCCGCCGTCGTACACATGCTCGCCGAGCGCTTCAAAGCCACCCAGCAGGTCGGCCACCTCAAAGCCGAACACCAGCTCCCACCGGCCGACCCGGCCCGCGAAGCCCGCCAGATCACCCGGCTCCGCCAGCTCGCCGAGAGCGCCCACCTCGACCCCGCCTTCGCCGAGAAACTGCTCAACTTCATCATCGCCGAGGTGATCCGCCACCACGAGACGATCGCCGGCGAGAACCGCGCCGACCACCCCTGAGACGAGGGCGCTCCCCCGGGAGGAGCCGTGCGCTCACAGCGCAAAGAACCATGCTGCGCGGCCCCCGGCCCATCGGGCAGCATGGCTCCATGCCCGTACTGACGCGCGACGAAGCGCAGACCCGAGCCCGGCTCCTCGAAGTCCAGCGGTACACGATCGCCCTCGATCTGACCACCGGCGAGGACACCTTCGACTCCAGCACCGTCATACAGTTCACGGCCCGGGCGGCCGGAGACACCTTCGTCGAGCTGAAGCCCGCCACCCTGCGCACCGTCACCCTCGACGGCGCGAGCCTGGACCCCGCCACCCTCGACGGGAACCGGCTCGCCCTCACCGGACTCACCGCCGGCGCGCACGAACTGCGCGTCGACGCCGCCATGCGGTACTCCCGTACCGGCGAGGGCATGCACCGCTTCACCGACCCCACCGACGGCGAGACCTACGTCTACACCCAGCTCTTCATGGAGGACGTCCAGCGCGTCTTCGCCGCCTTCGACCAGCCCGACCTCAAGGCCGTCTTCGAGCTGACCGTCACCGCACCCGACCGGTGGACCGTCCTCGGCAACGGAATCGCCCGGCCGAGCGGCACGGACCAGGACGGCAAGGGCCAGGGACACGACGCCAAGGGCCAGGGACACGACGGCACAGGCAAGGGACACGACGCCAAGGGCCAGGGACACGACGGCACAGGCAAGGGACACGACGCCAAGGGCCAGGGACACGACGGCACAGGCAAGGAACACGACGCCAAGGCCCGGAACCGCGCCACCCGCTGGAGCCTCGCCCCCACACCCCCCATCTCCACCTACCTCGTCGCCGTCGCCGCAGGCCCCTGGCACACCATCCGCACCGAACACGCCGGCCTCCCCTTCGGCATCCACTGCCGCCGCTCCCTCGCCCCCCACCTCGACACCGACGCCGACGAGATCTTCGAGATCACCCGCGCCTGCTACGACCGCTACCACGAAAAATTCGAGGAACCGTACCCCTTCGACTCCTACGACCAGGCATTCGTCCCCGAATTCAACGCCGGCGCCATGGAGAACCCCGGCCTCGTCACCTTCCGCGACGAATTCGTCTACCGCTCCGCCGTCACCGACACCGAACGCCAGACCCGCGCCATGGTCATCGCCCACGAAATGGCCCACATGTGGTTCGGCGACCTCGTCACCCTCACCTGGTGGGACGACATCTGGCTCAACGAGTCCTTCGCCGAATACATGGGCTACCAGACCCTCACCGAAGCCACCCGCTTCACCGACACCTGGACCGACTTCGGCATCTGGCGCAAAGGCTGGGGCTACGACGCCGACCAGCGCCCCTCCACCCACCCCGTCGCCCCCGACCCCACCGCCGTCCCCGACACCGCCTCCGCCCTCCTCAACTTCGACGGCATCTCCTACGCCAAGGGCGCCTCCGCACTCCGCCAACTCGTCGCCTGGCTCGGCGAAAAAGACTTCCTCGCCGGCATCAACACCCACTTCGCCCGCCACAAATTCGCCAACGCCACCCTCGCCGACTTCATCGACTCCCTCGCCGCCGCCACCGACCGCGACGTCCACGCCTGGGCCGGACAATGGCTCCGCACCACCGGCGTCGACACCCTCACCCCCCGCATCACCGACCACACCACCCGGTGGACCCTCGACATCGACCACCACGGCAACCGCCCCCACCGCATCACCGTCGGCACCTACGACACCACCCCCGACGACGGCACCGGCCCCACCCGCCTCGTCCCACGCGAACGCCTCGAACTCGACATCCCCCTCACCGAACCCCGCACCCTCCCCGGCCGCAGGCCCGCCCTCGTCCTCCTCAACGACGGCGACTACACCTACGCCAAGATCCGCCTCGACACACCCTCCTGGGACACCGCACTGCGCACCCTCTCCGGCATCCCGGAACCCCTCACCCGCACCGTCCTGTGGAACGCCGCCCGCGACATGGTCCGCGACGGAGAACTCGCCCCCACCGCCTACCTCGACGCCGCCCGCACCCACCTGCCCCACGAAACCGACGTCGCCCTCACCGAAGGCGTCCTCGCCTTCGCCGCCACCCAGATCACCGACCGCTACCTCACCCCCGCCCAGCGCCCCGCCGCACTCGCCACCCTCACCGCCCTCTGCCGCGACCTCATCCGCCGCACCGAGGACGGCAACCACCCCGGCCTGCGCCTCACCGCCGTACGCCACTTCATCGACGCCGCCACCCAGCCCGACCCCCTCCAGGACTGGCTCGACTCCGGCAGCGTCCCCGGCGGCCCCGAACTCGACCCCGAACTCCGCTGGCGCATCCTCACCCGCCTCGCTGTCCTCGGCGCCATCGACACCGCCACCATCGACACCGAACTCGCCCGCGACCCCAGCGCCACCGGCCAGGAAGGCGCCGCCCACTGCCACGCCGCCCTCCCCGACCCGGCGGCCAAAACCCGCGCCTGGGCCCGGCTCTTCGACACCGACGAACTCTCCAACTACCTCTTCACCGCCACCGCCAAAGGCTTCTGGCAACCCGAACAGGCCGACCTCGTACGGGAGTACATCCCCCGCTTCTACCCCGAAGCCACCGCCCTCGCCGACCGCCGCGGCCCCGCCATCGCCGACGCCGCCGGCCGCTACGCCTTCCCCGCGTACGCCGTCGACGAGGAATCACTGCGCCTCGGCCTCAGCCACCTGGACGGTACGGAGATGATCCCCTCCCTGCGCCGCAAACTGGTCGACCAACTCGACGACCTGGGCCGCGCGCTGCGGATCCGCACCGGCTGAACACCACCGTACGGAAACCGCCGGGGGCCGCCCGACGTACGCGAGACGGGCCCCGGCGCGCCCCGGGCCCGACCCGACCCGGCATGCTTCGGCGGCCGCGCCCGGAGTGCTTTTCAGCCTTTTCGGCAGCCGGCGGCCAAACCCCCGATACCCCTGACAGCGTCGCCTCGTTGTGCTTCCCAGACACCACCACTCGTGGAAGGCAGCACACGCCGATGACCGCCCACCCCACCGACCTCGCCCACCCCCACGACCTGGTGGGCATCGGCATCGGCCCCTTCAACCTCTCCCTCGCCGCCCTCGCCGACGGCATCCAGGGCCCCACCCCCCTCACCACCGCCTTCTTCGACCAGAGCCCCGCCTTCCACTGGCACCCCGGCCTGCTCCTCGACGGCGCCACCCTCCAAGTCCCCTTCCTCGCCGACCTGGTCACCCTCGCCGACCCCGCCAGCCCCTGGTCGTTCCTCAGCTACCTCAAAGCCCGCGACCGGCTCTTCCCCTTCTACTTCGCCGAGCGCTACCACATCCAGCGCGCCGAATACGACGCCTACTGCCGCTGGGTCAGCGAACAACTCCCCGGACTCCACTTCGGCCACCAGATCGACGCCGTCCGCTGGAACGGCGAACGCGACCTGTTCGAAGTCGACTTCACCCAACTCGACCCCGACGGCGAAGCCGAAGCCCTCGGCCGCGCCTACACCCGCCACATCGCCCTCGGCATCGGCACCGAACCCCACGTACCCGACCCGCTCAAACCCCTCGTCGACGCCCCCACCGTCCCCGTCATCCACTCCGCCGACTACCTCGACCACCGAGACCGGCTCCTCGCCGCCGGACACATCACCGTCATCGGCTCAGGACAATCCGGCGCCGAAGTCTTCCTCGACCTCCTGCGCGCCCGCCCCGCCGGAGCCGAACGCCTCCACTGGCTGGCCCGCACCGAAGCCTTCGCCCCCATGGAATACTCCAAACTCGGCCTCGAACAATTCACCCCCGACTACACCCGCTACTTCCACGCCCTCCCCGAACGCGTCCGCGACGACCTGCTCCCCAGCCAATGGCAGCTCCACAAAGGCATCGGCCCCGAAACCATCGCCGCCATCCACGACGAGCTCTACCGCCGCACCCTCCACGGCGGCTGGCCCGACGCCACCCTCACCCCAGGCGTCCACCTCCGCACCGCAGGCCGCGTCGGCACCACCCAACTCGAACTCCACCTCGAACACCGCCGGCAAGCCACCCGCACCCGGCTCACCACCAACGCCGTCGTCCTCGCCACCGGCTACCGCGAACGCTCCCTCGACCGGCTCCTCGCCGGACTCGACCCCTACATGCGCCGCGACAGCTCAGGACGCCCCCGCATCGACGCCCACCACCGACTCGTCCTCGACCCCAGCGTCAACGGCTCCGCCTACGTACAGAACGCCGAACGACACACCCACGGCATCGGCACACCCGACCTCGGACTCGCCGCCTGGCGCAGCGCCACCATCCTCAACCACCTCACCCACCGCCTCACCGGCACAGAGCCCTACACCCTCCCCCCACGCACCGCCTTCACCACCTTCGGACTCGGCGGACAGGACCAGACCCCCACAGTGCCCGCACCGAGAAGCCTGGTCCCCCTCACCGAAGCCCGCTGAACACCACCGGACAACCAGCCCCTCAGAAGACCGGCGAACCGTCCCGCGTCAACTTCCAGTCCACCGAAGCGAACACCGACGGATCCACCGTCCCCTCCGCCTTCACCCAGCCGATGATCGTGTTACGGATCTCATCCGAATTCGACCAGAGCTGCTGCGCCCCCGCCACATGCGGGAAATTACCGCCACCACTCGCCCGGTAATTGTTCACCGCCAGCACAAACTTCGCCGCCGGATCCAGCGGCTTCCCCCCGAACCGCACATCCACGATCCGCGAACCCGCCACCTTCGCGACATCGATCTCATACGTCAGACCCGACACCACGTCATAGTTGTAATCCGGCGTACCGTCCGCATTCGTCAGCTTCGACGTATCCACCGCCGCGCCCGCCGCCGTCCGCACGTAATACTTCGCCGAATACTCCAGATACGCCAGAAGCTGCGCACCGGTCATCAGCCGCGCCTCCAGCGTGTTCTCGAACGGATACAACCCCGCCGCATCCTTGATCGTCACCTCACCGGCCGGAATCCCCGCCGTACGCGAGAAACACGACGCCTGCGACAACACCGGCAGCGCCGCCCACTCGCCACCCGCCAACGCCGCCTTCACCGTCTCCGCCTGAACATGGTTGATCAAGTCGATGATCGGCTCGTCCTTCCACGGCGCGTCCGTCGTCGTCATCGCCGCCGTCGACGAACCGATCACCTCGTTGACATACGCCACCACCTTGCGGTGCTCATCCGCCAACAGCCGCGTGATCTTCTTGTCCTCCACGACCGTGTTCGAGTTGAGAACCTTCGACGTGACCCGCTCCACCGTCCAGCGCCCCCGCTCCCACACCAGCGCGAAGTCGAAGAGCGTCAGCCGCTGACCCCACTTGAGCGGCTCGGACAACACCACGTCCTTACCCGTCTCCGTATTGACCACCCGGCGCTCCGGGATCTCCGCATGCGCGTGCCCCACCAGGATCGCGTCGATACCCGGCACCCGCTCGGCCACCAGACCCGCCGCGTTCTCCACATACGGAAGCTGATCACCGTACGACGACGAACCGTCCGACCCCGAGTGCGCCGACACGATCACCACATCCGCACCCATCGAACGCAGCTTCGGCACCCACTTCGCCGCCTGCTCCTCCAGACCCGGAAACGTCATCTTCCCCTGCACGTTCGCCTTGTCCCAGATCGCGATCCCCGGATTCGTCAGCCCGAGAATCGCCACCCGCACATCCCGCCCATGCGGCGTCCGCAGCTTCTTGATGACATACGGCGCGAAAGCCGGCTTCAACGTCTTCGCATCCAGCGCATTCGCCCCGAGCAGCGGAAAACGCACCTGCTCCTCGAACTTCCGCAGCACCGGAATACCATAATTGAACTCGTGATTCCCGAGCGCCGCCGCGTCATAACCGATCGCGTTCATCGCCTGCGCCATCGGATGCACCGGACCACGCTTCGCCGTGATCGGATCGATCTTCGCGTAGTAGTACGAGAGCTGAGTGCCCTGAATGGTGTCACCCGCGTCGATCAGCAGCGTATTGTGCCGGCCCTTCTCCTCGCGGATCTGATCGACCAGCGTCGAGATCTTCGCCAGACCCACATCGTTGTGCGCGGCGTCGTCGAACTCCCTGTCCGTGAAATAATCCCAGTTGAAGACATTCCCATGCAGGTCGGTCGTCCCCATCACCGTGAACGAGTACCGCTTCGGCGGACGTCCATGACCGGAACCCTGACCATGCCCGGCAGCCTGCGCCGGAGCCGTGCCCCCGGCAACCAGCGCCGCACCGGCACCAGCAGCGGCCGCACTGCCCAGAAGCGTCCTACGGTTCAGCGGCATCTCTTCTTCTCCCTCGATCCATTGCGCCATTGCGCAACGATTCCTTGCACAACGCGCGTAGATTCTGGCTCAGAACCACCACACCGCAACACCCCCTGACGGTTTCGATCAGATGACCGCCAGAGGACACACCCCCCGCCGCACCCCCACCACGCCCCGCCTCACACGGAGAGTGTCCGACCCGGATGCGACAGTAGGCACAGCAACACCGACCACCACCGCCGCACACACGAGGGAGCCGCCCCATGACCACCGACACCCCGACCCCCGCCCCCTCCTACGGCACCCCCGAAACCCCCGGAGTCGCCGTCCGCGGCGAAGCACAACTCGAAGTCGACCCCGAAATCGCCCGCATCTCCATCACCGTCGGCGCCCGCGGCACCGACCGACGCACCGCCCTCGACGACCTCACCCACCGCAACACCCAGGTCATCAGCCTCGTCAAAAGCTACGGCGACGCCATCGAAAAACTGGAGACCGGCGCCTTCTCCATCAGCCCCGAACTCACCAGACACGGCCGCGGCGAACGCATCCGCGCCTACCACGGCCGCGTCCACCTCACCGTCGAACTCGCCGACTTCACCGCCCTCGGCGAACTCACCACCCGCCTCGCCGACCTCGAACTCACCAGCGTCACCGGCCCCTGGTGGTCCCTGCGCCCCGACTCCCCGGCCCGCGGCGAAGCCCGCCGCCAAGCCGTACGGGAAGCCGTCCAGCGCGCCCGCGAATACGCGGAAGCACTCGGCGCCCACCTCGCCGCCCTGGTCGAACTCGCCGACATCGGCGCCGAGAACAGCGGGGGATACGGCATGCCCCCCGCCCCCGGCGCCCTGCGCAGCGCCGCGTACGGCGGTGCGGCCTCCGCGGAGCCCGCACCCGCACTCGACCTCGAACCGCAGCGGCAGACCGTCCACGCCCAGGTGAACGCCCGCTTCACGATGACCCCGCCGGATCTCACCCCCCGAGAAACCTCAGACAGCGGCATCAACCCCACACCGCCGCAGAGCAGTTGACCTCACCTCACGCGCACTCCGTCAGAAGAGCCGGTTGTAGACATCCAGCGGAATGTTCCACTGCTGCGAGGCCGAGGTCTGACTGCACGCGTTCGGGTAGATCTGCCAGTTGTTGGCGGAACGCGTGTCCAGGCACACCCTGGTGTTGAGGTTCTCCATACGCAGCCCCACCATGCCGGCGGGCGGAGCCGCCGGCTCGTAGCGCACGACGACCCACATCGGGTTGAGCGTGGGGGTGTAGCAGCCGACCGTGTTGATAACGGTCCTGTCAGTGGCTACGCAGGTGTCCGGAGCCCAGGAAGCGGCCTTGATATGCCGGTACTCCGTCGGGGCTCCCGCGACGGGATGAGTGAAAATCCAGTACATCTCCGACTGGGGGCCGAAGCAGTCGCTGATGACCTTCGCGTCCTGGAGCCGTATGCACAGCCCGCTCTGCTGATTCTTGATCATCGCCCATGAGGGATCGAGGGCGCGCGCCGCGCCCGGCGCCGCCGACGCGGCGGGAGCCAAGGAGAACAAGATTCCGAAGAGGACGGCCAGAGCCGCCCCCGCCCGCGTGATCCGTGACATCAAGGTGACCTCCGTTGGAGTTCTTGTGACCTGTCACGGTCAAAGATGGGGGTCGGAGGCGGGAAACCGATCGGAAGCCGGTGGGAATCCGATGGGAAACTGGTGGGAATCCGATGGGACCGTCGCCCTGGCGCACACGGAACTCCCCGAGCGTTCCGCACTGGAAACGCTCATCGGAGCACCCCTCCGCACAATGAAACACTTGTCAACAACCCTTCATACAAAGGTTGTTGAGCAGTCACACAGAGCCAATTCCCTACCGGTGGGTAAGCTCTACGCTCGACCCATGCGCCGAGCAAAAATCGTCTGCACCCTGGGGCCCGCCACCGACACCTACGACCAGATCAAAGCACTGGTCGAAGCCGGAATGGACATCGCCCGCCTCAACCTCAGCCACGGAACCCACGCCGAACACGAGGAGCGCTACCAGCACGTACGGAAAGCCGCCGACGAAACCGGCCGCAGCATCGGCATCCTCGCCGACCTTCAAGGCCCGAAGATCCGCCTCGACCGCTTCCACGAAGGCCCCGTACTCCTTGAACGCGGCGACACATTCACCATCACCGTCGAACCCCACCAAGGCGACCGCCACACCTGCTCCACCACCTACCAAGGACTCGCCACCGACGTCACCAAGGGCGAACGCATCCTCGTCGACGACGGCAAAGTCACCCTCGAAGTCACCTCCGTCGACGGACCCCGCGTCCACACCCTCGTCGTCGAAGGCGGCATGGTCTCCGACCACAAAGGCCTCAACCTCCCCGGCGTCGCCGTCTCCATCCCCGCACTCTCCGACAAGGACACCGACGACCTCCGCTGGGCACTCCACCTCGGCGCCGACATCATCGCCCTCTCCTTCGTACGCACCGGCGCCGACATCCACGACGTCCACCGCATCATGGACGAAGAACACCGCAGACTCCCCGTCATCGCCAAGATCGAGAAACCCCAAGCCGTCGACCACATCGACGACATCGTCGCCGCCTTCGACGGCATCATGGTCGCCCGAGGCGACCTCGGCGTGGAAATGCCCCTCGAACACGTACCCATCGTCCAGAAACGCGCCATCAAACTCGCCCGGCGCAACGCCAAACCCGTCATCGTCGCCACCCAGATGCTCGACTCGATGATCGACAACTCCCGCCCCACCCGCGCCGAAGCCTCCGACGTCGCCAACGCCGTCATCGACGGCACCGACGCCGTCATGCTCTCCGGCGAGACCAGCGTCGGCAAACACCCCGTCGAAACCGTCAGAACCATGAGCCGCATCGTCGAAGCCGCCGAAGAAGACATCCTCGCAGGCGGGCTCCCACCCCTCACCGACCACAACAAACCCCGCACCCAGGGCGGCGCCGTCGCCCGCGCCGCGGCAGAGATCGGCGACTTCCTCGATGCGAAGTTCCTGGTCGCCTTCACCCAGTCCGGCGACACGGTCAGACGCCTCTCCCGCTACCGCTCCCCGATCCCCCTCCTCGCCTTCACCCCCGACCCGGCCACCCGCTCCCAGCTCAACCTCACCTGGGGAGTAGAAACGTTCCTGGGGCCCCACGTGGACTCCACCGACGCCATGGTCGCCCAAGTGGACGAAGAACTCCTGCGGATCGGCCGCTGCCGCAAAGGCGACACCGTCGTCATCACCGCAGGCTCCCCACCCGGCGTCGCAGGCTCCACGAACCTGGTCCGGGTGCACCACATCGGAGAGGACGACAGCCCCACATAACCAACCGGATCACGACCTGCCCCGCACCCACAGCGGTACGCCACTCCCCGCCGCCGCCAGCCGACGAGCCCAGAAGACACGATGGGCCCAACGCGACTCCTGCGCGTGGATCACCCGATGACCACGGACATACGCGGCACGCACCCGCCGCACCCCCTCCTCATAACCACCCAAGGCCGCCACCGCCCCCCGCAACCAGCCATCGACAGCCAGCCCCGCCCCCATCCCCGTGTACAACGCGGTCAGCACACCCTGCGAGGAAAGCGGATCGAAAGCCACAGCCGCATCCCCCGCCACCACCCAGCCGTCCCCGCACACCCGGTCCAGAAACACACTGTGCGCCGGCGCCCTGCGAAGCACCGCCGACGGGACAACACCATGCGGCTCAACCCGCCGGCCCACATGGCGAGTCGCCAGAAGACGCGGCCACAACTCCCCCGCCGTACGAACAGCCGCCGAGGGCAGATCGGCATCCGTGAAATAAGCGACCAGCCGACGCCCCCCGGACAACGGCCCCGTATACCACCAGCCGTCCTCCTCCGACTCGACCAACGAACAACCGTCGACCACCCCCGGAGCCGGTCCCAGAACCAGACACAACGCGACCAGCCGATCGCACACAAACCGCCGGGCACCACGACGGACGGCCACCCCCGCCGCCCGCCCCGTGGCGTCCACCACCCAACGACACCCCACACCACGGTCACCACCAGGGCCACACAGGTCCAAGACCCAACCGCCGTCCGACACACGAACCGGCCGACGCACCGCCGTATTCTCCACCACCTCACCCCCCGCCGCACGAACCGCATCACGCAACCGCCCGTCGAACACCCCCCGATCAAGATGCCACCCATGCCCCCGCGGATCATCGATGAAATCAACCGCACGCAACTCGATCGAACCCCAGGCCGACAAATTCGAGTAACACGGCAGATGCCCGGAGCCCAACACCCCGCCACCGACCCCAAGATCGTCCAACAGCACCGCACCCGCGGACACCAACGCCTCCCCGACCTTCGGCGGACCCGTACCCGCATCCGCCAGCAACACCCTCCGACCCGCCCGGACAAGCGCGAGCGCCGCCGCACAACCGGCCGGCCCACCACCCGCGACCACCACGTCGTACCCACCGGAACAAACGCCCCCACCCCGGGAACGACCGAAGGACCCCGCGCTCCTCACAACCCCTCATGGAACGGATCGAGCCTCTCGTCGTACCCGGCGGAGATCTCCTCCTCGGCGAACCGGGTCCCCGCCACAGCCCGACGAACCACCTGATTCACCAGCGCCTCCTCGACCGCCTCCGCACCAGGCCCCTCCGCCGCCCAAGTCCCCGCAGCAGCCGACAAATGCGGGAAAGCGGCCTCAGGCACCTGAAGATTGACCAGATTACGAGTGTCCGGCGAAGCGTCCAACGGCGCCGCAGGACGCGACTCCACCGAAATACGCTCAGGGAACACACCGTCGCCCACCGTGTAAGCACGCTCCTCGACAAAACCGAACTTCGGCCAATCAGTGATCATCTGATTGGTCTGCTCCGTCACCGTCCCCACAAGGCCACGCAACCAGACCGCACGCCGCTCGAAAGCAGTCGCCCTCACACCGTCATCACCCGGCGGCGGCACCGAATTCACCACCGAGAAATCATCCTCCTTCAGCACATGATTCGGCACATGAGCCGGCCAGAACGTCGGCAGATACGGACTGTAACGAGGACCAAGATTGCTCAGCACCTCATAACCGGAACGACAACGCGCCGCGTCCGTCTGCCACGGCGCCGCCATCCAACGCGTCAGATCCCCCGGCCCCTGCGCATACATCGGACCGTTCGGCGCAAGCGCCTTCTCCGGAGTCAGCGACACCCCGTAATCCGGCTCAGGCTCACCCACGCCACGATGCCGAATCCGGAACGGCTCCGCATACATCGTGCCGTGCCGAACCGGCCAGGTCACCTCACTGCCCGGGTGAAAAGCATCCGCCGCGCAATGCTCCAGCGCCGCACGGTCCAACAGCCCCGGCTGCTCGGCGACCGGAGCGTCATCGACCTCCGGATACACCGTCCGCTCCGTGCCCGGCGTGAACATCCCCTCCGCCCAGCGCTCCATCATCCCGTCCTGAGTCGGGGACAGCAGCAGATAATGCCGCACCGACGGATGAGCGGCGGTGGCCATCGCGTCGCCGTACACCCACGGCCACGGCAACGGAGACGTCCCGTCCCGGTCCACATTTCGCAAGGCGATGTACACCTGCCGGCGCAGCTCCCGGTTCCGATCGGACGCGTCGGCCAGACGGCTCAGCATCGCCGGAGCGAGGAAGTCGTGCGGGCCCTTCCAGCCGAACTGAGAAGCGAAACCATGATTGACCCACTGAAGATCGCAGAACCGGCGCAGGATGGGCTCGATGTCGTTCGCGAACGAGACCTGCGGCGGAGGCTGCGCACCGCCGAAGAACACATCGTGGAGCAGGTCGTACAGCGTGCGCACGCTCTTCGTGTTCGGCGCGTAGTCCGGAGGGCCGACCACCACCCAGGCGGGCGTCGCCGTGAGCGTACGGCCCTGAAGGGTGACGTTCGCCGTCACCGGACCGTCGGAGACGTCGTCGTACCAGGTGTCGTTGTTGGCGACACCTGTCGCCGGCCGGTTCGCGTAGGACCTGGACGTACCCATGCCACCGAGCACCAGCAGACGGCCGTCGGGCCCGGCGGAAATCTCCCCGAGATAGACCGCGCTGCCCATGATTTTCCCGGAGTCGAACCTCGCGGCTCCGGCCGCCGACCCGAGGACGGTCCGGCTACCCGGATCATTGACCAGCTTCTTCCGGTCGGCCCCCACGACAACGGCGTTGCGCAGGCCGTACTGCGCGGGCGTCAGATTCCTCCCCTCGGGGATGTCGAGCGGGACATGGAACTGGTACCAGGCGGCCTTCTTGTTGGCGAGGTGCACGGTCCACGCGACCTCCGACACACCCCCCTCGTTCAGCTTGAGCTCCCGCACGACCTCCCCGGCCGCGTTGTATCCGTACACCCGGAAACGCGCCGCCTGCCGCTTGACCGCCCCGGCCGCGTCCTTGTAAAACCCGGGCTGCTCGGGCGTCTGGTCGGGCGACTCCGGGCCGACGAAGAACTCCGTGGCACTGTTGCCGACGCGGGCGACTCCGACAGCGGGGTGGATCTTGGCCTGTACGATGTTCTGATCCATGAGTGGCCTCCGGTCTTCCTCTCCGAAGGCCACCATTGATGCGGCAATAATATTTTCTGCAATGACGCCCCCGGCAAGAAGCCCAGCTTCACGCGATCAGGCCAAGCCCGGTCCGCCGGCTCGCTCAGTACTTGGGGCCTATATGGGCGTCCATGAGGGCGACGGATGCGCGCTTGGCGACGGAGATGTTGTACGGCTTGCCCGCGCGGGTGCAGTGCCGCCATTCGACGCCGACTTTGTCGAGGGTGTCGGTGTAGAGCTGGCGGATGTCGTCGGAGACGTTGGTGAACCAGTAGCGCGGATACTCGTACCGCTTCGTTTCGCCACGTACGACCCGAGTGGTCCAGTTCATGTTCCGGCAGCCGTCGGAGTGGATGAGCCCTCGTATGAACTCCCACGGGTACGCGTCCACGATCCGTTGTTGCCAGGCTTCGAGGGCGATGCGCCGGTCGTGCTTCTTGCCCGGGCCGTGCTGGGGGAACAGGCAAGGCCAGTGGCGTCCGTAAGAGGTGACCATGACGCATCCGTCTTTCCGGAGGATGTACACACGGCTTTCGGGGCGTACGTCCCCTATAACCTCTTCGCACTCCCTGATGAGGCCCGGCCAGGCGTCGGCGCACGCGATGCGCAGGTAGTAGCCGCCATGGGGGTGCGGACTGATGCAGCCGTCGCCGAGATAGAGGCCCAGGAGGTAGGCGTACGCCTTGGGGGCGGCGGGGGGGCCTGGTGCGGGCAGGCATCTCGGGCATACGCCGGATTCGAGCATGTGTGGCAGCGGTTCGACGCGGATGAGCCAGGAGCGAATCGCCGACCGGGATATGCCGGTCTGCTTGCTGACAGCGTTGAGGCTGCGCCCCTGACTCAGAAGGGCCAGTGCTCGCTGCCGCGTCCGAAGGTCGTACATGGGGCCGATCCTGACCAGTACCGGAGTCCTTGGCCTCGGAACAGTGGAAAACCACCCGATCAAGCGACTACGGGGAGAGTCGGCGTAACCTTCGAATTGAAGGAAAGTGCCCCAGGTGGGATTCGAACCCACACTGTCCGCTGTTTGAGAGCGGCCTCTCTAACCAATTGGAGTACTGGGGCCTGAGAATGCAAGGGAATCGGGTCCCCCGCCTGGGCCTACCTTACCGTAGCTCGGTAGGCTCATGGGGAGCAGCATCCTGTCTGGAACGAGGAGCCCCCGTGACCGCCCCCGAGTCGCCCCAGCCCGTCGACGATGACGACAAGTCGCACGTCCCGCCGCTGACGACGCGTGTCGTCATCGCCGAGGACGAGGCCCTGATCCGTTTGGATCTCAAAGAGATGCTGGAGGAGGAGGGGTACTCGGTCGTCGGTGAGGCCGGTGACGGAGAGCAGGCTGTCGCGTTGGCGCGGGAGCATCGGCCTGATCTGGTGATCCTCGATGTGAAGATGCCTGTTCTGGACGGGATCTCCGCGGCGGAGAAGATCGCGGAGGAGTCCATCGCGCCGGTGCTGATGCTGACCGCGTTTTCGCAGCGTGATCTGGTGGAGCGGGCGCGGGATGCCGGGGCGATGGCGTATCTGGTGAAGCCGTTCAGCAAGAGTGATGTGGTGCCGGCCATCGAGATGGCGGTGTCGCGGTTCACGGAGCTGCGGACGCTGGAGCGTGAGGTCGCGGATCTGACCGTGCGGCTGGAGACGCGGAAGCTGGTGGACCGGGCGAAGTCGGTGCTGCAGACGCAGTACGGGCTGTCGGAGCCGGCGGCGTTCCGGTGGATTCAGAAGACGTCGATGGATCGGCGGATGTCGATGCAGCAGGTGGCCGAGGCGGTCATTGAGGATGCGGCGGAGAAGAAGTCGGGGAAGGGGCAGTAGGCCTCTTTGGCCCCTGTGTGCGAGAGGGCCCGCTCCCGGTTGTCGGCCGGGGGCGGGCCCTTCTTCGTGTGCGGCGGTGGGGTCAGTCTTCGCCGAGGTAGGCCTTGCGTACGGATTCGTCGTGGAGGAGGGCGTCGCCTGTGCCGGAGAGGACGATTTTGCCGATTTCCATGACGTGGCCCTGGTCGGCGAGGGAGAGCGCGGCTTGGGCGTTCTGTTCGACGAGCAGGATGGTGGTGCCCTGTGATTTGAGCTCCACGATGGTTTCCATGATTTTTTGCATCATGATCGGGGAGAGGCCCATGGAGGGTTCGTCGAGCATGAGCAGTTTGGGCTGGGACATGAGGGCGCGGCCCATGGCGAGCATTTGTTGTTCGCCGCCGGAGAGGGTGCCGGCTGCTTGTTTGCGTCGTTCGCCGAGGATGGGGAAGAGGTCGTAGGCGCGCTGGATGTCTTTTTCGATGCCTGCTTTGTCTGTGCGGAGGAATGCTCCGAGTTGGAGGTTTTCCGTGATGGTGAGGCGGGGGAAGATGTGTCGGCCTTCGGGGGAGTGGGCGAGTCCGAGGGCGACGATTTTGTGGGCGGGGACGGTGTTGAGGGGTTTTCCGTCGAAGGTGATGCGGCCGCTTGCGGGCTTGAGGAGTCCGGAGAGGGTGCGCAGGGTGGTGGTTTTGCCGGCGCCGTTGGTGCCGATGAGGGTGACGATCTGGCCGGCGTCGACGGTGAAGGAGATGCCTTTGACGGCTTCGATTTTGCCGTAGGCGACTTTGAGGTCTTCGACCTCCAGAAGCGCGGTCATTTCGCGTCTCCTTCCGTGCTGGTGGTGCTGGTGTCGCGTGGTGTGTCGGCGACGGTGTCCGCGGCGTCGGCGGCTGCTTCGGCGGCTTCGACGGCGGCGACTTCTTCGCTGCCGGGGGCGCCTTCGAAGGGGGTGCCGAGGTAGGCGGCGATGACGCGTTCGTCGCCTTGGACGACGGAGGGGGTGCCTTCGACGAGTTTTTCGCCTTGGACGAGGCAGGCGACGCGGTCGCAGAGGTTGAAGATGAATCGCATGTCGTGCTCGATGACGAGGACGGCGATGCCTTGGTCGCGGATGGCGAAGATGAGTTCTTCGGTGACCCGGGTTTCCTGGGGGTTCATGCCGGCCGTGGGCTCGTCGAGGAGGAGCAGGCCGGGTTCTGCGGCGAGGGCGCGGGCGATTTCGAGCTTGCGCTGTTCGCCGTAGGGGAGGTTGCGGGCGAGGTGGTCGGCTTTGTGTTGGAGGCCGATGAATTCGAGGAGTTCCATGGCGCGTTCGTGGGAGGCGGCTTCGGCTTTTTTGAAGCCGGGGCCTCGGAGGAGCGCGGACCAGAGTCCTTCTTTGGTGCGGGTGTGGCGTCCGACGAGGACGTTTTCCAGGACGGTCATGTTGGCGAAGAGCCGGATGTTCTGGAAGGTACGGGCGATGCCGGCGTTGGTGACGAGGTGGGGTTTGGGTGGGAGGACGGTGCCTTTGTAGGTGACGGTGCCCTCGGTGGGGACGTACAGCCCGGTGAGGCAGTTGAAGAAGGTGGTTTTTCCGGCGCCGTTGGGCCCGATGAGGCCGACGATTTCGCCCGCGTTGACGCTGAGGTCGACGTTGCGTACGGCGGTGAGGCCGCCGAAGCGCATGGTGACGCCGGTGGCTTCGAGGACGCTGGTGGTTGTGGTCGCGGTTGTCATGGTGTTCACGCCCCCGCCTTGGCGACGCCGGCGTCCGGGCCGGTTTTGTCGTCGGGTACGTCGAGCTGGTCTGTTTCGTGGAATTGGAGTTGTGCGCGCCGGTTGGCGATGAGGCCTTCGGGGCGGAAGCGCATGAGGAGGATGAGGGCGATGCCGAAGCCGAGGAGCTGGTAGTCCTGGAGGAACTGGAGCTTGGCGGGGATCAGGTAGAGCAGTGAGGCGCCGATGAGCGGTCCTGTGATGGTGCCCATGCCGCCGAGGATGACGGCGGCGAGGAGGAACGCGGAGTTGGGGGGCACGGGGCCGGCGAACACGTACATCTCGGGGACGACGGTGTGCTGGACGTGTGCTTGTACGGTGCCGGCGAGGCCGGCGAGGGTGGCGCCGAGGGCGAAGGCGATGAGTTTGACGCGGAAGCCGTTGATGCCCATGGCGGTGGCGGCGGTTTCGTCTTCGCGGATGGCGACCCAGGCGCGTCCGATGCGGGAGTCGCCGGCGCGGCTGAAGACGATTACCACGAGGATCATGGCGAGGAGCATCAGCAGGTAGTAGTTGGCGTAGGCGCCGAGTTCGAATCCGAGGATGGTGTGGGATTCGCCGAAGTTGTACCCGAAGAAGTCGAGGTCGGGGATGTTCGGTACGCCGTTGGGGCCGTTGGTGATGCGGGGGCCTGAGACGCCGTCGAGGTTGCCGACGGCGATGCGGAAGATTTCTCCGAAGCCGAGGGTGACGATGGCGAGGTAGTCGCCGCGGAGTCGCAGGGTGGGTGCGCCGATGAGGACGCCGAAGATCAGGGAGACGACGGCGCCGGTGAGGACGGCGGCCCAGAAGGGGAAGTGGATGTCGAAGACGGAGGCGGTGGTTCCGGAGACGAGGGCGGCTGTGTAGGCGCCGACGCCGAGGAAGGCGACGTATCCGAGGTCGAGGAGTCCGGCGAGGCCGACGACGATGTTCAGTCCGAGGGCGACGGTCGCGAAGATGAGGATGTTGACCGCGATGAGGGTGAACTGGTCGGTGCTCTGGGTGAAGGGGAATGCGGCGGCGGCGACGAATGCGGCGGAGACGGCGATGAGGCGGTATTTGGCGGTGAGGCCGTTGATCCGCGCGATGAGGCCGGCTTTGAAGAGTGCGGTGGCGGTGAATCCGACGGTGAGGAGGTAGCCGGTGAAGAGTTCGGCGTATTCGGTGTCGATGCCGTAGGTGAAGACGAAGAGGCCGATGGCGAAGGCGGCGACGATGATGAGGATCTCTGCCCAGGAGGGGAGTTCCTTGGGTCGCTTGGCCTGGCGGGTGTCGTCGGGCAGCAGGTAGGTGGCGACGACGGGGATGAGGGTGACGACGGCGGCGATGAAGCCGCCGGGGTCGAGGTTGACGAGTCCGCCGAGTTCGACGGCGATGGCGATGACCGTGAACCAGGTGGTGGCGAAGGCGCCGAGGGCGAGGAGTTGGAGTGCTTTGGTGGAGCCGGTGGGGGTGAGCCAGGTGAGGCCCTTGGTGCCGAGTGCTGAGAGCGCGAAGAGCGCGGTGAGGATGCCGGCGGTGAGGGTGAGGAGCTGGAGGCCGCCGGGGTAGCCGTAGACGGTGAGGTCGCCGGGGAATTCGGTGGTGTAGGTCCAGGAGAGGAAGGTGCTGGCGACGGTGGCGATGCCGCCGATGAGGGCGAGCCCGCGCAGTTGGGTGGTGCGTTTGGTGTCGGCTGTCGCTGTGGTGCTGGTGGTGGTGGTGTCTGTCGTGTTGGTCATCGGTGTCACGCCCGATCCGCGACGCGCTCGCCGAGCAGGCCTTGTGGCCTGACGAGGAGGACGACGATGAGGAGGACGAAGGCCCAGACGTTGGCCCATGCGCCGCCGCCGAGCTGTTGCATCCCGGGGATTTCTTCGATGTAGGCGATCGACATGGCTTCGGCGAGGCCGAGGACGACGCCGCCGACCATGGCTCCGTAGATGTTGCCGATGCCGCCGAGGACGGCGGCGGTGAAGGCTTTGAGTCCGAGGAGGAAGCCCATCTCGAAGTTGATCTGGCCCTTGTCGAGTCCGTAGGCGACGGCGGCGACGGCGGCGAAGGCGGCGCCGATGGCGAAGGCCATGACGATGATGCGGTCGGTGTTGATGCCCATGAGCTTCGCGGTGTCGCGGTCCTGGGAGGTGGCCTGCATGGCGCGTCCGCTGCGGCTCTTGGAGACGAAGAGGCCGAGGGCGATCATGCACAGGGGGGCGAGGACGAAGAGGAAGGCGTCGGCGCGCTGGATGTAGAGGTTGTCCGTGATGTGGAAGGACTCGCCCTTGAATTCCGGGAAGCTGATGGCCTTCTTGGCGTCGGGGTAGAACGCCCAGATGAGCTGCTGGAGGGCGATGGAGAGGCCGATCGCGGTGATGAGCGGTGCCAGCCGGGGGGCGCCTCGCAGGGGGCGGTAGGCGAAGCGTTCGGCTGCGGTGGCGACGGCCACCGAGGCGAGGGCGCCGCCTACGATCATGAGGGGTATCGCCACCAGCAGGGAGGTTCCGCTGGGGAGCCAGGTGTAGGTGGTGAGGGCTCCGAAGCCCCCGATCATGAAGATCTCGCCGTGGGCGAAGTTGATGAGCTGCACGATGCCGTAAACCATGGTGTACCCGATGGCGATCAAGCCGTAGAGGGCACCGAGGGCAAGGCCGTTGGCGAGCTGTTGCGGCAGTTCGTTCACCGCAGGGCCTCCGATGAGCGTGTCGGATATGACACCGCGCGAGGGCGCTGTTGCGCCCTCGCGCGGTTCGGTCGTGTGTGGGGGTGGTGCGGGTGTGGTCAGTCCTGGAACGTGGCGCTCTTGACGTCCTTCCAGGCACCGCTCTTGACCTCGTACACGGTGAGCTGCTTGTTGGTGGTGTCGCCGTATTCGTCGAAGGCGACCTTGCCGGTCACGCCGTCGAAGCTGACCTTGCCGGTGGCGTCGAGGACCTTTTCGCGGGCGTCGTCGGGGACCTTGCCGTCGTTGTCGGCGACGACGGACTTGACGGCCTGGATGATGGTCCAGGCGGCGTCGTAGGAGTAGCCGCCGTAGGCGCCGTAGGGGTCCTTGTAGCCGCCGGCCTGGTAGTCGGTGATGAACTGCTTGGCGGTGGCGAGCTTCTCGACGGGGTAGCCGATGGAGGTGGCGTAGTCGCCGTCGTTGGATTCACCGGAGGCGGAGATGAAGTTCGGGTCGTAGATGCCGTCGCCGCCCATGGTGGGGACCTTGGCGCCCGTCTTCTTGATCTGGTCGGAGAGCAGGCCGCCTTCGGGGTACTGGCCGCCGAAGTAGACGGAGTCGGCTCCGCTGGACTTGACCTTGTCGGCGGTGGCGGAGAAGTCGGTCTCCTTGACGGTGACGTGGTCGGTGCCGACGACCTTGCCGCCGAGGCGCTTGAATTCGTCGGAGAAGATCGCGGCGAGGCCGGCGCCGTAGGTCTGCTTGTCGTCGACGATGAAGACCTTCCGCTTCTTGGCGTCGTTGTAGTAGTACTGCGCGGCGAACTTGCCCTGGACGACGTCGGTGGCGGCGGTGCGGAAGTAGGAGGCGAAGGGGCGCTTGAGGTCGCCCTTGGCCCAGTTGTCGCCCTGGCTGAGGGCGGGGTTGGTGTTGGCGGGCGACACCTGGACGAGCTTGGCGGTGTTGAAGACGCCCTGCATCGACTGGGCGACACCGGAGTTCAGTGGGCCGACGACGCCGAGGACGTTCTTGTCGCCGACGAGCTTGGCGGCGTTGGACTGACCGGAGGCGGGGACGGCCTGGTCGTCGAGGGATTCGATCTTGAACTCGACGCCGGGGACCTCGTTGTTCTTGTTCGCGGTCTTGATGGCGAGGTCGACGGAGTTCTTGATTCCCTGGCCGAGGGCGGAGAGCGAGCCGGTGAGCGGCGCGTCGACACCGATGACGACGGTGGTCTTGTCGCTACCGCTGTTGCCCTTGCTGTCGTCGCGGGAGCCGCAAGCGGTGAGTGTGAGCGCACCTGTGGTGATCACGGTGGTGAGCATGAGCAAGGAACGGTGTCGCACGTTGAGTCCTCTCCCTGGCGCGGCCTCCTCTGCTGAGGTGCCGTTGCGTTCGCCGGACTGTACTCGTGCGTACACATGAGCTGATGCTCACACCGGCGGCGCGGTGACTGGGCGTGACTCTAAGCCGAGGTGAGGGAGGTGGGGAGCAATGAGGTCAGGATGTGACTGTCTTGTTATGCCGAGGCCAACGCCAGGTAGGTGCATTCCGTGCGTATATGGATCTTCAGCGCACTCTGTTTTTCGACCACATCGTGAGAACCCGCAGTTCCGCTAAGGGACTTGGGCGCTTTTTGGTCCTGACGGCCGGATCGGGCAGAGATGGGGCGGGAAACGGGCAGCCGGGCGCTCCGCGCGGGCAACGGGCGGCTCCTCGTTCACCTGGTTGTTACACAGGGTGATGGGTGGCGGGGTGGCCCGGCGTGCGCTCGACGGGGGCCGTGGGAGGGGGTGGCGGCTCGTGCCGGTTCTCCGTACCGCAGTTGGCGCCGTCGTGTGCCGTGCGGGGTCCGGCGGGTCCGTCGCGGTGCGTGCGGGGGTGTTACGGGCGGAGGGCGCGCTGGTTGCGGGGGCGTTGCCGCGGCCGGCACGGTCGGGCGGCGCCGGGGTCGTGATCGGCGCGGCGCGGGCGCGGGTGGCCGGCGGGGTGGGTGCGGGCGCCGGGGCCGGCGGGATCCGTGCGGGGGTGTGGTGCTCGTCCGCACCGGATCCGCGCCGTCCGCCTGAGGCCATGGGGGCACGGTAGGTGGTGTTACCGGTCCGTACAAGGGGCCGTGGTGTCTATCGAGGCGCGAGGGGTCCGCCGGGTCCGTCGGGGGCGTCACGGAGCAGGCAGGTCAGCCGGGCGGTGCAGATCCGCTTGTCGTTTTCGTCGGTGATGACGATCTCGTACGTCGCGGTGGAGCGGCCGCGGTGGACGGGGGTGGCGACGCCGGTGACCAGGCCGCTGTGGGCGCCGCGGTGGTGGGTGCAGTTGAGGTCCACGCCGACGGCGATCCTGGTGGGCCCGCCGTGCAGCATGGAGCCGACGGAGCCGAGGGTCTCGGCGAGTACGGCGGAGGCGCCCCCGTGGAGCAGGCCGTAGGGCTGGGTGTTCCCTTCGACGGGCATGGTGCCGACGACGCGCTCCGCGGAGGCTTCGACGATCTGGACCCCCATCCGGGCGCCGAGGTGTCCGGCGGAGAAGAGCGCGGTCAGGTCGACGCCCAGTGCGGCGTATTCGTCGAGGACGTCCTGCGGGAACTTCACAGTGGTCTGCTCACCCATGGGCCCAGGCTCCGATCGGCTGCGGTGTTCGCTTGTATGTGCGGGGTGCACCGTCCTTGTGTACCAGATGGCTGAGCGAACGCTTAGGTTCCGTCCGGCTGGGCGGCAGGGCCCGGCCGGACGGGCCCGGGGCGGCTCCTACTCGAAGCGCACGACCACGGACTTGCTCGCCGGGGTGTTGCTCGTGTCGGCGGTGGCGCCCAGGGGGACCAGCACATTGGTCTCCGGGTAGTACGCGGCGGCGCAGCCGCGGGCGGTGGGGTAGTGGACGACGCGGAAGCCGGGGGCGCGGCGTTCGACGCCGTCGGTCCATTCGCTGACGAGGTCGGTGTACGAGCCGTCGTCGAGGCCGAGTTCGGCGGCGTCCTCGGGGTTGACCAGGACGATCCTGCGGCCGCCTTTGATGCCGCGGTAGCGGTCGTCGAGGCCGTAGATCGTGGTGTTGTACTGGTCGTGGGAGCGCAGCGTCTGGAGCAGCAGCCGGCCTTCGGGGAGTTTCGGGTATTCGACGGGTGCCGCGGTGAAGTTGGCCTTGCCGGTGGCGGTGGGGAAGCGGCGCTCGTCGCGGGGGGCGTGGGGGAGGGCGAAGCCGCCGGGGCGGGCGACGCGGGCGTTGAAGTCCTCGAAGCCGGGGACGACGCGGGCGATCCGGTCGCGGATGGTGGCGTAGTCCTTCTCGAAGTCCTCCCAGGGGGTGGGGGACTCCGGGCCGAGGGTGGCGCGGGCGAGGCGGGCGACGATGGCCGGTTCGGAGAGCAGATGCGGGCTCGCGGGCGGCAGGTTGCCGCGGGAGGCGTGGACCATGCCCATGGAGTCCTCGACGGTGACGATCTGCCGGCCGCCGGCCTGGATGTCCTTGTCGGTGCGGCCGAGGGTGGGCAGGATCAGCGCGCGGGCGCCGGTGACGGCGTGGGAGCGGTTGAGTTTGGTGGAGACGTGGACGGTGAGGCTCGCGCGGCGCATCGCGGCTTCGGTGACGGTGGTGTCGGGGGTGGCGGCGACGAAGTTGCCGCCCATCGCGAAGAAGACCTTGGCCTTGCCGTCGCGGAGTGCCTCGATGGACCGTACGACGTCGTAGCCGTGGTGGCGCGGTGAGGTGATGCCGAACTCGCGGTCGAGGGCGTCGAGGAAGGCGGGGGCGGGCCGTTCGAAGATGCCCATGGTGCGGTCGCCCTGCACGTTGGAGTGGCCGCGGACGGGGCAGACGCCGGCGCCGGGGCGGCCGATGTTGCCGCGCAGCAGAAGGAAGTTGACGACTTCGCGGATGGTGGGTACGGAGTGTTTGTGCTGGGTGAGGCCCATGGCCCAGCAGACGATGGTGCGCTTCGAGGCGAGGACGAGGGCGAGGGCCTGTTCGATCTCGGTGCGGGTGAGGCCGGTGGCGGCGAGGGTCTGGTCCCAGTCGGCGGTGCGCGCGGCGGTGGTGAACTCTTCGTAGCCGTGGGTGTGTTCGCGGACGAATGTCTCGTCGACGGCGCCGGGGGTCTCGATGACGAGTTTGTTGAGCAGGCGGAAGAGGGCCTGGTCGCCGCCGATGCGGATCTGGAGGAAGAGGTCGTTGAGGGCGGCGCCCTTGAGCATGCCCTGGGGGGTCTGCGGGTTCTTGAACCGTTCGGTGCCGGCTTCGGGCAGCGGGTTCACCGAGATGATCTTCGCGCCGGCGGCTTTGGCCTTCTCCAGGGCGGAGAGCATCCGGGGGTGGTTGGTGCCCGGGTTCTGTCCGGCGACGATGATCAGGTCGGCCTGGTGCATGTCTTCGAGGGAGACGCTGCCCTTGCCGATGCCGATGGTCTCCGCGAGGGCGGAGCCGGAGGATTCGTGGCACATGTTGGAGCAGTCCGGCAGGTTGTTCGTGCCGAACTCGCGGGCGAAGAGCTGGAGCAGGAAGGCGGCTTCGTTGCTGGTGCGGCCCGAGGTGTAGAAGAGGGCTTCGTCGGGGGAGCCGAGCGCGGTCAGTTCCTCGGCGATGATCGCGAAGGCCCGTTCCCAGGTCACCGGTGTGTAGTGGTCGGCGGAGCGGCCCTCGGCGTCCCGGTCGAGGAGCATCGGTTCGGTGATCCGGCCCTGCTGTCCCAGCCAGTAGCCGCTGCGGGTGGCGAGGTCGGCGACGGGGTGGGCGGCGAAGAACTCGGGGGTGACCCGGCGCAGGGTGGCCTCTTCGGCGACGGCTTTGGCGCCGTTCTCGCAGAATTCCGCGGTGTGCCGGTGGTCGCCCTCGGGCCAGGCGCAGCCGGGGCAGTCGAAGCCGTTCTTCTGGTTGACCTTGAGGAGGGTCTGCGCGGTGCGCCGTACGCCCATCTGCTGCTGGGCTATGCGGAGGGTGTGTCCGATGGCGGGGAGTCCCGCCGCGGCGTGTTTGGGCGGCGCGACCTGGGGCGCGTCCTGGACCGGATCACCTGTGGGCGGCTTGCTGGCCATCGCGCTCTCCCTCGGGCGTGGGCTTCTTCGCGTACGGTCCGATCCTGTCATGGGCCGCCGACAGCCGTGGGCCGAGGCCCCGGCGGGCGGGGTGGCGGGTACGGCCGGTCGGGATTGTCAGTGGGGCGTGGCAGGATCGGACCCGTGGCTGAGACAGCATCGAAGAAGACCGCAGACAACCGTCCACGCCTGCTCCTCATGGACGGGCACTCCTTGGCGTACCGGGCGTTCTTCGCGCTGCCCGCGGAGAATTTCACGACCGCGACGGGGCAGCCGACCAATGCCATCTACGGCTTCGCGTCGATGCTGGCGAACACGTTGCGTGATGAGTCGCCGACGCATTTCGCGGTGGCGTTCGACGTGTCCCGCAAGACGTGGCGTTCCGAGGAGTTCCCGGAGTACAAGGCGAACCGTTCGAAGACGCCCGACGAGTTCAAGGGGCAGGTCGAGCTGATCGGTGAGCTGCTGGACGCGATGCGCGCGGACCGGTTCGCGATCGACGGCTTCGAGGCGGACGATGTGATCGCGACGCTGGCGACGCAGGCGGAGGCAGCGGGTTTCGAGGTGCTGATCGTCACCGGCGACCGGGACTCGTTCCAGCTCATCAGTGAGCACACGACGGTGCTGTATCCGACTAAGGGTGTCTCGGAGCTGACGCGGTTCACTCCGGAGAAGGTGCGGGAGAAGTACGGGCTGACGCCCGCGCAGTATCCGGATTTCGCGGCGCTGCGCGGCGACCCGTCCGACAATCTTCCCGGTATTCCGGGGGTCGGTGAGAAGACCGCCGCCAAGTGGATCAACCAGTTCGGTTCGTTCGACGCGCTGGTGGAGCGTGCGGACGAGGTCAAGGGCAAGGCGGGGCAGAACTTCCGCGACCATCTGGAGTCGGTCAAGCTCAACCGCCGGCTCACGGAGATGGTCCGTGATGTCGAGCTGCCGAAGACTCCGCGGGACCTGGAGCGCGCTCCGTACGACCGGGCGGCGCTCAAGGGCGTTCTCGACGTGCTGGAGATCCGTAACCCGAGCCTGCGCGAGCGGCTGCTCGCGGTGGATCCGGGGGCCGCGGAGGATGAGGCTCCGGCGCCCGCGGCGGGTGTGGAGCTGGACGGTGCGGTGCTGGGCTCCGGCGAGCTGGCCCCCTGGCTGGCGGCCCATGGCGGGCAGCCGCTGGGTGTCGCCACCGCGGACACGTGGGCGCTGGGCACGGGCAGTGTCACCGAGGTCGCGCTCGCCGCGGCGGACGGTGCGGCGGCCTGGTTCGATCCGACGCGGCTCGACGAGGCCGACGAGCGGGCTTTCGCGGGCTGGCTCGACGCGGCGGACCGCGCCAAGGTGATGCACAACGCGAAGGGCGTGATGCGGGTCGCGCCCGAGCATGGCTGGCGGGTCGGTGGCGTCACGATGGACACCGCCCTGGCCGCCTATCTGGTCAAGCCGGGCCGGCGGTCCTTCGCACTGGACGCCCTCGCCATCGAGTATCTGGGCCGCGAGCTGGCCCCGGCGGCCTCGGACGGACAGCTCGCCTTCGGTACGGACGAGCAGGCGGAGGCCGACGCGCTGATGGCGCAGGCCCGCGCGGTCCTCGACCTGGGTGACGCGTTCACCGAGCGTCTCGGCGAGGTGGGCGCCACCGAACTGCTCGACGAGGTCGAACTGCCCACCTCCGCACTGCTGGCCCGTCTTGAGCGGCACGGCATCGCGGCGGACCGGGCGCATCTGGAGTCCATGGAGCAGCAGTTCGCGGGCGCCGTGCAGCAGGCCGTCAAGGAGGCGCACGCCGCCGTCGGCCACGAGTTCAACCTGGGCTCGCCCAAGCAGCTCCAGGAGGTCCTCTTCGGTGAGCTGGGCCTGCCCAGGACGAAGAAGACCAAGACCGGTTACACCACGGACGCCGACGCGCTGGCCTGGCTCGCCGCCCAGACCGAGCACGAGCTGCCGGTGATCATGCTGCGCCACCGGGAGCAGGCGAAGCTGCGGGTCACGGTCGAGGGGCTGATCAAGACGATCGCGGCCGACGGCCGGATCCACACCACGTTCAACCAGACCGTGGCGGCCACCGGCCGGCTCTCCTCCACCGACCCGAACCTGCAGAACATCCCGGTCCGTACCGACGAGGGCCGGGCGATCCGCCGGGGCTTCGTCGTCGGCGAGGGCTACGAGTCGCTGATGACGGCGGACTACAGCCAGATCGAGCTGCGGGTGATGGCCCACCTCTCCGAGGACGCGGGTCTGATCGAGGCGTTCACCTCCGGCGAGGACCTGCACACCACGGTCGCCTCGCAGGTGTTCGGCGTGGAGAAGTCCGCGGTCGACCCGGAGATGCGCCGCAAGATCAAGGCGATGTCGTACGGACTGGCCTACGGTCTCTCGGCGTTCGGCCTCTCCCAGCAGCTCAACATCGAGGCCGCCGAGGCACGCGGCCTGATGGACACGTTCTTCGAACGTTTCGGTGGCGTACGGGACTACCTGCACCGCGCGGTCGTGGAGGCCAGGGCCACGGGCTACACGGAGACGATGCTGGGCCGGCGCCGTTACCTCCCCGACCTGAACAGCGACAACCGCCAGCGTCGTGAGATGGCCGAGCGGATGGCGCTCAACGCGCCCATCCAGGGCACCGCCGCGGACATCGTGAAGGTCGCGATGCTCAAGGTCGACCGGGCGATGGAACAGGCCGGTCTCACCTCCCGGATGCTCCTCCAGGTCCATGACGAAATCGTCCTGGAGATCGCCCCGGGCGAGCGGGAGCGGGTGGAGGAGCTGCTGCGCCGCGAGATGGCGGGCGCGGTCGAGCTGCGCGCGCCGCTGGATGTCTCGATCGGTGTGGGCACCGACTGGGAGTCCGCGGCGCACTGACGGGGAACGCGCCCCACCGCCGCCCGGCCATCGCTTTTCGGCCGATCGTTGCCTGGCCCCCGCTGCCCGGCCCCGCTGTCCGCCGCCACGAGCGCCCCGAACGGGCGTCCCCGCGGCGGGCGGCGGAGGTGAGCGCACCACAAGGCGGGGGACGACGTGGAAGAGGCGGAAGGGGCAGGGTGCGCACGCGGTCGGCGGCGGTACGGGCAACCGGGCGACGCCCGGGTGGCGAACTGGTGAAAACGGCCGACCGACCGGTGTGCTGGGGCCAGGAGTTGACATAGGGTCGCCTGAGTCCTCGCGCGGGGAGCGCGAACAGCCGTCCACGGGGAGGGGCCCGATCCATGCCAGCGCTATTCGGCAGCAGACTGCGCAGAGGCGCGACCACCACCGCCGTGGCCGCCGCCGCGATCGCGGCCCTCTCCGCGTCCCAGGCGCCCGGTGCCATCCCCACGGACCCCGGCACCAGCGGGAGCCAGGCCGCCGACGCGACACCGTCCCCGGACACCGCGGTCACCGGCAACTCCCCGTACTACACCGAGCTTCCGCCTCTCACCACCCCGGACAAGCCCGGCACCTCGATAGAACTGCCGGTCACGGGCGCGGCGGAAGCGGGCATACCGGCCACGGTCCTGACCGCGTACAAGCGGGCGGAGCAGACCCTCACCGAGGACAAGCCCGGCTGCAACCTGCCGTGGCAGCTCCTCGCCGCCATCGGCAAGGTCGAGTCGGGCCAGGCACGCGGCGGCCAGGTCGACGCCGACGGCACCACGGCCGCCCCGATCCTCGGCCCGGTCCTCAACGGTGTCGGCTTCGCCAACATCTCCGACACCGACAACGGCCTCTACGACGGCGACACCACGCACGACCGCGCCGTCGGCCCCATGCAGTTCATCCCGTCCACCTGGGCGACCTGGGGCCAGGACGGCAACGGTGACGGCCGCAAGGACCCCAACAACATCTACGACGCGGCGCTCGCGGCGGCCTACTACCTCTGCGCGGGGGACCGCGATCTCTCCGTTGAGGACGACCTCCACCGGGCGATCCTCGGCTACAACCAGTCGCAGGAGTACCTGAACACGGTCCTGACCTGGTTCCGGTACTACAAGAACGGTACGCACGAGGTCCCGGACGGCCAGGGCGTGCTGCCCGTCGGCAGCGGACCCGGCAGCCCCTCGACCGCGCAGCCGAGCCCCGCTCCGGCCCGGACGCCGCTCCCCACGCCCAGCACCACCCCCAAGCCCTCCGTGTCGAAGCCGAGCAAGCCGGCCGCCCCGAACACGCCCTCCGGCACGCCGTCGAAGCCGCCGGCGACCGGGCCCGGCACCGAAAGCCCCAAGCCGACACCTCCCGGCGGCGGCACCAGCCCCACCCCGGGCGACACCCCCGGCACGCCCGCTCCCGAGCCCGTCGTCAAGACGCTCGTGCGGACCGGCACGGCCAAGACCACCGCCGTGGCGGGCAGCCGGTTCACCGAAGGTGCCTCGGTGCGCGCCACGGACGCGTCCGGCGAGCCCGTCGCCGACGTGCCCGTACGGTTCGAGATCGTCGGCGACACCGACGCCCGCTTCCCGCTCGGCACGGCCAGGCTGACCGTCATCACCGGCAAGGACGGCCGGGCGGTCGCACCGACCGTCCGCGCGGGCGAGCGGACCGGCACGTTCACGGTCCGCGCCACCGTCCTCGACAACGAGGACGTCGCGGGCGTCGACTACACGGCGACCGTGACGGCCCGTCAGGCCGACGAGCTGGCCAGGACCGCCGACACGGCGCTGACGGCCGCACCCGGCGACCAGTTCGCCGACCAGGTCGAGGTCCGGGCGACCTACGAAGGAGCCGCCGCCCCGGGCGTCGCCGCGACCGCCGCCTTCGTCACCTCCGCGACCGACGAGACCGTCCCCGCCGACAGCCCCCACTTCAAGGACGCCTACGGAAACCCGCTGCGCACCCTGACGGAGCTGACCACCGACGCCGACGGTGTCCTCCAGCTCCCGAAGATCTACGCGGGCGACACGGCGGGCACGTTCCTGCTCCGTATCGCGACCGAGGGCGGCGCCACCCTGACCGTCGAGCTGACGGTCGCCTGAACCGGTCGCCCGAACCACCGCACGGCCGGGGCCGGTGAGCGGACTCCTCCGCTCACCGGCCCCTCCCGCTCTCCGACCGCCCGGGCTCCCGCCGTCCGTCCCCGCCGGCCGCCGACCGTCAGCGGCGGCTGTTGAGGCGGCGCGTCGCCACCGCCGTCGACGGGTCCTCCGGCCAGGGATGGCGCGGATAGCGGCCCCGCAGCTCCGCCCGCACCGCCCGGTAGCCGTCCTGCCAGAACGACGCCAGGTCCGCCGTGACCGCCGCGGGCCGCCCCGCCGGCGAGAGCAGGTGCACCAGCACCGGAACGCCCGCCTCCCCGCCCACCCGGGGCGTGTCCCGCAGCCCGAACAGCTCCTGGAGCTTCACCGCCAGCACCGGCTGCGGCCCGCCGTACTCCACCCGTACCCGCGAACCGCTCGGCACCTCGATCCGCTCCGGCGCCAGCTCGTCCAGACGCGCCGCCTCCCCGGTCGACCACGGCAGCAGCCGCCGCAGCGCCTGCCCCGCGTCCAGCCGCCCCAGATCGGCCCGGCGCCGGGCCCGGGACAGCTCCGGCTCCAGCCATACGTCCGCCCGCGCCAGCAGCGCCCCGTCCGAGACGTCCGGCCAGCCGCCGGCCAGCTCCCGGTGGAGGAAGCCCAGCCGCTCGCGCAGCGCCTGCGCGTCACGCGTCCAGCGCAGCAGCCCCAGACCCTCCCGCTCCAGACCGGCCAGCAGGGCCCGCCGTACGAGACCGGGGTCCGGCTGCCTCAACGGGCGTACGGACAGCTCCACCGCGCCCAGCCGCGCCACCCGCCTGGCCACCACCTCGCCGCCCTCCCAGTGGACCTCCTCGCCCTGCGCGTACGCGGGGCCGGCCGCCTCCCGCGCGGTGTCCTCGTCGATGACGGCGGCCAGCCGCACCCGCGCCGACGCCGCCGTGGCGGGCCGGTCGGCGACCGCCACCGCCAGCCAGCCCGCGCTCCGCAGCCCCGAACCCTGGCCCAGTTCGGCCCCTGTCCCCGAGACCATCAGGAACGTTCCCTCACCCCGGGCGCGGGCCACCCGCTCCGGGAAGGCGAGCGCGGTGACCAGCCCGGCGGCGATGTCGTCGGCCCCGGCCCCGGCCCCGGCCTTCGGACGCGCGTCCGTCGCGGAGGAGCCTCCTACGGAGGAGCCCCGTACGGAGGAGTCCCCTACGGAGGAGGACAGCCGCCGCACCTCCTGGCGCCAACGCGCCGCGTACGCGTCCCCGTTCGACCCCCCGCTCCCGGCTCCGCCCCCGCGCGCCGTACGCCACGCCGCCGCCAGATCGTCCCCGTACGCCCTGGGCGGCTCCTCGCTCAGCAGCGCCACCACCTCCGCCGCCCGGCGCGCGCCCACCTGCCCCGCGCCGTCCAGAAGCGCCCGCGCGAGCCGGGGGTGCAGACCGAGCCCCGCCATCCGGACGCCCCGCTCCGTGGCCCGGCCGTCCCCGTCCACCGCGCCGATCGCCGCGAGGACCGAGCGCGCCGCCGCAAGCGCCCCCGCGGGCGGCGCGTCCAGCAGCGCGAGCCCCGCCGCCGACGGGTCGCCCCAGCACGCGGCCTGGAGCGCGAACGCCGCCAGATCCGCGACCTTGATCTCGGGGGAGGGGAAGCGCGCCAGCCGGCCGTCCTCGGCCGGGGACCAGCAGCGGTAGACCGTCCCCGGGGCCTCGCGCCCGGCCCGCCCCGCGCGCTGCCCCGCGCCCGCCTGCGACACCCGTACCGTCGTCAGCGCGCTCAGCCCGCGCGCGTGATCCGTACGGGGCTCGCGTGCCAGCCCCGCGTCCACGACGACCCGTACACCGGGCACCGTCAGGCTCGACTCGGCCACCGCCGTGGCCAGCACCACCCGGCGCCCCGCCGACGAGCCCGCAAGCACCGCGTCCTGCACCGCCGCGGGCGCCCGGCCGTGCACCTGGAGCACCTCGGCGCCGCACCCCCCGAGCAGCCCGGCCACCCGGCCGATCTCGCCCACCCCCGGCAGGAAACACAGCACGTCGCCCGCGCGCTCCGCCAGCGCCCGGCGCACCACCGACGCCACATGCGTCAGCAGCGCCGGATCGACCCGCATCCCGTGCGGCGGCCGCACGGACCCCGGGGGCGGCGCCCACACCGTCTCCACCGGGTACGACACACCGGTCGCCGTCACCACCGGCGCGTCCCCGAGCAGCCGCGCCCACCCCTGCGCGTCGGTGGTCGCCGACGCCGCCACCAGCCGCAGCTCGGGCCGGAGCGCCGCCCGTACGTCCAGCAGGAAGGCCGCCACGGTGTCCGCGTCGAGATGGCGCTCATGGCACTCGTCGAGGATCACCGCGTCGACCCCGGCCAGCTCCTGGTCGCGCTGGAGGCGTTGGAGCAGCACCCCGGTGGTCACCACCTCCACCACCGTGGCGCGCCCCACCGCGCGCTCCCCGCGCACGGTGAAACCCACGCGCTCCCCGACCCGCTCGCCCAGCAGCCACGCCATCCGGCGGGCCGCCGCGCGCGCCGCGATCCGCCGCGGCTCCGCGACGATCACCCGGCGTACCGGGCCCGGCCCGAGCAGCCCGGCCAGGACCAGCGGAACCAGCGTCGTCTTGCCCGTGCCCGGTGGCGCGCACAGCACCGCGCAGCCGTGCGCGTCGAGGGCGCTCTCCAGCGCGGGGACAGCGGTACGTACGGGCAGGCCGGCGAGGATGTCGTCACGGATCACCCGCCCAGTGTCGCCGGTGCCGCCCGTCGCGTCCGCCCCGTACCCCGGCGGTGTACCTCAGTCGCGCTCGCAGACGAAGATCGCCGTGCCCGGGATCAGCGCGCCGCGCAGCGGGGACCAGCCGCCCCACTCCTGTGTGTTCCACACCGGCCACTGCGGCTCCACGACGTCGATCAGCCGGAAGCCGCCGCCCACCACGTCGCGTACCCGGTCGCCGAGGGTCCTGTGGTGCTCCACGTAGACCGCGTTCCCCTTCTCGTCCTGTTCCACGTACGGGGTGCGGTCGAAGTACGACGCCCCGGCCGTCAGGCCCTCGGGACCCGGCTCGTCGGGGAACGCCCAGCGCACCGGGTGCGTCACCGAGAAGACCCAGCGCCCGCCCGGCCGCAGGACGCGCCGTACCTCACGGAAGACCTTCACCGGGTCGGCGACGAAGGGGATCGCGCCGTACGCCGAGCAGGCCAGGTCGAAGGAACCGTCCCGGAAGGGCAGCGTCCCCGCGTCCGCCTGGACCAGCGGGAAGGTACGGGAGCGTCCCTCCGCGATGCGCAGCGCGTGCTGGAGCTGGCGGTGCGAGAGGTCCAGCGCCACCGGGCGCGCGCCCTGCGCCGCCAGCCAGCGCGAGCACTGCGCGGCGCCCGCCCCGATCTCCAGGACGTCCCGGCCGCGCAGCTCCTCGGCCGGGCCCAGCAGCTCGGCCTCCACCTCGTCGAGCCCTTCGGGGCACCAGACGAAGCGGTCGTCGCCGAGGAAGCTGCCGTGCTCGACCTGGTAGTCGTCGGCGTTCCTGTCCCACCAGCCCCGGTTGGCGCGGCTGCTCTCCGTCTCGCCGGAGTCACGGCGGGTCGCCTCGGGCTCGGGCTCCGGTGGCGGCTCCGATGCTGACTCCGGTGTGCCGGAGCCGTGCGCCGCAGCCTGTGCCGCTGTCCGCTCGGCCTGTTCTCGCTGCTCTTGGATCATCATGTCCGTCGTCGTAGGGTGCGGGCGGAGGCCCGTGTGGCCTCATCAAACGCAGTTTGTGCCGGGTATGGGGCGTTCCGCCCCGGGTGTGCGCCTTCGCGCATTGACCATGCCCGGCTGCCCCCGTATGCTAAAGGTTGCGCTGCGGGCTTGCGCGCCTCAGACGTAGCAGCCGCGCTCGCACTCTGTAAGTACGTTTTCCTCGGTCGGCGAGGCGCTTTCCCCGGTTTCCCGGGGACGGCGCTCCCTTGGCTGTCCGGGTTCTTGCAGATGGCGATACGGGCTCCCGGCGTAGCAGTACCTACGACTCACTGTCCGCACCGGAGCCCTTTCCCACATGACGAGCAGCACCGAGACCACCGCCACCACCCCGCAGGTTGCGGTCAACGACATCGGTAACGAGGAAGCCTTCCTCGCCGCGATCGACGAGACGATCAAGTACTTCAACGACGGCGACATCGTCGACGGCGTCATCGTGAAGGTCGACCGGGACGAGGTCCTGCTCGACATCGGTTACAAGACCGAAGGCGTCATCCCCTCCCGCGAGCTTTCCATCAAGCACGACGTCGACCCCAACGAGGTCGTCGCCGTGGGCGATGAGATCGAGGCCCTGGTTCTCCAGAAGGAGGACAAGGAAGGCCGTCTCATCCTGTCCAAGAAGCGTGCGCAGTACGAGCGCGCCTGGGGCACGATCGAGAAGATCAAGGAAGAGGACGGGATCGTCACCGGTACCGTCATCGAGGTCGTCAAGGGTGGTCTCATCCTCGACATCGGCCTCCGTGGCTTCCTGCCGGCCTCCCTCGTCGAGATGCGCCGCGTCCGCGACCTCCAGCCCTACGTGGGCAAGGAGCTCGAGGCCAAGATCATCGAGCTGGACAAGAACCGCAACAACGTGGTCCTGTCCCGCCGTGCCTGGCTGGAGCAGACCCAGAGCGAGGTCCGCCAGACCTTCCTCACGACCCTGCAGAAGGGCCAGGTCCGCTCCGGCGTCGTCTCCTCGATCGTCAACTTCGGCGCGTTCGTGGACCTCGGCGGCGTCGACGGTCTCGTGCACGTCTCCGAGCTGTCCTGGAAGCACATCGACCACCCCTCCGAGGTTGTCGAGGTCGGCCAGGAAGTCACCGTCGAGGTTCTCGACGTGGACATGGACCGCGAGCGTGTCTCCCTGTCGCTCAAGGCGACGCAGGAAGACCCGTGGCAGCAGTTCGCCCGGACGCACCAGATCGGCCAGGTCGTTCCCGGCAAGGTCACCAAGCTCGTTCCCTTCGGCGCGTTCGTCCGCGTCGACGAGGGCATCGAGGGTCTGGTCCACATCTCCGAGCTGGCCGAGCGCCACGTGGAGATCCCGGAGCAGGTCGTCCAGGTCAACGACGAGATCTTCGTCAAGGTCATCGACATCGACCTGGAGCGCCGCCGCATCAGCCTCTCGCTGAAGCAGGCCAACGAGTCCTTCGGCAGCGACCCGGCCTCGGTCGAGTTCGACCCGACGCTCTACGGCATGGCCGCGTCCTACGACGACCAGGGCAACTACATCTACCCCGAGGGCTTCGACCCCGAGACCAACGACTGGCTGGAGGGCTTCGAGACCCAGCGCGAGGCGTGGGAGGGCCAGTACGCCGAGGCGCAGTCGCGCTTCGAGCAGCACCAGGCCCAGGTCATCAAGTCCCGCGAGGCCGACGAGGCCGCCGCTGCCGAGGGTGCTGCCGCGCCCGCCGGCGGGGGCAACGCCCCGGCCGCCTCCGGTGGCGGTGGCTCGTACTCCTCGGAGTCGGCGGACAACTCCGGCGCCCTGGCGTCGGACGAGGCCCTGGCCGCGCTGCGCGAGAAGCTGGCCGGCGGCCAGAGCTGACGCTCCGGCAGTGTGTCGTAGGTAGCAGGACCGCTTGAACGTAAGGCCCGTTCCCTCCGGGGAGCGGGCCTTACGCGTGCCAGGACCGACCCTCCGGGCAGCCGGTGACAGGGCGGGACAAGAGTGGGCCGCTGCCGTCAACCGGGCGCCTACGGCGAGACGTTCGACGTCACCGGCGCCAACACCCCTGCCCGCGCACACCCCTTCGAGGAGCTTCTGGGAGAGATCCGGCGGGACGGCCGCCGTGGCGGGGCCGGTCGGATGGGTTAGGCGGGTGGGACGCGGGGAATGCCTGCGCCCCATGACGCGTTCTTCGTTATGAACACGAGGAGGAGCGGTAACCGTGCTTGATCCGCAGGGTTTGTACGAGTGGGAGCCCAAGGGCCTCGCCGTCGTCGACATGGCGCTGGCGCAGGAGTCGGCGGGCTTGGTCATGCTGTACCACTTCGACGGCTATATCGACGCGGGGGAGACCGGCGACCAGATCGTCGAGAACCTGCTGGAGTCACTGCCCCACCAGGTGGTGGCCCGTTTCGACCACGACAGGCTGGTCGACTACCGCGCGCGGCGCCCGCTCCTGACGTTCCGGCGCGACCGCTGGACGGACTACGAGACGCCCACGCTCGACGTACGGCTGGTGCAGGACGCCACGGGCGCCCCGTTCCTGCTGCTGTCGGGCCCCGAACCGGACGTGGAGTGGGAGCGCTTCGCGGTCGCCGTACGGCAGATCGTCGAACGTCTCGGCGTCCGGCTGTCGGTCAACTTCCACGGCATCCCGATGGGCGTACCGCACACGCGTCCCGTCGGCATCACCCCGCACGGCAACCGCACCGACCTCATGCCGGGCCACCGTAATCCGTTCGACGAGGCCCAGGTGCCGGGCAGCGCCGAGTCGCTGGTCGAGTACCGGCTGATGGAGTCGGAGCACGACGTGCTCGGCGTCGCCGCGCATGTCCCGCACTATGTCGCCAGGTCCTCCTACCCGGACGCGGCGCTGACCGCGCTGGAGGCGATCACGGCCGCGACGGGCCTGGTGCTGCCGAGCGTCGCGCACTCCCTGCGTACGGAGGCGCAGCGCACCCAGACCGAGATCGAGCGGCAGCTCGGCGAGGGGGACGAGGAGCTGGTCACGATGGTGCAGGGGCTTGAGCACCAGTACGACGCGATGGCCGGCGCCGAGACACGGGGCAGCCTGGTCGCCGAGCCGGCGGAGCTGCCGTCGGCGGACGAGATCGGGCGCGAGTTCGAGAAGTTCCTCGCGGAGCGGGAGGGGGACGGCGGCGCGTGACGCCACGCGGTGCGCCGGTGCGCCCGGTTGGCCGCGATGGGAGGCGCCGCCCGCCCGGGCCGGCCCGGGGTCTTTTGTGAGGCTCTAGGCTGGCTCCATGCTGAGGTTGGGACTTACCGGCGGAATCGGTTCGGGAAAGAGCGAGGTCTCTCGTCTGCTGACCGGATTCGGAGCCGTGCTGATCGACTCCGACCGGATCGCCCGAGAGGTGGTGGCTCCGGGAACACCCGGGCTGGCGGCGGTGATCGCCGAGTTCGGCCCGGACGTCCGCACCCCCGAGGGCGCCCTCGACCGGCCGGGACTCGGCCGGATCGTCTTCGGTGACCCCGAGCGGCTGGCGGCGCTGAACGCGATCGTGCACCCGCTGGTACGGGCACGCTCGGCCGAGCTGGAGGCCGCGGCGGGCCCGGACGCGATCGTGGTCCACGACGTACCGCTGCTCGTCGAGAACGACATGGCGGCGCTGTACGACCTCGTCGTGGTCGTCGACGCCACCCCCGAGACCCAGCTCGACCGGCTCGTCCGGCTGCGCGGGATGACGGAGCGCGAGGCACGCGCGCGGATGGCGGCCCAGGCCACCCGAGAGGCGCGGCGCGCCGTCGCCGACCTGGTCATCGACAACGACGGCCCGCTGGAGCTGCTGGAACCGCAGGTTCGCGCGGTGTGGCGGACCGTGACGGAACGCGCCGCCGCGCGCGGCTGACCCGGCGCACGCCGGAGAGCGGACGCCGGAGTGTGCCGGTTGACGGTCTGAGGAATAGCGTCGTCATGTCCCGCGTTGAGAGCGCGAAGTCAGGGAAGGATGCGAACGTGCCAGAGAGCCCGGAGACCCACATCATCGACTACCGCGCGGCGGAGCAGCTTCTCGCCGCGCGTGACCCGCGCGGGGCCGTCAAACTGCTGGATTCGGTGATCGCGTCCCACCCGGAGAACACCGCGGCCCGGCTGCTGCGCGCCCGCGCCTTCTTCGCCGCCGCCCAACTGCGCCCCGCCGAGCTGGAATTCGAACTCGTCCTGGAGCGGGAGCCGGACAACGCGTTCGCGCACTTCGCGCTGGCCCGTACGTTCGAGCGGTCGGGGCGTCCGGAGCAGGCGAAGCGGCACTTCCGCCTCGCGGCGGCGCTGGACCCCAAGCCGGAGTATCTGCAGGCGGCGCGCTTCGACTCGAACGCACCGGACGCCTAGATCACCTGGATCACGTAGACGTCGATCACGTAGACCTCGATCTCCTGGATCTCGATCACATGGATCACGTGGGTCATGTGGTGTGGCGGCCGATGTGGTGGCGCCGGCGCATCCGGTGACGCTCCAGGTCCCGGATGCGCTCCCGGTCCTGCACGAGAATCGGGTAGGGGCCGTGGTCCGGCCGGTACGGAGGGACCTCCCGGCCCGGCTGGAAACGCGACCCCTGCCGGATCCGTGCCAGGACCACGGCCAGATCGATCGCGACGATCAGCACCAGCACACCGCAGGCGGCGGCCCACCCGGGTCTCCCGGCCACGGCGAACGCCGCCGTACCGAGGGCGGTCCAGACCAGCCCCCACAGGCTCAGCCAGAACCGCATCCGCAGCGCGCTGCGCGCGGTGACAGGTTCACTACCGGTGCGCATGGCTCTCGCACCTCCCGTTCCGGCCCTCACCGCTGGTCTACCCGGGAACGCCCACCGGTGAACGTCGTCAGCGCCCGGACCTCAGTGCACGATCGAGTAGCTGAGCCACGGCCCGGCGCCCGGCGCGATCACATCGGACAGAGTGGTGGCGATGTACGCCGTGTTCCTGCCGGTGCAGTTGGCCGCCGGGTACGCGACGAGATCGAGCACGGTGCGGTTGGTGATCGCCACGGCACCGGTCGGCTCCAGTTTGTGGCATCCGGTGACCGACGGGGTGGTCACCTGGACACGGCTCTTGTGGCCGGTGTCGTACGTGATGGTGCCCACCGCGGCCCGGCCGAGGACCGAACAGCCCGCGACGGCGAAGGTCAGGAGCGCGGCCCCGGCGGCGATGCCGAGGCGCCGGTGATCGGTCACGGACATGGGCGGGTCCTCGTCTCGGAAGCGGAAGCTGAGGCTGCGGAATGAGGGCGGGGCGGAGTGCGGGAAGAGGGCGGGGAGAAGGAGCGAAACGGGCGGGAGGCGGGCGGAAAGCGGGCATGTGCTGGTCACCCTGCCGGATGGGCGCCACCGCGGCACCACGGGCGCCGCCGGTCGGGCTACGCGCCGGTATCCTCCTGCTCCGCGTGTCTCGACCACCGGTCATACAAGGCATACCGTGGTAATCAGCACCTCGGTCCGCGTCCGGCGTCAGGGGGCCCATCATGGTCGAGGAACTGGTCATCGCGGTCATAGCCGTCATCTGCGCGTGCGGGCTGTACGCCATGGCGGCGGCCCGGGTCGTCAAGCAGTACGAACGGGGTGTCGTCCTGCGCCTCGGCCGGCTGCGAGAAGGGATCAGGGGCCCCGGGTTCACCACGGTCGTCCCCTTCGTGGACAAGCTCCACAAGGTCAACATGCAGATCGTGACGATGCCGGTGCCCGCCCAGGACGGCATCACGCGCGACAACGTCACCGTGCGCGTGGACGCCGTGATCTATTTCAAGGTGGTCGACGCGGCCGACGCGGTGATCCGGGTCGAGGACTACCGGTTCGCCGTCTCGCAGATGGCCCAGACGTCGCTCCGCTCCATCATCGGCAAGAGCGACCTGGACGACCTGCTGTCGAACAGGGAGAAGCTGAATCAGGGCCTGGAGCTGATGATCGACAGCCCGGCGATCGGCTGGGGCGTCCAGATCGACCGGGTCGAGATCAAGGACGTGTCGCTGCCGGAGACGATGAAGCGGTCGATGGCACGCCAGGCGGAGGCCGACCGGGAGCGGCGCGCGCGGGTCATCAACGCGGACGCCGAGCTCCAGGCGTCGAAGAAGCTCGCCGAGGCCGCCGAGCAGATGTCCGGCCAGCCCGCGGCGCTGCAGCTCCGGCTGCTCCAGACGGTCGTGGCCGTCGCCGCGGAGAAGAACTCCACCCTCGTCCTGCCCTTCCCCGTCGAACTGCTGCGCTTCCTGGAGCGCGCCACGCCCGGCGAGGCCGCACAGGCGGTGCAGGCGGTCTCCGGAGTCGCACAGGCGACCGCCCCCGCCGTCCCGCAGACGCCGGAACCGGTCGCGGAACGGGGAACGGGTCCGGAACCGGCCGGTGTGCCGGCGCCGGAGCCCGACGCGGAGCTGGTGCCGGAATCCGACGCGGAGCTGGAGCCGGACGCGCTGAAGGAGCGGCTCGCCTCCCCCGATCCCATGCCACCCGCCAGGCCCCACGTCCAGCCCCACGTCTGACCCGCGCCGTATGACGCACCGGGGCCCGGTCTGCGCGACCCGGCAGGGCAGGGTCGGCGGGCGCCCCGGCCTCGCCCCGCCGGTGGTGGCGTTCCTGGGAATCCCGTACGCGACCGCCCCGCGCTTCGGCCGCCCCGTGGCCCCCGAGCCCTGGGAGGGCGTCCGGCCGGCGTTCGCGTACGGTCCGACGGCGCCGCAGGCCCCGTACACCCCGCCCTTCGACGCCCTCCTGCCGCAGTACACCGTGCCGGGCGCGCCGGGGGAGAGCTGCCTCAACCTGAACATCTGGACCCCCGCGCCCGGCCCGGAGGCCCGCCTTCCGGTGCTGGTGTGGGTGCATGGCGGGGCCTTCGCGAACGGCTCGGGATCACTGCCCGCGTACGACGGCGGTACGTTCGCCCGCGACGGCGTGGTGTGCGTGACGATCAACTACCGGCTCGGGGCCGAGGGTTTCCTCCGTCTCGACGGCGTACCGGACAACAGGGGGCTGCTGGACCAGATCGCCGCCCTGGAGTGGGTACGGGACAACATCGCCTCCTTCGGAGGTGACCCGGACCGGGTCACCCTCGTCGGACAGTCGGCCGGAGCGATGAGCATCGGCGCCCTGCTCGCCATGGAGCGCGCGCGGGGGCTCTTCCGGGGCGCGATCCTCCAGAGCGGCGCGGCCCACCACTTCCTGCGCCCCGCCTCGGCGGAGCTGATCACGGCCCGGCTGGCCCGGAAACTGTCCGTAGCCCCCGCCGCCGACGCCTTCGCCGCCGTTCCGTGGAACCGGCTGCTGTCCGCGCAGAGCGAGCTGCGCGCGGAGATCGGCGCCCGGCCCGACCCCGCGCTGTGGGGTGAGGCGGCGCTCAACATGATGCCGTTCGAACCGGTCCTCCCGGAGTTGCCCCTGCCCGGGCCAGGCCACGGGGTCCGGCTGCTGGCCGGCAGCAACCGCGAGGAGTACCGCCTCTTCCTCGTGCCCACCGGACGGCTGGACGCGCTGCCGGAGACAAAGCTGCGCGCGACCGCCGCCGCCTACGGCCTCGACCCCGACCTGGCACCGGCCGTCTACCGCGCGGCGCGGCCCGGCGCGGGCCCGGGCGAGGTGTTCGACGCCCTGGCCACGGACTGGTTCTATCGGATCCCCGCGCTCCGCCTCGCCGAGTCCGTGCCCGGCTCGTACCTGTACGAGTTCGCCTGGCGCTCCCCGCGCCACGGCGGCCTGCTCGGCGCCTGTCACGGCGCTGAGCTGGGGTTCGTCTTCGACCGTCCGGGTCACCCCGCGTACACGCCGATGCTCGGCGACCGGCCGCCGGCGGAGCTCGCGGAGGCGATGCACCGGGCGTGGGTGGCGTTCGCGCGGACCGGCGACCCGGGCTGGGAGCCGTACGACCGCGACACCCGTACGACGTGTTCGGCGGCGGTCCCGGCGCCGCCTCCGCGCCCGTGCGCGACCCGCGGGCGCGGGAGCGAGAACTCTGGGACGGGCTGCGCTGACCTGCGAAAAGACTCTGGCGAGGGGCAGTGTCAGACCCCCCGCCTAGACTCGCAGAGTAATCGGATACCGGCCGATGCGAAGCGGGGAGGGGGAAGGACCATGACCGTGCACGGAACCGCGGCGCTGGTGCGCCACGCGGCTGTTTTCCTGCCCGCGGGGCTGCCGCGCGAGGGCCGGGTCGCCTTCTGGGCGCCGGAGGGGGAGCTGCCGGAGGCGCCGGGGGACGAGCTGACGGTCGTACGACGCGACGGCGGTGGCGACGAAGACAGGGACGCGGCCGGGGACGGGGCCGGTGTCACCGGTGGTGAGGACGGTGGGGTCGCAGTCCGCGCGGTCACGGTCCCCGTCGTCCTGATGTCCGTCGCGGACGCTGTCCCGCTGCTGGTCCGCGCCCGGCGCGACAGGACGGCGCACCCGGCGTCGGCCTGCTGGGGCGCCGCCGCGCTGCACGCGCTCCAGTTGGCCGCGCGCGGCCGACTGCTCCCCGGGCTCACCGCCTCCGACCACGACGCCTGGCGGGCCGGCCCGCTCGACGCCGACGACATCGCGCAGCTGCGCGCCATCGCCGCGGCCATGCCGCCCGAGGCGCACCCCGTACCGCTGCCGGGCGACGGGCCGCTTCTGCTGCCCGAGCCGGAAGCGCTGGTCCGTGCCTTCCTCGACGCGGTGGCCGACTCCCTGCCGCGCACCCCGGCGGCGGCGTACGCGGCGGGGGCGCCGTTCGCCGCGCGGGCCGGGCAGCATCTGCCGGGCGCCAGGGCCTGGGCGGCCGAGGCGGCGGCCGGCATGGACGCGGGGGTGCGGGTCTCGCTGCGCCTCGACCTCTCGGCGTACGAGCTGTTCGACCACGCGCAGACCGCGGCGGAGACCGCACCCGCCGCCCGGGCCGATCACGCTGCCGCTGCCGACGACGGCACCACCGACGACGGCGCCGCCGCGCGCCGCGACACCACGGTCGACGACGCACGCCGGGCCGGGACGGCGCTCGTCCAGGTCCACAGCCTGGCCGACCCGACCCTGGTCATCGACGCGGCCGGGCTCTGGGCGGGCGACGGCGCCGAAAGCTTCGGGCCACGCGCCCGTATCGACGCCATGCTGGCGCTGCGCCGCGCCGCCCGCGTCTGGACGCCGCTCGCCCGGCTCCTGGAGCGCGACATCCCCGACGCGCTGCCCCTCTCCGAGGACGAGCTGTACGAACTGCTCGGGCCCGGGGCGGCCCGCCTCGCGGAGGCGGGCGTCACGGTGCACTGGCCCCGGGAACTGGCGCGTACGCTCACGGCGGCCGCGGTGGTCCGTCCCGCGCCCGGCTCGGCCACCGACGGCACCCCGTTCTTCGACAGCGTGGAACTGCTCAAGTTCAACTGGCAGTTGGCGCTCGACGGTGATCCGCTCTCCGAGCAGGAGATGGACGCTCTCGCCGAGTCGCACCGGCCGATCGTCCGCCTGCGCGACCAGTGGGTGGTCATCGATCCCGCCCTCGTACGGAAGGCGCGCAAGCGGGAGCTGGGCCTGCTGGAGCCCGTCGACGCGCTCGCCGTGGCCCTCACCGGTACCGCCGACGTGGACGGCGAGACCGTGGAGGCCGTGCCCACGGGCGCGCTGGCGGCGCTGCGCGACCGCCTGCTCTCGGGCCCGGCGAGGGTCCCCCAGCCCCCGGCGCTCGCCGCCACCCTGCGCGACTACCAACTGCGCGGCCTGGCCTGGCTGGACCTGATGACCTCGCTCGGCCTCGGCGGCTGCCTCGCGGACGACATGGGCCTCGGCAAGACCGTCACGCTCATCGCCCTCCATCTGCACCGCGCCCGCCCCGCCCCGACGCTGGTCGTCTGCCCCGCCTCGCTCCTCGGCAACTGGGAGCGCGAGATCACCCGCTTCGCCCCCGGGGTCCCCGTGCACCGCTTCCACGGTGTGGGACGCACCCTGGACGAAGTGACGGACGGCTTCGTCCTCACCACCTACGGCACGATGCGCGGCAGCGCCGAGACGCTGGCCGCACACCCCTGGGGAATGGTCGTCGCGGACGAGGCACAGCACGTCAAGAACCCCTTCTCGTCCACGGCCAAGGCGCTCCGTACGATCCCGGCGCCCGCCAGGGTCGCGCTGACCGGCACGCCCGTGGAGAACAACCTCTCCGAGCTGTGGGCCCTCCTCGACTGGACCACCCCCGGGCTGCTCGGCCCCCTCAAGGCGTTCCGCGCCCGCCACGCGAGGATCGTCGAGAATGTGGAGAACGCGAAGAGCGCCGACATCAAGGACGCCGACAACGAGGAGGCGGTGGCGCGACTGGCCCGCCTCGTCCGGCCGTTCCTGCTGCGCAGGAAGAAGTCCGACCCGGGGATCGTGCCCGAGCTGCCGCCCAAGACCGAGAGCGACCACCCCGTCCCCCTCACCCGGGAACAGGCGTCGCTCTACGAGGCGGTCGTACGCGAGACGATGGCGGCCATCGAGGCGTCCGAGGGCATCGCCCGCCGCGGTCTGGTGATGAAGCTGCTCACCTCCCTCAAACAGATCTGCAACCACCCCGCGCAGTACCTGAAGGAGGACGCGGCCCGGCTGACCGGCCGCTCCGGCAAGCTCGCCCTGCTCGACGAACTGCTCGACACGATCCTCACGGAGGACGGCTCGGTCCTGATCTTCACCCAGTACGTGTCGATGGCGCGGCTGCTCTCCGCCCATCTCGCCGCCCGCGCGGTCCCGTCCCAGTTGCTCCACGGCGGTACGCCCATCGCGGAGCGCGAGCGTATGGTCGACCGGTTCCAGTCCGGCGAGGTGCCCGTCTTCGTCCTCTCGCTGAAGGCGGCGGGCACCGGGCTCAACCTGACCAGGGCCGGACATGTCGTCCACTTCGACCGCTGGTGGAACCCGGCCGTGGAGGAGCAGGCCACCGACCGCGCCTATCGCATCGGCCAGACCCAGCCCGTACAGGTCCACCGGCTCATCGCGGAGGGCACGGTCGAGGACCGGATCGCCGAGATGCTCGCCTCCAAGAAGGCCCTGGCCGACGCCGTCCTCGGCTCCGGCGAGGCGGCCCTCACCGAGCTGACCGACCGCGAGCTGGGCGATCTCGTCTCCCTGCGGAGGCCGTCATGACCACCGCGCGCGCACCCCGGCACGACGACCGCCGCCGGACGTTCCCCGCCCTGCCCGCCCGCCCCGGCGACCACGGGGACTTCGCCGAGACCTGGTGGGGCAACGCCTGGGTGGAGTCCATGGAGGACACCGCCCTCGACACCGCGCGCCTCCAGCGCGGCCGTACGTACGCGGGCAGCGGCCGGGTCGACGCGATCACCGTCACCCCCGGCCGCGTCATGGCGTACGTCCACGGCTCCCGGCCACGCCCGTACCGTACGGAGATCCGCCTGCGCACCCTCGGCGACACCGACTGGGAGGACCTGCTCGACACCGCCGCGGCCCGCCCCGACCACATCGCCGCCCTGCTCGACAAGGCCATGCCGCACACCCTCGCGGCCTCCGCCGATCTGCTGCCCGCCGCGGGCGACCTCACCCCCGACTGCTCCTGCCCCGACGACGGCTACCCCTGCAAACACGCGGCGGCCCTCTGCTACCAGACGGCCCGGCTCCTGGACGAGGACCCCTTCGTCCTCTTCCTGCTCCGGGGCCGCGGCGAACAGGAGATCCTGGCCGACCTGACCCGCCGCAACGCCACCCGTTCCGCGGCCGAACGGACCACGACCGCACCGCCGATGCCCACGGTCGACGCGCGGACAGCCCTCGCCCCGCGCACGCTCCCACCGCTTCCGCCGCCGTTCCCCGTCCCCGCGCACCCCGGCCGTCCGCCCGTCTACCCCCAGTCACCCGGAGCGCCCGATCCGCTCGCCCTCGACCTCCTCGCCACCGAGGCGGCCGCCCGCGCGCACACCTTCCTCACCACGGGACTCGACCCGATCGGCGCCCTCACCCCCTGGCAGGACGCGGTACGCCTGGCCGCCGCCCACCCCGGCTCGGGGCTGACGGCGTCCACCCGCGCCCTCTACCGTGACCTGGCCGCGGCCCTCCACCGCGCCCCCACCGACCTGGCCCGCGCCGTCGCCGCCTGGCACCAGGGCGGCCTGGCGGGGCTGGCCGTGCTGGAAGAGCCCTGGGATCCGCCGGCCGGCCCCTTCGACCGGGCCCGCCCCGCCCTCATAGCCGCCGACTTCCCGCACTTCCGCCCCGTGCGCAACCACCTCTCCACGGACTCGCTGCAACTCCGCTTCGGCCGCGACGGCCTCTGGTACGGCTACGAATCGGACCGGGGACGGGAGGACTGGTGGCCGCGCGGCACCCCCGACACCGATCCGGTGGGCGCACTCTCCGCCCTGCTGGGGCGGTGACGGGTAAGCTCGTTCACTCCCGTACTTCGGTAGACGGACCACATTGCGTAGCGGTTGAAGAGCGGTTGAAGGGGGATCGGTGGAAGCCGAGTTGGTGGCACTGGCGACGGCAGGCGCGACGGCACTCATCCAGCAGATGGCGACGGACGGCTGGAGCGGCGCCCGCGCCCGGGTGGCCGGATTCCTCGCCGCGCGGGGCTGGGGATCCGCGGATTCCGTCGGCAGCGATCTGGACACCGCGCGTGCCGAACTGACCGCGGCCCGGCGGGAGGACGACACGGAAGCCGTCGACGACCTCCACGCGGAATGGCGCGGCCGACTGCGCCGTACCCTGCGCGCGGACCCGGAGGCGGCGGCCGAACTGCGTGTACTGCTCGATGAGTTGTCCCCGGGCGTCGCCTCCCAGCAGGCCCGGGATATTCACAACGAGATCAGCGGCGGCACGTATCACGAGCCGGTCATCCAGGCCGGCATGGTCGACAGGATCGGCACCATCGGCGGCCGGCCCTTCGGTTCCGGCGGACGGGGCGGCGCGCCGTGACGGGTGACGGGGGAGGCAACTGGGGGAACAGCGTCAACGGCGGTACGCAGTACGGCCCCGTCGTCCAGGCGCGCGAGCTCGGCAGCTACACGTCGCAGCATTTCCACTTCCACGGCGGGGAGGAGGCCGGCGGGCCGCTCCCGACCCCCGTGCCGAGAGGGCATCAGCTCCCTCTGGGAGAGGCGGCGTTCAAGAACAGGGACACCGAATCCGGCGATGTCCTGCGGGCACTTGAGCGCGACGAGCCCTCCGGTCCCGTACACCCCCTGATCGTCACGCTCAGCGGGATCAGCGGCATCGGCAAGACCGCCCTGGCCATCCATCTCGCCCATGAGCTGAAGAGCCGGTTCGACTGGTCCGCCTATGTCGATCTGGACGAATGGCGCACAGCCGGTGCGGTCGACGCCGAGGCCGTACTGAAGCATCTGCTCCGCCGGCTCGGGGTACGGGAGGGCTGGCTGCCGGCGGGATACCGCGACCTGGTCGGCCTGTACAGGACGGTGACCGGCGGGGCCCGTATGGTGCTCGTCCTCGACAACGTGTGGTCCGCCGACGAGATCACCACCCTGCTGCCGGTCTCGGCGCACTCGGTGGTCCTGGTCGCGGGCCGGCGGCGGCTGCACGCGCTGGAGGGGCCCAGGACGGTCGGTCTGGCGCTGGAGCCGCTGCGGCGGGAGCCCGCCCTCGACGTCCTCTCCGAGTACGTCCGGAGCACCGGGCGTCAGGTCTCCCCGCAGATGGTCAGCCGGCTCGAACAGCTCTGCGCGGGCTTTCCCATCGCCCTGCACACCGCGGGCGGACTCCTGCGCGAGCACCCCGGCAGACGGGTGGAGCGCATCGTCGCGGACCTCACGGCCGCCCTCCACGAGAACGGGCTGTCCGTGGTCGAAGCCGTCTGGAACGCCGCCTACGACGCGCTGGACGTGGCCGCCGCCCAGCGGCTCTACCGCCTCCTGCCGCGGTACTCCGGCTACGACATCACGCTCGTAGCCGCCATGGCCCTGCTCGGCACCGGGCGTGACGACGCGGAGGACGCGCTCGACCTCCTGGCCAACGCGGGCCTGCTGGCGGACTCCCCGCGCCCCGGCAGGAAGCGGCTGCACGACCTTCTGCGCGCCCACGCCGTACGCCGCGCGGACCGGCACGGCGATCCGGCCGAGACGGAGGAGGGCCTGCGCCGGCTCGTGGTCTGGTACCGCAGACAGGCGGAACGGGCCGACCGGGTGATCGCTCCCAAGAGGTTGCGCGTGGCCGAGCCCGTCCCCGCGCTTGCGTACGCCCCCGACGTACCGTTCGCGAGCGAGGCGGCGGCCCGGTCCTGGCTCGACACGGAACGCAAGGCCCTGTACGGACTTGTAGGGACCGCGAGCGACCTGGGGGAGGACACACACGCCTGGTCCCTCTGCGAGCCGTTGTGGAAGCACTACGAGGACCACCACAACCACACGGACGCGATCCGCGCCTTCAGGACGGGCCGGGACGCCGCGCAGCGCGAGGGGTCGGCCGAGGCCGCCGAGGCGCTGATCCGGATGCGCTGCCAGCTCGCGCAGGCGCTCTGGAAGGCGGGCCGTGACGAGGAGGCCGACGCGGAGACGGGCCAGGCGCTGCGGTCGGCGGAATCGGTCGTGCCCGGTACCAGACTGCATGCCTCCGCGCTGGAGTTCCGGGGCAAGTTCCTCGCGGCGCGGGGGAGGCCCGACGAGGCCGTGCCGTACTTCGAGCGGTCGCGTGCCCTCCATGAAGCGCTCTCCGAACCCAACCCCTACGGTGTGCTGCTCCAGAGCTTTCTGCTCGGCCGGACGCTGCGGGCCGCCGGCCGGTCGGCCGAGGCCGGGGCGGAGCTGGAGACCGCGCTCGGCCTGGCGCGGGAGCAGGACAACGCGCGCATGATCGGCCGGACGGCGGCCGAGCTGGGCCGTACGTTCCGGGACGCGGGCCGTCCCGAGAAGGCGGTCGCCGCGTACGAGGAGGCGCTGGGCCAGGAGCGGCGGCGGGAGTCCACGTACGACCAGGCCGTGCTGCACGAAGAGCTGGCCGCGCTCGCGGCCGGGGCCGGCGACCGGGAGACGGCGGAGGAACACCGGAGCAGGGCGCGGGAACTCCGCGTCCGGGCGGGCGCGGAGCCGGGCCCCGAGGCGGGTCCTGGTACCGCGACCTGAGGCCGCGACCTGGCACCGCGCCCCGAGGCCGCGACCTGGCGCCGGGCCCTGAGGCGGACCCTGGCACCGCGACCTGAGGCCGTGCCCCCGAGGCCGGGTGCGGCGGTCACAGCTCGGCGCGGGTGTCCTCGTCCGTCGCCCGGGTCAGCAGGGCGGTGGCCCGTCGGCCGCCCACCACGCAGTCGAGGGTCACCGGCAGGGCGGCGGAGGCGGCGCCCGGGTTCGCCTCCAGCCAGCCGTGCACGCAGGAGAGCACGGCCGCGGGGTCGGGCCGTACCCAGGGCTCGCCCCGCGAGGTGTCCGCAGTGATCCGCACCGCGAGCGGCCCGGAGGGCCCGCCCCCGGAAAGCGCCCCGGGAACGGCCGGTTCGCGGCGGAGCAGGACGCAGCGGTCGTGGGCCAGGACGGCCGCCGCGGTCCGGCACGCGGGATGCTCCTCCAGAGCATGGGCCGTCCAGCCGCCCGCGGTCCACACCGTGTCCGCCCTCCATACCGTGTTCGCCGTCCACACGGTGTCCGCCGCCCACTCACTGTCGCGCATACGGTCGGCGTCCGGCGTCGCGGCCCGCGCGCGCCGGTGGACGAGCCCGGCGCCGCGCATCTCGTCGAGCGTGGACACCCCGTCCTCCGCGGCCACATGACCGTCGTGCGGCCCGCTGTCCAGCGGATGCCGGGCCACGGACACCACGCTCCCCCGTACGTCGACCCGCACCGCGAGCGCGCTCGGCCGCTGCGCCGTGATCCGGGGCACGGACAGCGGGCGGGGGCGGATACGGCCGGGGAGCGGTTCCAGGCCGAGGAGGGGGTAGCAGCGGGCACGGAGGTGTTCCAGCGAACGTTCCCGCTGGTCGAAGGCGGCAGCGGCCAAAGCCCCCGTGTCCCCCGTACGGTGGCCTGTGACGGCCGCGTCGATCACCGCGGCCGGCGGTTCGTCCGGCGCCAGCCGCGGTACCCGGGCGAGCAGCCCGGCCATCGGGCTGGCCGCCAGCAGCTCCGTACCGCCGTCGTAACAGCCGATCAGGGGCAGGTCCAGGGCGGCGGGGTAGAGAGCGGACGAGCCGTGGTCGGTCAGTACGCAGTCCGCGGCGCTGAGCACGGCGGCCCACTCCTCGTGGGGCCGCGCCACCAGCAGCCCGGCGGCGAGCGCCGGCGCCAACCGCTGCCGCAGGGTGAACCCGCCCAGCCTGCTGTGGACATTGGGGTGCAGGACGAGGGCCACCTGGTAGGCGTCGTACGGCAGTTCGGCGGTCAGCCGCCGGAGCAGCCCCGGCCGGCGCGCGAGCAGCGACTCGGGCCCCCACGTCGACACCACGGCGACCAGCCGCCTGCCGCCGGTGCCGAGCGCGTCCCGGTACCGCTCCCGGAGGGTGCGGGACGCGAGGAACCGGTCCAGCGTCGGATCCCCGACCACGGCGGCCCGGCGCGCCGCGGCCGGTGCCTCACGGGCGAGCCGGGCCAACTGGTCGGGGTGCGCGAGGGCGTGCAGAGCGGCGAGCGGGGTGCCGCCGCGCAGGAGCTGCCGTGTGTGGAGTCCGGACGCAGAGTCGTCCGTCGAGGTGTGGGGGAGCCGCTTGTTGAACCCGGCGCCGTGCGGCAGCAGCACCAGCGGTCCTGGCAGCTCGTGCAGCGGTCCGTTGGGGCTCGCCGCCACCACGAGGTCGTGTCCGCCGCGTACGGCCTCGGACCAGGGAATCGTCCGGGCGCCCGCCCCGTCGAGCGCGGCGAGCGCGTCCGTACTGAAGTCGGAGCCGGGGACAAGCGTGAAGACCGGGCGGACACGGTGGTCCCCCGCGAAGGCGGGGAGCGTGTCGAGCAGCCGGTTGAGCGCGGTGGCGGAGCGCACGGCGTACAGAACGGTCCGCAGCGCCGGTGCCGTACCCCCGCCGTCGGCGCTCTGTGCGGAACGTGTGGATACGGCGCTTCCCGGGGTCTGCGAGGGGTCCCCGGGCCCGGGACGGCACGACGGCATGGTCGCAGACTCTACCTCCGGCGCCTCACCCGTAGTGCGAGAGCACGCCGGAAAGCCTGCCGCCCGGGGGCCGGGTCGGTTTCCCGGCCCGGTCCGTGCGACAGGCTTCCGTCAGCCGGTCACGCGCGCCACGAAGAATGTCAGGCGGTGTGGAGGGTGAGGCCGTAACGGCTCAGGATGGGGTTGATCGGCTGGTAGAAGCTCTGGCCGCCGCTGGTGCAGTTGCCCGAGGCGCCCGAGGTGACGCCCTGGGCCTGGTCGCCGCTGATGAACGAGCCGCCGGAGTCACCGCCCTCGGCGCAGGCGCTGGTCTGCGTCATCGAGTAGACCGGGCCCTGGGAGTAGTTGACGGTGATGTTCTTGCCCTGGAGCGTGCCGCAACGCCAGTGGGTCGTGGAGCCGGAGCGGCAGATGGAGGCGCCGACCGGGGCCTCGTTGGAGCCGCGGACCAGCTGGTCGGAGACGGTGCCCCAGCCGAGGACGACGGGGACGGTCCACCAGCCGCTGCCGACGTTCACCCAGGCGTAGTCGTTGCCGGGGAAGGTCGAGCCCTGGAAGTTGCCGATGTACGAGTTGTCCCAGCCACGGACCTGGCCGCCGGTCGAGCCGCAGTGGCCGGCGGTGACAAAGCCGCCGTGCACCGAGAAGCCGATGGAACACCGGACGTTGCCGGTGTAGTAGGGGTCGCCGCCGACGGTGCCCGCGGCGGTGGTGCTGGGCGCCTCGGCCGTCCTGTCGACGGTGACGGGGCCGGCCTGCTGGGCACGGGCCACGAAGGCGCGGACCGCGCTGTCGTTCCGTCGGTCGGCGACGACGTTCACCACGACCTGGTTGGTCTGCGCGTCGACTCCCCAACTGGCGACGCCGTCGGGGGCGGAGTCGGCGAGCGCGTCGATCTTCGCCTTGGCCGTGTCGAGCTGGCGCGCGCTGTGCTTCACCACGCGTACGGTCGCACCGGTCGCCCGGATCGCGTCGGCCTTGGCGGCGTCGGTGACGGCGACCGTCAGGGTGTTGCTGTCGGCGTTGAACCAGGAGCCGCCGTACGAGGATCCCGCCGCGCGCACGGCCTTCCCCTCCACGGCGGTCGCGGTCTTCTCCGCGGCCAGCCGGGCCACGGCCTCGCTCTTCGTCAGGCCGAGGTCCTGCTGCATCGCCGTGAGCATGCCCGCGGAGGCGGGGGCCTTGGTGTCGGAGCCCGCGGCGGGGGCGGCGGCCGCGGGGGCGATCCCGGCGGTCGCCCAGGTGCCGAGGAGGAGGAGTGCGGAGAGCCCGGTGCGTACAACTGTCGTACGTCTCAAGGGAATTGCCCTTCTGTGTTCCAGCAGCGTGGGGGTGGAACAGCAGCGCCTGAGAGCGCTTCCAGGCGATGCCAGGCGGAGCGTAACCGAGGGATGCGTGACAGGTCCATACCAAGGGTGGCGCGTGCGTCCGGGAGCCGTTCCGCCGCTCTCTGCCTCCCCCGGTGTCCCCAGGTGCGATCGTTTAATCCTTCGAGCGTGGGTTGTTGGCTTGTTAGGGTCGACGGCGTGGCGAAACTCAATCAGATAATCGCGGTCGAAAAGGGCGTCAAGTCCAAGGCCCACCAGGACCTGACGGCGGCCCATCACGGACTCCAGAAGCCGGCGCTGCTGGCCGGGATCTCCCGTACGTACCAGGCGAAGGACGAGGAGGGCGAGCAGCTTCCGCCCGAGTCCACCCGGGTCCAGGTCAAGGCCGAGGACGTCCTGCGCGAGACCGCGAGGACCCTGACGCGCCTGTTCGACGTGACCGCGACGAAGGACTGGGCGAACTGCACGGCCCGCGCCGATGTCACCGTCGAGGGACGGGTGCTGGTGAGTGACGTGCCGGTGGCGTACCTGCTCTTCCTGGAGAAGCAGCTCACCGACCTCAACACCTTCGTACGCAAACTGCCGGTGCTGGACGCGGCGGAGTCCTGGAGCCAGGACCCGTCCACCGACGCGTGGAAGACGGAGGCGGTACGCACCCTCCGTACGAAGAAGGTGCCGCGCAACCATGTGAAGGCGGAGGCCACGGAGAAGCATCCGGCGCAGGTCGAGGTGTACTACGAGGACATTCCCGTCGGTTACTGGACCACGGTGAAATTCAGTGGCGCGCTGCCGGCCCGCCGGGTCAACGAACTGCTCGACCGGGTCGAGAAGCTTCAGCAGGCGGTGAAGTTCGCCCGCGAGGAGGCGAACAGCGCCGAGGTCACCGACGAGCGGGTGGGTGACGCTGTCTTCGGCTACCTGTTCGGGTAGTCTCGCTCGGGTGGAACAGAGCAGTTCCCCATGATTCCCCGGCCGTCGGGGCAGGGCTTGAGCCCTGTTCCGGTGTGTGCCGGGGTGCGCGAGGAGCGCAAGCTGAAACTGAGGCTTGTCGTGACGGCGCGGTTCCAGTGGAGGTTCGAGTCCTCCCCGCGGCACATCCGTACGGATGGACGGGCCGCGGTAGCCCAACGGGCAGAGGCAGACCGCGATCAATCTCAGACTATTGCTCCAGACTCAGCATTCGCCGCCGATCGCCGGATCGAACGGGCCCAGGCCCCGGACGTCGAAATGCCGGTTCGACTCCGGCCTGCGCAGCTCGATGCGCGGTGGTCCAAAGGCAGGACGCGGCGACTTCATGAATGACCTGGGTTCTTAAACGAGCCGGCGTGCCAATGGGTGGCATCTCAGGGCCCGGGAGGTTGGCTACGCCCCCGGGTCCGCTCCTTTTTCCGCGGCCGCTCCTTCGGCTTTCCGGGGCTGTTCCTTCGGCCGGCTACTGGCGGTATCCGCCCAGGAAGCGTCCGATACGGCTGATGGCCGCGTCGAGATCGTCGGCGTACGGGAGGGTGAGGATCCGGAAGTGGTCGGGGCGCGGCCAGTTGAAGCCCGTCCCCTGCACGACCTGGATCTTCTCGCGCAGCAGCAGGTCCAGGACGAACCGCTCGTCGTCGTGGATCTTGTGCACCTTGGGGTCGAGCCGGGGGAAGGCGTACAGCGCGCCCTTCGGCCTGACGCACGACACGCCGGGGATCTCGTTGAGCTTCTCCCATGCGCGGTCGCGCTGCTCGTACAGCCTGCCTCCCGGCGCGGTCAGCTCCTTGATGGACTGCCGGCCGCCCAGTGCGGCCTGAATGGCGTACTGGGCGGGCGCGTTGGGGCACAGGCGCATCGAGGCGAGCATCGTGAGCCCTTCGAGATAGCTGCGCGCGTGCTGCTTCGGACCGGTGACAAGGAGCCACCCGGAGCGGAAACCGGCCACACGGTACGTCTTCGAGAGCCCGCTGAAGGTGAGGACGACCAGGTCGGGGGCGAGGGAGGCGGCGGTGTGGTGGACCGCGTCGTCGTAGACGATCTGGTCGTAGATCTCGTCGGCGAACACCATGAGCTGATGACGGCGGGCGAGATCGAGGATACCCTCGACGATCTCCCGCGGATAGACCGCGCCGGTCGGGTTGTTGGGGTTGATGATCACCACGGCCTTGGTGCGGTCGGTGATCTTCGAGGCCATGTCGTCCAGATCCGGGTACCACTCCGCCGACTCGTCGCAGAGATAGTGCACCGGCCGCCCGCCCGCGAGGGTGGTGACAGCGGTCCAGAGCGGGAAGTCGGGGGCGGGGATCAGGACTTCGTCGCCGTTCTCCAGCAGCGCCTGTACGGCCATGGAGACCAGCTCCGAGACGCCGTTGCCGAGGAAGATGTCATCGACCGTGACATCGTTCAGCCCGAGGGCCTGGTAGCGCTGGACCACGGCGCGGCGGGCGGAGAGGATGCCCCGCGAGTCCGTGTAGCCGTGCGCCTGCGGCAGCATCCGGATCATGTCCTGCAGGATCTCGTCCGGTGCCTCGAACCCGAAGAGCGCGGGGTTGCCCGTGTTGAGGCGCAGCACGCTGTGGCCCGCCTCCTCCAGCGCGTCGGCATGTTCGATCACCGGGCCGCGGATCTCGTAGCAGACCTCACTGAGCTTGCTCGACTGCCGGAATTCCATGCGGTGGCCTCCCCGACCTTGAGTGCGATACTTGGTTTTACCAAGTGTGAGCTTGGAAAGTCCAACGACATGTCTAGACTGCGTCGCATGCCACGTCGCCGAAGCTATGACCAGTACTGTGCCGCCGCCCGCGCCCTCGATGCCGTGGGCGACCGATGGACTCTGCTGATCGTCCGTGAACTGCTGGCGGGGCCGCGCCGCTACACCGATCTGCACGCGGATCTGCCGGGCGTCAGCACGGATGTGCTCGCGTCCCGGCTGAAGGACATGGAGCGCGACGAACTGGCCACGCGGCGCAGGCTGCCCCCGCCGGCCGCCGCGTATGTCTACGAACTGACGGAGCGCGGACGGGGGCTGCTGCCCGTCCTCACCGCGTTGGCGGAATGGGGCGCTCCGGCGCTGGAGGAGCGCCGCCCCACGGACGCGGTACGGGCCCACTGGTTCGCGGTACCGCTGCTGCGGGCGCTGTCGGGGCCGTGCGGCGCGCCGGGGGCCGAGGGGGTGGTGGAAGTCCGGCTCGACGAGGGCGTGTTCCACCTGCGGCTCGGGGGAGAGGGAACGGACGGAGCGGACGGAGCGGTACGGGACGCCGCTCGGCCGGCGTACGGCGACGGCCCCGCGCCCGGTCCTGACGCCTGTCTGACCCTGGACTCCGACACCTGCCGGGCGCTCGGCGCGGGCGTGCTGACGGTCGCGGACGGGGTGCGGGACGGACGGATCGCGGTGGCGGGGGAGGGAACGCTCGCGAAGGTCCTGCGGGGCGAGTGAGGTACGGCCGGGTGCGCGGGCCGGGTGGGGTGCGCGGGCCGAGTGGGTGCGCGGGCCGGGTGGGTGCGCGGGCCGGGTGGGGACAGCCAAGGGCGGGCGCGCCCCACGTCAACCTCGTGCCGCTCCGCTTCCCCGGACGCTGGACGATGATGGACCGGTGCGACTCGAAGCGATCACCTGGGAACGGCTGACCGAGGCCGTCGCCGACCGGCTGCTGGAGACCTCGGCGGCCGACGGCGGCCCCTGGCTGCGTGTCGCCTTCGACGGCGCCCCGGCCGCCCGCCCGGACCGGCCGGCCGCCGCGCTCGCCCAGGCGCTGCGCGTACGCGGCCGTTCGGTGCTGGTCGTCGGCGCCGGTGGCTTTCTGCGCCCGGCGTCGCTGCGGTACGAGTACGGGCGCGAGGACCCCGACACGTACTACAGCGGATGGTTCGACACCGGTGCCCTCTGGCGCGAGGTGCTCGGCCCCCTGGACCCGGGCGGCACGGGGCTGGTCCTGACCGACCTCTGGGACCCGGCCACCGACCGGGCGACCCGCTCCCCGCGCCGCGAACTCGCCCCGGGCGGGGTGCTGGTGGTGCACGGGCCCCTGCTGCTGGGGCACTGGTTCCCGTTCGACCTGACGGTGCATCTACGGCTGTCACCGGGGGCGCTCCGGCGCCGTACGGAACCGGACGAGCGCTGGACGCTCCCCGCCTTCGAGCGGTACGAGACGGAGGTGGACCCGGCCGCGAGCGCCGATGTGGTCGTACGGGCCGACGACCCACGCCACCCGGCGTGGAGCGGCCTGGGCCCCGCCTGACCGGCGCACCTCCCGCTGCTCGGCCAACTCCTCAGCCTCACCCCGCCGCTGCTCGGCTCCCGAGCTGTTCACTCCGTGCCCGGTCGGCCGCCCGGGATCTCCACCGCCCGGGCGCCCGCCCGGCAGCCGGCCTCCGCCGCCCGCGCCGGGTCCGCCCCGCCGAGGCGTGCCGCCAGGAAGGCGCCGGTGAAGGAGTCCCCCGCGCCCGTCGAGTCCACGGCTCGTGCCGGGAACGCCGGGACCCTGGCCGTCACCGTGCCCCGCTCGGCCACGAGCGCCCCGTCGCCGCCCAGCGTCACCACCACGACCGGTACCCGCCTGCTCAGTTCGGCCGCCGCGTCAGCCGGGTGCGGCAGACCGGTGAGCAGCCGGGCCTCGTCCGCGTTGGGGAGCAGCGTCTCGGCGCCCTCGACCGCCGCGAGGAAACGATCCGCCCCCAGCTCCTTGAGAAAACCCGCGGAGGCGGGGTCCACACTCACCGGAACGCCGCGCTCCAGCGCCGAGCCCAGCGCGGCGAGAGCCAGCGGCCGGCTCGTGTCGGCGAAGAAGAGATAGCCGGAGAGATGGAGCCGGCCGACCCCGTCGAGCAGATCCGGCGACCAGGCGGCGGGCGGCAGGCGCAGCGCGGCGCCGCTGTCGGTGAGCAGGGTGCGCTCGGCGGTCGCGTCGACCAGACAGACGACCGTGGCCGTCGGCGCCCGTGCGTCGACGACGAGGCGGGCCCGTACCCCCGCGCGCCGCAGCCGTTGCGCGTGCCAGTCGCGGGCGTCCGCACCCACCCCGGCCAGCAGCCGGACATCCGCGCAGCCGGTGTGCGCGGCCCAGCAGGCGGCGTTCGCCCCGGAGCCGCCCGGCAGCGTACGGATCTCGGCGGCGGTGTCGGTCCCGTGGGCCAGCGGGGTGCCGTACCGCGCCACGACATCGGTGACCACGTCACCGATCACCAGCAGCCCCGTCCCCGGGCGATCGTGACGGGCCGTCACCTGTCGCCTTCCCCGCGCCCGGCGGCTCCGTGATCGTCTGCCGGCGGATGCCCGGCTGCTGGGTCCCCTGCCGGTGGACGCCCGGGCGTGGTGGGCGCCGCCGTGGCCGTCCACGCCCCGGCGATCCGCGTGGCGAGCCGCACCGTGCCGCGTACGGCCGCGAGATTGGCCTCCAGCGAGGCGCCCGAGGTGCGCCGCGCCAGCAGGTCCAGCAGGAACGGGGTGACGGCCTGGCCGCCGATGCCCCGCTCCGCGCACGTGGCGAGCGCCTCGGCGAGCACCCGGTCGTGCAGCTCGGGATCGAGCTGGTCCGCCTCCGCGACGGGGTTGGCCACGATGAGCGCGGTCTCCGGGCCGCCCAGCGCGTCCTGCGCGCCCATCACCGCGGCGACCTGTTCGGGCGTCCGCACCGTCCAGTCGACGGGCTCGCCCGAGGAGGACAGGTAGAAGCCGGGGAAACGTTCCGTCCCGTAGCCGAGGAGAGAGACCCCCAGCGTCTCCAGGCGCTGGAGGGTCGCCGGGACGTCCAGGATCGACTTGACCCCCGCGCAGACCACCGTGATCCGGGTCCTGGCCAGCAGCCGCAGATCGGCCGACTCGTCCTGGGTCTCGGTCCAGCCGCGATGCACCCCGCCCAGGCCGCCCGTCGCGAAGACCCGGATCCCGGCGCGCGCGGCGAGAAACGCGGTGGCGGACACGGTCGTCGCCCCGCTGGCGCCCGCCGCGATCGCGGGCGCCAGATCGCGGTGGCCCAGCTTCCGTACGGAGCCGTCCCGGGCGATCCGCCGTAACTGGTCCCGGTCCAGGCCGACATGGGGCCGGCCGTCCAGGACGGCCACGGTCGCGGGGACGGCGCCGCCGGAGCGTACGAGTCCTTCCAGCTCCTCTGCGACGGCCAGGTTCCGGGGCCGCGGCAGACCGTGCGCGATGATCGTCGATTCCAGGGCGACCACGGGGCGGCCCGTGGCCAGCGCCTCCCGTACCTCGGGGGAGAGCTGCGATGTGGTGCCTGCTGTGTCGGGCATGTCCCCATCCCTGGCACCCGGGGGGCTCACGCAAACGTGCCCGCACGCCCGCCGGCGGCGCCGACGGCCGGAAACATCCCCCTCCGTCCGGTCGCGGTGCCAGGGCAGGCGAGCCCAGCAAGATCCGAACGAGAGACCCTAGAACAGCGGCTCCGGAAGCACTCCCTCCAGGGCCAGCAGCCGCCGCTTCGTCTCCAGCCCGCCGCCGAAGCCGCCCAGCCCGCCGTGGCTCTCCACCACGCGGTGGCACGGCACGACCACCGGCAGCGGGTTGGAGCCCATCGCCACGCCGACGGCCTGCGCGGCCATGGGCTGCCCCACCCGGCCGGCCAGATCTCCGTAGCCGACCACCGTGCCGTACGGGACACCCGTCGCCAGTTCACGCAGCACCTGGCGGTTGAAGCCGGAGGAGAGCGTCCAGTCCAGCGGCAGGCCGAACTCCCGCAGCTCACCCGCGAAGTACGCCGCCAGCTCGCGTATCGCGCCCGTCAGCAGGCCGGAGGCGGACTCGACCGGCTCGGCGCCCAGGTGGTCCCTGAGCTGGGTGAGCGCCTTCTCCCGTACGCGCGGCTCCGCGTGGAAGACGACGCGCACCAGCCCCCGGTCCGTCGCGGCCAGCAGCAGCGGCCCGATGGCGCTCTCGACGACGCTCCACTCCACCGGCGAACCCTGCGACCGCCCGTACTCGTTCATGGGGACCACGGTACGGGCCGCCACTGACAACGCTCCTCGCCGGCGGCGACGGGAGCCGGGCCCGGGTCAGCCGACCGCGTCCCGCACCACGTCGGGGTTGTTGGTGATGATGCCGTCCACGCCGAGGTCCCTGACCCGTACCGCGCCCGCCGCGTCGTTGACGGTCCAGGTGCTCACGGTCAGCGGCTTGCCGTGCGGGCCCTTCAGACGGTGCACCGTCGCCACGTACTCCCCGGTCAGCGAGGTGTACGCCGGGTTGATCTGGTCCGTGAACGCCGCGTACGACGGCAGTTCGGCCACCGGGGGTGTGCCGAGGAAGCCCGTCGTGATGTCGGGGCGCCCCTGGTGCACGGTGCGGACGCTGTCCGCGCTGAAGCTCTGGATCACCAGCTTCTTGCTGACGTGCGTCCGGTCCAGCCAGCCTTCCTGGCGCAGCACCCGCAGAATGTCCTTCTCGATGCCCGGATACAGCTCGGGGGACTTGATCTCCAGGAGCAGCTTCTGCTGGTTGGCCTCGACCGCGCGCAGATACTGCTCCAGCGTCGGTACGCGGGTGCCCGCCCACCGCTCGCCGAACCAGCTTCCCGCGTCCAGCCGGGCGATCTCCGCGGCGGTGAAGTCCTTGACCTTCCAGGGCGCCCGGTCCGGGAAGACCTGCTCCACGTCCGTGGTGCGCGGGAGGCTGTCGTCGTGGATCACGACGAGCCGGCCGTCCTTGGTCCGCTGGACGTCGTTCTCCACCCAGTCGATGCCCAGCGCCCCGGCCGCGTCGACGGCCGGGAGGGTGTTCTCCGGCGCGTAGGCGGAGGCGCCGCGGTGCGCGATCACGAGCGGGCTCCCGCACCGCGCCGCCGGCTCCGCGGTGGCGGTGGCGGCCGTGGCGGTGCCCGGGAGGATCAGTGCCGAGACCCCGAGCAGTGCGGCGGCCGTGGTGACTGAGGTGCGTGCGTACACGTGGACTCCTCGCGTCGTGAGGTGGTCGTGAAGGGGGCGTGCGGTGGAACGGTCCGCCCGAGGGTGACACCCTTCGGCCAACGGGAGACAGGCGAAGGCTGGCCACAACATGAAGTCACAGCATGAGGTGGCATCGTGAAGACACGCCGGGGGAGAACTGTCCGGGAGTTGTGGATACACGGGTCCGGGACGACCTCTGTCGATAAATCGCCGAGTACCTGTTTGAATCCAAGGCCGACCGTCCTACCCTCCCGAAACCAGCGCATCCGTACAGTGAGCACAAGGGGCGAAGGGCAAACCACCATGCAGGGCACCATCGATGGATTCAGCTACGGTCTCGTCACACCCGTGGCGGCCTTTCTCATGGCCTGCCTCGGCTCGGCGCTGGGCCTGCGCTGCACCATGAGATGCCTGCGGACCCGGCGCGCCTGGAAACCGGGCGGGCTGGCGCTCGGCGCCGCCTCGATCGGCTCCGGTGTATGGACCATGCACTTCATCGCGATGACGGGGTTCGTCGTCGCGGAGGCGCCGGTCGGCTACGACCGGCTGACGACCTTCGCCAGCCTGGTGGTGGGCATCCTCATGGTCGGCATCGGGATCTTCATCGTGGGCTATCGCGCGTCGACCCCGATGGCCCTGCTCACCGGCGGGACCATCACCGGCCTGGGCATCGCCACCATGCACTACCTCGGCATGGCGGGGCTGCGGCTCGACGGCGGGAGCATCGATTACGACACCACGACGGTCGCCCTCTCCGTGCTGATCGCCGTCACCGCCGCCACCGGCGCCCTCTGGGTCGTCGTCTCGCGCCGGGGGTTCCTGGCCAGCCTGGCCGCCAGCCTCGTCATGGGCGCCGCGTCGACCGGTATGCACTACACGGCGATGGCCGCCGTCCATGTCCACCTGGAGGAGACGGCCGCGGGGACCGGCGAGCGGGCCGCCGAACTGCTCGTCCCGATGCTGATCGGCCCGGCGGTCTTCCTGCTGCTGGCGGGCGTCGCGGTGGTCGTCGACCCGCTGCTGCTGACCGGCGGCAGGGAGCGGCCCACGGGCTCCGGGGCGGGTCCGTGCGGACACTCCGGGGTGCCGACGCAGCGCATCCGGCCGCGCCCGGCCTACCGTGACCCGGCCGCCAGGACCGCCGCCCGCTCCCCGCGCCGCAGCCCTCCGGACGTCCACGACTGGTGATCCAGGACCCGTCGGGCGCCTGATCCGGCGCCGCCCCGGGAGCCGCTCGGGACCCCACTGTCAGTGCGGGGTCGTACGGTGGATTCATGCGGCCCGTTTCCAAGATCGAACGTACGGTGGCGCCTTTCGAGGTCGTCAGCTCCTACCAGCCCAGTGGCGACCAGCCCACGGCCATCGCCGACCTGGAGCGGCGTGTGCGCGCGGGGGAGGAGGACGTCGTCCTGCTCGGCGCGACCGGCACGGGAAAGTCGGCGACCACCGCCTGGATGATCGAGAAGCTTCAGCGTCCCACCCTGGTGATGGCGCCGAACAAGACGCTCGCCGCCCAGCTCGCCAACGAGTTCCGTGAGCTGCTGCCCAACAACGCCGTCGAGTACTTCGTCTCGTACTACGACTACTACCAGCCCGAGGCGTACGTCCCGCAGTCGGACACCTACATCGAGAAGGACTCCTCGATCAACGAGGAGGTCGAGCGGCTGCGGCACTCGGCGACGAACTCCCTGCTCACCCGGCGCGACGTGGTCGTGGTCGCCTCGGTCTCCTGCATCTACGGCCTCGGTACGCCCCAGGAGTACGTGGACCGGATGGTGCCGCTGAAGGTCGGCGAGGAGCTGGACCGTGACCAGCTCCTGCGCCGCTTCGTCGACATCCAGTACACGCGCAACGACCTGGCGTTCACCCGGGGCACCTTCCGCGTCCGCGGCGACACCATCGAGATCTTCCCGGTCTACGAGGAGCTGGCCGTCCGCATCGAGATGTTCGGCGACGAGATCGAGGCGCTCTCCACGCTGCACCCGCTCACCGGCGAGGTCATCAGCGACGACCAGGAGCTGTACATCTTCCCGGCGAGCCACTATGTCGCGGGACCCGAGCGCATGGAGAAGGCGGTCAACGGCATCGAGCGGGAGCTGGAGGCGCGCCTGGCGGAGCTGGACAAGCAGGGCAAGCTCCTGGAGTCCCAGCGCCTGCGGATGCGGACGACGTACGACATCGAGATGATGCGCCAGATCGGCTCCTGCTCCGGTATCGAGAACTACTCGATGCACTTCGACGACCGGTCCCCCGGCAGTGCGCCCAACACCCTCCTCGACTACTTCCCCGAGGACTTCCTGCTGGTCATCGACGAGTCGCATGTCACCGTCCCGCAGATCGGCGCGATGTACGAGGGCGACGCGTCCCGCAAGCGCACCCTGGTCGACCACGGGTTCCGGCTGCCCTCCGCACTCGACAACCGGCCGCTGAAGTGGGAGGAGTTCCAGGAGCGGATCGGCCAGACCGTCTACCTCTCGGCCACACCCGGGGCGTACGAGCTGTCCCGCTCCGACGGGTTCGTCGAACAGATCATCCGCCCCACCGGGCTCGTCGACCCCGAGGTCGTCGTCAAGCCCACCGAAGGCCAGATCGACGACCTGGTGCACGAGATCCGCGAGCGCACCGCGAAGGACGAGCGCGTCCTGGTGACCACCCTCACCAAGAAGATGGCGGAGGACCTCACCGACTACTTCCTGGAGCTGGGCATCCAGGTGCGGTATCTGCACAGCGACGTGGACACGCTCCGCCGCGTCGAGCTGCTGCGCGAACTGCGCGCCGGGGAGTACGACGTCCTCGTTGGCATCAACCTGCTGCGGGAGGGCCTCGACCTGCCGGAGGTCTCCCTCGTGGCGATCCTCGACGCCGACAAGCAGGGCTTCCTGCGCTCCGGCACCTCCCTCATCCAGACCATCGGCCGCGCCGCGCGCAACGTCTCCGGCCAGGTCCACATGTACGCGGACAAGATCACCCCGGCGATGGAGAAGGCCATCGACGAGACGAACCGCCGCCGGGAGAAGCAGACCGCGTACAACACCGAACGCGGTATCGACCCGCAGCCGCTCCGCAAGAAGATCAACGACATCGTGGCGACCATCGCGCGCGAGGAGGTCGACACCGAAGCCCTGCTCGGCACGGGGTACCGGCAGACCAAGGACGGCAAGGCGAAGACCACACCGGTCCCCTCGCTCGGCGCGCAGCCGGCGAGGAGCGGGCGGACCACCGGCGCGGTGGTCACCGACCGGCCCGCCGCCGAACTCGCCGGGATCATCGAGGACATGACCGAGCGGATGCGGGCCGCCGCGGCCGAGCTGCAGTTCGAGATCGCCGCCCGGCTCCGCGACGAAGTGGGCGAACTGAAGAAGGAACTGCGGCAGATGAGAGAGGCGGGGCTGGCCTGACACGCCGGACACCTGGTGTGTTGCAAGACCGACACAAAAACGGTCCAAGCCTCCTGCGCCGTCCGCGCGACTGCGTAGGGTGCCGCGTACGCGTAACCGCACACGGACGGTTGCGGGGGAAACCATTCGAGAGGGGACAGCGCGTGGTGGACGTATCCAAGGGCGGCGCGCCGGGGGGCCCTGGGGTCAATCTGACCAAGGGACAGGCCATCAGCCTGGAGAAGAAGGGCGGCGGCTCGCTGACCGCGGTGCGTATGGGGCTCGGCTGGCAGGCCGCGCCGCGCCGCGGCCTGTTCGGCTCCCGTACGCGCGAGATCGACCTGGACGCCTCGGCGGTGCTCTTCGCCGACAAGCAGCCGGTCGACGTCGTCTTCTTCCGTCACCTGGTCAGCGACGACGGCTCGGTCCGGCACACCGGGGACAACCTGGTCGGTGGCGCGGGACAGGGCGGTGACGACGAGGCGATCCTCGTCGATCTGGCGCGGGTGCCGGTCCATATCGACCAGATCGTCTTCACGGTGAACTCCTTCACCGGCCAGACGTTCCAGGAGGTGCAGAACGCCTTCTGCCGCATTGTCGACGAGACCAACGGCCAGGAACTGGCGCGCTACACGCTCGACGGCGGCGGGCAGTACACCGCCCAGATCATGGCGAAGGTCCACCGGGCCGGCGCCGGCTGGCAGATGACGGCCCTCGGCAACCCGGCCAACGGCCGTACGTTCCAGGACCTGATGCCGTCGATCCTGCCGCACCTGTAACCACGGCGGAGGACAGCGGACGTACCCGCGGCTCCCGGAGGCCGGGCCACGCCCGGGCCGCCGGGGGCCGCGCCGCCGCCCCGGCATCACCGGGAGCGCGCCCGGGGTCTCGCGCCCGGGGACCGGCGCCCGGGTCCCGTGTCCGGGCCCGCGCGCCCGGACCCCGTACCCGAGGAGCGCGCCCGAACGCCGCACCCGTACCACCCACATCTCAAGAACGACGCGTGATTGACGAGGGGACAGAGGCGATGACGGCCGAGCTGGTCCGGGGGCAGAACCACCCCCTGCCCCACACCCGACTGGAGATCCGGGTGACGGCCGGCGCCCCGGTGCTGGCCTGCGCCACGCTGGCCGACGCCCAGGGCGCCGTACGCGGCCCCGAGTGGATCGTCCACCCCGGCTCGCCCCGCCTCCCCGGCATCGAGGTGTCCCGCCAGGCCGCCGCCTCGCTGCGCTACCACGTCGATCTGGGCGCCCTGCCCGAGCAGACTCATCTCGTGCATGTGCTGCTCGCGCTCCCCGAGGGGGGCGGCGGCCCCGACCGGTTCGGCGCCACGGCCGCGCCCTTCGCCGCCGTCACCGCCACCGACGGCACCGAGATCGCCAGCTTCACCCTCACCGGCCTGGACACCGAGTCCGCCGTGGTGGCGCTGGAGCTGTACCGCAGGCAGGGCGCCTGGAAGGTACGGGCCGTCGGCCAGGGATACGCCGGGGGCCTCGCGGAACTCCTCGCCGACCAGGGCCTGCCCCAGGCCGCGAGCTTCGCCGCGGCCGTCCAGGAGGCCGTGGCCCGGCATCTCGCCGGCGCCGTACAGGCCCCCCTGACCGGGGCGACCGGCGCGCAGGACGCCGCGGTCAGGGGAGACGCCGCCAGGGCCGACGGCCGGCAGCCGTCCGCCGCCCCGCAGCCGCTCCCCGCCGACCCGGCCGCCGCACCCGCCACGGCAACCGGTACGACGCCGGGTACGGCAGCGGGTGCGGGAGGCGCCGCCGGCGCGGTCAACTACACGCACCCCGGCCGCGTGACCGCCGCGCCGCCCACCCCGCCGCCCGCCGCACCCCCCACGCCGCCCGGACAGCCGCCCCGCCCGGTCGCCGGTGACGCCACGGGCTGGTCCATGGACGAGCGGCTCTACAACCAGGTCTGGGGGATGTTCGAGGACCTGGCCCGCACCGTCGCCGCCTACCGCAGCGCCATGGACTTCGCCGAGTCCCGGATGGACCAGGAGCTGGACCGTGTCCTCTCCGACCCCCGCAACCGCGTCGGCGGCGCGGGCGACGCCGCCCGCGCCGAGGCCCGCGCCCGGCACGACCGGCTCGCCGCCCAGGCCCGCGAGGTTCTCGACCGCGACCTCACTCAGCTCGTCGCGGAGTCCGAGGTGGTCGAGCCCGCGCTGCCGCCCGCGTACGCCCGCTGGGACAGCCCCGTCTGGCACGCCTACCGCGTCCCGATGGAGATCCCGATGGCGCTGCGCCTCGGTGACGTCCATCTGCCCGAGCGACCGGATCTGCGGATCCCGATGCTCGTACGGCTCCCGCTGGAGCGCGGACTGTGGATCGACAGCGGCCGGGCCGGCTCCGACGCTGCCCTGATGACGGACGAGGCGCGGCTCCGCCGGGCGGCCGTCGACACGGCGGTCGCCCTCGCCGCCCGGCTCCTCGCGGTCCATCCGCCCGGCGAGTTCACCGTCCAGGTGATCGACCCGGCCGGTTCCGCCGCCGGCCCGCTCGCCCCGCTGGTCGCGTCCGGCGCGCTCGACCGCCCGCCCGCCGCCGGTGCCGGGGGAGTGGCCGCCGTCCTCGCCCGCCTCACCCAGCGGGTGGACCTCGTCCAGATGGCGGTGCGCGGCGGCGCCGCCGAGTCGCTGCCGCCGGACCTGGACACCGCCGAGCAGCTACTGATCGTCAACGACTTCCCGCACGGCTTCGACGACCGCGCGCTCACCCAGCTCCGCTACCTCGCCGACGAGGGCCCGGCGGTCGGCGTACATCTGCTGATGGTCGCGGACCGCGAGGACGCGAGCGCGTACGGACCGGTGCTCGACCCGCTCTGGCGCTCACTGCTCCGGATCACCCCCGTACCCGACGACCATCTGGCCGACCCCTGGGTGGGCCACGCCTGGACGTACGAGCCCCCGGTGGTCCCGCCGGGCGGTGAGGTGCTGCGCCGGGTGCTGGACCGGGTCGCGGAGGCCCGGCGGACGGGAGAACGCTGAGCGGCACTTAGCCCGGGAAAGGGCTCCGAGCAGCACACTTGAAGATCACTTGGATCGCTCTTTACCTTTCTTTGGGTTTTCCTGTACTGTTCCTGGCAGCGGAGGGGAGTACTCCCACATCGCGACGTGCCCGTCAATACGGACCGCCATCGGTCCCGGGGCGTCGGCCCGTGGAGCGGCAGTGCCGCCCGGGTGGAGGAGACCTCCGGCAGCGACGACGCTGATCAGTAGCCGTACGAAGCCGGAGGAACAGTGGACGTCTCCTTGAACCTGTGGGTGCTGACCATTCTTGGTCTCAGCGCCCTCATCGCCGTCGACTTCTTCATCGGGCGCAAGCCCCATGACGTGTCGACGAAGGAAGCCGGCATATGGACGATCGTCTGGATCGCCCTCGCCGTGTTGTTCGGTCTCGGCCTGCTGTGGTTCGGCTCGGCCCAGGCGTCCGGCGAGTTCTTCGCCGGGTTCATCACCGAGAAGTCGCTCAGTGTCGACAATCTCTTCGTCTTCATCCTGATCATGGCGAAGTTCTCGGTGCCCTCACACCTCCAGCAGCGTGTGCTGCTCGTCGGTGTGCTGATAGCGCTGGTGCTCCGCGCGATCTTCATCGCGGCCGGCGCCGCGATCATCTCCAGCTTCTCGTGGGTCTTCTTCATCTTCGGCGCGTTCCTGATCTACACCGCCTGGAAGCTCATCCAGGAGGCGCGCTCCGGTGACGAGGAGGAGGAGTTCGAGGAGAACCGTCTCCTCAAGTCGGTCGAGCAGCGCTTCGGTGTCGCCGACCGCTACCACGGCACGAAGCTCTTCATCCGTGAGAACGGCAAGCGGATCCTGACCCCGCTCATGGTGGTCATGCTCGCCATCGGCACCACCGACGTGCTGTTCGCCCTGGACTCCATCCCGGCGATCTTCGGCCTGACCCAGGACCCGTACATCGTCTTCACGGCCAACGCCTTCGCCCTGATGGGTCTGCGGCAGCTCTACTTCCTCATCGGCGGACTGCTGAAGAAGCTGGTGCACCTCAGCTACGGCCTGTCGGTCATCCTGGGCTTCATCGGTGTGAAGCTCGTGCTCCACGCGCTGCACGAGACCGGGGTGCACGTCCCTGTGATCTCCATCCCGGTCTCGCTGGGCGTCATCTGCGGTGTCCTGGTCATCACCACGATCACCAGCCTCATCGCCTCCAAGAAGCAGGCGGAGCGCGAGGCGGCCGAGGCGGGCGACGGCAAGGCGAAGGACAGCATAGAAGCCTGACCCGCGCTCCGGCGCGACAGCGGGGCGGGTGGCCGGCACACGGTCCACCCGCCCCGCTTCTCACGTCCTACGGGTGTGGTCCGCCCCGTGCCGGGCGCTACCAGCCCCGTGCCCGCCACTCCGCGAGATGCGGGCGCTCCGCGCCGAGGGTGGAGTCGGCGCCGTGACCGGGGTAGATCCATGTCTCGTCGGCCAGCTTCCCGAAGATCTTCGTTTCGAGGCCGTCCATCAGCGAGGTGAAGTCCGCCGGGTCCGTGGTCCGGCCGGGGCCGCCGGGGAAGAGACAGTCGCCGGTGAAGACATGCGCGTGGCCGTGCGGGTCGTCGTACACGAGGGCGATCGAACCCGGGGTGTGCCCCACGAGGTGGACGGCGGTGAGCGCGATCTCCCCGACCCGGACCGTGTCCCCGTCGTCGACGAGCACATCGGTCGGTACGGGGATGCCCTCCGCGTCGTACCGGCCCGCGTATGTCCGCGCCCCGGTGGCCGCCACGACCTCGGCGAGGGCCTGCCAGTGGTCGCCGTGCCGATGAGTGGTGACGACGGAGGCGATGCCCTCGTCCCCGATCAGCGTCAGCAGGACCGCGGCGTCATTGGCCGCGTCGATCAGAAGCTGCTCGCCGGTGGCCCGGCAGCGCAGCAGATAGGCGTTGTTCTCCATCGGCCCGACGGCGACCTTGGAGATCATCAGGGCGGGCAGCTCATGCACGTCCGCAGGTCCACCGACCGTCACGGTTCCGCTGTATGTCATACGGATCACATTAGGGCCCGGGAGGGTCCGGATCACCACCGCAGGGCGACAGGGTCTAGAGGGCTGGCAGTACGGGGAGGGCGTCGGCCGGGGTGGTCAGGGCCGTGCCGTCGCGGCGGCCCGCGAGCCAGCCCATCAGCTCCGGAGCCGGGCCGGTCACGGGGAGCGGGGTGCCCGCCTCGCACCCGGTCCGCCAGTGGCGTCCGTCCGGCGCGCTCAGGGTCAGCGGCGGGACCTCGGCATGGCCGGCGAAGCGCTCCGCCAGGAAGTCGATCTCCCGCCCGGTGAACTCCTCGGACAGGTCTTCGAGCGTACGGCCGAGCCCCAGGTCGACATGGTGCAGCTCGATCTCGGCCAGCCGCCGGAACGGCACCCGGGCCGCCACGTCGGTGACCCCGTTGCGCAAGGTGAGCACACGGGTCCAGTCGGCGGGGACCCCCGCGGCACGCAGGAAGCGGTCGCCCGAGTCCCGTACGTCGGCGAGCTGGACGGCGAGCGGCCTCGGGGCGTCCCGCTCGATGTCCGCGTCCCGGGTCGCGGCGTCCCGGTACATCGGCCGGCCTTCGAGGACATTGACCAGTGCGTCCGCGTTCCTGGCGATATGCGCCAGGACATGACCGCGGCTCCACCCCGGGAGCCGTGACGGCGCGGCGACCGAGGCGTTGTCCAGGGCGGCGGCCGCGCCGAGAAGCCGCTCGGTCGCTTCGCGTACTGCTTCCAGGTCGCGCGCGTGGTCGATCATGGCGCCGACGATAGCGCCGCCACTCGTTCGGGTGAAGAGGGCACAACCCCGCCGTAAATCGAATGCGCGTGCTATAGGCTCGGTAGAGGCATCCTGGCCAAGAGGAATCCCCGCGTGGCACGACCGCGCCCGGTGTTCCGTATCTCGCAGAATTCACCGTTTTGGCGGTCCCCCGTACCCTGGGTCGGGGGCTCAGCCTCTGCTTCTCTCCAGAAAGGTGCGGACCGGCGTGGCCGACCGTCTCATCGTCCGTGGCGCGCGCGAGCACAATCTCAAGAACGTCTCGCTCGACCTGCCCCGTGACTCACTCATCGTCTTCACCGGGCTCTCGGGATCGGGTAAGTCCTCCCTCGCGTTCGACACGATCTTCGCCGAAGGGCAGCGCCGGTACGTGGAGTCGCTCTCCTCGTACGCCCGGCAGTTCCTCGGCCAGATGGACAAGCCGGACGTCGACTTCATCGAAGGGCTCTCCCCGGCCGTCTCCATCGACCAGAAGTCGACCTCGCGCAACCCGCGCTCCACGGTCGGCACGATCACCGAGGTCTACGACTACCTCCGGCTGCTCTTCGCCCGGATCGGCAAGCCGCACTGCCCCGAGTGCTCCCGGCCGATCTCCCGCCAGTCTCCGCAGGCCATCGTGGACCGGGTGCTCGAACTGCCCGAGGGCAGCCGCTTCCAGGTCCTCTCCCCGCTCGTGCGCGAACGCAAGGGCGAGTTCGTGGACCTCTTCGCGGACCTCCAGACCAAGGGGTACAGCCGGGCGAGGGTCGACGGGCAGACGATCCAGCTCACCGAGCCGCCCACGCTGAAGAAGCAGGAGAAGCACACCATCGAGGTGGTCGTCGACCGTCTCACGGTGAAGGACAGCGCCAAGCGCCGGCTGACCGACTCGGTCGAGACCGCGCTCGGGCTCTCCGGCGGCATGGTCGTGCTCGACTTCGTGGACCTCCCCGAGGACGATCCCGAGCGCGAGCGGATGTACTCGGAGCACCTGTACTGCCCGTACGACGATCTGTCCTTCGAGGAGCTGGAGCCCCGCTCCTTCTCCTTCAACTCGCCCTTCGGCGCCTGCCCCGACTGCACCGGCATCGGTACGCGCATGGAGGTCGACCCGGAGCTGATCGTCCCCGACGAGGACAAGTCCCTCGACGAGGGCGCGATCCACCCCTGGTCCCACGGCCACACCAAGGAGTACTTCGGCCGGATGATCGGCGGCCTCGCCAAGGCCCTCGGCTTCCGTACGGACATCCCCTGGGCCGGGCTGCCGCAGCGCGCCAAGAAGGCTCTGCTCCACGGCCACAAGACCCAGGTCGAGGTCCGCTACCGCAACCGGTACGGCCGGGAGCGCGCCTACACCACCCCCGCCTTCGAAGGGGCCGTCTCCTTCGTCAAGCGGCGCCACACCGAGGCCGAGAGCGACACCAGCAGGGAGCGCTTCGAGGGCTACATGCGCGAGGTGCCCTGCCCGACCTGTGAGGGCACCCGGCTCAAGCCGATCGTCCTGGCCGTCACGGTGATGGACAAGTCCATCGCCGAGGTCTCCGCCCTGTCGATCAGCGACTGCGCCGACTTCCTCGCCCGGCTCACGCTCAACGCGCGCGACAAGCAGATCGCCGAACGGGTCCTCAAGGAGGTCAACGAGCGGCTGAGGTTCCTGGTCGACGTCGGCCTCGACTACCTCTCGCTGAACCGCGCCGCGGGGACCCTCTCCGGCGGTGAGGCCCAGCGCATCCGGCTCGCCACCCAGATCGGCTCCGGTCTGGTCGGCGTGCTGTACGTACTGGACGAGCCGTCCATCGGGCTGCACCAGCGGGACAACCACCGGCTGATCGAAACCCTGGTCCGGCTGCGTGACATGGGCAACACCCTGATCGTCGTGGAGCACGACGAGGACACGATCAAGGTGGCCGACTGGGTGGTCGACATCGGCCCCGGCGCGGGTGAGCACGGCGGCAAGGTCGTCCACTCGGGGCCCTTGAAGGGGATGCTGGCCAACAAGGAGTCGGTCACCGGCCAATATCTCTCCGGCAAGCGGTCCATCCCGACCCCGGACGTGCGCCGGCCCGTCGACCCGGTACGGCGGCTCACGGTGCACGGCGCCCGGGAGAACAATCTCCGGGACATCGACGTGTCGTTCCCGCTCGGGATGTTCACAGCGGTCACGGGCGTCTCGGGGTCCGGCAAGTCGACGCTGGTCAACGACATCCTGTACACGCATCTCGCCCGTGAGCTGAACGGCGCGAAGTCGGTCCCCGGGCGCCACACCCGGGTCGACGGGGACGATCTGGTCGACAAGGTGGTCCATGTCGACCAGTCGCCCATCGGCCGTACGCCCCGCTCCAACCCGGCGACGTACACCGGTGTCTTCGACCATGTCCGCAAGCTCTTCGCGGAGACCATGGAGGCGAAGGTACGCGGCTACCTCCCGGGTCGCTTCTCCTTCAACGTCAAGGGCGGCCGCTGCGAGAACTGCTCGGGCGACGGCACGATCAAGATCGAGATGAACTTCCTGCCGGACGTCTACGTCCCCTGTGAGGTCTGCCACGGCGACCGCTACAACCGGGAGACGCTGGAGGTCCACTACAAGGGCAAGTCCATCGCCGAGGTGCTGAACATGCCGATCGAGGAGGCGCTGGACTTCTTCGAGGCCGTGCCGACGATCTCGCGCCACCTCAAGACCCTCAACGAGGTCGGCCTCGGCTATGTCCGGCTCGGCCAGTCCGCGCCGACCCTCTCCGGTGGTGAGGCGCAGCGGGTGAAGCTGTCGAGCGAACTGCAGAAGCGTTCCACGGGCCGTACGGTCTACGTGCTGGACGAGCCCACGACGGGTCTGCACTTCGAGGACATCAGCAAGCTGATCACCGTGCTCTCGGGTCTGGTCGAGAAGGGCAACACGGTGATCGTCATCGAGCACAACCTGGACGTCATCAAGACGGCGGACTGGGTGGTCGACATGGGCCCCGAGGGCGGCAACGGCGGCGGGCTGGTCATCGCGGAGGGCACCCCGGAGCAGGTGGCGGGCGTCCCGGCCAGCCACACCGGCAAGTTCCTGCGGGAGATCCTGGACGCCGAGCGGATCAGCGACGCGGCGGCCCCCGCGAAGAAGGCGCCGGCGAGGAAGACGGCCGCCAAGAAGGCGGTGGCGGCGGCCAAGGCGGGAGCGGGCAGGACGACGGTGTCCGCCAAGAAGGCGCCGGCCAAGAAGTCCGCCACCGGGGCCCGCCGCTCCTGAGGCCCGGGCACCGGCTTCCGGTGTACGCCCGTCCCGTCCGTCCCGTGTCCGGCACAATCCGCGGGATGGACGAGACGGTACGCACGGACGACGGAGTACGGCTCTGGGCCACGCGGGCGGCGCACGCGCCGGGCGGGCCCGTGATCCTCTGCCACGGTGGCCCGGGCCTCTGGGACACCCTGGAGGCCCCGGCCGCACTGCTGGCGGACGCGCGGGCCGACCGGGACTCCCCGGACGCACGGGCCGGCCGGGGTGGCCAGGACGACGACCGGAGCGGCCGGGGGCCGGGCGGCGGTCCGGTCGTCCGGTGGGACCAGCGCGGCTGCGGGCGTTCCCAGCGCACCGGGCCGTACAGCGCCGCCCGCTCCGTGGCCGACCTCGACACCGTACGGCGCCACTTCGGCCTGGAGCGCACGGCGCTGCTCGGCCACTCCTGGGGCGCGCATCTCGCCCTCGGCTACGCGCTGGCCCATCCCGACCGGGTCAGCGCGCTGGTCTACGTCTCCGGTACGGGCATCGACGAGGACGCCACCTGGCACCCGTACTACAAGGACGCCTTCCGCCGGAAGCTGGGCGCGCACCGGCGGCGCTGGGAGGAACTGGACGCCCGGGGCGCGGACCGTACCCCGGAGGAGGACCGTGAACTGGCCGTCCTCCAGTGGTCGGTGGACTTCGAGGCCGCGCCGGACCGCGCGCGGGAGTACGCCGAGGAGATGGCGACCCCGTGGCTGGGCGTCAACTACCCGTGCAACACCGCCCTGGTCGCGGAGATGACGCAGAGCCTCGCCACCGGCGCACCGCGTGAACGGTGCGCGGCGCTGGAGGTCCCCGTACTGATCGTGGACGGGGAGCTGGACATCAGGCCCCGCTGGGCGGTGGACTCGCTGGAGCAGGCGCTGCCCCGGGTGACCAGGACCACCCTGGCCGGCGCCGGACACCTGCCGTGGACCGAGGATCCGGAGGGATTCCGTGCGGCGCTCGCCGCCTTCCTCGGCTGAGCCCCGGCGTCCGCCGGGCCCCGGCAGGTGTCCGCCACCGGCCGGCGGCTTCACCAGGCGACGGGCAGCGCGTGGACGCCGTACACGAGCATGTCCTCCTTGAAGCGGAGTGCGCTGTCGGGGACGGTGGTGCGCAGCCCGGGGAAGCGCCGCAGCAGCGCCGGACAGGCGAGTTGCAGCTCGGCACGGGCCAGGTTCTGGCCCAGGCACTGGTGGGTGCCGTGGCCGAACGCCATGTGGCGCCGCGCCCCCGGGCGGTCGATGTCGAGCCGGTCCGGGTCGGGGAAGACGGTCTCGTCCCGGTTGCCTGCGTCGTTGGCCAGGACGACGCCCTCGCCCGCGCGGATGAGCGTGCCCGCGATCTCCACGTCCTCGGTGGCCACGCGGCGGCGCCCGCTGTGGGTGATGGTGAGGTAGCGCAGCAACTCCTCCACGGCGTTGGCCACCCGGGCGGGGTCGTCGCTGTCCCGTACCACGGCGAGCTGTTCGGGGTGGTGGAGCAGGGCGAGGGTGCCGAGGGCGGTCATGTTCGCGGTGGTCTCGTGCCCGGCGCCCAGCAGCAGGACCGCGTTCTCGACGAGCTGCGCCCGGTCCAGTTCACCGGTGCGTACCCGCTCCACCACCAGAGAGCTGAGCAGATCATCGGCCGGATCGCGGTCCTTGACGGTGATCAGGTCGTCGAGATACCCGGCGAGTTCCCCGGCGGCGGCCCTGGCCTGTTCCGGTGTGCTGTCGAGGGTGACCAGGGTGCGCGCGGCGCGCTGGAAGAGGCCGTGATCCCCGCGAGGGACGCCGAGGAGTTCGCCGATGACGAGCGAGGGCATCGGCAGGGCGAACGCGCTCACCAGGTCGGCCGGCGGACCCGCCGCCTCCATGGCGTCCAGCAGATCATCGATGACCTCCTGGATACGTGGCTTCATGGTCGCGACGCGTTTGACCGTGAAGTGCGCGGTGAACATCCGCCGCGTGCGGTGGTGCTCGGGATCGTCCTGGACGACGAAGGGCAGATGGTCGGGGTCGCGCCGGGCGAAGACACCCGCGCTCTGTACGGGATGGCCCGGACGGGTGACGTCCGAGCTGAACCGCGGGTCGGCGAGTACGGCGCGCTGGTCCTCGTACCGGGTGAGGAGCCAGGCCACGGCGCCGTTCCACAGCCGGATCGGGGAGACGGGCGCCTCCTTGCGCAGCTCCGCGTACTGCGGCGGCGGGTCGAAGGGGCAGCCGGCCGCGCGGCGGTAGGGGAAGGCGGGAACGGCGGGAGCGGCGGTCTCGGTCATGCCGCGTCTCCCGGAGCGGCGGCGCGACACCTGTTCTGATCGGTCTGGATGCGCATGGAACCCTCCTCACGGGACGGGGCCCGTCAACATTGAAGGTTAGTTACCCGAAGTACTTTCTAGTCCGGATGCGTGTATGGGGCAAGTGCTTCTTCGGCCATCCGGAACCGGCATGATGGGGCGGATGGACGGTTCCCCTGCCCGCGAGCGCGACGCCACCGCCCGCATCGCCGAACTGCAGGTTCTGCTGAGCGCCCTTGCGTACGACATCACCCGGCCCCGCTCCCACGAACTGCTCGTGAGCATGGCCGGAGCCCCGGTCGACCGGGCGGGCGTCGCACTGCTGCGCGTGCTGGCGGAGGAGCGGGAGCCGCTGCGCATCGGCCGGATCGCGGAGCGGCTGGGCGTCCGCGCCCCGCATGTCACGCGGCAGGTCAGGGAGTTGGAGCGGCAGGGACTCGTCGTACGCGTGGAGGAGGCGGCGGATCGCCGGGCGCGGCGCATCGCGCCCACCGGCAAGGGTTTCGACACCCTCGCGCGGCTCGACCGGGCGGCCCAGGCGCTGCTCGCGGAGAACCTGGCGGGCGTGGCGCCCGAGCGGATCGGTCACGCGATCGAGGTGCTGCGCCGGATCTCCGGCGCCCGTCGCCAGGGGTGAGCGCCGCCGGGGAGCGGCGGAGGCTGTGCGGCGGCGAGGCTGTACGGCGGCGGAAGGCTGTACGGCGGCGGGAGTCCCCACGGCGACAGGAGTCCCCGAGGCGGAGTCCCCGGCCCGACCGGGCCCGGCGGGGACCCGTACGACGGCCGCTGAACGGCCGCCGGAACAGCCCCGGTATCGTCATGTATGTCGTCGGCACCCCGTTCACCTCGTCCGGAGGCCACCGGCGGCCCGTTCGGACCCCCAGACCAGTGGAGACACCATGGCCGGCTCGCCCGCCCCTCGCCGTACCGTGCTGAAGGGGGCCGCGCTCGCCGGTGTCGCCGGACTGGGGGTGGCGGCCTGCTCCACCGAGTCGAAGCTCGGCCACGCCGAGACCCCCACGCCCACCACCCCGGTCGAGCTGGGCGCGGCGTCCGACGTGCCGGTCGGCGGCGCCAAGCTCTACAAGAAGCAGCGCGTCGTGGTGAGCTGCCCGGCGAAGGGCCAGTACAAGGCGTTCAGCGCGCAGTGCACCCACGCGGGCTGTCTGCTGGGGTCGCTGGAGGGCACGGTGGGTGACTGCCCGTGTCACGGCAGCAAGTTCGACGTCACGACGGGCCAGGTGCTGCACGGCCCGGCCACCGTCCCGCTGCCCGAGGTGCCCGTCACGGAGCAGGGCGGGAAGCTCGTCGCGGGGCCCAAGGCCTAGGGTCTTTCGTTTGGATCTGGCTGGATCAGGGAGCGGGCTCCGGTGCCGTGGATCGCAAGGCGGAGGAGGGAACCGACGCTCCCGCGTCGCTTCCCTCCTGCGCCTTGCGGCTGCGCTCGGCATCCGAAGGACCGTTCAATGCGCCGAGACGGAGCGAGCGTGGCGAGTGCGGTGCACCTGACACCTCCCCGCCCGCCCCAAGGGGCGGACGACGCCACTTCGGAATGACTCGTCCAGGAACCTGGCCGCGGCGTCATCGGGGGCCGCTTCCAGGAGGTCGCACCCAGGTCCGCTGTCGGTCCCCGACAGTAGGGTGGAGTGCATGGCCGACCCCTCCAGCTACCGCCCCAAGCCGGGACAGATCCCCGACTCGCCGGGGGTCTACAAATTCCGCGACGAACACCGCCGGGTGATCTACGTCGGGAAGGCGAAGAGCCTCCGGCAGCGGCTCGCCAGCTACTTCCAGGACCTGGCGGGTCTCCATCCGCGTACCCGCACGATGGTGACCACCGCCGCCTCCGTCGAGTGGACCGTCGTCTCCACCGAGGTCGAGGCGCTGCAGCTCGAATACTCCTGGATCAAGGAGTTCGACCCCCGCTTCAACGTCAAGTACCGCGACGACAAGAGCTATCCGTCGCTCGCGGTCACGCTCAACGAGGAGTTCCCGCGCGTCCAGGTGATGCGCGGCGCCAAGAAGAAGGGCGTGCGCTACTTCGGTCCGTACGGACACGCCTGGGCCATCCGCGAGACCGTCGACCTGATGCTCCGTGTCTTTCCCGTACGGACCTGCTCCGCCGGCGTGTTCAAGAACGCGGCCCGCACCGGCCGCCCCTGCCTCCTCGGCTACATCGGCAAGTGCTCGGCGCCCTGCGTCGGCCGGGTCACTCCCGAGGAGCACCGCGAACTGGCCGAGGAGTTCTGCGACTTCATGGCCGGCCGCACCGGCACCTACATCCGCCGCCTGGAACAGCGGATGACGGAGGCGGCCGAGGAGATGGAGTACGAGAGGGCGGCCCGGCTGCGGGACGACATAGGCGCGCTGCGCCGCGCGATGGAGAAGAACGCCGTCGTGCTCGCCGACGCCACCGACGCCGATCTGATCGCGGTCGCCGAGGACGAGCTGGAGGCCGCCGTCCAGATCTTCCACGTACGGGGCGGCCGGGTCCGCGGCCAGCGCGGCTGGGTCACCGACAAGGTCGAGGCCGTCGACACCGCGGGCCTCGTCGAGCACGCCCTCCAGCAGCTCTACGGGGAGGAGCGCGGCGACGCCGTCCCCAAGGAGGTGCTGGTCCCCGCGCTGCCCGCGGACCCCGCCGACACCACGGCCCTCACCGAGTGGCTGAGCGAGCGCCGCGGCGCCCAGGTCTCCCTGCGGATCCCGCAGCGCGGCGACAAGAAGGACCTGATGGCGACGGTGGGGCGCAACGCCCAGCAGTCCCTCGTCCTGCACAAGACCAAGCGGGCCAGCGATCTCACCACCCGCTCCCGCGCCCTGGAGGAGATCTCCGAGGCGCTCGGCCTGGACAGCGCGCCGCTGCGCATCGAGTGCTACGACATCTCGCACTTCCAAGGGGATGACGTCGTGGCCTCCATGGTGGTCTTCGAGGACGGCCTCGCCCGCAAGAGCGAGTACCGCCGCTTCCAGATCAAGGGCCGGGTCGGCGACACCCAGGTCTGGCACGGCGAGGGCCAGGACGACGTCCGGTCGATGCACGAGGTGATCAGCCGCCGCTTCCGCCGCTACCTCCTGGAGAAGGAGAAGACCGGCGAGTGGGCGGAGCAGGCCGAACAGCAGTCGGGGGAAGAGCCCGGACAGCGGGATGGGCAAGAGCCCGGACAGCGGGACGGGGAAGAGCCAAGGCAGCGGACCGAGGCGCAGCCGGAACAGCGGACCGGGGGAGAACCGGAGCCGCAGGCCGGAGCGCCGGAGCCGGGGTTCCCCGCAGAGCCGGAACCTCTCACGGAGGAGGACAGCAGGCCCAAGCGCTTCGCCTATCCGCCCCAGCTCCTGGTGGTCGACGGCGGACAGCCGCAGGTCGCCGCGGCCAAGCGGGCCCTGGACGAGCTGGGCATCGACGACGTCGCCGTCTGTGGCCTCGCCAAGCGCCTCGAAGAGGTCTGGCTGCCCGACGAGAGCGACCCCGTGGTGCTGCCCCGCTCCAGCGAGGGCCTCTACCTCCTCCAGCGGGTACGGGACGAGGCGCACCGCTTCGCCATCACGTACCAGCGGGCGAAGCGGGCCAAACGGGTCAGGACAAGCCCGCTGGACGATGTCGCGGGCCTCGGCGAGTCCCGTAAACAGGCACTCATCAAGCATTTCGGCTCGGTGAAGCGGCTCCGGCAGGCGACAATCGACCAGATCTGCGAGGTGCCGGGAGTGGGCCGTAAGACGGCCGAGTCCGTCGCCGTGGCCCTGGCCGCGGCGGCTCCGGCGGCACCCGCCGTGAACACGGCGACAGGAGAGATCATGGAAGACGACGGGGGCACCACGCATGACTGAGCACGACCGGGACGGAGCAGGGCACGTGAGTACGGGCACCACGAAGGAGAACGGCGAGGCCGTCGAGGCGGCCATCCCCGAGCTGGTGATCATCTCCGGCATGTCGGGCGCGGGCCGCAGCACGGCGGCGAAGTGCCTGGAGGACCTCGGCTGGTTCGTCGTGGACAACCTGCCGCCCGCGCTGATCCCCACCATGGTGGAGCTCGGCGCCCGCTCGCAGGGCAATGTGGCACGGATCGCCGTCGTCGTGGACGTCCGCGGCCGGCGCTTCTTCGACAACCTCCGCGAGTCGCTGGCGGACCTGGACGCCAAGGAGGTCACCCGGCGGATCGTCTTCCTGGAGTCCTCCGACGAGGCGCTGGTGCGCCGCTTCGAGTCCGTACGCCGCCCGCACCCCCTCCAGGGCGACGGCCGGATCGTCGACGGCATCGAGGCCGAGCGCGACCTGCTCAGGGAGCTGCGCGGCGACGCCGACCTCGTGATCGACACCTCCAGCCTCAACGTCCACGAGCTGCGCGCCAAGATGGACGCCCAGTTCGCCGGCGACGAGAAGCCGGAGCTGCGGGCCACCGTCATGTCCTTCGGCTACAAGTACGGCCTGCCGGTCGACGCCGACCTGGTGGTGGACTGCCGCTTCCTCCCCAACCCGCACTGGGTCCCCGAGCTGCGCCCCTTCACCGGGCTCAACGACGAGGTCTCCGCGTACGTCTTCAACCAGCCGGGCGCCAAGGAGTTCCTCGACCGCTACACCGAGCTGCTGCAGCTCATCGCCGCCGGATACCGGCGCGAGGGCAAGCGCTACGTGACCGTCGCCGTGGGGTGTACGGGCGGCAAGCACCGCTCCGTCGCCATGTCCGAGAAGCTCGCCGCCCGCCTCGTCTCCGAGGGCATGGAGACCGTCGTCGTCCACCGGGACATGGGGCGCGAGTGACCGGACGCACCTTCCGGCTGCGCCGGCTGCGCCGGGGCATCCCCGCGCTGTCGGGGCGCGGACCGGCCGCCCAGCCCAAGGTGGTCGCGCTCGGCGGCGGTATGGGGCTCTCCGCCTCCCTCGCCGCGCTGCGCCGGATCACCGGCGACCTCACGGCGGTCGTCACGGTGGCCGACGACGGCGGCTCCAGCGGCCGGCTCCGCGAGGAGCTGGGGGTGCTGCCCCCCGGTGACCTGCGCAAAGCCCTCGCCGCGCTCTGCGGCGACGACGACTGGGGCCAGACCTGGGCCAGGGTGATCCAGCACCGCTTCCAGTCCCAGGGCGACCTGCACGAGCACGCGGTCGGCAATCTGCTGATCGTCGCGCTCTGGGAACAGCTCGGCGACCATGTCCAGGCCCTGGACCTGGTCGGCAAGCTCCTCGGCGCGCACGGCCGGGTGCTGCCCATGTCCGCCGTACCGCTGGAGCTCCAGGCCCTGGTACGGGGGCACGACCCGGCGCGCCCGGACGAGATCGAGACGGTGCGCGGCCAGGCGACCGTCGCGCTCACCCGGGGTGAGGTGCAGTCCGTCCACCTCGTGCCGAACGACCCGCCGGCGGTCCCCGAGGCGGTCGCCGCCGTCCTGGACGCCGACTGGGTGGTGCTCGGTCCTGGTTCCTGGTTCTCCTCGGTGATCCCGCACCTCCTGGTGCCCGAACTGCTCGACGCGCTCGTCGAGACGAAGGCCCGCCGGGTCCTCTCGCTGAACCTCGTACCGCAACCCGGCGAAACCGATGGCTTCTCACCGCAGCGTCATTTGGAGGTTTTGGGGCGACACGCCCCTAAACTCGCCTTGGACGTGGTGCTGGCCGACGAGGCCGCCGTGCCCGACAGCGAATCTCTCTCCGATGCCGCCAAACGGTTCGGTGCCGCCGTCGAGCTGGCGCCGGTGGCAGCCACCGGCAGTTCCCCCAAGCACGACCCGGAGCTGCTGGCAGCCGCGTACGACCGTATTTTTCGGATGCATGGAAGGATCGGCCCATGGCGATGACGCCAGCGGTGAAGGACGAGATCGCCCGCCTCCCCGTCACCCGGACGTGCTGCAGGAAGGCGGAGGTCTCGGCGATCCTTCGGTTCGCGGGCGGGCTGCACCTGGTGAGCGGGCGCATCGTGATCGAGGCGGAGCTGGACACCAGCATCGCCGCGCGCCGGCTCCGCAAGGACATCCTGGAGATCTTCGGACACAACTCCGAGCTCGTGGTGATGGCTCCCGGCGGGCTGCGCCGCGGCAGCCGTTACGTCGTACGGGTGATTACGGGCGGTGACCAGCTCGCTCGTCAGACCGGCCTGGTCGACGGCCGGGGACGCCCGATCAGAGGGCTGCCGCCCCAGGTGGTCTCGGGGGCCACCTGTGACGCGGAGGCCGCCTGGCGCGGCGCGTTCCTGGCGCACGGCTCCCTCACGGAGCCCGGCCGCTCCTCCTCGCTGGAGGTGACCTGCCCGGGCCCGGAGGCGGCCCTCGCACTGGTCGGCGCGGCCCGCAGGCTCCAGATCGCCGCCAAGGCGCGCGAGGTGCGCGGGGTGGACCGGGTGGTCGTACGGGACGGCGACGCGATCGGCGCGCTGCTCACCCGGCTCGGCGCGCACGAGTCGGTGCTCGCCTGGGAGGAGCGGCGGATGCGCCGCGAGGTCCGGGCCACGGCCAACCGGCTCGCCAACTTCGACGACGCGAACCTGCGCCGCTCCGCCCGCGCGGCGGTGGCCGCCGGGGCCCGGGTGCAGCGCGCGCTGGAGATCCTGGGCGAGGAGGTGCCCGAACATCTGGCCGCCGCGGGCCGGCTCCGTATGGAGCACAAGCAGGCGTCCCTGGAGGAGCTGGGGGCGCTCGCCGACCCGCCGCTGACGAAGGACGCGGTCGCGGGGCGGATCAGACGGCTGCTGGCGATGGCCGACAAGCGGGCGCAGGACCTGGGGGTCCCGGGTACGGAGTCCAATCTGAGCGAGGAACTGGCCGACGGCCTCGTCGGGTAGCCGGGCGGGGCCCGTGCTCCCGCGCGCCACCGCTGCCGGTACCGAAAGGTGCCGGCAGCAGGTATTTTACGGCCCCTTGAGGCACCCTTGACATGATCATGCGGCCTCGCAAGCCTGACGTCTGTCCAGGGACATGACAGCTACGGCAAGAGGGGCACATGAGACGAAGAGCGGGATCGATCCTGGTGGCGGGCGCGCTGCTGCTGGGCGGGACGTCGGCGGCCACCGCCGCCCAGGCGGAGCCGGCGCCCGGCGCGCCGGGCGGGAAAGGGACCGCCGCCGACGCGGTGAAGGTCTTCGACGCCGAGGTCACCGAGGAGCAGGTACCCCTGCTCCTCTCGGCCGGCCAGGACGCCCATGAACTGAGCGAACGGGCCCCCGAGAAGGGCACGGCGAAGGTCGAGGTCTTCCTCACCGACGCCCAGGCGCACGACCTGGAGCGGCAGGGCGTCCCCGTCACGGAGCGCACGGTGTCCGCCGGGACCGCCGGGCGGCTGCGGGCCGCCGGGGACGGGGTGTTCCGCCCGTACAGCGGCACGGGCAACCTCCAGGAGGAGATCGTCGCCACCGGGCAGGCCAACCCCCGGATAGCCAAGGTCGTCTCCCTCGGCAAGACCCTGCGCGGCCAGGACATCCTCGCCCTCAAGCTCAGCAAGGGCGCGCGGACCACCAAGGACGGCGCCAAGCCGTCCGTGCTGTACATGTCCAACCAGCACGCCCGGGAGTGGATCACTCCCGAGATGACCCGCCGGCTGATGCACCACTACATCGACAACTACGGCAAGGACCGGCGGATCACGAAGATCGTCGACTCCACCGAGCTGTGGTTCGTCCTCTCCGCCAACCCGGACGGCTACGACTTCACCCACAGCTCCGAGACCAACCGGCTCTGGCGCAAGAACCTCCGTGACGTCAACGGCGACGGGCAGATCACCCCCGGCGACGGCGTCGACCTCAACCGGAACTTCCCCTACAAGTGGGGCTATGACGACGAGGGTTCGTCACCCCGCCCGGCCAGTGAGACCTACCGCGGCGCGGGACCCGGCTCGGAGCCGGAGACCACCGCGCTCGACCGCTTCCAGAAGCGCATCGGCTTCGACTACGGCATCAACTACCACTCCGCCGCCGAACTGCTGCTCTACGGCGTCGGCTGGCAGGTCGCCACCCCCACCCCCGACGACGTGCTCTACAAGGCGCTCGCGGGCACCCCGGAGAACCCGGCGGTCCCCGGCTACTACCCGCAGGTCTCCTCCGAGCTGTACACCACCAACGGCGAGGCCGACGGGCACGCCGCGAACGTCAACGGCACGATGATGTTCACCCCGGAGATGACGACCTGCCAGACCGCGTCCGGGCTCGACCCGAACGACGCCTGGGAGGCGAAGGACTGCCGCTCCGGCTTCAACTTCCCCGACGACGAGAAGCTGATCCAGGGCGAGTTCGCCAAGAACATCCCCTTCGCGCTCTCCGTCGCCGAGACCGCCGCCCACCCCGACCTGCCGTCCTCCTCGGTCGGCCTCACCGCCCCCGACTTCACGCCCGACCCCTTCACCACCTCGTACGCGCGCGGCACGGGCCAGGAGGTCTCCGTCACCGTCCGCAAGGCGCTGCGGAACAAAGAGCTGAAGTACCGCGTCAACGGCGGCCGCACCCAGACCGGCAAGCTCCACGCCTGGAAGGGCGGCGAGACCTACGGCGGGGAGGACAACCTTCACTTCGACGAGTACCGGGGCACGACCGGAACCGCTCGTACGGGTGACACGGTCGAGATCTGGTTCACCGCGCGCACGGCGGCCGGGAAGCCCACCTCCAGCGAGCACTTCCGCTACACCGTCGCCGAACGCCCCCGCGCCGACACCCTCGTGATCGCCGAGGAGGGCGCCCCCGCCCAGCGGACGGCCGCCTACACCGACGCCCTGCGCGCGAGCGGCCGTACCGCCGCCGTCTGGGACGTCGCCACCCAGGGCGCTCCGCATCCGCTCGGCGTCCTCGGCCACTTCTCCGCCGCCGTCCACTACACCGGCGCCGCGGCGCCCGGCGGCGCCACCCAGCTCGCCCTGCGCGCCTTCCTCAACGAGGGCGGCAAGCTGATCGAGGCCGGCCGGCTCGCCGGCGGCAACGCCCAGATCGGCCGCGCCGCCACCAACGACTTCAGCCAGTACTACCTGGGCGCGTACGGCAGGACCGCCACCCCCGGAGCCACCGGCTTCACCGGCGCGGGAGCGCTCACCGGCGCGAACGGCGCGCTGACCGCCCTGCCCGGCAGCCCGCTGAACCCGGTGGGCGCGTACACCATCACCTCCGACACGCTGGACCCGGCGACGTATCCGCAGTTCAGCAGCGCCCAGTCCGGCTCGTACGCGGGCGTCAGCAACCCGTACGCCCCCTACGCGGGCCAGTGGATGGCCGCCACCGCCCACCAGGACAACGCCTGGCGCCGCCTCACCCGCACCGTCGACCTCACCGGTGTCAGCGCGGCCGACCGGCCCGAGCTGCGCCTCGCGCTCAACTGGAACACGGAGAAGGGGTACGACCACGCCCTCCTGGAGGCCCGCACCAGCGGCGGCGAGGACTGGACCACGCTGCCCGAGGCCGGTGGCGCGAGCAGCACCGCCGTACCCGCCGAGTGCGAGGCGGGCTTCCTCCTCCAGGCCCACCCCTTCCTCGGCCGCTACCTGACCCTCGGTGCCGACGGCTGCGCCGCCACCGGCACCAGCGGCGCCTGGAACAGCCTCACCGGCGCCTCCGACGGCTGGCAGCAGGTCTCCTTCGACCTGAGCGCCTACGCGGGCACGAAGGCCGAGCTGTCGCTGAGCTACGTCACCGACCCCGGCAGCGGCGGGCGCGGCGTCTTCGCGGACGACGCGCGCCTGGCCGTGGGCGGGGCCGAGCGCGAGACCGAGGGCTTCGAGACCTCGCTCGGCGCCTGGACCGTGCCGGGCCCGCCGGCCGGATCCCCGGCCGTCGCGGGGGACTGGGCGCGCTCCCGGACGCTCTTCGCCTCGTACGCCTCCGTCACCACGCGTGACACCGTGCTCCTCGGATTCGGCCTGGAGCACCTGGCCGACGAGGGGGAGCGCACCGCGCTCCTCGACAGGGCGCTGCGCTCGCTCCGGCGCTGATCGCGCGGCCCGTGCCCGTACCGGCGTTGCGGCCGCCGGTACGGGCACGGGCCGCCGGCGGACGCCGCCGGTTTCCCTGGGCACTCGATGTCACCAGCCAGGCCGTGGAGAGGTAGGGTCATAAGCGGTCGGGGACATCCCATACAACTCGCCGGCGTCGAAAACCGGCGTACCAACGAGGAGATCGGTTCGTGACGATCCGCGTAGGCATCAACGGCTTTGGCCGCATCGGTCGTAACTACTTCCGCGCGCTGCTGGAGCAGGGTGCAGACATCGAGATCGTGGCTGTCAACGACCTGGGTGACACCGCGACCACCGCGCATCTGCTGAAGTACGACACCATCCTGGGCCGCCTCAAGGCCGAGGTGACCCACACCGCCGACACGATCACCGTCGACGGTCACACCATCAAGGTGCTCTCCGAGCGCAACCCGGCCGACATCCCCTGGGGTGAGCTGGGCGTCGACATCGTCATCGAGTCGACCGGCATCTTCACCAAGAAGGCCGACGCCGAGAAGCACATCGCGGGCGGCGCCAAGAAGGTCCTCATCTCGGCTCCGGCCTCCGACGAGGACATCACGATCGTGCTGGGTGTCAACGAGGACAAGTACGACGCGGCCAACCACCACATCATCTCCAACGCCTCCTGTACCACCAACTGTGTGGCGCCGATGGCCAAGGTCCTGCTGGAGAACTTCGGCGTCGTCTCGGGTCTGATGACCACGGTCCACGCCTACACCAGCGACCAGCGTCTCCAGGACTTCCCGCACAAGGACCTGCGCCGGGCCCGTGCCGCCGCCGAGAACATCATTCCGGCGAGCACCGGCGCGGCCAAGGCGCTCGGGCTGGTCATCCCGGAGCTGGCCGGCAAGCTCAACGGCATGGCGATGCGGGTCCCCGTCCCGACGGGGTCCGTCACCGACCTGGTCGTCGAGACGGAGCGTGTGGTGACCAAGGAAGAGGTCAACGCCGCCTTCCTGAAGGCCTCCCAGGGTGAGCTGAAGGGCTACCTGGACTACACCGAGGACCCGATCGTCTCCTCGGACATCGTCAACTGGCCGGCCTCCTGCACGTTCGACTCCTCCCTGACCATGGTCCAGGGCAAGAGCGTGAAGATCATCGGCTGGTACGACAACGAGTGGGGCTACTCCAACCGTCTGGTCGACCTGACCGTCTTCGTCGGCGGCCGGCTCTGATCCCAGGGCCCGTGAGTTCGGCGCCGGCAGGCGCAGGCACCTCGATATGAGTGACAGGGCTCGGTCGGCGCACAGATGGCGCTGTTCGAGCCCTGTTGGTCTGTCTGTCCAGAGATCCCAAGGAGCCCAGCAGCAGTGAAGACGATCGACGAACTCCTCGCAGCAGGGGTCGCCGGCCGGCGCGTATTCGTCCGTGCCGACCTGAACGTGCCGCTCGACGGCACCACCATCACCGACGACGGCCGTATCCGCGCCGTACAGCCGACGGTCGCCCGGCTCGCCGAGGCCGGCGCCCGGGTGATCGTCGCCTCGCACCTGGGCCGCCCCAAGGGCGCCCCGGACCCCGCCTTCTCGCTCGCCCCCGCCGCCGCGCGCCTCGGTGAGCTCCTGGGCACCGAGGTGGCCTTCGCGACCGACACGGTCGGCGCGTCCGCCCGGGCGACCGTGGACGCGCTCGCCGACGGTCAGGTCGCCGTCGTCGAGAACCTCCGCTTCAACCCGGGCGAGACCGCGAAGGACGACGCCGAGCGCGGCGCCTTCGCCGACCAACTCGCCGCGCTGGCCGACCTGTACGTGGGCGACGGCTTCGGGGCCGTGCACCGCAAGCACGCCTCCGTCTACGACCTCCCGGCCCGGCTGCCGCACGCCGCGGGCGGGCTCATCGCCACCGAGGTCGGCGTCCTGAAGCGGCTCACCGACGACGTGAAGCGGCCGTACGCCGTCGTCCTCGGCGGCGCCAAGGTCTCCGACAAGCTCGGCGTCATCGACCACCTGCTGGAGAAGGCCGACCGTATCCTCATCGGCGGCGGCATGGCCTACACCTTCCTGAAGGCGCAGGGCCACGAGATCGGCAACTCGCTGCTCCAGGAGGACCAGATCCCGGCCGTCCAGGGCTACCTCAAGCGGGCCGAGGAGCGCGGCGTGGAGTTCGTGCTCCCCGTCGACGTCCTGGTCGCCGCGGAGTTCCCGGACCTCAAGGCCAAGGCGCCCGCGCACCCCGCCACCGTGGCCGCGGACGCCATCCCGGCCGGACAGATGGGCCTGGACATCGGCCCCGAGACCGGCCGGCTGTACGCCTCGAAGCTCGCCGACGCGGCGACCGTCTTCTGGAACGGTCCCATGGGCGTCTTCGAGCACCCCGACTACGCCGAGGGCACCAAGGCCGTCGCCCAGGCGCTCGTCGACTCCCCGGGCTTCTCGGTCGTCGGCGGCGGCGACTCCGCCGCCGCCGTCCGGATCCTGGGCTTCGACGAGAAGGCATTCGGCCACATCTCGACCGGTGGCGGCGCCAGCCTCGAATACCTCGAAGGCAAGACGCTTCCCGGCCTCGCCGCACTGGAGGACTGAACACCTCATGACCGCTTCGACAGAGAAGACCGGCCGTACCCCGCTGATGGCGGGCAACTGGAAGATGAACCTCAACCACCTTGAGGCCATCGCCCATGTCCAGAAGCTCGCCTTCGCGCTGAGCGACAAGGACCACGACGCCGTCGAGGTCGCCGTACTGGCGCCCTTCACCGATCTGCGCTCCGTGCAGACGCTGGTCGACGGCGACAAGCTCAAGATCAAGTACGGCGCCCAGGACATCTCGGCGCACGACTCCGGTGCGTACACCGGCGAGATCTCGGGCCCCATGCTGGCCAAGCTGAAGTGCTCCTACGTGGCCGTCGGCCACTCCGAGCGCCGCCAGTACCACGCCGAGACCGACGAGGTCTGCAACGCGAAGGTGAAGGCCGCGTACAAGCACGGCCTGACCCCGATCCTCTGCGTCGGCGAGGGCCTGGACATCCGCAAGGCCGGTGACCAGGTCTCGTACACGCTCGCGCAGCTCGACGGCGGCCTCAAGGACGTCCCGGCCGAGCAGGCCGAGTCCGTGGTGATCGCGTACGAGCCGGTGTGGGCCATCGGCACCGGCGAGGTCGCCACCCCCGAGGACGCGCAGGAGGTCTGCGGGGCGATCCGCGCCCGGCTGGCCGAGCTGTACTCGCGGGAGCTGGCCGACGGGGTCCGGATCCAGTACGGCGGCTCGGTGAAGTCCGGGAATGTCGCCGCGATCATGGCGCAGCCCGATGTGGACGGCGCCCTGGTGGGCGGCGCGGCGCTGGACACCGACGAGTTCGTCAAGATCGTCAGGTTCCGCGACCAGTAAGTATGCGGGGGCGCGGATCCGTCGTACCCTGGCGGGGGTCGAGTGGGCATTTCCGGTGCGGTATTGCGGAAGATGTCACCCGGCCCCCGCCGTTCTTTATGCTTTATGCGTTCTGCCGATAATCAGTCCTGTTGATCCTGTCAGTTCGATCCGGTTGATCCGGTCGATCAGATCGATCCCGTCAGGTCGATCAGTCCGAGGAAGTTGGTCCAGCCGTGGTTATGGGGTTCTCGATCGCCCTCATCGTCTTCAGCCTGCTGCTGATGCTGCTGGTGCTGATGCACAAGGGAAAGGGCGGCGGACTCTCCGACATGTTCGGTGGCGGAATGCAGTCCTCCGTCGGCGGCTCCTCGGTCGCCGAGCGCAACCTCGACCGCATCACCGTGGTGGTCGGGCTGCTCTGGTTCGCGTGCATCGTCGTGCTGGGGCTCGTCCTCAAGCTGGACAGCTAGGGCCTCCCGTGTGGATCTTGCCGGGCTCGCGTGCCCGGGGGCCCGCGCCGGGTACGGCTGCGGTACGGCCCGGCGGGCGCGGCCTATCATGGGTCGCGCGACCGGCGGCAGGAGGGTAACTCCCTTCACTGGACGCGCGTTGGGCCTTACGTAGACTGGGGCGCCCGGCAGCGGAGCTGCCTACCGATGCTTTGCGGCACCATCACGCAGGGAGTTACGACCGTGGCAAGTGGCAACGCGATCCGGGGAAGCCGGGTCGGAGCGGGGCCGATGGGTGAGGCCGAGCGCGGCGAGTCCGCGCCCCGCCTGCGCATCTCCTTCTGGTGCTCGAACGGGCACGAGACGGTGCCGAGCTTCGCCAGTGACGCACAGGTTCCGGAGACGTGGGACTGCCCGCGCTGCGGATTCCCGGCCGGTCAGGACCGGGACAATCCGCCGGACCCGCCGCGTACCGAGCCGTACAAGACCCATCTGGCTTATGTGCGGGAGCGGCGCAGCGACGCGGACGGCGAGGCGATTCTCGCCGAAGCCCTCGCCAAACTGCGCGGCGAACTCTAGAACCGCGGGTACCGCTTCCGGTACCGCACCTTTTCCGGCCGGACACGTGGCACGTGTCCGGCCGAACCGTTTTTCCCGCGTCCCCGCCCTTTCGCCGCCGGTACGGCTCCACTTCGCCGCCGGTACGACTCCACGCGATGGCCGGCGGCATTGTCAGTGGCACCCCGTACGGTCTGTTCCAGTCGACCGGGAGGGGTAGCGATGACGGCTGTCGGCACGGGGGAGGTACGGGCGCCCGCCTGGCGCGGGGGGTTCGGGCGGCTGTGGTCGGCCGCGGTCGTCTCGCGGTTCGGTGACGCGCTGCGGACGGCGGCCCTGCCGCTGCTCGCCGCCTCGCTCACGGACAACCCGCTGCTGATCGCCTCGGTGACGGCCTGCGGCTATCTGCCGTGGCTGCTGTTCGGGCTGGTCGGCGGGGCGCTCGCGGACCGGGTCGACCAGCGGCGGGCGATGTGGGGCGTCGACCTGGCGCGGGCCGTGCTGATGGCGGCCTTCGCAGTGGCCGTCGCCCTCGGGCACGCGTCGATCGCGCTGCTCCTGGCACTCGCGTTCCTGCTCACCACGTTCCAGACGCTTTTCGACAACGCGGCCTCCGCCCTGCTGCCCTCCGTGGTGGCGCGTCCGGTCCTCGCCGCTGCCAACGCCCGGCTGATGACCGGGCAGCAGATCGCGAGCGCCTTCCTCGCCGCCCCGCTGGTCCCGTTGCTGCTGCTCGTCGGCGTCGCCGCGCCGCACGCGGCCAACGCGGTCACGTACGGGATGGCGGCCCTGCTCATCGCCTCCCTGCGGATCGCGGCGCCGCAGCGCCCGCCCCGCGCGGCCGGTTCCACGCTGCGCGCGGAGATCGCCGGGGGGATCCGGTTTCTGGCGGGGGACCGGACGCTGCGCGGGCTGTGCCTGGCCACGACGCTCTGCAACATCGCGATGGGAGGGCTGATCGCGACGCTGGTCCTGCATGTCACGGGCTGGCTGGGCGGCGGCGACCGGGCGTACGCGCTGACGCTCACGGCCTTCGGCGCGGGGAGCGTGGTCGGCGGTCTGCTGGCCGGGCGACTCGCCGAGCGGATCGGGCGCGTACGGGCCATGTTCCTGGCCGGATCCGTACAGATAGCCTGCCTGGCCGCGCTCGGCTCGGTACGGGAGATCTGGGCGCCGGCGCTCTGCCTCGGGATCTTCGGAGCGATGAACATGGTGTGGAACGTCAGCCAGACCACCCTGACGCAGGAGCGCAGCCCCCAGGAGATGCTGGGCCGGATCAGCTCCGCGTTCCGTACCCTCGCGCTCGCCGGGGCGCCGCTCGGCGCGCTGCTGGCCGGGGCCGCGGCGGCCGGCTGGGGGCTGAACACCCCCGCCCTGCTCGCCGCCGGGCTCTTCGCACTGGCTGTCGCCTCGCTCGGCACTCTGATCAATTAAGTTGGGACGGACAGTGGGGACAGACAGACTCGCGGGCGTATAGCCACGCCGGCACACAGGCACGAGAAGAAGTGGGCTGATGTCCGAGATGAACGCGGAAAGCCGTACCAGGCTCAACCGGACGCCCGAGTGGAGCGCTCTGGGCAAGCACCGGGAACAGTTGGCGGGCACCTCTCTGCGGGAGCTGTTCGCCGCCGACCCGGCGCGCGGCACCGGCTACACCCTCCGGGTGGGGGACCTGTACCTGGACTACTCCAAGCACCTGGTGACGGACGAGACACTGGCGCTCCTGCGCGAGCTGGCCTCGGCCACCGGGGTCGCGGAGCTGCGGGACGCGATGTTCCGCGGCGAGAAGATCAACACCACCGAGGACCGCGCCGTCCTGCACACCGCGCTCCGCGCCCCGCGCGACGCCGTGATCGAGGTCGACGGGGAGAACGTCGTCCCGGCGGTGCACGCCGTGCTCGACCGGATGGCCACCTTCGCCGACCAGGTCAGGCACGGCGAGTGGACGGGCCACACCGGGCTGCCCATCAGGAACATCGTCAACATCGGCATCGGCGGCTCCGACCTCGGCCCCGCCATGGCGTACGAGACGCTGCGCTCCTTCACCGACCGCGACCTGACGGTCCGTTTCGTCTCCAACGTGGACGGCGCCGACCTGCACGAGGCGGTACGGGACCTGGACCCGGCCCAGACGCTCTTCATCGTCGCGTCCAAGACCTTCACCACCATCGAGACCATCACCAACGCGACCTCGGCCCGCGACTGGCTGCTGACGGAGCTGCGGGCCGGTCCCGAGGCGATCGCCAAGCACTTCGTGGCGCTGTCCACGAACGCCGAGAAGGTCGCCGACTTCGGTATCGACACGGCGAACATGTTCGAGTTCTGGGACTGGGTCGGCGGACGCTACTCGTACGACTCGGCCATCGGGCTCTCGCTGATGATCGCGATCGGGCCCCGCCGGTTCCGCGAGATGCTGGACGGCTTCCACCTCGTCGACGAGCACTTCCGCACCGCGCCCCCCGAGGAGAACGCGCCGCTGCTGCTCGGGCTCCTGGGCGTCTGGTACGGAGCGTTCTTCGACGCCCAGTCGCACGCGGTCCTGCCGTACAGCCACTACCTGTCCAAGTTCACGGCCTATCTCCAGCAGCTCGACATGGAGTCGAACGGCAAGTCCGTGGACCGGGACGGCCGTCCGGTGGAGTGGCAGACCGGTCCCGTGGTCTGGGGCACCCCGGGCACCAACGGACAGCACGCGTACTACCAGCTCATCCACCAGGGGACGAAGGTCATCCCGGCGGACTTCATCGGCTTCGCCCGGCCCGTGGACGATCTGCTGCGCGGTCTGGTCGCCCAGCACGACCTGCTGATGGCGAACTTCTTCGCCCAGACCCAGGCGCTCGCCTTCGGTAAGACGCCCGAGGAGGTACGGGCCGAGGGGGTGGCCGAGGAGCTGGTGCCGCACAAGACGTTCCGGGGCGACCACCCGACCACGACCATCCTCGCGGAGACGCTGACCCCGTCCGTGCTGGGCCAGTTGATCGCGCTGTACGAGCACAAGGTGTTCGTACAGGGAGCCCTGTGGAACATCGACTCCTTCGACCAGTGGGGCGTCGAACTGGGCAAGGTCCTCGCCAAGGAGATCGAGCCCGTGCTCACCGGCGAGGCGGCGGGCGACCGGCTCGACGGCTCGACGGCCGCGCTGGTCGCCACGTACCGCTCGCTGCGGGGCCGCTGAGCCGATGGGGGAGGGGGTGCGAAGACTGCGACCGCCGAACAACACGCTGGACGAGCGTGCCGTCGGCTGGTGGCGCGCGCAGTGCCTGCTGGCGACGCTGGTCCCGGTGGCCGTGCTGGTGGTGCTCGGCGTGCTCATCGCGCCCGCGCGGGGATGGCTGCTGGGCCCGGCGGCCGCCCTCGCGGTGCTGGGTCTCGCCGGTACGGCGCTGATACCCGTGTGGTGGTTCAAGGTGCACCGCTGGGAGGTGACGGACGAGGCCGTGTACGTCCGTACCGGCTTCTTCCGGCAGGAGTGGCGGATCGCGCCGATGTCCCGGATCCAGACCGTGGACACCGTGCGCGGCCCGCTGGAGCAGCTTTTCAGGCTCTCCACCGTCATCGTCACGACCGCCTCCTCCAAGGGCGCGGTGCACCTGCGGGGCCTCGACCACGAGCTGGCCGCGGGGCTCGCCGAGCGCCTGACCCACATCACCCAGGCCACGCCGGGGGACGCGACATGAGCGGCCCGCCGGAACCGGCCGTGGAGGCTGCGGACGCCGCCGCCCCGGACGCCACCGCACCGGCCGGGCTGGCGGGTACCGAGGCGGAGTGGCGGCGGCTCGACCGGCGCACCCTGCTGGCCACCGCCCTCGTCCTGGCCGGGGTCGTCCTCGGCGCCGGGCTGCCCACCGCCGTCGGCATGGCCGGCCGGATGCCGCTGGGCGAGTCGGTGGCCTGGGTGGTGGCCGGGGCCACCCTGCTCGTCGTCGCCGGCACGGGCGGTGAATACGTCCGCTGGCGCCGCACCCGCTACCGGATAGGGCCCGAGCGCGCCGAACTTCATACGGGCCTGTTCCTGGTCAAACGCCGTTCACTGGCCCGGGAACGGATCCGCAGCGTCGATCTGACGGCACATCCGCTGCTGCGGATCCTCGGCCTCGTGAAGGTCCGTATCGGCACCGGCGAGCATTCCGGCGGCGAGTCCACACTGGAACTCGACCCGGTCACCCGGGCCGAGGGCGAACGGCTCCGTACGGAACTGCTCGACCGGACCCCGGACGGAGCCGGGACCCACCCCGAGGGCATGCTCGCCGTCCTCGACCCTCGCTGGCTGCGGTACGCGCCGATCTCGTTCGTCGCCCCGGTGCTCGGCGGCGCGGCGGCCGGCGGGCTGCTCCAGATCAGCGAGTGGTTCGGCGCGCAGACCCAGGTCATCGCCTGGATACGGGACCGCTTCGAGAGCACCCCGCTCGTCTGGACGGTGCTGATCCTGGTGGCCGCCGCGGCGCTCGCGGGCATCGTCGGCGCGCTCGGCCTGTGGATCGAGATGTGGTGGAACTACCGGCTGGAGCGTGAGCCCGGCGGCACCCTTCGGGTCCGCCGCGGACTGCTCACCTCCCGCTCCGTCTCCATCGAGGAGCGCCGGCTGCGCGGCGTCGAGCTGGTCGAACCGCTGGGCGTCCGGCTGGCGGGCGCGGCGCGGGTGGACGCGGTCGCCACCGGCCTCACCCAGGACGACGAGGACGAACACGCCGACAACAAGGCGCTGCTGCCCGCCGCGCCCCGTGCGACGGCCCACACGGTGGCCGCGCGGGTCCTGCGGGAGACCGTCTCCCCGACGGACCCGGCCCCTCTGATCCGGCACCCGCGCGCCGCCCGGGGCCGCAGGCTGCGCTGGTCCCTGGCCGCCGCGCTGCTGCCGGTGGCGCTGCTCGCCGGGCTCGGGCTGCTGCTGACGGATGTCCTCCTGCCGGTGGCGGCGGCCTGTGCGGTGCTGCTGCTCCCGGCGGCGGTCCTGCTCGCCCTGGATGCCTACCGGAATCTGGGCCACGGTCTGAGCGGCGGCTATCTGGTGGCCCGCTCGGGCACGGTCCGCCGCTCGACGGTTGTGCTCCAGCGGACCGGCGTGATCGGCTGGACGGTCCGGCAGTCCCTCTTCCAGCGCCGGGCCGGCCTGGTCACCCTCACGGCCACGACGGCCGCGGGAGAGGGCGCGTACCACGTGCACGACGCGGCGGAGAGCGAGGCCCTGGCCTTCGCGGACGCGGCGGTTCCGGGCCTGCTGAGGCCGTTCCTGGAGATGCCCGTCCCTGAGACATCTCTCCTGGAGAAGCCCTTTCCGCAGCCCGGGAAGCATTGATCCACCCGGCGGGCGCCCCCGCCCGTACACCTGCGCGGCCCGGCCGCCGGGGAGGCGAGCCGGGCCGCGCAGGTGTACGGACCCTCAGGGGAACTCTCAGGCGGAGGCCGGGGGGTACAGATCGCGGGGGAGGGCCGAGGCCGCCGCCGCGTCCAGCAGCCACAGGGTGCGGCTGCGGCCGTACGCACCGGCCGCCGGGGCCTGGATCTCACCCGCGCCGGACAGCGCGATCTCCGCCGCCTTCGCCTTGTCCTCGCCCGCCGCCAGCAGCCAGACCTCGTGCGCCGCGCGGATCGCGGGCAGGGTGAGGGAGATCCGCAGCGGCGGCGGCTTGGGTGCGCCGTGCACCGCGACCACCGTGCGCTCGGTCTCCCGGACGCCCGGCAGCTCGGGGAAGAGCGACGCGACATGGGTGTCCGGGCCCACCCCCAGCATCAGCACGTCGAAGGTCGGCACCGGGCCGTGGTCCTCGGGCCTGGCCGCCGCGGCCAGCTCCGTGGCGTACGCGGCCGCGGCCGCCTCCACATCGCTGCCGTACGGCCCGTCCGAGGCGGCCATCGCGTGCACCCGCTCCGGGGCCAGCGGCACCGAGTCGAGCAGTGCCTCCCGGGCCTGCGTGACGTTCCGCTCCGGGTCGCCCTCCGGCAGGAAGCGTTCGTCGCCCCACCACAGGTCGAGCCGTGACCAGTCCACCGCGTCCCTGGCGGGCGCCGCCGACAGCGCGGCCAGCAGCCCGTTGCCGTTGCGCCCGCCCGTCAGCACCACCGACGCGGAGCCGCGCGCGGCCTGGGCGTCCACGATCTTCGTGATCAGCCGGGCCGCCGCGGCCTGCGCCATCAGCTCCTTGTCGCGGTGGACGACGAGCTGCGGAGCGCTCACTTCGATGCCGCCTTCTTCACCGGCATGCTCGCCGGCGTGACCGGATGCGTGGGCGCGTGCTCCGACGAACCCGCCTCCCGTGTCGGCAGCGGCGGCATGGAGGAGGACTTCGAGTCCCCCAGCCGGTGCACACCGAACTTCAGCGCCGACGCGTAGGTGTCGTCCGGGTCCAGCCGGCGCAGCTCCTCCGTGATCAGCTCCGCGGTGTCCCGGCGCTTCAGGGCGACCGCGCGGTCCGGCTGCCCCTCGATGGAGAGCGTCGCGAGCGAGCCGTCGGCCCGGTCCAGCTTGATCGGCCCGCAGGTCGTCTCCATCCGGACCGCCGTGAGCCCGGGGCCCGAGGAGACGGAGCGCCGTACCGGCACCCGCAGCCGGTTCGCCAGCCACATCGCGAGCAGTTCACCGCTCGGGTTGTGCTCCTCGCCCTCCACCTCGACCGAGGTGACCTTGCAGTCCACCTGGTCCAGGGCCGCCGCGACCATCGAGCGCCACGGCGTGATCCTGGTCCAGGACAGATCGGTGTCGCCCGGGGTGTAGGCGTCGGCGCGGGCCGTCAGCTCCTCCACCGGGTGCTCGGCCGCGTACGTGTCCGTCACACGGCGCTGCGCCAGCTTGCCCAGCGCGTCCTTGGCCGGGTTGACCGGTGCGTTGACCGGCCACCAGACCACGACGGGCGCGTCGGGCAGCAGCAGCGGCAGCACCACCGACTGGGCGTGGTCCGTCACCTCGCCGTACAGCCGCAGGACGACCGTCTCGCCGGTGCCCGCGTCCGTGCCGACCCGTACCTCGGCGTCGAGCCGGGCCTGCGCCCGGTCGCGCGCCGAGCGCGAGACCCGCTTCACGACGACGAGCTTGCGCGACGGGTGCTCGCGGGACGCCTCGTTGGCCGCCTTGAGCGCGTCGTACGCGTTCTCCTCGTCGGTGACGATGACCAGCGTGAGGACCATGCCGACCGCAGGTGTGCCGATCGCGCGGCGCCCCTGCACCAGCGCCTTGTTGATCTTGCTGGACGTGGTGTCCGTAAGGTCGATCTTCATGGCCGACGCCAGCTCCGTCCGTCTCGTGCGAGCATTTCGTCCGCCTCGACCGGACCCCAGGTCCCGGACGCGTACTGCGCGGGCTTGCCGTGCTTGTCCCAGTAGTGCTCGATCGGGTCGAGGATCTTCCAGGACAGCTCGACCTCCTCCAATCGCGGGAAGAGGTTCGAGTCGCCGAGCAGCACATCGAGGATGAGCCGCTCGTACGCCTCGGGGCTGGACTCCGTGAAGGACTCGCCGTACGCGAAGTCCATCGAGACGTCCCGGACCTCCATCGAGGTGCCGGGGACCTTCGAGCCGAACCTCATCGTCACGCCCTCGTCCGGCTGGACGCGGATGACCAGGGCGTTCTGCCCCAGCTCCTCCGTGGCCGTGTGGTCGAAGGGCGAGTGCGGCGCACGCTGGAAGATGACCGCGATCTCCGTGACCCGGCGGCCGAGCCGCTTGCCGGTACGGAGGTAGAAGGGGACGCCGGCCCAGCGGCGGTTGTCGATCTCCAGCTTCACCGCCGCGTAGGTGTCGGTCTTCGACCGGGCGTCGATCCCGTCCTCCTGGAGATAGCCGACGGCCTGCTCGCCGCCCTGCCAGCCCGCGGCGTACTGCCCGCGCACCGTGCCCTCTCCCAGGTCCTTGGGCAGCTTCACCGCGCCCAGCACCTTGGTCTTCTCCGCGACCAGCGCGTCCGCGTCGAAGGAGGCGGGCTCCTCCATCGCGGTCAGCGCGAGCAGCTGGAGCAGGTGGTTCTGGATGACGTCACGGGCCGCGCCGATGCCGTCGTAGTAGCCGGCCCGGCCGCCGATGCCGATGTCCTCGGCCATCGTGATCTGGACATGGTCGACGTACGACCGGTTCCAGATCGGCTCGAAGAGGGTGTTGGCGAACCGCAGCGCCAGGATGTTCTGGACGGTCTCCTTGCCCAGGTAGTGGTCGATCCTGAAGACCTCGTTGGACGGGAAGACCTCGTGGACGACCTTGTTCAGCTCCTTGGCGGAGGCCAGGTCGTGCCCGAACGGCTTCTCGATGACCGCGCGGCGCCAGGAGCCCTCCGTCTGGTCGGCCAGCCCGTGCTTCTTGAGCTGCTGGACGACCTGCGGGAAGAACTTCGGCGGCACGGAGAGGTAGAACGCGAAGTTCCCGCCCGTGCCCTGGGCCTTGTCCAGCTCCGCGATCGTCGACTTCAGGTTCTCGAACGCGTCGTCGTCGTCGAAGTCGCCCTGGACGAAGCGCATCCCCTGGACGAGCTGCTGCCAGACCTCCTCACGGAACGGCGTACGCGCGTGTTCCTTGACCGCGTCGTGTACCTCCTGCGCGAAGTCCTCGTCCTGCCATTCACGGCGGGCGAAGCCGACGAGGGAGAAGCCCGGCGGCAGCAGACCACGGTTGGCGAGGTCGTAGACCGCAGGCATCAGCTTTTTGCGGGACAAATCGCCCGTGACGCCAAAGATGACCAGGCCCGACGGCCCCGCGATACGCGGGAGCCGTCGGTCCGCGGCGTCACGGAGCGGGTTCGCTCCGTGGGTTGCGGTCAAGGGTTCAGCCCTCCGAAGGGGCGAGGCGCTTGAGCTCCGCCTCGGTCGACTTGAGCAGATCGTTCCAGGACGTCGCGAACTTCTCGACGCCCTCGTCCTCCAGGAGCTGGACGACCTCGTCGTACGAGATGCCCAGCTTCTCCACGGCCTCCAGGTCGGCGCGCGCCGTGTCGTACGTGCCGCGCACCGTGTCACCGGTGATCCGGCCGTGGTCGGCGGTGGCTTCGAGGGTGGCCTCCGGCATGGTGTTCACCGTGTTGGGCGCGACCAGCTCGTCCACGTACAGCGTGTCCTTGTACGCGGGGTCCTTGACGCCCGTCGAGGCCCACAGCGGACGCTGCTTGTTGGCCTGAGCGCGGTCCAGGGCGGCCCAGCGGTCCGAAGAGAAGATCTCCTCGTACGCCTCGTACGCGAGCCGCGCGTTGGCCAGGGCCGCCTTGCCGCGGGCCTCCTTGGCCTCGGGCGTGCCCAGCGCGTCGAGCCGCTTGTCGATCTCGGTGTCCACCCGGGACACGAAGAAGGACGCCACCGAGTGGATCTTGGAGAGGTCGAGGCCCGCGGCCTTCGCCTTCTCCAGACCCGCGACATAGGCGTCCATGACCTCGCGGTACCGCTCCAGCGAGAAGATCAGCGTGACGTTCACGCTGATGCCCCGGCCGATGGTCTCGGTGATCGCGGGCAGCCCCGCCTTCGTCGCCGGGATCTTGATGAGGGTGTTGGGGCGGTCCACCAGCCAGGCGAGCTGCTTCGCCTCGGCGATGGTCGCCGTGGTGTTGTGCGCGAGACGGGGGTCGACCTCGATGGAGACCCGGCCGTCCTGGCCCTGCGTCGCGTCGAAGACGGGGCGCAGGATGTCGGCGGCGTCCCGGACGTCCGCCGTCGTGATCATGCGGATGGCTTCCTCGACGGTGACCTTCCGGGCGGCGAGGTCGGTGAGCTGGGTGTCGTACCCGTCGCCGCCCGAGATCGCCTTCTGGAAGATCGACGGGTTGGTCGTGACACCCACCACGTGCGACTGGTCGAGGAGCTCCGCCAGGTTCCCGGACGTGATCCGCTTACGCGACAGGTCGTCGAGCCAGATCGCGACGCCTTCGTCGGAGAGGCGCTTGAGTGCGTCTGTCATGAGGTTTGCATCTCCTACAGTTCGTATATTGGCGTCAGCGCGCCGCGGCCTCAAGAGATTCCCGGGCGGCGGTGACCACCGCGTCGGCGGTGAAACCGAACTCGCGGAAGAGGACCTTGGCGTCCGCCGAAGCCCCGAAGTGCTCCAGCGACACGATCCGGCCCGCGTCGCCCACGTACCGGTACCAGGTGAGCCCGATACCGGCCTCGACCGCCACCCGCGCCTTCACGGCCGGCGGCAGGACGCTGTCCTTGTACGCCTGGTCCTGCTCCTCGAACCACTCGACCGACGGCATCGAGACGACCCGCGCCGGCACCCCGGCCGCCTGGAGCTGCTCACGCGCCTCCACCGCGAGCTGCACCTCGGAGCCCGTACCGATCAGCACGACCTGCGGGGTGGTGGCCTGTCCGTCCGGCCCCTCGGCGTCGAACAGGACGTAACCGCCCTTCGCCGCCTCCTCGTTGGCCTCGTACGTCGGCACGCCCTGGCGGGTCAGCGCCAGGCCGTGCGGGGCGCCCTTGTCGTGCCGCTTGAGGATCTCGGCCCAGGCGATCACCGTCTCGTTGGCGTCGGCCGGGCGGACGATGTTCAGGCCGGGGATGGCGCGCAGCGCCGACAGGTGCTCGACCGGCTGGTGCGTCGGGCCGTCCTCGCCGAGGCCGATGGAGTCGTGCGTCCACACGTAGGTGACGGGGGCCTTCATCAGCGCGGCGAGCCGGACGGCGGGGCGCATGTAGTCGGAGAACACCAGGAAGGTGCCTCCGTAGATACGGGTGTTGCCGTGCAGCGCGATGCCGTTCATCGTCGAGCCCATCGCGTGCTCGCGGATGCCGTAGTGCACCGTGCGGCCGTAAGGCGACGCCTCCGGCAGCGGGTTGCCCTCGGGGAGGAACGACGACGTCTTGTCGATGGTCGTGTTGTTCGAGCCCGCGAGGTCGGCGGAACCGCCCCACAGCTCGGGGATGACCTCACCCAGCGCCTGGAGGACCTTGCCGGACGCGGCGCGCGTGGCGACGGCCTTGCCGGTCTCGAACGCGGGCAGCTTGTCCTGCCAGCCCTCCGGCAGCTCGCCCGCCCGCACGCGGTCGAACGTGGCCGCGCGCTCCGGGTTGGCGGTGCGCCAGGCGGCGAAGGTCTTCTCCCAGGCCGCGCGGGCCTCGCGGCCCCGGTCCAGCGCCTCACGCGTGTGCGCGATGACCTCGTCCTCGACGGCGAAGGACTTCTCGGGGTCGAATCCGAGCACTTCCTTCGTCGCCGCGACCTCGTCGGCGCCGAGCGCCGAGCCGTGCGCCGCCTCGGTGTTCTGCGCGTTCGGCGCGGGCCAGGCGATGATCGAGCGGGCCGCGATGAACGAGGGGCGCTCCGTCTCGGCCTTGGCCGCCTTCAGCGCCTCGTACAGGGCGTAGGGGTCGAGGTCGCCGTCGGGCGCCTGCTCGACCCGCTGGACGTGCCAGCCGTACGCCTCGTACCGCTTCAGGGTGTCCTCGGAGACCGCGGTCTCCGTGTCGCCCTCGATCGAGATGTGGTTGTCGTCCCACAGCAGGACCAGGTTGCCCAGCTTCTGGTGCCCGGCCAGCGAGGACGCCTCGGCGGAGATGCCCTCCTGGAGGCAGCCGTCGCCCGCGACGGCGTAGATGGTGTGGTCGAACGGCGAGGTGCCCGCCGCCGCCTCCGGGTCGTACAGTCCGCGCTCGTACCGCGCCGCCATCGCCATGCCCACCGCGTTCGCGACACCCTGTCCGAGGGGGCCCGTGGTGGTCTCCACGCCGACCGTGTGTCCGTGCTCCGGGTGGCCCGGGGTCTTCGAGCCCCAGGTACGGAAGGCCTCCAGGTCGCTCAGCTCCAGGCCGTACCCGGCCAGATAGAGCTGGGTGTAGAGCGTCAGGGACGTGTGGCCCACCGAGAGGATGAACCGGTCACGGCCGGTCCACTGCGCGTCGGAGGGGTCGTGGCGCATCAGCTTCTGGAAGAGCACGTACGCGGCGGGGGCCAGGCTCATGGCCGTACCCGGATGGCCGTTGCCGACCTTCTGTACGGAATCCATGGCCAGGACGCGGGCGGTGTCTACAGCCCGACGGTCCAATTCGGTCCATTCAAGGTCTGTGGTGGTCGGCTTGGTGCTCACCCTGAGTCAGGGCTCCTCTCCACATGTTCTCATCCCGGTGTCTGAGGGCGCACCGGGTCATTGTCGAGCCTACCCGCAGCATCCGACATCTTTCCGAGCGTCTTTCCAGGGTGCGGTGCGCGCGGGAACTTCGCCTCTCGGCGGGCTGTCGGCAGGGTGTACGGGGCGGGTCGGGACCGTGTTCAACGCGGCGTTCAACACGACTCCGCACGCCCCACCCCGGCGCCGAACGGGATATGGGCAACGTCTAGAGTGGCGCGGTAAGCGCAAGTCTTTACGGGGCCTTCACTGCCGGAAGCTTGCTGGGATTTCTCTGTCAGGGGTGTGTGTGACGGTCGTCGAGTCCCGACCCGCAGGGGTCGCCTTGACTCCGAGCTCGGGGGGCCACCGGCCGTTCGGTGCCCGCGTCAAGGCGTTCGTGATGCTGACCAAGCCGCGGATCATCGAACTGCTGCTGATCACCACCGTTCCGGTGATGTTCCTGGCTCAGCAGGGAGTGCCGAATCTGCTGCTGGTGCTCACCACGTGTATCGGCGGCTATCTCTCCGCCGGTGGCGCCAACGCGCTCAACATGTATATCGACCGCGACATCGACGCGCTGATGGACCGCACGTCACAGCGCCCCCTTGTCACGGGAATGGTCTCGCCGCGTGAAGGACTTGTCTTCGGCCTCACGTTGACGGTCGTCTCGACCCTCTGGTTCGGCTTTCTCGTCAACTGGCTGTCCGCGGTCCTCTCGCTGGGTGCGCTGCTTCTCTACGTCGTCGTCTACACGATGATCCTCAAGCGCCGTACCTCGCAGAACATCGTCTGGGGCGGTATCGCGGGCTGTATGCCGGTGCTGATCGGCTGGTCGGCCGTGACGAACTCGGTGTCCTGGGCCGCCGTCATCCTCTTCCTGGTCATGTTCTTCTGGACGCCGCCGCACTACTGGCCCCTGTCGATGCGCGTCAAGGCGGACTACGAGCGCGTGGGCGTCCCGATGCTCCCGGTCGTCGCGACCAACCGCGTGGTGGCCCGCCAGATCGTCCTCTACAGCTGGGTGATGGTCGCCGTCTCCCTGCTGTTGACGCCGCTGGGGTACACCGGGTGGTTCTACACGGTGGTGGCGCTCCTGGCCGGCGGGTTCTGGCTCTGGGAGGCGCACGGACTCCAGTCGCGCGCCAGGGCCGGGGAGTCGGGCGCGAAGCTCAAGGAGATGCGGCTGTTCCACTGGTCCATCACCTATGTGTCGCTGCTCTTCGTGGCCGTCGCGGTGGACCCCTTCCTCCGCTAGGCGCTCTCCGGGAGCGGACGTTTCACCCGCGACGGGCGGGGGGGGGGGGGGGGGGCCCCCCCCCCCCCCCCGCGCCCCCCGGGCCCCCCGGGCCCCCGCCCCCCCCCCCCCCGGGGGCCCCCCCCCCCCGCCCCCCCGGCGGGCCC